>NZ_CP108474.1:5421267-6023630 GCF_036226445.1 Streptomyces sp. NBC_01255
CGCGCGGATAGGGATCAAGCTGGACCCGGACTACAGCGCCGGGCCGCTCAGCAAGGAGTACGACGGGGTCGCCATCACCTACGCCGGCGTCGGAGTCCGGCCCATGCTCCACCGCAACCGCTGCGAACAGCGCAAGACCCTCGTCATCCTCGACGAGATCCACCACGCCGGAGACTCCAAGTCCTGGGGCGAGGCCTGTCTGGAGGCCTTCGAGCCCGCCACGCGGCGACTCGCCCTCACCGGCACCCCGTTCCGTTCCGACACCAACCCCATCCCCTTCGTCACGTACGAGGAGGGGAACGACGGGATCCGCAGGTCCTCGGCGGACTACACCTACGGCTACGGCAACGCCCTCGGCGACGGCGTCGTCCGGCCCGTCATCTTCCTCTCCTACAGCGGCAACATGCGCTGGCGTACCAAGGCCGGCGACGAGATCGCCGCCCGCCTGGGCGAGCCGATGACCAAGGACGCCGTCTCGCAGGCCTGGCGGACCGCGCTCGACGCCAAGGGCGACTGGATGCCGAACGTGCTCCGGGCCGCCGACCAGCGGCTCACCGAGGTCCGGAAGTCCATCCCCGACGCGGGCGGGCTCGTCATCGCCTCCGACCAGGACTCGGCCCGCTCGTACGCCAAGCTCATCCGCGAGATCACCGGCACCAAGGCCACCGTCGTCCTCTCCGACGACACCGGCGCCTCGAACCGCATCGACGAGTTCAGCGAGAACACCGACCGCTGGATGGTCGCCGTCCGCATGGTGTCCGAGGGCGTCGACGTCCCGCGCCTCTCGGTCGGCGTGTACGCGACGACCATCTCGACGCCGCTCTTCTTCGCGCAGGCCGTCGGCCGTTTCGTGCGTTCACGCAGGCGCGGCGAAACCGCCTCCGTGTTCCTTCCGACGATCCCCAGCCTCCTCGGCTTCGCCAACGAGATGGAGGTCGAGCGCGACCACGTCCTCGACAAGCCCAAGAAGCACGGCGAGGAAGACCCGTACGCCGAGTCCGAGAAGGAGCTCGCCGAGGCCGAGCGCCAGCAGGACGAGGACACCGGCGAGCAGGACATGCTGCCGTTCGAAGCGCTGGAGTCCGACGCCGTCTTCGACCGCGTCCTCTACAACAGCGCCGAGTTCGGCATGCAGGCCCACCCCGGCAGCGCGGAGGAGCAGGACTACCTCGGCATCCCCGGCCTCCTCGAACCCGACCAGGTCCAGCTGCTCCTGCAGAAGCGCCAGGCCCGGCAGATCGCGCACAGCCGCAAGAAGCCGGACGACGAGGCCGACCTGCTGGAGCTTCCCGCCGAGCGGCGCCCTGTCGTTTCCCACAAGGAGCTCCTGGAACTGCGCAAGTCGCTCAACACGATGGTCGGCGCGTACGTCCACCAGACCGGCAAGCCCCACGGTGTGATCCACACCGAGCTGCGGCGGGTGTGCGGCGGGCCGCCGAGCGCCGAGGCCACCGCCGGCCAGATCCGCGAGCGGATCAAGAAGGTCCAGGAGTGGGCCACCCGCATGCGGTGAGCACCCTCCCGGAGATGTCCCGGAGATGTCAGTGAGGCCCGTACGAGTCTGCGCGTACGGGCCTCACGCATCCCGCCGAGACGGGACACGGTCCGGAGGCAGGCCCCCACGGTCGGCCTCCGGGCACCCTCCACGCTAGAGGCACGACAAAGCCGATCTTGTCAGCCAAAGTCCTTCGTCCGACCGACGAAGGTCCCGAACCGTCTCTATCCGGTCCCCGGCGCCCGGATTCTGGACGAGGTCTTCCGCTGAGCGGAGCGGGTCGCTACTGTCCCGGCTCAAAAGCAATCGCCCCGTGGCAGCGCCGCCGCGGAGCGCAGCCGGTGTACCCCTTCCTGCCGGCGGCCTCTGACGTGCGTCGCCGACGGGACCGGCGTCGCAATCCCGTGAGAGCCCGCCGCCACTCACTCCGAAGGAGAGGGCGTCGTGACCGCGGAAACCTCCCAGACGCTCGACCGGGGACTCAGAGTCCTCAAACTGCTCGCCGACACCGACCACGGCCTGACGGTCACCGAGTTGTCCAACAAACTCGGTGTCAACCGGACGGTGGTCTACCGTCTGTTGGCCACGCTCGAACAGCACGCCCTCGTCCGCCGCGACCTGGGCGGCCGCGCCCGCGTCGGCCTCGGCGTGCTCCGGCTCGGCCGCCAGGTGCACCCCCTGGTGCGCGAGGCCGCCCTGCCCGCGCTGCGCTCGCTCGCCGAGGACATAGGCGCCACGGCCCACCTGACGCTCGTCGACGGGGCGGAGGCGCTCGCCGTCGCGGTCGTCGAACCGACCTGGACCGACTACCACGTCGCCTACCGGGCCGGCTTCCGCCACCCGCTCGACCGGGGCGCGGCCGGCCGCGCGATCCTCGCAGCCCGCCAGGGCTCCCTGATCGAACCCGGCTTCACCCTGACCCACGGTGAGCTGGAGGCCGGTGCGAGCGGGGCAGCCGCGCCGCTCGTCGGCGTCACGGGCGTCGAGGGCAGTGTCGGCGTCGTGATGCTCGCGGACGCGGTCCCCGAGCGCGTCGGCCCCCGCGTCGTGGACGCGGCCCGCGAGGTCGCCGACGCGCTGCGCTAAGGCGCGCGACGGGTGGCGGCAGCCGGGGCCAGGAGCAGCGCGCCCAGCGGGGTCCGCTCGTGGTGGACCGACCTGCCCGTCCTGGTCGTCGTGATCAGGCCGGCGGCGCGGAGGGCCTGGGCGTGTGCCGAGGCCGTCGCGTTGCTGACGCCGAGGCGGCGGGCCAGGCCCGTCGTCGTCCTGGCCTCGTCCAGGGCATGGAGCAGCTCGGTCCGGGTCCTGCCGAGGACCCCTGTGAGGGCCTCCTCGGGTGTGCCGCCGCCGTCCGGGGCGAGCGGCAGCCCCCGGCCCGCCGGGTAGGCCAGGACCACGGGACGCCCCGGCAGGTCCTGCACGAGCGGCCCGCCCCGCCAGTGGAAGGTCGGCAGCAGCACGAGCCCCCGGCCGTCGAGCCGCACGTCCCGGCCGCCCGGGATGCCGGGCCACTCCCACACCCCCTCCCGCAGCCGTGACCCCGGGGCCGAGGCCGCCAGGGCGGCGCCGAGGCCCTGCTCCGCGACCGTCAGCGCGTGCCGGGTGAACTCCGCCCGGTGCAGCTCCTGGACCAGCGGCCACACCGGGGCCAGGACCGACTCGTACGCCGCCGCCTGCGCGCGGTCCAGCACGCGCCACGCCCCGGCGTCCCCGCCGTGCAGGCCGTGGATCCACGGCGGCACCGGGCCCCCGCCCGCGTACACCCGCTCCAGCTCGGACCGGACGAACTCCGGGCGGCTCGCGCGGATCAGCGCGAAGCCCTCCGCCCGCGTCCCGCCGAGGACGTCGAGGAAGTACGGGGCGACCCCGCCCGGCACCAGGTCCGCGAGCGGCTCGGCCACCCTCGGCAGGGCGCGCGACAGCCTGCCCCGCCAGCGCCCGAAGAGCAGCTCCTCGTGCGGTGCGCCCAGCATCATGAGGGCCGCGTGCAGCTCGGGCACCGGCGACGGCCGGGGCGCGAACCGCACCCCGGCGAGGTCGTCCGCGGTGAAGTGGATACGCAGCACCTGTCCGAACTCCTCGCCGTCCGCCAGCCTTTCGGGCCTGGCCTGAACCTTCGCGCGCGGCCCCGCCCCACCCAAGGATGCCGTGCATGACCCAGTACTCCGCGCACTCCGCACCCGGCCGCCGCACCGTCGCCAAGGGCGCCCTCCTCGCGGCCGCCGCCACCCTGCTCGGCCCCGCCGCCGCCCGCGCGACCGCCCGGCCCGCCGCGCGAGCCGGCGAGCCGGCCGTCCTCCGTCTGCCCGCGCCGAACGGCCCCCACCCCGTGGGCCTGCGCACCTTCGTCCTGACCGACACCTCCCGCGACGACCCCTGGGTGCCCGGGACCGGCGTACGGGAGGTGAAGATCACCGTCCTGTACCCGGCCCGCACCGTCCGCGGCGGCCCGCGCGCCCCACAGCTCACTCCGGTCGAGGCCCAGTACTTTGCCGAGCTCGCCCCCTTGGTCCGCCCCGGGCTTCCGGCCGCGGGCACCGTCGACTGGGGCGCGACCCTCACCCACGGGCACATCGACGCGCCCGCCCTCCCGGGGCGCCGCGCGGTGCTCCTGTACAGCCCCGGCGGCGGCGACTCCCGCACCCTCGGCACGACCCTCGCCGAGGACCTGGCGAGCCACGGCCGGATCGTCGTCCTGATCGACCACCCCGGCGACGCGAGCCAGGTGGAGCTCCCGGGCGGCGTGCGCGTCACCGTCCTGCGCGGGGACCCGGACCCGGTGACCTTCCGCACCATGATCGACACCCGGGTCGCGGACATCCGCTTCGTCCTCGACCGGCTCGGCAGCCTGCCTCTCGCCCCCGTCATGGACCTCCGCCGGATCGGTGTCTACGGGCACTCGGCGGGCGGCACCGCCGCCGTGCACGCGCTGGCCGCCGACGACCGGCTCGCCGCCGGAGCGAACCTGGAGGGCTACCTCGACCTGGACCCGCTGAACGGCTTCGACCGGCCCCTCCTCATGGTCCGCACGGACGGCTTCGACGGCGCCGAGCGCCTCGAACGCTCCTGGGAGCGGCTGCGTGCCCGGCGTGTTCTCCTGACCGGCAGCGACCACTGGGTGTTCGCCGACCACGCCTTCCTCGTCCCCCAGCTCCAGGCCGCCGGGCTCGTCACCGCGGAGGCGAGGGCCGCGCTCATCGGGACCGCCGACCCGGCGACGGCGGTCGACACCCTGCGGCGCGGGATGCGGTCCTTCTTCGCCCGCCGGCTGCCGGCGCCCGCGCCCCCGGCCCGGGGGAGGGGCGCGTCCCAGTAGATTGGGGGCGTGCTCTCCAGCCTTTCTCGTCCCCGCGCCCTCGCGCTCTGCGCCCTGCCCGTCGCCGCGCTCTTCGCCGTCGTCGGGCTCGCGCCGCTGCCGTACGCGATCGCGCAGCCCGGCACGACCGCCGACGTGCTCGGCAAGGACAAGGGGCGTGAGGTCATCACCATCACCGGCGCCCCGGTCCGGCCGACCGAGGGGCAGCTGAGGATGACGACCATCGTCGCGACCGGGCCGTCCACCGAGGTCGACCTCGGGGACGTGGCCGACGCCTGGTTCCGCACGGACCGGGCCGTCCTGCCGCACGACTCCGTCTACCCGTCGGGGAAGTCCGACGCCGAGATCGAGAAGCACAACCTCGGCCAGATGAAGCAGTCCCAGGACTCGGCGACCCTCGCCGCGCTCGACTACCTCAAGCTGAACCCCGAGGAGGTGAAGGTGACCCTGCACCTCGCCGACATCGGCGGGCCCAGCGCCGGGCTGCTCTTCTCCCTCGGCATCGTCGACAAGCTCGACGGCGACGGGGACGGCGGCGATCTCACCGGCGGCCGGATCGTCGCCGGTACGGGAACGATCGAGGCCGACGGTACGGTCGGCGCCGTCGGCGGCGTGTCCCTCAAGACCCAGGCCGCCGCGCGGGACGGGGCCACCGTCTTCCTCGTGCCGAAGGCGGAGTGCTCCGACGCCCAGGCCGAGCAGCCGAAGGGCCTGCGGCTCGTCCCCGTCACCGCGCTCAGCGACGCCGTGGCGTCCCTCCGGGCCCTGGAACAGGGACAGGAGTCGAAGGTCCCGAGCTGCTGACGGGTCCGGAGCCGGTCGGTCCCGAGCCGGTCGGTCCCGAGCCGGTCGGTCCGGAGCCCGTCGGTCTGGAGCCGGTCGGCTCGTCGGCGGTCGGAGCGCCGCCGCCGGGTATGGACCCCGAAGGCTGGACGTCCATCCCCCGCCAGGCCGGGAACACCATCGGGGCGAGCGTCGTGAGGAAGTAGAGCGCGCCGATGCCGAGCAGCGTCGACGTCAAGCCCACCCGCTCGACCAGGAAGCCGGCCGCCAGACCCCCGAGCGGGGTCGTGAGCAGCACCCCGGCCGTACTCGCGCCCACGACCCGGCTGCGCAGCGCCTCCGGGACCTGCTCGTACATGACCGTCGTCAGGATCGGGTTGAGGACGCCGACGCCGAATCCCGCCGCCGCCATCGTCACGAGCAGCGGTGCCGTGGTGTCGGTCATCGCGGCCACCACATAGGGCGGGGCGCCGCCGACGAGGAACCCCGCCGCGAACACGGCCCGGCGCGGGAACCGCGCCCCGACCGCCCCGTACAGCAGCGCCCCGGCGAGCGCGCAGCCGCCGAAGACCGCGACCAGCAGGCCCTGGGCGGCCGGCCCGCTCAGCTCCTCCCGGGCGTGGACCGGCAGGAGGACGGAACTCCAGCTCTGGCTCAGGCCGTTGGTGACCATCACCATGACCATGATGCCGAGGAGGAGCCGGGACCTGAACAGGTAGGCGTACCCCTCGCGCAGGTCGGCCCGGTAGCGGGCGGGGGAGAGCCGGGGTCCGTCGCGCATCGGCTCCGCCGAGGGCACCCCGCGCAGGCCCGCGGTGACCAGCAGCGCGGAGAGACAGAAGGTGGCCGCGTCGAGGAGCAGGACGGTGTCGGCGCCCAGGAACGCGACGAGCAGTCCGGCGATCGCGGCGCCCGTCATCCGCGCACCGCGCGCCACGGCGTCGTACAGGCTCGCGGCCCGGGGGAGTGCGGTCCCGGCGCGCTTCGCGAGGTCGGGGACGAGGACGTGCCGGGCCATCTCGCCGGGCGCGTGGCACAGGCCGTTGACCGCCATCAGCGCGCACAGCATCCAGAACTCCAGGACGCCGAGGTGGTGCAGCAGCGGGATCGTGGCGAGCGCGAGGCCGCAGATCAGGTCGGAGGCGATGCTGACCCGGCGCCGCCCCAGGCGGTCGATGACCGGGCCGCCGGCGAGCGTGGAGAGGAGGACGGGGAGGGCCGCGCAGAAGGCGACGAACCCCGCTTTGCCGGGGCTTCCCGTGGTGTCGAGCGCGAACCACGGGACGCCGATCAGGGTGAGTGAATTGCCGGTGATCGAGACGGCGTTGGCGCTCAGGACGGTGGTCAGCGGGCCGCGCGCGCCCTTCGTCGTACCCGCTTCGTGTCCCCCCGGAGCGGTCATGCGGCCAAGGGGGCCGGGCGGCGGTCTGCCGGCGTGACCAGGCGGAGCCCAAACTCGACGAGCGTCCACCCCAGTTGGACGCGGAGGGTGGGGGTGGGTGTGCGCGGGGCGTCGTGCGTGCGGGTCGAGGCGGTGGCCTCGTGGTGGAGTTCGGCGGCCTGTAGCCGGTGGAGCTGGAGGTGGATGTCGGCGTGCATGGCTCCGTGGTTCCTTCCGTCAGTCCTCTTGCTGGGGGAACGCGTGCAGGTGCAGCCGTACGCGCTCGGCGCCCGGCGCGTCGGCGTCGGCGGTGTCGCGGTAGGTGTCGATCAGCTCGTGGAGCTTCTCGTTCAGTTCGCGCAGCTTCGCGGCCGGCAGCCGCAGCGTGAAGTCGCTCATGTCCGAGGCGCTGTGCCACGTCTCGTCCCAGTCGTGCCGGGTGCCGAGGTACGTGTTCATCTCCTGCGTGTGGGTGGTCGCCACCTCGAACAGGAGGACCTCGATGGCGCCCTGCACCTCGGGGTCGGGGTTCTTGTGGAGCGTCTCGTCCAGGGCCGTCCCCTGCTGGGCTGCCTTCCACCATCTCTCCCGGCCCTTGCCGCGCGTCGGGTCGTCCTCGACGAAGCCGACCGTCGCGAGCTGGCGCAGGTGATAGCTGGTCGCGCCGCTGGACTCGCCTAGCCGCTCGGCCAGTTGGGAGGCGGTGGCGGGTCCGTAGCGGCGGAGGGCGCGCAGCAGCTGGATGCGGAGAGGGTGGGCGAGCCCGCGCAGGGAGCGGGGGTCCAGGGTGCGGCTCAGATGCTTCTCGGGCTCGGACATGTCTCAAGCCTAGAGTTGCAAAGAAGAGGTTGCAAGGGTTTCTTTGCAACCTCTTCTTTGCAGAGACCTTTTTGCAGAGACTTCTTTGCGTTCGCCCCTTCGCCCGTCCTTCGTCCGTCCTACTCCTGCGCCGCCTGCTCCACCAGCGGGATGATCCGCAGCGGCACCGGGTTCTCCATCACGATCGCCGTCGACGCCCGCATGATCCCCTCGAAGGCGACCACCTTGTCGATCACCCGCTGGAGGTCGGCGTTGGAACGGGCGACCAGCCGGCAGAGCATGTCGCCGTGGCCCGTCGTCGTGTGCAGTTCGAGCACCTCCGGCACCGTCGCCAGGTGCCCCCGCACGTCCGCCCCCTGGCCCTGCTTGATCTCCAGCGTCGCGAACGCCGTCACCGGATAACCCAGTGCCGCCGGGTCCACCTGCGGCCCGAAGCCGCGGATCACCCCGCTCTCCTGGAGCCGGTCCAGGCGTGCCTGGACCGTCCCGCGCGCCACTCCGAGGCGCCGGGAGGCCTCCAGGACTCCTATGCGCGGCTCGCGCGCGAGAAGCGTGATCAGCCGGCCGTCCAAATGATCGATCGCCACGGCGGTCTCCTCATGGTCAGGATGTACAAGTCGCACGGCCATCCTCGCCTGTCGCTGTACAGATTGACCAGCACATCAACAAACCCTTGCGCACCTTGCCGAACGGCGGGACATTGCTGCCATGACTGAGACCCTCGATCACACCCCTTCCACCGCGCGTAAGGCCGATCCCTTCCCGGTCAAGGGAATGGACGCGGTCGTCTTCGCCGTCGGCAACGCCAAGCAGGCCGCGCACTACTACTCCACGGCCTTCGGCATGAAGCTCGTCGCCTACTCCGGACCGGAGAACGGCAGCCGCGAGACCGCCAGTTACGTGCTCACCAACGGCGCCGCCCGTTTCGTGTTCACCTCCGTCATCAAGGTCTCGACCGACCGGGGCCGCTTCCTCGCCGACCACGTCGCCGAGCACGGTGACGGCGTCGTCGACCTGGCCATCGAGGTGCCGGACGCCCGTGCCGCGTACGCCTACGCCGTCGAGCACGGCGCCACCGGCGTCACCGAGCCGTACGAGCTGAAGGACGAGAACGGCACCGTCGTCCTCGCCGCGATCGCCACCTACGGCAAGACCCGCCACACCCTCGTCGAGCGCTCCGGCTACGACGGCCCGTACCTGCCGGGCTTCGTCTCCGCGAAGCCGATCGTCGAGCCGCCGGCCAAGCGCACCTTCCAGGCCATCGACCACTGCGTCGGCAACGTCGAGCTCGGCAAGATGAACGACTGGGTCGGCTTCTACAACAAGGTCATGGGCTTCACGAACATGAAGGAGTTCGTGGGCGACGACATCGCGACCGAGTACTCGGCGCTGATGTCGAAGGTCGTCGCGGACGGCACCCTCAAGGTGAAGTTCCCGATCAACGAGCCGGCGATCGCGAAGAAGAAGTCGCAGATCGACGAGTACCTGGAGTTCTACGGCGGCGCCGGCGTCCAGCACATCGCCCTCGCCACCAACGACATCGTCGCCACGGTCCGCGCGATGCGCGCGGCGGGCGTGTCCTTCCTCGACACCCCCGACTCGTACTACGACACCCTCGGCGAGTGGGCGGGCGAGACCCGCGTGCCCGTCGAGACCCTGCGCGAGCTGAAGATCCTCGTCGACCGCGACGAGGACGGCTACCTGCTGCAGATCTTCACCAAGCCGGTGCAGGACCGCCCGACTGTCTTCTTCGAGATGATCGAGCGCCACGGCTCCATGGGCTTCGGCAAGGGCAACTTCAAGGCCCTGTTCGAGGCGATCGAGCGCGAGCAGGAGAAGCGCGGCAACCTCTAGTCGTCGCCGCCATCGCTGTGTGGGAGGGTTCCGGGGCTCCGGCTCCGGGACCCTCCCACATGTGCTCCCGGCCCATACGGGGGGTGGGCCGGGAGCGCTTCCGACGGCGCCCGCGCTACTCGCGCGCCGCGCCGTCGGAAGCCGCTGTGCCCGAGCCCGCTGTGCCCGAGCCCGCTGTGCCCGAGCCCGCCGTCCCCGCGGTCCCCGGTGCCTTCGCGGTGCCGCCGTCGGCCGCCGTCGCGCCCTCCGCCTCCTCCTTCGGCCCCGCCGCCTTCGCGGCTTCCGCGGGCGGGTCCGGGCGGAGTTCCTTCGGGAGCTCGTCGGGCAGTTCGCCCAGGGCCGTCAGGGCCTGCTCCGCCCGCCGGGCGTGCAGCGGGGAGAACTCCGGGTTGGTCCGCAGCGCCTCCGCCAGATGGCGGCGGGCCGGTCCTGGCAGCTCCAGAGCCCGCTCGATCTCGCCCCGGTGGTACGCGAAGAGCGCGCTCCGCAGCCCCTCGTCCGTGGCCCGCTTCGCGTACTCCAGCGCCTCCTTCGGCTTCCCGGCCCGGTACAGCGCCCACCCCAGCGCGTCCGCCACCGCCACCGAGCGGTGCCCGCGCGCCCACTCCGCCCGCAGCCGCGTGACCGCCGCCGCCGGGGCGCCGTGGTCCGCGTCGAGCAGCCCCAGAGCCACCTCCGCCCGCACCCACGCACCCGTCCGCAACCGCTCGTACAGCGCCCGCGCGTCCCCCTCCAGGCCCACCGCCTCGTACAGCTCGCCCGCCTCCAGGACGTACTCCGGCAGCGGCAGCCGGGCCAGCGCCGCCCGCCAGTCGCGCAGCGCCTCGTCCGTACGGCCCAGGCCCGCGAGCGCCCGCGCACGCCCCGCAAGCGACGGCCCGTGGTCCCGTACGAGCCGCAACGCCGCCCCGAACCGGACGAGGGCCTCCTCCGCCTCGCCCCGCTCCCACGCCAGGTCCCCGAGCCGCGCGAGCGCCGCCGCCTTGTCCGCGTCCGTCTCCGCCAGCGCCGCCGCGTCCAGCGCCGCCGCGTCGGCGTCCTCGCGCCAGCCACGGTTCCGGTACATCTGCGACGCACGCGCGCGCACGACCGCGCCCGCGTGCAGCTCCTCCAGCTTCTCCGCCGCCTTCCCGGCCGCCTCGTAGTCGCCGAGGCCGTTGTACGCGTCGATCAGGACCGGGTACGCGGGCCAGCGCCCCGGAGCCGCCGTCCGTACCCGCTCACCCCACTCCTTCGCGGACCTCCAGTCGCCGCGCGCCCCCGCGAGCGCCCCGAGACCCAGCTGCGCGTCCACGTTGCCCCGGGCGGCCGGCTGTTCGGCCAGGGAGCGCTTCAGCGCCCGCTCCGCCCTCGGGTAGTCCCGTACGTCGCCGATCCGCGTCCCGCGCTCCGTGTACGCCGCGCCGAGCACCGCCCAGGACGCGTCGTCGTCCGGGTGGGCGCGCAGCCACTTCTCCCGGTCGGTGATCAGCGCGGCCAGGTCCGGCAGCGCGGCCTGCGCGCCGGCGTGCGCCGCGATCGTCGCCCGCTCCGCCGGACCGGGCGGGCGCGGCGGCCCCTGGCCGACGAGCTCGGGGACGTACAGCAGGGCCGTTGCCGCGAGGACCGCGCCCACTCCCGCCGCCAGGACCGTCCTCGACACGTTCTGGGTCTTCATGGCGCTCACTGTGCGCCCGTACGCACCTGTACGAAGAGCACACGAAGCGCCCGCTCCGGCGGGTTCACACCGATGGCCCCGGGTGCCACGCTGGACCCATGGACGATCTTCTGACGCGGCTGCGCGCCGGGCTACCCGCCGAGGCGCTCCTCACCGACCCGGACGTGACGGCCTCCTACTCCCGCGACATGGCGAGCTTCTGCGCGGCCGGCGACCCCGCGGTCGTCGTGCTCCCGCGCACGGTCGAACAGGTCCGGCACGTCATGCGGACCGCGACCGAACTCCGTGTCCCCGTCGTCCCCCAGGGAGCCCGCACGGGCCTGTCCGGCGGCGCCAACGCCTCCGAGGGCTGCATCGTGCTCTCCCTGGTCAAGATGGACCGCATCCTGGAGATCAACCCGGTCGACCGGATCGCCGTCGTCGAACCGGGTGTCGTCAACGCCGTGCTGTCACGGGCCGTCGCCGAACAAGGCCTGTACTACCCGCCGGACCCCTCCAGCTGGGAGACGTGCACCATCGGCGGGAACATCGGCACCGCCTCCGGAGGTCTGTGCTGCGTCAAGTACGGCGTCACCGCCGAGTACGTCCTCGGCCTCGACGTCGTCCTCGCCGACGGCCGGCTCCTGACCACCGGCCGCCGCACCGCCAAGGGCGTCGCCGGATATGACCTGACCAGGCTCTTCGTCGGATCCGAGGGCAGCCTCGGCATCGTCGTGGGGGCGGTGCTCGCGCTCAGGCCGCAGCCCCCGGCACAGCTCGCGCTCGCCGCGGAGTTCCCCTCCGCGGCCGCCGCCTGCGAGGCCGTCTGCGCGATCATGGAGCGCGGACACACCCCGTCGCTGCTCGAACTCATGGACCGCACCACCGTCCAGGCCGTCAACAGGCTGGCGCGCATGGGTCTGCCCGACACCACCGAGGCGCTCCTCCTGTGTGCCTTCGACAGCCCGGACCCGGCGGCCGATCTGGCCGCCGTCGGCGAGCTGTGCACGGCGGCGGGTGCCACCGAGGTCGTCCCGGCCGCGGACACCGCCGAGTCCGAACTTCTCCTCCAGGCGCGCCGGCTCTCCCTCACGGCCCTGGAGACGATCAAGTCCGCGACGATGATCGACGACGTGTGCGTCCCGCGGACGAAGCTGGCCGCGATGCTCGACGGCACGTCGGCGATCGCGGAGAAATATGACCTGACCATCGGCGTCTGCGCGCACGCGGGGGACGGCAACACCCATCCCGTCGTCTGCTTCGACCACGCCGACGAGGACGAGTCGCGGCGGGCGCGGGAGTCCTTCGACGAGATCATGGCGCTCGGGCTCGCCCTCGGCGGCACGATCACCGGCGAGCACGGCGTGGGCGTCCTCAAGAAGGAGTGGCTGGCCAGGGAGTTGGGTCCGGTCGGCCTCGAACTCCAGCGCGGGATCAAGCACACCTTCGACCCACTGGGGCTGCTCAACCCCGGAAAGCTGTTCTGAGAACCCCGCTACGAGGGTCAGGTGGCGGGGGCGGCTCACAGCTCGCCGTCCTGCGACTCGTCCGACGGCCACGGGTCGCGCAGCCACAGCTCGTCGGTGATCACGGTGGTCGCCAGGAGTTCGGCGAGACCGTCGTCCATGCCGAGCCGCTCGGACTCGGTGCCCGGCGGCACCGCGCGCAGGGTCCGCTCCAGCCAGGCGGACACCTGCGCGGACGGGGCTTCGAGCAGGGCGTCGCCGTCGGGGGAGGAGAGCGCCATCAGGACGACGCTGCGGCCCTCGACCTTCGTCGGCCAGATCCGGACGTCGCCGTGGCCGCAGGCCCGGAAGACACCCTCGACGAGCAGCTCGCGCGCGAAGGTCCAGTTGACCGGGTGGTCCGAGCCGACGTGGAAGGTGATGTGGACGGCGTACGGGTCGTCGGTGCGGTAGGCGAGCCGGGCGGGGACGGGGACGGCGCGCTCGGGGGAGAGCACCAGCTTCAGCTCCAGCTCGCGTTCTACGGTGGTGTTGTCGGTGTTCTGCATGGTCGTACGTCCTCTCGCGGCGGGGCCCCGGACGGGCCTTCACCAGGAGAGAGCGGGGTCCACGCCGTTCATTACGCGACTTCGGGAAGTTTTTTCGGAAAGTTTTTTGCGGGCTCCCCGCAGACTCCCCCAGCCCCCCGCACCCCCCCCCGCAGCCCCCGGATGCGTCGGCCCGAACATCACCATGAGTGACCGATTCCGGTCTCTGTCGCCCGAAGGCGGTCTTTCTCGTGGGCTCTTTCTTCCCTCGGGGACGTTCTTCGTTACTGTCCTCCTTGGGCGCGGCATGCCCGGGGGTGCGGCCGTGGGATCAAAGGCGTTGTGACTGAACGGAGTCGGGGCAGTGGCTACTCCTCCTGGAGGCGGCGGAGAGGTACCGCAGGCGGGGTACTACCCGGACCCGTCCATTCCCGGGTACATCCGGTACTGGAACGGGGGCGCCTGGGTGCCCGGTACGAGCCGGCCGGCGCCCAAGGACGGCGAGGGCGCACCGAACCCGCCGGCCGGGGCGATCCCCGCGGGTCCGATCCTGGCCTCCGGCCCGGCGCCCGCGCCGGTGATCGCGCACTACCCGGCGGCGGAGAACCCGGCGGCGGCGGAGAACCTCGCGCCGGCGCAGAGCCAGGCTCCCGCACCGAGCCCCGCACCGAGCGCGGCACCGGGCGCGGGCCGGCACGTGGCCCAGAACCAGGGCCACAGCCCGGCGCTGGCCGCTGCGCCCGTCCCGGCCGCCCTTCCCGCGGCCCCCGTACCGGCGGTCGAGGAGACGGGACCCGTCTTCTTCGACGACTTCGACGAGGCGCCGGTGACACCGGAGCCCTCCTCGGCCTGGCAGGCGGACACCGCCCGGCAGACCGGCTTCGGCGGCGAACGCGACCAGAGGGTCGCCTGGGGCGCCCCCCAGGACCAGCCGGAGGCCCAGGCCCCGGCCCACGCGCAGTCTCAGCCCCAGCGGAGGGCCCCCGTCGTCCCCGACCCGCGCACCCCGGCCGAGTGGCCCGTGGCGGGCGCGAACGAGCCCGTCGAGCCCCACGCGGCCGCCCCGGCACCCGCCCCGGCGGCGGACCCCCGGTCGACCGGGGGAGCCGCCCGCCTCGGCGGAATGCCGGTCACCCCGGCGCCCACGCCCGCGCCCTCTCCGGCGCCCGCGCCCGCGCCTGCCCCTGCCCCGGCACCTCGGCCGGCTCCCGAGCCCGCTGCCCAGGCCCCCGCCCCCGCCGCGCCCTCCTGGGCTCAGCAGCCGCAGCCCCAAGTCCAGCCCCAGCCCCGACCGCAACCCCAGCCCCAAGAACAACAACAGCAGCAGCAGGAGCAGCAGCCGGTCCTGCCGTGGAAGCCGCCGGTCGAGGACGTGTTCCAGCAGGCGGCCCGCGCCCAGGCCTCCGCCCGCCCCGCGGGTCTCGGCAGGCGCTTGCTGGCCCGGCTGATCGACACGATCGTCCTGGGCGCGCTCGTCGGCGCCGCGGCCGTCCCCTTCGTGACCGCCGCCCTCGACCACATCGACGGCAAGATCGAGGCGGCCAAGCAGTCCGGCACCACCGTCCAGGTCTGGCTCCTGGACTCGACCACGTCCGTGCAGTTCGGCATCGTGCTCGCCTCGCTGTTCGTGATCGGCATCCTGTACGAGGCGCTGCCCACCGCCAAGTGGGGGCGGACCCTGGGCAAGAAGCTGTGCGGACTCGAGGTGCGGGACATCGAGGCGCACCAGCCGCCGCGGTTCGGCGCGGCCCTGCGGCGCTGGCTCGTCTACAGCGTCCTCGGGCTCCTGGTCATCGGCGTCTTCAACGTCCTGTGGTGCCTCTTCGACCGCCCCTGGCGCCAGTGCTGGCACGACAAGGCGGCCCGCACCTTCGTCGCGCGGTAGGCAGGACGCGATCCGGGGACCGCGGTAGGCAGGACGGCGGCGCCCGTTCGGGGGCGGTCCCCCGAACGGGCGATGATTCCTTGCGGGGTGGTCGCCCCCGGGATGCACTGCCCCCATGAGCACCGACCAGCCGCCGCCCGGCCAGCCGCCCGAGGAGGACCCGTTCCTCAAGAGGCCGCAGGAGCCCACACCGCCCAACGCCGGCCAGCCGCCGCCCGACGGAACGCCCCCGCCGGAACCGCCTCCGGGCGGGCCCCCGCCCGGGAGCCCCTACGGGACCCCGCCCGGTTCCCCGTACGACAACATGCCGCCGCCCCCGCCTCCGTACGGGAGCGCTTACGGCGGTGGTTACGGCGGGACCGATCCGCTCTCCGGGATGCCGCCGCTCGCCGAGTCCGGCCGGCGCATCCTGGCCCGCGTGATCGACTGGTTCATCGTCGCGGTGCCGCTGGCGATCATCGGCATCCCGTTCGACATCTACAGTCGGGCGACCGAGAACGGCAACGACTTCGGCGACACGGTCAACAGTCTCAACGGCGGCAGCCAGCTGGTCTTCCAGCTCATCACGATCGTCGCGTACGTCGCCTACGACACGGTGATGGTGGCCAAGAACGGCCAGACGCTCGGCAAGAAGCTGCTGAAGCTCCGGGTCGCGATGCTCAACGACGGCTCGACGCCCCCGATGAGCCAGTCGCTGCTGAGGGCCGTCGTGCTGTGGCTGCCCGCGCTGATCTGCTGCGCCTGCCTGTGGCCGCTGCTCCTGCTGATCCTCATCCTGGTCGACAAGCCCTACAAGCAGGGTCTGCACGACAAGGCGGCGAAGACGGTGGTCGTCACCGCCTCCTAGAGCCTTACGGACCAGGGCCCTACGAACCGATCCGGGTATCGGCGCCCGCGCCCACGCGCGCGGCCGGTATCCGGATCTCTTCGTTCCCGGGAGCGGAGGCGGAAGGGACGGAGAGAGTGGGGGAATCCGCCGGAACCGGCGGCGCGGAGGCCTTGACGGACCTCGCCCGTACCGGCATCGTCACCGCAACGAGAAGGCCGAGCAGCAGGCCCGCGGCGCAGATCACCGCGATCCCGAGGGTCGTCGTCGTACGGGAGAGCAACAGCAGGGCGACGGTCGCGAGGGCGACGGTGGCCGAACCGTAGGCGAGCTGTGCGGCGTTCGGTCGCTGCATGACAGGTACCGCCCCCTCAGGACATCGGTTCGACTCTATGACGGTGGATGCCCGGAGGGAACCAGTAGTAAGCGTGACCTAACCCACCGTGCCGGTGCACGGGGGGCGCACGGAGTCACGCGACGCTCAACCATCGGCCGTGATGCGCCTGCTGGACGCCCGATTATCGGAAATCCGATCCCACATAGTGCAGTTGGTCTGTGCAAGTCAAGATCTGTCTTTTCTTGCGCCACTCCGGTCAAATGTCGTCACTTGTGACGCGCGACCCCGCTGGACGGACTCCCCACCTCAGTCCGGATGCGTGGGCGCCGGGGAGGACTACATCAAGTGACCAACAGACGACGGGCGATCAGAGCGTCCGCAGTCGTCGTGGCGCTCGCGGCCACCGCCGCCACCGCCTCGACCTTCTCCACCGCTTGGGCCGACAGCAACGGCGTGACGTCCGTCGACGTCCGCCACGACCCGGCGCCCGGCGCCGGGATCGACAAGACGGCCGTCGACCACGACCTCGAGGGGCCGTTCAGCGAGCAGCAGGCGCAGCAGCGCAAGGCCGCCCTGGAGCAGGTGCTGAGCGGCGAGGCCCAGGTCGAGCGCCGTGGCGGCTCCCAGGTGGTCAAGCTCGACAGCAAGAAGTACGTCGAGCTCGGCCGCGAGAAGACCGACAAGATCTTCACGATCCTCGTCGAGTTCGGCGACAAGGTGGACACCACCACCCTGGTCGACCGCGCCGACGACGACACGACCGAGCTGAAGCCGAAGTTCGGCGGCGAGCCCGGCCCGCTGCACAACCAGATAGCCGAGCCCGACCGTGCGAAGGACAACTCCACGGCCTGGCAGGCGGATTACAACCAGCAGCACTTCCAGGACCTGTACTTCGGCACCGGCAAGGACGCCAAGGGACAGCCCAAGCAGTCGCTGAAGACCTACATGGAGAAGACCTCCTCCGGCCGTTACTCGGTCGAGGGCGGCGTCTCCGACTGGGTCAAGGTCGAGTACAACGAGGCCCGTTACGGCTCGAACTACTGCGGCAACAGCAACTGCTCCAACGTCTGGGACGCGGTCCGCGACGGCGTCACCGCCTTCGTCGCCGACCAGAAGGCCAAGGGTCGTACCGACGCCCAGATCAAGGCCGACATGGCCGAGTACGACAAGTGGGACCGGTACGACTTCGACGCCGACGGCAACTTCAACGAGCCCGACGGCTACATCGACCACTTCCAGATCGTCCACGCGGGCGAGGACGAGTCGGCGGGCGGCGGCGCCCAGGGCGGCGACGCCCTGTGGGCCCACCGCTGGTACGCCTACGGCACCAACGCGGGCAAGACCGGCCCGGCGGACAACAAGGCCGGCGGCACGCAGATCGGCGACTCGGGCATCTGGGTCGGCGACTACACGATGCAGCCCGAGAACGGCGGCCTCGGCGTCTTCGCGCACGAGTACGGCCACGACCTCGGCCTCCCGGACCTGTACGACACCTCGGGCCTCAAGGGCGCCGAGAACTCGACCGGTTTCTGGTCGCTCATGTCGTCCGGTTCCTGGCTCGGCCGCGGCAAGGACGCCATCGGCGACCTGCCCGGCGACATGAACTCCTGGGACAAGCTCCAGCTCGGCTGGCTCAACTACACCAAGGTGAGCAACGAGCAGCGCGGGACGAAGTCCACCCACAAGCTGGGTGTGGCCGAGTACAACACCAAGAACCCGCAGGCTCTTGTCGTCGAGCTGCCGAAGAAGCAGGTCACCACCGATGTCGTCGCGCCCGCCGAGGGTGCCACGCAGTGGTGGAGCAACATGGGTGACGACCTCAAGAACACCCTGACCCGCTCCGTCGACCTCACGGGCAAGACGTCCGCCTCCCTGGAGCTCCAGGGCTGGTACGACATCGAGCTCGACTACGACTACCTCTACACCGAGGTGTCGACCGACGGCGGCGCCAACTGGACGGCCCTGGACGGCACCGCCGACGGCGTGGCCCTCCCGCGCGACGCGAGCGGCGCCCCGGCGCTGACCGACGTCTCGGAGAAGCACAAGAAGCTCGTCTACGGCCTCGACGCCTACGCGGGCAAGAAGGTCGACCTCCGCTTCCGCTACCAGACGGACGGCGGCGCGGGCGGCAAGGGCTTCACCGCCGACGCCATCACGCTGACCGCGGACGGTGCCACCCTCTTCTCGGACAACGCCGAGAACGGTGACAACGGCTGGGTGGCGAAGGGCTTCTCGCGCGTCGGCAAGGGCTTCACGAAGGAGTACGAGCAGTACTACATCGCGGAGAACCGCCAGTACGTCTCGTACGACCAGACCCTCAAGGTCGGCCCGTACAACTTCGGTTTCGCGGGTGAGAAGTCCAGCTGGGTCGAGCACTACCCGTACCAGAACGGCCTGCTCGTCTGGAAGTGGGACCTCTCCCAGAAGGACAACAACACGGCCGTCCACCCGGGCAAGGGCCTGATCCTTCCGGTCGACGCCCACGCCACCCCGCTGAAGTGGACCGACGGCACCCTGATGCGCAACCGCGTCCAGGCGTACGACTCCACCTTCGGCACCTACCGGACCGACGCCCTCAAGCTCCACAAGGCGGACGTCCCGGTGTGGGTCAAGTCGCAGCCGGGCAACCCGGTCTTCGACGACCGCAAGGGCACCTACTGGTACCAGGAGACCGAGCGGGCCGGTGTGCAGGTAACTGACACCAACACCAAGATCCAGGTCGTCAAGGAGCCGAAGAACGGCCAGACGATCACGGTCCAGGTGGGTCCGTCCACCAAGTAGTCGGTAAAACTGCAGGTCAAAGCGTGATCGGCCGTCGCCCCCTAGCGGGCGGCGGCCGATCGTGTTTAGGTGCGTCTGACGCAGTTCTTATTGACATCTGATCCACGGGGGAGTGGTTCCGCATGCCCAACGGAGGGTTCTGCAAGCTGCCGGGCGGCAGCGTGGTCGTCGCGATAGGGCTGCCCAGCCCGGCCCGCGACGGGGCCTCGGTCCGCTTCCTGGTCCACGCCGCCAACCGTGCCCGCGCCCTGACCCGGCTGCGGAACCTCGGCCTGCGCGCGGTCTACCTCCGCGGCAACAGCGAGCCGCCCACCCCGGACGAGATCACGGCCGTCCTGCACCACCCCGACGGCCTGCTCTGGAGATCCGCGCCCGGCGCCGCCCAGGAACTCTGGCACCCGGTCCGCACGCTCCCGAAGGAGCCCGCGGCGTAGAGCACCGCCCCCGTCACACCACCGGCTCGCCCGTCAGCTGGACCCCGGCCGCCCGGAGCTCCTTCAGGGCCTTCGCTGTCGTCGCCTTCGCGACCCCGGCCGTCAGCTCCAGCAGCACATGGGTCCGGAAACCCTCCCGCGCCGCGTCCAGGGCCGTCGCCCGGACGCAGTGGTCGGTGGCGATGCCCACCACGTCGACCTCGGTGACGTCCCGCTCCCGCAGCCACTCCGCGAGCGTCCGCCCGTTCTCGTCAAGACCCTCGAAGCCGCTGTACGCCGCGTCGTAGGCGCCCTTGTCGAAGACCGAGTCGATCGCCCCGCTGGCGACGGCGGGCGCGAAGTTCGGGTGGAAGCCGACGCCCTCCGTGCCGGCCACGCAGTGCACGGGCCAGGAGGTGACGTAGTCCGGCTCCTCGCCCTCCGGCGCGAAGTGCGCGCCCGGGTCGACGTGGTGGTCACGGGTGGCGACGACGTACCGGTAGGACGAGCCCGCCGTCTGGCCGACCAGGTCGGTGATCGCGGCGGCGACGTCCGCGCCGCCCGTCACCGCGAGGCTGCCGCCCTCGCAGAAGTCGTTCTGAACGTCCACAACGATCAATGCGCGGTGCATGGCGGGTGTCCTTAGCGCGTCGGATAGGGGTGGGATCGAGCCTAGAGACTTCCCCCTCCCCAGGGGAGGGGCAAGCCTCCAGGCGTTCCTAGACGTACTCCGTCGGCAGCACCGGCTCGCCGCGCGAGAGCTGGATCGCCGACATCGGCAGTCCGGCGCGGGCCTCGATGTGCCGGGACCTGGCGGCCTCCAGCGGCTCCCGGGCCACCACCTCGCCGCCCTTGACCAGCTCGACCAGGAGCTGGTGGTCGACGAGCTCCGGCGGGACCGGTCCCGTGCCCACGACCTCCGTCTCGGCGACGCCGTACGCGTCGGGCCGCCGGGCCGCCCACTTGCGCCCGCCGACCGAGGCCTTGCCGCCCACCGACTTCTTCGCGACCGGCACCAGGGGCGCCTTGGGGTCGGCCGAGCGGGCCCGGGCGACCAGCTTGTAGACCATGGAGCAGGTCGGGTGGCCGCTGCCGGTGACCAGCTGCGTGCCCACCCCGTACGCGTCGACCGGCGCCGCCGCGAGCGAGGCGATGGCGTACTCGTCGAGGTCCGAGGTGACGACGATCTTCGTGTTCCGCGCGCCCAGCTCGTCGAGCTGCGCCCGCACCCGGTGTGCGACGAGCAGCAGGTCGCCCGAGTCGATGCGGACGGCGCCGAGCTCGGGCCCCGCCACCTCGACGGCGGTACGGACGGCCTCGGTCACGTCGTACGTGTCGACGAGCAGGGTCGTACCCCGTCCGAGGGTCTCGACCTGGGCCTGGAAGGCGTCCCGTTCGCTGTCGTGGAGGAGGGTGAAGGCGTGGGCGGAGGTGCCGACGGTCGGGATGCCGTAGCGGAAGCCGGCCGCGAGGTCCGAGGTGGCCTCGAAGCCGCCGACGTACGCGGCGCGGGAGGCGGCGACGGCGGCCAGCTCGTGGGTGCGCCGGGCACCCATCTCGATCAGGCGGCGCCCGGCGGCCGCGGCCGACATGCGGGAGGCGGCGGCCGCGATCGCCGAGTCGTGGTTGAGGATCGAGAGGATCACGGTCTCCAGGAGCACGCACTCGGCGAAGGAGCCCTCGACCCGCAGGACGGGCGAGCCGGGGAAGTACACCTCGCCCTCCGGGTAGCCCCAGATGTCGCCGGAGAAGCGGTATCCGGCCAGCCACTCCAGGGTCGGCTCGTCGACGATGCCGTGCTCGCGCAGGAAGCCCAGGACGGCGGGGTCGAAGCGGAAGTTCTCGACGGCGTCCAGGACCCGGCCGACGCCCGCGAGGACGCCGTAGCGGCGCCCCTCGGGCAGCCGCCGGGTGAAGACCTCGAAGACCGAGTGCCGGTCGGCGGTGCCGGCCCGCAGGGCGGCCTGGAGCATGGTCAGTTCGTACTGATCGGTGAAGAGCGCGGTCGACGGCACGTCCACCGGCAGCCCAAGGTCCGCAGCGTTCATGTCAGCGATGCTAGCGCAGAAATCGTCAGAGTGACGAATAGGGGGCGGTGTGGGTGCCCCGTTTGTGCGATGGGCCCCCCGGAGTGGCAGCATGGGGTGAGTGAGCGTCGCGCCTATTGAGATCGAACGTACGGAATCGGCCGAGGAGGTCTCCGCGGTCGTCGAACCGGACGTGCCCTGGGTGACCCTCGTGCACAACGATCCGGTCAACCTGATGAGCTATGTGACCTACGTCTTCCAGTCGTACTTCGGTTACTCCAAAGGCAAGGCGCACAAGCTGATGCTCGACGTGCACGAGAAGGGGAAGGCGGTCGTCTCCGCCGGTACCCGCGAGGAGATGGAGCGGGACGTGCAGGCGATGCACGGCTACGGCCTCTGGGCGACCCTCTCCCAGGACCGCTTCTGATGGCCGGGCGTTTCGAGAACCTGCCCGGTGGCGGCGCGGCCGTCGCGCTCGACGACGTCGAGATCTCCATCCTCCGCTCCCTCGCCGTCCAGCTGATGGAGCTGATCGGCCCCGGCGACGAGCCCGCGGCCGACGCCGACCCGCTGGCGGCGCTCTTCGCCGAGGGCCCCAGCGAGCCCCCGTCCGACCCCGCGCTCCGGCGCCTCTTCCCCGACGCGTACGGGGACGAGAGCGAGGACCTGCGGGCGTCCGCCGCCGACTTCCGCCGCTACACCGAGAACGACCTGCGGGCCCGCAAGCGCGAGGACGCCCTCGTGGTCGTACGCGCGCTGGACTCCCTCGCCGGCGAATCGGCGGGCGAGGGCGGGGCCGTCCTGAAGCTGACCCAGGACGAGTCCCGGGCCTGGCTCGGCGCGCTCAACGACCTCCGGCTGACCATCGGGACCCGCCTGGAGGTCAAGGACGAGGAGAGCGAGCAGCTGTACCGGCTGCCGGACTCCGACCCGCGCAAGCCGATGGTGATGGCGTACCTCTGGCTGGGCGCGCTCCAGGAGTCCCTCGTCGAGACCCTGATGCCGTAGCGCCACCGCAGCGCTGCGCGGTGTTCGCTCAGCGGACGCTCAAATCCGGATAACGAATGCGTTATCAAGGTGCCCACCCTTGCTCCGTTGAGTCCTCTTTGTCCGTCTTTTTGTGTGGTTTGCGCCACATGCGCCCCCGTCGATCACCCCTCGCGCCGTGATAAATCTTCACGACCACTCGGGACGCCACCCATGTTCCCGAGGGCGCTTCGGCCGGCTGACCGCCGGTGGCACTCCATTCCACATCCGGGGGGATCAGGACCTGATCCGCAGCAGACTCACTCGAAGTCGCGCGGATCAGCATGGAGAAAGGCGCACCACCATGACCTCAGTGCAGGTCGACAAGCAGCACGACGGCAATGAGGCCGAGGACTCCGCGTCGGGCGAGGGTTACCACCGGGCACTCGGCGCCCGTCAGATCCAGATGATCGCGATCGGCGGCGCCATCGGCACCGGTCTGTTCCTCGGCGCGGGCAAGGGCATCTCCATCGCGGGACCGAGCCTGATCCTCGCGTACGCCGTCGCGGGCCTCGTCATCTTCTTCATCATGCGGGCGCTCGGCGAGCTCCTCATGTACCGCCCGGTGTCGGGCTCCTTCTCCGAGTACGCTCGCGAGTTCATCGGCCCGTTCGCGGGCTTCGCGACCGGCTGGACGTACTGGCTCTTCTGGGTCGTCACCGGCATCACCGAGGTCACCGCCGCCGCCACCTACATGACGTACTGGTGGGACATCCCGCAGTGGATCTCGGCGCTCGTCTTCACCGTCATCCTCTACGGCGCCAACCTGATCTCCGTGAAGCTCTTCGGTGAGCTGGAGTTCTGGTTCTCCATGGTCAAGGTCACCGCGATCATCGGCATGATCCTGATCTGCGCCGGCATCCTCACCCTCGGCTTCTCCGACGCCGGCGACACCGCCTCCGTCACCCACCTCTGGGACCTCGGCGGCTTCTTCGCCGGCAAGGACGGCATCTTCTCGACCCTCATGACCCTCCAGATGGTCATGTTCGCGTTCCTCGCGGTCGAGCTGGTCGGCGTCACCGCCGGAGAGTCCAAGGACCCGAAGACGGTCCTGCCGAAGGCCATCAACACCGTGCCGTGGCGCATCGCCGTCTTCTACGTCGGCGCGCTGATCATGATCCTGTCGGTCGTCCCGTGGACCGAGTTCAAGCCGGGCGTCAGCCCGTTCGTCGCCGCCTTCGAGAAGATGGGCCTCGGCGTCGGCGCCGCCATCGTCAACTTCGTCGTGCTGACCGCGGCCCTCTCCTCCTGCAACTCGGGCATGTACTCCACCGGCCGCATGCTGCGCGACCTCGCGCTCAACGGCCAGGGCCCGAAGGCCTTCACCAAGCTGACCAAGTCCGGCACTCCGCTGATCGGCACCACGGTCTCGGCCGCGCTGATGATGGTCGGCGTCTGGATCAACTACCAGTGGCCCGGCGAGGCGTTCAACTACGTCGTCTCCTTCGCCACCATCTCCGGCATGTGGGCCTGGATCGTCATCCTGATCTGCCAGATCCGCTACCGCCTCAAGGCCGACCGGGGTGAGGTGCCGCAGTCGTCGTTCAAGGCGCCCGGCGGCATCTGGCTCAGTGTCTTCTCGCTCGCCTTCATCGCCATGGTCGTCGTGACCATGGCCATGGACGCGGGCAACCGGGTCGCGCTCTACGGCGCGCCGGTCTGGGGCCTGATCCTCGCCGTCTCGTACCTGGTCCTCAAGGCCCGCAACCCCGAGGGCGCGGCCTTCGCCAAGCGCTCCTGACAGGCTTCTGTCCAGCATCCGGGCCGTCCCGTACCACTCCTCGGTACGGGACGGCCCGTCTGCTTATCCTGTCGGCATGCTGACCATCACCCGGGCCCTGTACGACCAGATCGTGGAACACTCCCGCGCGGACCACCCCGACGAGGCCTGCGGCGTGGTCGCGGGCCCGGAGGGCAGCGGCCGCCCCGAGCGCTTCATCCCCATGCTGAACGCCGCCCGCTCGCCCACCTTCTACGAGTTCGACTCCGCGGACCTGCTCAAGCTCTACCGCGACATGGACGACCGGGACGAGGAGCCCGTCGTCGTCTACCACTCGCACACCGCCACCGAGGCCTACCCGTCCCGCACGGACATCTCGTACGCGAACGAGCCGCAGGCCCACTACGTCCTCGTCTCCACCGCCGACACCGACGGCGCCGGCCCCTTCCAGTTCCGCTCCTTCACCATCGTCGAGGGCGTCGTGACCGAGGAAGAGGTCAAGGTCGTCGAGGCCTACCAGGCCGAGGCGGACGGGCCCGGGTGAGACACTGACCCGGACCAACGGGCGGCAGGACCCAGGAAACCGGTACGAATCCGGTGCGGTCCCGCCACTGTGACCGGCGCCTTCGGGCGCCGGGAGCCAGGAACTGACCTGCCGCCTCTCACCACCGATCGGGGACGTGGAAATCCCCGGAGGAGGCATTCCGTCGTGACCCGGCCCCGCCGTGCCCTGCTGCCCGCGCTCGCTCTCGTCCCGCTCCTCGCCGCCTGCTCGGCCCCCGCGGAGCAGACCCCCTCGGCGAAGCCCGCACCCGGATTCCCGTACACCGTCGACAACTGCGGCGTGAAGGCCACCTACAAGGCCCCGCCGAAGCGCGTCGTCACCATGAACCAGCACGTCACCGAGGTGATGCTCGCCCTCGGCCTGGAGAAGTCGCTCGTCGGCACCGCCTACCTCGACGACGCGGTCCTCCCCGCGTACAAGAAGGCCTACGACACCGTCCCCGTCGTCGCCAAGGAGTACCCCTCCAAGGAGGCCCTCCTCGCCGCGAACCCCGACTTCGTGTACGGCGGTTACGCCTCCGCCTTCGACGCCAAGGACGGCCGCAGCCGCGACGACCTCAAGCGCTCCGGCATCGCCACCCGCCTCAACACCGAGTACTGCCCGTCCGGTTCGCCCTCGGTCGACGACCTCTACCGCGAAGTCCGCGAGGTCGGCCGGACCTTCGGCGTCCCCGACCGGGCCGAGACCTGGATCCGCGAGGCCCGCACGACCGTCACCGCCACGGAGAAGCGCCTCAAGGGCACCCCGCCGGTCTCCGTCTTCGTCTACGACAGCGGCGACAAGACCGCGTTCACGGCGGGCGGCAAGGGCATCGGCAACGACCTCATCACCCGGGCCGGCGGCCGGAACGTCTTCGCCGACCTCGACAAGGCCTTCGGCGACGCCACCTGGGAACAGGTCGTCGACCGCAAGCCCGACGTCATCGTCATCTACGACTACGGCTCCATCACCGTCGAACAGAAGAAGAAGCGGCTCCTCGACGACCCGGCGCTGAAGGACGTCCCCGCGGTCAAGAACCGCCGGTTCGCCGTCATGCCCCTCTCCGACACCGTCCTCGGCGTCCGGGTCCCCGCCGCCGTCGACAAGCTCGCCGCCCAGCTCCACCCGGCCCGGTGACCGCGGTCCTCGACCGGGCCAAGGCGACGGCCGCGCCGGCCTCCGGGACGTCGCGGTACGTCCTCGTCGTCGCCGGACTCGCCCTCGCCCTGGCCCTCGCGGGGATCGCCTCCCTCGCCCTCGGCTCCGTCCGCATCCCGCCCGGCCAGGTGCTCGACGCCCTGACCGGGCAGGCGGGCCCCTCCCCGTACCGCACGATCGTGCTCGACGTCCGGCTGCCCCGGGTCCTGCTCGGCGTGGTCGTCGGCGCCGGGCTCGCCGTCGTCGGCGCCGTCCTCCAGGCCCTCGTCAACAACCGGCTCGCCGACCCCTTCCTCCTCGGAATCTCCTCCGGCGCCTCCGCCGGAGCCGTCCTCGTCCTGGTCCTGGGCATCGGGGGAGGGGTGACCACCACCATCGCCCTGCCCGGCGGGGCCTTCGCCGGCGCCCTCCTCGCCCTCGTCCTCGTCTACGGGCTCGCGCGCCGCGGCGGGACCATGACCGGCGCCCGGCTCGTCCTCGCCGGAGTCGCCGTCTCGTACATCCTCTCCGCCCTCACGACCCTGATCCTGGCCGCCGCCGGCCGTCCCGAGCACTTCCGTGAGGCGCTGTACTGGTCCCTCGGCGGCCTCGGCAGCGCCCGCTGGGACACCCTCGTCCTGCCCACCGCCGTCCTGGCCCTCGGCATCGGCCTCCTGCTCACCCTCTCCCGCCCGCTCGACCTGCTCCTCGTCGGCGAGGAGGGCGCCACCGTCCTCGGCCTCGACACCGCCCGCTTCCGCGCCACCGTCTTCGTCCTCGTCTCCCTCGTCACCGCCGTCATGGTCGCGGCCAGCGGAGCCGTCGGCTTCATCGGACTCATGGCCCCGCACGCCGCCCGGCTCGCCGTCGGCGCCCCGCACCGCCGCCTCCTGCCCGTCGCCGCGCTCGGCGGTGCGGTCGCCCTGGTCCTCGCCGACCTCGGCGCCCGGACCGTCACCGCGCCCCAGGACCTCCCCGTCGGCGTCCTCACCGCGCTCATCGGCGGCCCGCTCTTCCTCTGGCTGATGCGCCGACGCCCCGAAGGAGCACCCCTGTGACCGAAGGAGCACTCCGATGACCGAACTGCGGCTCCACGGACTCTCGTACGGGCAACGCCTCCGCTCCGCCGACCTCACCGTCCGCCCCGGCGAGACCGTCGGCCTCATCGGCCCCAATGGCAGCGGCAAGACCACCCTTCTGCGCTGCGTGTACGGGACCCTCGTCCCCACCGCCGGCCGCGCCACGCTCGACGGCGACGACCTCCACGCCCTCGGCCCCAAGGCCCGCGCCCGCCGCGTCGCCACCGTCCCGCAGGACAGCGCCACCGAGTTCGAACTCACCGTCCGCGAACTGGTCGCCCTCGGCCGCTCCCCGCACAAACGGTTCTGGGAAGGCGACACCGGCGCCGACCGCGAGAGCGCCGACGCCGCCCTCGCCCGCGTCGGCCTCACCGAGCTCGCCGACCGCGCGTTCCCCACCCTCTCCGGCGGCGAACGCCAGCGCGCCCTGGTCGCCCGCGCCCTCGTCCAGGACCCGGCCCTCCTCGTCCTCGACGAGCCCACCAACCACCTGGACATCCGCCACCAGCTCGACATCCTGCGCCTCGTCCGCACCCTGGGCACCACCAACCTGCTCGCCCTGCACGACCTCAACCTCGCGGGGGCGTACTGCGACCGCCTCTACGTCCTGGTGGAGGGCCGGGTCGTCACCGGAGGCACCCCCGAAGAGATCCTCACCCCCGCGCTCCTCGCCGCCGTCTACGGGGTGGACGCCGAGGTCATCCCGCACCCGAGGACCGGCAGCCCGACCGTCCTCTACCTGCACAGTCCGGTAGGCGGTCAGAAACTGACCACCATGTGAGATCACATTCCGGAACCCGGACCGGGAATCGATACGATGAGCCCATGGTTTCCCACGACGTGAGCGAAGAGACTCCGGGCACACCCCTGCTCGTGGCACGCCTGCACGTCGACCTGTGCCGCCTCTCCAGCGCGATGTGTACGTCCCGCGCTGCGCTCTGAGCGACCCCACGCGACATCGAGCGCACTCCCGTACGACCCCCCTCCGCGCGGGGGCCCCCGCCACGCGCCGATCACGCCACTTCCGACAGGAGCCCACGCCATGGCCATCGAGGTCCGCATCCCGACCATCCTCCGCACCTACACCGACGGCGAGAAGGCCGTCCAGGGCAGCGGCGACACCCTCGCCCACCTCTTCGCCGACCTGGAGTCCCGCCACACCGGCATCGAGGCCCGCATCGTCGACGGCGACAAGCTCCGCCGCTTCGTCAACGTCTACCTGAACGACGAGGACGTCCGCTTCCTCGACGGCATCGACACCAAGCTCACCGACGGCGACAGCGTCACGATCCTGCCGGCCGTCGCCGGCGGCATGGTCTGATCCACATGCGCTACGACTCCTCGCTGGCGGCGGTCGGCAACACGCCGCTCGTCCGCCTCCCCCGGCTCTCGCCCTCGGACACCGTCCGCATCTGGGCGAAGCTGGAGGACCGCAACCCGACCGGCTCGGTCAAGGACCGCCCCGCGCTCCACATGATCGAGCAGGCGGAGAAGGACGGCCGGCTCACGCCCGGCTGCACCATCCTGGAGCCGACCAGCGGCAACACCGGCATCTCCCTCGCCATGGCCGCCAAGCTCAAGGGCTACCGCATCGTCTGCGTCATGCCCGAGAACACCAGCGAGGAGCGGCGCCAGCTGCTCGCCATGTGGGGCGCGGAGATCGTCTCGTCCCCCGCGGCGGGCGGATCGAACACGGCCGTACGCGTCGCCAAGGAGATCGCCGCCGAGAACCCGTCCTGGGTGATGCTGTACCAGTACGGCAACCCGGACAACGCGGGCGCCCACTACGCCACCACGGGCCCCGAGATCCTCGCCGACCTCCCCTCGATCACCCACTTCGTCGCCGGCCTCGGCACGACGGGGACGCTCATGGGCGTCGGCCGCTACCTGCGCGAGCACAAGCCCGACGTCAAGATCGTCGCCGCCGAACCGCGCTACGACGACCTCGTCTACGGCCTGCGCAACCTCGACGAGGGCTTCGTACCCGAGCTGTACGACGCCTCCGTCCTCACCACCCGCTTCTCCGTCGGCTCCGCCGACGCGGTCACCCGCACCCGCGAACTCCTCCAGCAGGAGGGCATCTTCGCGGGCGTCTCCACGGGCGCCGCCCTGCACGCGGCCATCGGCGTCGGCAACAAGGCGGTCAAGGCCGGCGAGAGCGCCGACATCGCCTTCGTCGTCGCCGACGGCGGCTGGAAGTACCTGTCGACCGGCCTCTACACGGCCGCGACGACCGAAGAGGCGATCAAGACGGTCCAGGGCCAGCTCTGGGCGTAAGTACGGTCCCTCACCGCGCGAGATGGCGGACCTGGTCCCACACGACCGGGTCCGCCGTTCCCGCTCTCCGGCGGAAGTCCGCCATCGGAACGTCCCGCAGCTCGTCCGTCTCCAGGAAGCTCGGCCGCCCCTGAGCGTCGCCCACCGCCCCCGGCGGCAGCGCGATCACGCCCGGCCGCTCGTCGTGGTACTTGCTGGTGATCTTGGCGACGAGCGCACTGTCACCCCGCAGCACGAGCACCAGACACGGCCGGTCCTTCGAACCGGGCCCGTCCTCGAAGGGCACGTCCGCCCACCAGATCTCCCCCGCCCGCGGCAGCCGCGACGGAGCCTTGGCCTTCGGCCCCGCAGGCCGACCGGGCGGCCGGGTCCGCTCCGCGGGCCTCCGGCCCGAAGGCCTCCGACCCGAGGGCCTTCCCGACGAACTCTTCCGCCCACCGGCGACCACCACGACCAGCGCGATCACCACGACCGCGGCCAGCGCGGGCCACCATGACGTGTCCATACCTCAAGACGGTACCGGCGCGCGCCCCACTCCGCCGTGGCGCCCCGCCATCCATCCGAACCGGTGACAGAGCCCGTGAGTTCGCCCACAACGGGCCGCCACGAAGGAGCGACAGGCCCACGTGCGCCTTACGCTCGACAGACCGCACAGCCTCCCCCTCCCTCAGCGCGCTTTCCGCACCCGTCCACGGAGGTTCACGCTCCATGAAGCTCACCGTCGTCGGTTGCTCCGGGTCGTTCCCGTCCGCGGATTCGGCCTGTTCGAGCTACCTCGTCGAGGCCGACGGCTTCCGGTTGCTCCTCGACATGGGCAACGGCGCCCTCGGCGAGCTGCAACGACACATCGGTCTGTACGACCTCGACGCGATCTTCCTCAGCCATCTGCACGCGGACCACTGCATCGACATGTGCGGGTACTTCGTCGCCCGCTACTACCGGCACGAGGGCGGGCGCTGCGACGCGATCCCCGTCTACGCACCGGAGGGCGCCGAGCAGCGGCTGACCACGGCGTACGACGACACCCCCTCGCCCACCGCGATGAGCGAGGTCTTCGACTTCCGCACGCTGAAGTCGGCCGCCTTCGAGATCGGCCCCTTCACCGTCCGCACGGAGAAGGTGTGCCACCCGGTCGAGGCGTACGGCATCCGCATCGAGCACGGCGGCCGTTCGCTCACGTACTCCGGCGACACCGGGGTCTGCGACGCGCTGCACAAGCTCGCCGAGGGCACCGACCTCTTCCTGTGCGAGGCCTCCTTCACCCACGGCAAGGAGGACATCCCGGCCCTCCACCTCAACGGCCGCGAGGCCGGGGCGCAGGCGACCCGGGCCGGTGTCGGCCGGCTGGTGCTCACCCACATCCCCCCGTGGACGGACGGCGAGCAGAACCTGGCGGACGCGCGCGAGGTCTACAAGGGCCCGTCGGAGCTGGCGCGCCCGGGCGCGGTCTACGCGATCTGACACCTCTGTACTCCCTCTGTACCTACGGGGAAGGCCCCGGAACCTGTCGGTTCCGGGGCCTTCCCTTTGGTACGGGTGAGGATCACGCCTTGGTGAGGTCCTCGATCTCCTCCTCGGGCTCGCGGCCCGGGGTCATGATGTTGAACTTGGTGATCGCGAAGCGGAAGACCACGTAGTAGATCGCCGCGAAGGCGAGTCCGATCGGGATGATCAGCCACGGCTTGGACGCGTACGTCCAGTTCAGGAAGTAGTCCAGGGCACCGGCGGAGAAGGTGAAGCCGTGGTGCACGCCGAGGGCCGAGGTGATGACCATCGAGGCGGCGGTGAGCACCGCGTGGATCACGTACAGCAGGGGCGCCAGGAACATGAACGCGAACTCGATGGGCTCGGTGATGCCCGTGACGAACGAGGTCAGGGCGAGCGAGAACATCATGCCGCCGACGACCTTGCGGCGCTCGGGGCGGGCGCAGTGGGTGATCGCCAGGGCGACGGCCGGCAGCGCGAACATCATGATCGGGAAGAAGCCGGACATGAACTGACCGGCGGACGGGTCACCGTGGAAGAAGCGCGGCAGGTCGCCGTGCCAGACGGCACCGGTGGAGTCGGTGAAGGAGCCGATCTCCTGCCAGGCGACGGTGTTCACGAACTGGTGCATGCCGACCGGGAGCAGACCACGGTTGATCGCGCCGAAGACGCCGGAGCCGAGAGCGCCGAGGCCGGTCATCCAGTTGCCGAAGTCGGTGATGACGCCACCGATGGGCTCCCAGAGGAGACCGAAGACGACACCCATGATGGTGCCGACGAAGGCCATGATGATCGGGACGAGACGGCGGCCGTTGAAGAAGCCGAGCCAGTCGACCAGCTTGGTGCGGTGGTACCGCTGCCAGATCACACCGGCGAGCAGACCCATGATGATGCCGCCGAAGACCTTGGGGTCGTTGTACGTCGCGGCGACGTCGACACCCTTGTTCGCGGTCGTGTTGACGACGGCCTCGGCGGTCGGGAACGCGGTCAGCACGTTCTTGTAGACCAGGAAGCCGACCAGCGCGGCGAGCGCGGTCGAGCCGTCGGCCTTCTTCGCGAAGCCGATCGCGATGCCGACGCAGAACAGCAGCGGCATGTTGGCGAAGACCGCGTCACCGGCCGTGGCGAAGACAGAGGCGACCTTGTCCCAGCCGAGACCTTCGGCGCCGAACACGTCGGGCTGGCCGAGACGGAGCAAGATACCCGCGGCCGGCAGAACGGCGATCGGCAGCTGCAGGCTGCGACCGACCTTCTGCAGGCCCTGGAACAGGCCGGATCCGCGCTTCTTCGCGGGAGCGGCGGCCTGGGCGGTGGCCGTACTCATCAACTTCCTCCAGTAAGGCAAGGCGCCGCCAGGGACAGTGAACACGGGGGGAGGCGACGTCTCGTGGAACGCGGTGGTCTGGACCGCGTGGTCTACACCAATCAGTGGTGTAGACCAGTTTTAGCACGTGAGACTTAGATAAGGAACCTGCGAATTTTGTGTGCTCAGCCATAGCCGGAAATGCACGACATAAGGCCCCCGAACCGTCAGGTCCAGGGGCCTTTTGTGGGCCTTACAAGGGGGACGAAAGCCCTGAATCGTTCAGCCTCTGCAGGGTGACCGCAGCGCTACTTGACGTTCTCCCGCTCCATCTCGTCCCCGACCTCGTCCGGCTCACGGCCGGGCGTCTGGAGGTTGAACTTGGTGATCGCGAACCGGAAGATCGCGTAGTACACGACCGCGAAGGCGAGACCGATCGGAATGATCAGCCACGGCTTCGTCGCGAGGCCCCAGTTGATCACGTAGTCGATCAGACCTGCCGAGAAGCTGAAGCCGTCCTTCACGCCGAACGCCCACGTCACCGCCATCGAGACACCCGTCAGCACCGCGTGGATCGCGTACAGCACCGGCGCGATGAAGAGGAACGAGTACTCGATCGGTTCGGTGATGCCGGTGACGAACGAGGTCAGCGCGACCGACAGCATCATGCCGCCGACCTCCTTGCGCCGGTGCGGCTTGGCGCAGTGGGTGATCGCCAGCGCGGCCGCCGGAAGCGCGAACATCATGATCGGGAAGAAGCCCGTCAGGAACTGGCCGGCGTTCGGGTCGCCCGCCAGGAACATGGGGATGTCGCCGTGGACCACCGTGCCGTCCGGCTTCTCGTACGTGCCGAACTGGAACCAGATGGGCACGTTCAGGAACTGGTGCAGGCCGATGACGAGCAGCGCCCGGTTCGCCAGACCGAAGATGCCCGAACCCCACGAGCCGAGTCCGACCAGCCAGTCGCTGAAGTTCTCCAGACCCTCACCGATCGGCGGCCAGACCCACAGGCACAGCGAGGCGAACGCGATCGCCACGAACGTCATGATGATCGGCACGAGACGGCGGCCGTTGAAGAAGCCCAGCCAGTCGACCAGCTTCGTCCGGTGGTACCGCTGCCACAGGTACGCGGTGAGCAGGCCCACGACGATGCCGCCGAAGACGCCGGGGTTCTGGTACGTGTAGGCCGCGAAGGCCTCCCCGGGCGCCAGGCAGCCGCCGCCGATGTCCCTCGTACCCGTGGGGCAGTCCTTCGGGAACTGACGCAGGACCGTGTAGTAGACGAGGAAGCCGACGACGGCCGCGAGCGCGGTCGAGCCGTCCGACTTCTTCGCCATGCCGATCGCGACACCGACGCAGAACAGCATCGGCAGACCGAGGTTGCCGTCGAGCAGGGCGCCGCCCGCGCCCGCCATCACCGCGGCGACCTTGTCCCAGCCGAGACCCTCCGCACCGAAGACGTCCGGCTGGCCGAGCCGGTTGATGATGCCCGCCGCCGGCAGCACCGCGATGGGGAGCTGAAGGCTGCGCCCCATCTTCTGCAGCCCCTGGAAGAGCCCGCCCCACAGGGACTTCTGCGGCCGCGCCGCGGCGCTGTCCGTACTCATCGGCGTCCTCCCTGCCCGGATCAAGCCGGGTCCGCGTCTCGTGCACACTGGTGTAGACCAGTTGCGATAGGCTCCGGGAGCCCGCTGAGGACAGGCCGCCGGTGATCGTCATCATTCGGCAGAACGGCGGCACTCGCTCGCGAAGTTGGGCCAACCGTGGGTTACCGTGACAAAGCGGACCACAGGTGCGCCGAGATTCGCGCTCGCGCGAACGGAACGGACAGGGAGAAACACATGGCCACCAAGGCTGAGAAGATCGTCGCCGGGCTCGGCGGCATCGACAACATCGAAGAGGTCGAGGGCTGCATCACCCGGCTGCGCACCGAGGTCGTCAACCCCGCGCTCGTCGACGAGGCCGCGCTCAAGGCCGCCGGCGCCCACGGCGTCGTGAAGATGGGCAGCGCCATCCAGGTCGTCATCGGCACCGACGCGGACCCGATCGCCGCGGAGATCGAAGACCTGATGTGAGACCTGGTGCGAGCGACCGACTCGCACCGACAGGGGCCCGTTCCGGCAGGGGAACGGGCCCTTCGTCATGGACGGACCCTTGGGGCCTGTCCGGCGGATCATGGCCGGGGCCGCGGCGTCTGGCACGGCACCTCGCCGCGTTGCCGAAACGCCCGAATAGCTCCGCTATTAGTGCGCTCCGGCGCCTTGCGATGCACCGCACCAGACGCCGCGACCTATCCGACCCTGATCCGCCGGACAGGCCCTAGTCACGGGAGAACAGGCACTCCCTCATGTCCCGATACCCTCGACCCATGTCTCGTATCGACGGCCGTACCCCCGAACAGCTCCGCCCCGTCACCATCGAACGCGGATGGAGCAAGCACGCCGAGGGCTCCGTCCTCATCTCCTTCGGCGACACCAAGGTCTTCTGCACCGCCTCCGTCACCGAAGGCGTCCCGCGCTGGCGCAAGGGCAGCGGCGAAGGCTGGGTCACCGGCGAGTACTCGATGCTGCCCCGGGCCACCAACACCCGCGGCGACCGCGAGTCCGTCCGCGGCAAGATCGGCGGCCGCACGCACGAGATCTCCCGCCTCATCGGCCGCTCGCTGCGCGCCGTCATCGACTACAAGGCCCTCGGCGAGAACACCGTCGTCCTCGACTGCGACGTCCTCCAGGCCGACGGCGGCACCCGCACCGCCGCCATCACCGGCGCGTACGTCGCCCTCGCCGACGCCGTCGCCTGGGCCCAGGGCAAGAAGCTCGTCAAGGCCGGCCGCCAGCCCCTCGTCGGCACCGTCGGAGCCGTCTCCGTCGGCATCGTCGACGGCGTCCCCCTCCTCGACCTCTGCTACGAGGAGGATGTCCGCGCCGACACCGACATGAACGTCGTCTGCACCGGCGACGGCCGCTTCGTCGAGGTCCAGGGCACCGCCGAGGCCGAGCCCTTCGACCGCAAGGAGCTCAACGCGCTCCTCGACCTCGCCTCCGGCGGCTGCGCCGAACTGGCAGAGATCCAGCGCAAGGCGCTCGAAGGAACCCTCTGACCCCTCGCTGCGTCATGACGGGCGGACGTACGGATAGGCTCCGTGCGCCCGCCCGTCCGTCTGTCCGTCTGCTCGTATTTAGGGGATGCCTTGAAGCGCCGACTCGCACTCGCCGTGGCCACGGCCGCCGCGCTCACCACCGTCCTGAGCGGCTGCGGAGCCCTCGACACCGCCATGGACTGCGTCAAGACCGCCGACGCGATAGCCACGTCGGTCGACAAGCTCCAGCAGGCCGTCTCCAACGCCTCGAACGACCCGACGCAGATCGAGGAGTCCCTGAACTCGATCAACACCGAGCTCGGCAACCTCAAGGACACCACGGACAATGCCGACCTCGCGAAGGCGGTGGACGACCTCACGAAGGGCGTCGAGTCCGTCCGTACGGCGGTGAAGAACGGCGACACCACGCCGGACATCCAGCCGATCACGGACGGGGCCGCCGAAGTAGCGAAGGTCTGCACCCCCGGCTGACCCGGGATAATCCATGGCATGACCCGTCTGATCCTCGCCACCCGCAACGCGGGCAAGATCACCGAACTCCACGCGATCCTCGCCGACGCGGGCCTCGACCTCGAACTCGTCGGCGCGGACGCGTACCCCGACGTGCCCGACGTCAAGGAAACCGGCGTCACCTTCGCCGAGAACGCGCTCCTCAAGGCCCACGCCCTGGCCCAGGCCACCGGCCTCCCGGCCGTCGCCGACGACTCCGGCCTGTGCGTCGACGTCCTGAACGGCGCCCCCGGCATCTTCTCGGCCCGCTGGTCCGGCACCCACGGCAACGACCGGGCGAACCTGGACCTCCTCCTGGCCCAGCTCGCCGACATCGCGGAGGAGCACCGAGGCGCCCACTTCGCCTGCGCGGCGGCCCTGGCCCTCCCGGACGGCACGGAACGCGTGGTCGAGGGCCGGATGCGGGGCACTCTCCGCCACACCCCGGTCGGCACGAACGGCTTCGGCTACGACCCGATCCTCCAGCCGGAGGGCCACGAGGTGACCTGCGCGCAGCTGTCCCCGGCGGAGAAGAACGCCATCAGCCACCGAGGCAAGGCGTTCCGTGCGCTGGTCCCGGTGGTGCGGGAGCTGCTGGGCTGAGGGGGTACGGCGAGGCCCGGTTCGCTTGTGATTCGAACCGGGCCTTCGATTGCTAGGTTGGTGCGGCCGGTGGGATTCGAACCCACACAGGATTTCTCCCAGATGCCCCTAAAACACCCGCCGATACCGATTTGGCTACGGCCGCCTGTCTGTCATGGTAGCGGGCGTGCGGCTGCTGCGTTCTGGGTGTGCTAACTCCCGGCCGACCGCTTGCCTCCTCGACACCAGGTGTTCGTGGTCGCATGGCAGTTGGGGCAGAGAAGCCGCAGGTTCTCGATTCGGTCGTCGCCCCAGTCCCCGTTGATGTGGTCGACCTCCAGAGTCATGGGCTTGCCGAGCCACTTGGTGCCGACGCCGCAGTCGGCGCACTCCTCGGGGACGCCGGACTCGTGGAGCGCTCGCCGGAGCAGGTGACTTCTGGTCCGGCGCCCCCGGTCGTGGCGCACAAGAATGTCCTCGGGTGGCCTGACCGTAGTGGGCCCCTGCTTTCCCCGCTGGTGTGCCTGCCCCAGGAAGTGGGACGTACTGAGACCGTCCTCCTCGGCCCATTGCTGGAACAGCGTGCGCATCTGTCCCGTGCAGGGCCTGCCCAGGATGCGGAGGGCGCCGGCCGCGGAGATGGCCTGGTCGACGGCTTGCCTCAACTCGCCCGGCGCTGGGCGAGGAGGCTGTCCGCCGCGCCGCTTCCGGTGGATGAGGTGCGAGACGTCGATTCCGTAGTGATCGAAGCGCTTCAGCAGGTAGCGGCGGAGGTTGCCGTACGGCGGCGAGTCGAAGAAAGCGACGACCTCGTCCATGTTCGAGCATCGCGCGGCGGCTTCGGTCAATCGCTCGCGGGTGTATCGCGGGCCGCTGGTCACGAGGGCCGCCTCCTGCCGCGCCCCCGGTAGTTGTCGGTTGCCGAGTGGCAGTTGGGGCAGAGAAACCGCAGGTTCTCGATCCGGTTGTTGCGCCAGTCGCCGTCGATGTGGTCGACCTCCAGAGGGAGCGGTCGGCCGCGCCATACAGCCCCTGTGTCACACGTTGCGCACTCCTTATGTACCCCCGACTCCGTCATCGCCCAGGCGATCCGGTCGCTCGGGACTCGTCGGGTCTGCGGGCCGGTCTGCTCGATGAGCAGAGCCTCGACGGTCCGGGGGCGCCAGGGCTTTCCCCGCCGGGACGGTGCATGGAAGTGCGAGGTGTCGATGCCGTACGCCTTGATCCGCCGGCTGATGTGGGTGTGCTGCCCGCCGACGACCTCCACTCCGAGTCGTCGCAGCACCTCGCACATGTTCGTCGAGGCGGCTACGGCCTCCGCCAGGACTTCACGGGCCCAGCGGGTCCCCTCCCGCTCGAAGTGCGAGATGTCCACCCCCAGCTTCCGCATCCGCTCCCGTACGTACCGTCGCGTCGGGCTCTTCGGATCCACCTCCAGTCGCTCCAGCGCCTCCGTCAGCGTCCGTGCTCCCCGTGCCGCCGCTTCGAGTCGTTCCTGCGTGTACGCGCTCGTCCCCATCGGGCCCCCTCCGATCCGGCCACCCGTTCGTGGCCTCGTACGGGCTAACGAGTCGAATATCGGACGGTCACACCCGAAATGCGGAACGGCCCGCGCCGCTTCAGTCAGCGGTGCGGGCCGTTCTCGGCGGAGGGCTGGGCTCAGATGCCCAGGTCCCTGATGATCTTGGCTACGTGGCCCGTCGCCTTCACGTTGTAGAAGGCGTGTTCGACGTTGCCGTCCTCGTCGACGACGATCGTCGAGCGGATCACGCCCGTCACCGTCTTGCCGTAGAGCTTCTTCTCGCCGAAGGCGCCGTACGCCTCCAGGGTCGTCTTCTCCGGGTCGCCGACCAGCGTGACCTTCAGGTTCTCCTTCTCGCGGAACTTCGCCAGCTTCTCCGGCTTGTCGGGGGAGACGCCGATGACGTCGTAGCCCGCGCCCGTCAGCAGGTCCAGGTTGTCGGTGAAGTCGCAGGCCTGCTTCGTGCAGCCGGGGGTGAGGGCCGCCGGGTAGAAGTAGACGATGACCTTGCGGCCCTTGTGCTCCGCGAGGGAGACCTCGTTGCCGTCCGCGTCGGGCAGGGTGAAGGCGGGGGCGGTGTCGCCGGGCTGCAGTCGCTCGCTCATGGCTCTCCTCGGGGGTGTTCGCGTACGCCTCCAGAGCCTAATGGGGGTCGGCTATTGGGGGTCGGGCGCGGCTCATCGGCGGTGGAGCTGACAGACTGTCCGTCAACGACCGGATACACGACTACGGAGGCAGCGCGGTGTCGGACGCCAGGACCCCTGCGCAGATCGAGGCGGACATCGTCCGCCGGCGCGAGCAGCTCGCCGTCACTCTCGACGAGATCGGCATTCGGGTGCACCCGAAGACGATCATCGGGGACGCCAAGGCCAAGGTCGCCTCGACGGTCGACCAGACCGCCGGCCGCGCCTTCGTCGCCGTCAACCGGGTCGTCTCGGACGTGAAGGCCCGTTTCACCCACGAGGACGGCGCCCCCCGCCTGGAGCGGGTGGTGCCGGTGGCGCTCGTGGCCGTCGCGGTGGTCGGGCTGATCGCCGCGTCCTCCCGCAGAAGCAAGGGATGACCCCTCCCGGCCGCGGGCGACACGCCCGGGCAGGTAGGTTCGGACCGTGAGCGAGAACACGCACGACAAGCTGCCCATCCGGATGCTCCACGACCGGGTCCTGGTCCGCACCGACTCCCCCGAGGGGGAGCGGCGCTCCGGGGGCGGCATCCTGATCCCGGCGACCGCCGCCGTCGGCCGTCGCCTGTCCTGGGCCGAGGTGGTCGCGGTCGGTCAGAACGTCCGGACCGTCGAGATCGGCGACCGGGTGCTGTACGACCCCGAGGACCGTGCCGAGGTCGAGGTGCGGGGCACCGCGTACGTACTGATGCGGGAGCGCGACCTGCACGCGGTGGCCGCGGACCGTTTCCAGGGTGCGACGGATTCGACCGGCCTGTACCTGTAGGCGTATGAGCCGTGGGCCCTGGTGACCCCTGTCACCAGGGCCTTTGCATGTTCTTTGCTAGTCTGGGGACACCCGACGAGACGCGCCGTACCGGGATGACGACAAGACGACGCACTCCTGTTGTTCCGTCTCGCGGAGGTGTCGTCGTCATGGCCTGGGTTCTTCTCGTCATCGCTGGTCTGCTCGAAGTCGGCTGGTCGATCGGTATGAAGTACACCGACGGCTTCACGCGGCTCTGGCCCAGCGTGTTCACCGGCGCCGGGATCGTCGCCTCCATGCTGCTGCTGTCGCACGCCGCCAAGACGCTGCCCATCGGTACGGCGTACGGCGTGTGGGTCGGTATCGGCGCGGCCGGTGCGGCGGTGCTCGGCATGGTGGTGCTCGGTGAGCCGGCGACCGCCGCCCGGATCTTCTTCGTCTGTCTGCTCCTGGTCGCCGTGGTGGGTCTGAAGGCGACCTCCGGTCACTGACGAGGGGTGCCAGGCGTGGGTAGGGGGCTGCGGGAGACCGCGGCCCCCGGGCCCGCCTCGCCCGTCAGGTACGAATCCTCCTCGCCGTCCGGCATCGGCGGTTCCGGGGGCATCTCCTCCGCCCCCGGCATCAGCCGGAGGTCGAAGTCGCGCGGTGCCGATCCCGTCAGCGCATCCCGGGTGAACTGGGCCCAGATCTCGGCCGGCGCGCCGCCGCCGTTGATCCGGGGCTGTCCGAGCGCTCCGTAGAGCGGTTCCTGGCGTCCCGATTCGGGGTCCTGGCCCATCAGCGCGACGACCGTCGCGAGTTCCGGGGTGTAGCCGGCGAACCAGGCGGCCTTGTCGTCCTCCGCCGTGCCCGTCTTGCCCGCCGCCGGCCGCCCCGCGACCTGCGCCGCCGTGCCCGTGCCCGTCTCGACGACGCTCCGCAGGATCGACGTGGTCGTGTCGGCGGCCTCCCGGCTGACTGCCTGCCGGGCCGGGCGGGACGGCAGGTCGACCGTCTCGCCGCCCCTCGTGACGGCCTCGACGAGGGTGTACGTGCCGTGCCGGCCGTGCGCGGCCAGCGTCGCGTAGGCCGAGGCCATGTCGAGGACGCTGGCGGTGGCCGGGCCGAGGGCGATGGAGGGGGAGGCGGTGAGGTCGGGGGTGGAGCCGGGCAGGCCGAGGGCGATGGCGGTCCGCCGTACGTGCGCGGGGCCGACGTCGACGGCCATCTGGGCGTACACGGCGTTCACCGACAGGTCGGTGGCCTCGCCGACGGCGATCTCGCCGTAGCTGGCGTCGTCCTCGTTGGCGGGGTCGTAGGGGCTGCCGCTCCAGCCCTCGACCGGGCGCCGGTTGGTCCCGTCGTACAGGGTGTACGGGGTGATGGGCATCCCGTACTGGGTCTGCGCCCCGCTCTGCACGGCGGCGGTGAAGACGAAGGGCTTGAAGGTGGAGCCGACCTGGTAGTCGCGGCGCGTGGCGTTGTTGACGTACTGCTGGGTGTAGTCGATGCCGCCGTACATCGCGAGGACCTTGCCGGTCGCCGGGTCGACGGCCGCCGCCCCGACGCGTACGTAGCGGTCGGCGGGGGTGCGGTCCGGGGCGAGCAGGGAGATGACCCGGTCCTCGACGGCCTGGACGAGCGTCTCCTGCTTGGTGCGCTCCAGGGTGGTGGTGATGCGGAAGCCGCCGCCGGCGAGGGTCTTCTCGTCGATGACGCCGCGGCCGGTCAGGTACTCCTCGACGGCCTGGACGAGGTAGCCGCGCTGTCCGGAGAGGCCGGTGGCGGGGCGGGCGGTCTGGGGGAGGGGGAAGCGGGCGGCGGCGCGGTCGGCGCGGCCGAGCCAGCCCTCGGTGACCATGCCGTCGAGGACGTAGTTCCAGCGGGCGACGGCCTTGCCCCGGTTCTCGGGGTGGGTGGTGACGTCGTAGGCGCTGGGGGCCTTGAGGAGGGAGGCGAGGTACGCGCCTTCGGCGGTGTCGAGCTGTTCGACGTCCTTGCCGTAGTAGGCGCGGGCGGCGGCCTGGATCCCGTAGGCGTTCCGGCCGAAGTAGCTGGTGTTCAGGTAGCCCTGGAGGATGTCCTCCGCGCTCTTCTCGCGGCCCAGTTTGATCGCGATGAAGAACTCCTTGGCCTTGCGGGTGAGGGTCTGCTCCTGGCCGAGGTAGTAGTTCTTGACGTACTGCTGGGTGATGGTGGAGCCGGACTGGCGGCCCTTGCCGGTGACGGTGTTCCAGGCGGCGCGGACCATGGCCTTGGGGTCGACGGCGCGCGAGGTGTGGAAGTCGCGGTCCTCGGCGGCGAGGACGGCCTGGCGGACGTCGAGGGGGACCTGGTCGAGCCGGACGTTCTCGCGGTTGACCTCGCCGTCGCGGGCGATGGGGCTGCCGTCGCGGTAGAGGTAGACGTTGGACTGGGCCAGGGCGGCGGCGTTGGCGGGCGGGATGTCCACCAGGAGGTAGCCGGCGACGAAGGCTCCGGCGAGGAGCAGCGCGCCGAGCAGGGCGAGGCCGAACAGGGTCCGCAGGGCGCGTCGGAGGCGTCCGGCGCGCGGGGGACGCTTTCGCGCGGGAGGTGGCGGAGCGGAGAGGGTGGGGTCCCTCGGCTCCCAGCCCGGACGGGATGGCCGGGGCGTGTCGCTCGTACCGGAGGAAGGGGGCATGGCACCCCATATTGCCCCGGAAGATGACGAAAGTCCGTAACGCGACCCGAAAGTGACACCAAGGGCGGCGCGAAAACCGCTCGCGGTGAGGAGTCGTGCCTCGCTAGGGTCGTGCGCTTCGGCGTTTTTCGGCGCATTACGCACCCTTCCGGGTGTGTTCCGGGGAGGAGAGGCATGCTGCGGCTGTACGCGACGGTGGCCGCGGGTGGCTTCCGGCGCCATGCGACCTACCGCGTGGCGACGGTGGCGGGGGTGTTCACCAACACCGTCTTCGGCTTCATCCTGTCGTACACGTACATCGCCCTGTGGGACGAACGGCCGCAGCTCGGCGGCTACTCCATGGACGACGCCCTCGCCTATGTGTGGATCGGTCAGGCGCTGATCACCGTCTGCGGGCTGATGGGCGGCGGCTTCGAGGAGGAGCTGATCGAGCGGATCAGGACCGGGGACATCGCGGTCGACCTCTACCGTCCCGCCGACCTCCAGACCTGGTGGTTCTCCGCGAACCTCGGCCGGTCGGCCTACCAGCTGCTCGGCCGCGGGGTCGTCCCGATGGCAGTCGGCGCGCTCGTCTTCGACTTCACCCTGCCGCAGGGCCCCGGGACATGGCTCGCGTTCCTGGTGGCGGTGGCGCTCGGCGCGACCGTCAGCTTCGCGATCTGGTACCTCGTGGCGATGAGCGCGTTCTGGCTGCTCGACGGCCAGGGCGTGGTGCAGGTGGCCTGGCTGGGCGGCCTGTTCTTCTCGGGGATGCTGCTCCCGCTGAACGTCTTCCCGGGCGCGCTGGGCGAGCTGGCACGGGTGCTGCCGTGGGCGTCGATGCTCCAGGTGCCGGCCGACGTGTACCTGGGGAAGTACGCGGGCGGGCGGGAGCTGGCGGGGGCGTACGCCTTCCAGGGGTGCTGGGCGCTGGTGCTGTTCGGGGCGGGGCGTGCGGCGCAGGCGGCGGCGACGCGGAAGGTGGTGGTGCAGGGTGGCTGACGACGTACTCCGTACGGGCGGGGCCGACGACGTACTCCGTAGGGGCGGGGCCGACGACGTACTTCGTACGGGTGAGGGGTCGCGGCCCGGCACCGGGCCCCTGGCCGACTCCTGCTCCCGGCGTACGTACGGGCCGGTGTCGGAGTCCTGGCGCACGTACCGGATGGTCGCCGGGATGTGGATCCGGTCGACGATGACGTACCGCTCCTCCTTCGCCCTGACCCTGGCCACCAGCTTCTGCGTCACCTTCTTCGACTTCGTCGTCATCCTGCTGATGTTCGGTCAGGTGAAGGGCCTGGGCGGCTTCTCCTTCGCGGAGGTCGCGCTGCTGTACGGGACGACGGGCACGTCCTTCGGGATCGCGGACCTGACGATGGGCTCGCTCCAGCGGATGGGGAAGCGGGTCAGGGACGGCTCGCTCGACACGTTCCTGATGCGCCCGGCGCCGCTGCTCGCGCAGGTCGCGGCGGACAAGTTCGCGCTGCGCCGGTTCGGGCGGGTCGCGCAGGGCCTGCTGGTCCTCGTCTGGGCCCTGGTCCTGCTGGACGTGGCCTGGACGCCGGTGAAGGTGCTGCTCCTGCCGGTGATGCTGCTCTCCGGGGCGGTGATCTTCGCGGCGCTGATGGTGCTGGGCGCGTCCGTCCTGTTCTGGGTGCAGGACGCGGCCGAGGTCACGAACTCGTTCACGTACGGCGGGAACACGCTGCTCCAGTACCCGCCGACGATCTTCGCGCAGGAGCTGGTGCGGGGGGTCGTGTACGTCGTACCGCTGGCGTTCGTGAACTGGCTGCCCGCGCTGTACGTCCTCGGCCGGCCGGCCCCGGAGGGCGTGCCGGACTGGGCGGTGTTCGCGTCGCCGCTGGTGGCGGCGGTCTGCTGCGGGGTGGCGGGGCTCGCGTGGCGGGCGGGAATCCGTTCGTACCGATCGACAGGAAGCTGAGGCTCGTACATGTCCGAGGTCAAGCCGTTCATCGAACTCGACTCCCTGGAGAAGACCTTCACGGTCCGCCGCAAGGAGGGGTTGCTGCGGCGGTCGAAGCGCGAGGTCCGGGCGGTCGACGGCATCAGCTTCGGCGTCGACCGCGGGGAGATGGTCGGCTACATCGGCCCGAACGGGGCCGGGAAGTCGACCACGATCAAGATGCTCACCGGCATCCTGACCCCCAGCGGGGGCCGGCTGCGGGTCGCGGGCATCGACCCGTCGCGCGAGCGCACCCGCCTGGCGCAACGGATAGGAGTGGTATTCGGCCAGCGGACGACGCTCTGGTGGGACCTGCCGCTGAAGGACTCGTACCGGCTGATGCACCGCATGTACCGGATCCCGGACGCCCGCTTCCGGGAGAACCTCGACCGCTGCGTGGAGCTCCTGGAGCTGGGTGACCTCCTCGACGTACCCGTCCGCCAGCTCTCCCTCGGCCAGCGGATGCGCGGCGACATCGCGGCGGCTCTGCTCCACGACCCGGAGGTGCTGTATCTGGACGAGCCGACGATCGGCCTGGATGTGGTGTCGAAGGCGAGGGTGAGGGAGTTCCTGAAGGAACTCAACACGACGCAGGGCACGACGGTCCTGCTCACCACCCACGACCTGACCGACATCGAGCAGCTGTGCTCGCGGGTGATGGTGATCGACCACGGGAAGCTGATGTACGACGGGGAACTGGCCGGGCTGCACGCGGTCGGCGAGAGCGAGCGGCTCCTGGTGGTGGACCTGGAGCGGGAACTGCCCCCGATCGAGGTGCCGGGAGCCCGCTTCGTACGGAGGGAGGGCCCCCGCCAGTGGCTGGCCTTCCCGGCCTCGTCCTCGGCGGCGCCGCTGGTGGCGGAGGTGGCGGCGAGGTACCCCCTTCTCGACCTCTCGGTGCGGGAGCCCGACATCGAGGCGGTGATCGCGAAGATGTACGGGGGAACTCGCGAGGAGCGCCGGGAGTCCCTGATGTAGGGATGGAGGAGGTGCAGTCCATTGGTGAGTTTCTCGTACACAGCGGCTGACGAGGAGAAGAGCAGAGGCGTCCGGCGGATGAAAACGCTGGCGACGTCGCTGCTGGTGGCGGTGGCGGTGATCTACGCGCTGGCTACGTGGGCGCGGAGCTCGGGGGCAGGACCCTGGGCGGGTTACGTGGCCGCGGCGGCGGAGGCGGGCATGGTCGGCGCGCTGGCCGACTGGTTCGCGGTGACGGCCCTCTTCAAGCGCCCGCTGGGTCTGCCGATCCCGCACACGGCGATCATCCCGACGAAGAAGGACCAGCTGGGCGCCTCGCTGGGCTCGTTCGTAGGCGAGAACTTCCTCTCCGCGGACGTCGTACGGGGCAGGCTCCAGGCCTTCGGCATCGGACGGCGGCTGGGGACGTGGCTGGCGGACCCGGCGCACGCGGACCGGGTGACGGCGGAGGCGTCGACGGCGCTGCGGGGCGCGCTGACGGTGCTCCGCGACTCGGACGTGCAGGCGGTCGTGGGCGAGGCGATCACGCGCCGGGCGGAGGCTGCGGAGATCGCCCCAGGCCTGGGAAAGACCCTCGAAAAGATCGTCGCGGACGGCGCACACCACCGCGCGGTGGACCTGATCTGCACGCGCGCGCACGACTGGCTGGTGACACACGGCGACTCGGTCATGGACGCGGTGCAGGGCGGCGCGCCGGGCTGGACGCCCCGCTTCGTCGACAAGCGCATCGGCGAACGCGTCTACAAGGAACTGCTCCGCTTCGTGACGGAGATGCGGGACATGCCGGCCCACCCGGCGCGCGGGGCGATCGACCGCTTCCTGACGGACTTCGCGGCCGACCTCCAGGCGGACACGGACACGAGGGCCCGCGTGGAACGCCTGAAGGCGGACCTCCTGGCCCGCCCGGAGATCCAGGACATCATCGCCTCGGCCTGGTCCTCGATCCGTACGCTCATCATCGCGGCGGCCGAGGACGACCGAAGTCAACTCCGCCTGCGCGCCCGCGCCTCGCTGATGTCCCTGGGCAGCCGCCTGGCGACGGACGCCCGCCTCCAGGCGAAGGTCGAGGGCTGGGCGGAGGACGCGGCGGCGTACGTGGTCACGACGTACCGGTACGAGATCACGTCCCTGATCACGGACACGGTCGCCGGCTGGGACGCCACCCAGACCTCGAAGAAGATCGAGGCCAACATCGGCCGCGACCTCCAGTTCATCCGCATCAACGGCACGGTGGTGGGCGCGCTGGCAGGCCTCGTGATCTACACCTTCAGCCACGCACTGGGCGGCTGAGGGTCTCAGCCCTTGTCACGGGTGACGGCCCAGGAGGCAGCGGCCATACCTCCGGCCACGGAGAACACCGCAGGCCAGGCCCCGATCTTCTTCGCGAGCGGATGGGACCCGGCGAACGCGGCCACGTAGGCACCGGTCAGCCCGACGGCCGCCCTGGCCCCACCCACCTGCTGCCACTCCCGAGCGGCAAGAGCCCCGGCCCCGGCGAGCACGACCCCACCGAGCGGCCGCTTCTTGGTCCACCGGGCAACGGCATAACCCCCGACGAGCCCGGCGGCGGCTATGGCGGGGGAGGGGATACGGGGCATGGCGGGGCCTTTCGGGATCTGGTGCTTACGGGTTTGAACCTAACAAGGGGCCGAACCGTCCCGGCGCCGCAGTCGGGTGTCATCTGGCTTTTCCGATGTCCCGTTCTTTGTCAGGTCTGCGCCGGCGTCCGGGCAAGAGCGGCCCGGAGGATCGCGCCGGCATCATCCGGCAACCCCAGCGCGTGCAGCTCGACCGCGATGCGCATGACGTCCTCTTCGGCACGGCTCCGGCCGTTGATGCCGATGGCGGTTTCCGCGAGGTCATCCTGTCCTTCGCGCAGCAGCGCGATGGACGCGGCGCTCTCCAGAGGGGTCAGTGACGTCGAAGCGTCCTGAATCAAGGCGACCGCGTATCCGATTTGCCCCCTTCTGTGGAGGCTGGTGGCGCTGGTGGCGAGTTGCTGAGCCGCAGCCACATCGCGAGCTCTGCGCTGCCGGTCCCCCGCTGGAAGGGGGACCGGCAGCGGACCATGCGGTGCGGATCCGGCCGGATTGCGTCCACCAGCGCTAGCAGGTTGCGGGGATCTCGGAGTGGCCTGGTGGTCAAGAAGCCGGCTGTTCTCGCTGCGAAGGCGCTCGTTTTCGCTCCGCAGAGGGCTGCAGTTCCGGCAGAGGGTTGCCTCAGCAGCTGCATGGAGATCACGGAGTTCTGCCGTGGAGATCACAACTGTGTTGGGCGCCGCCCGCTTGACGGCGAGTCGGTGGAGCAGAAGAACGAACTCGATGGGCGGCTTCCTGCGCCCACTGCGGTAGCGGGAGATCTCGCTCGGATCCTTCTGCCATCCATCCGCCGCCAGGAGTTCTGACGCTTGGGCCAGTGTCTCTACGGCCAGGTGCCGGTAGAGAACGGCTACCGCCTGAGCGAGTGCCCTCCTGCCCGGCGGCAGATCTGTTCTCGCCGCGCCTGCCACGCTTCTTTCCGCCATCGCCACCCCCTGCGAGTGAATGCATTCCATTGTGCAGCAAGGGTTTTGACTACCTTGCGCGCAAAGCCAGCCGGGAGTAGACGGCACCTCCGTGCGCAGTACTGAATGGGTGGGTCAGCCGAAGCGCGGCAGGGCATTCCCACGAGGTGTGCGCTGTCAGGCGAAGGCTCTCCAAGGTGTTCGTTGAGCGGAGGTTGCAAGTGGCTGTGCCGTCGTGGCTCGACAAGGCGTTCGGAAGCAAGGTGCGTGCCGGCCTGTGGCTGGTGTCGGAGGTAGGGGAAGGCAACATCTTCACCAAGGGCCAGCTGAGGGCCGCGTTCCCTGAGGTGGCGCAGATCGACCGGCGGGTGCGCGACTTGCGGGATCACGACTGGCAGATCGACACCAGGCGGGAGGACGAGACCCTCCATCTCGACGAGCAGCGCTTCGTGAAGAAGGGCGCTGATGTCTGGCTTCCTGGGCAGTCCAAGTCGCCGAAGGAGAAGTCGGGACTGACGTCGGCTCAGAGGACCAAGGTCCTGGCCGCTGACAGTTTCCTCTGCCGGTCCTGCGGCATCGGTGCGGGTGAATCGTTCAGCGATGGCGGCCAGGGCGCTCAGCTGGACGTGGCGCGCCGCCAGGTTCAGCTTCCGGACGGGACGAGTGAGACCCAGCTCGTCACCGAGTGCAACAGGTGCCGTGTGGGTGGCCGTCAGCGTCAGGCCGATCTGCCTGGCATCCTGGGCCGCTTGGAGCGCCTTACTCCGCTGGAGCGGGACGTTTTCATCAGCTGGCTGAACGCCGACCGCCGTGACCCCAGCCCGCTGGAGCGGCTCTGGGGGGAGTACCGCACCCTGCCTGAGGCAGCGCGTGACGCTGTGCGGGACGCTGTGCACGGCATGGGTAAGTAGTAGACGAGGGGATGCAGTAAGCAGATGAAGCAGGAATTTCCGACGCCGCCGCGCGCTGCCGAGTTCAGCGACCAGGTCACGAAGCGGCTTCAGGACGTGAAGAGCGCCGGCGGAACCCGCGAGACGGTCACGGTGGACTGGAACGGCCAGGCGCTTCACTGCGAGGTGATCGACTGCACCATCAGCTCTGTCTTCCACAACCCCGGAACCCACCGCATCCGCGCGCAGCGCAGCCATGACCCCTCCAAGGACGCGGTCTTGGCCGCAGACCCTTGGACGGGAGGCAGCCAGGATTACCTGCAGTTTCTTCTCCAGGCTGACCCGGCTGATCCCAACCGCAGGGATCCGGACTTCGACAAGCTGAAGGAAAGCCTCGACCAGTTCGGTCAGAACGACCCCGGCCTCATCACGCACCACGGCATCCTCGTCAACGGCAACACGCGTATGGCGGCACTCCGCGAGCTGGGTCAGCAGTCGATGCGAGTGGGCGTTCTGCCGGAGTGGTTCACCTGGGACGACATCAACTCCGTTGAGCTGGCGCTCCAGCTTCGCCGGGATCACCGGCGGGACTACTCGTACATCAACCGCCTGCTCGCCATGGAGGAGCAGGCCGGCCTCGGCAGGACGCCTGACGCGATCGCGAAGGACTTCCGCATCCGGCCGTCCACCTACCACCAGGAGCGCTGGATCCTGGCCACGATCCGCGAGCAGATCTCCCGCAGCGCGAACGGCGACGTGGCTGGGCTGCGGCTCGTGGACTTCGAGGACCACCAGGAGAAGCTCAAGGAACTGCACCGCGCGTACGAGAAGCTGTTCGCGGCCGACCCAGACCGTGCGGACGTGCTGAAGGAGCTCCGCATGGCGGCCATCGTCATGGGCTTCGCCAAGACAGACGTACGGCACATCGATGAGGGCTTCCGGGACCGGTACCTGTCCCGGACGATGCCCGCGGGCTTCAGTGAGCCGGCGGGCGAGCAGGCGGCCGTGGCCGTACCGGGTCTGAGCGGTGTGACGCTTCCGGGCGCTTCCTCCGCAGTATCGGCGGCCCGCGCTCTGAACGACAAGGTGCTTCGTGCGAAGGCGATGGCCGGCGCCTCCAGCGGCATGGCCTCGGACCAGGACAGGAGGCGGGCTCAGGACGTCTTCCAGGAGGCGCGCGAAGCCTTCGACCAGGCGATTGACGCGGCGGGCCGTGACGCCAGGCTCAAGAAGAGGAAGCAGATGGCACCCGCCCGTATCGCGGACGCCTGTGCCGACATCGACCAGAGCGTCGTGGAGCTCGTGCAGGCGCGGGCGTCACGCAGCCTCGACGAGGAAGCGCTCGACGAGGCTGTACTGAAGCTGCGCGAGAGCCTGCGCAAGCTCGCTCAGCAGGCTGGGCGGGGCTCCTCGACTCCCGGTGACGGTGTGGCCTGGCTCATCGAGGCCGTGGCCCTGGAAACATCGGGATGAGCGAGCTCACCGCAGGCATGTCACTCCGTCTCGACTTCGATGAGACGCGCACGAAGGTCGTTTTCCGGACGACGCATGAGTACCGGGACGAACTCGTACAGCTGGCCGCCCAGTTCCGCTCGGGCGGCCAGCTCGGTCCCGTAGCCGCCGTAGTGGAGCTCAACGACCTGCTGGGAGGCCTGGGAGCACTCTCGACCTGGTCGGACACCTCAGGTGTCGAGTGGGCTCCAGAGCTTCAGGAACTGGTCGTCGGTGTCCTTCAGGACGCCCAGGCGGTCAAGCAGCGTCTGGACGCGCCGGACCACGCGGGAGAGGTCCAGCCCGACGAGGTTCCCTTTCTGCTGGGAGAGGAGTGGAAGGCGGACCTCAGTGACTTCCAGCGCCGCGATGTCGCCAAACTGCTCACGCTTCAGCATGGAGCCAACTTCAGCGTTCCCGGCGCAGGCAAGACGCGTGTGGGCCTGGCTGTCTACGCCAGCCAGAAGGCGCAGGGGAAGGTCAGCCGACTGCTCATCGTCTGCCCCAAGTCCGCTTACGAGGCATGGCAGTACGAGAGTGCGGTCTGCTTCCGTCATGCACTGCGGACCAACATCCTCGGGCAATCCCATGACCAGTGGGCGGAGGTGCTGATCGTGAACTACGAGCGGCTGGACCGCTCGCTCACGGCGTTGGCCGCATGGCTGAAGGCAGCCCCCTCGATGATCATTCTCGACGAGGCGCACCGGATGAAGCTTGGCGCGCGGGGCACGTATGGCGCCGCGTGTATGGCTCTCGGGCCGCTCGCCCGGCGCAGGCTGATTCTCACCGGTACGCCGGCGCCCAACGGAGCGAAGGACCTGGAGAATCTGCTCGGCTTCGTCTGGCCTGGGCATGGCCAGCGCACGGTTTCGCAGGCGGTCGCCGGCGGGGACCTGGCGTATGCGAGCACTGTCCTGCGGCCCCTGTTCACCCGCACGACCAAGCAGGAACTCGGGCTCCCGCCGATGTCTCTCCAGATGCGATACGTGGACATGCCGCCGCTGCATGAGGAGATCTACGCGTCCCTGGTCGGGGGAGAGGCGAGCGGTGCGGCGCGCGAAGATCTCAGTGTACTGGGGAAGACGGCCCTGCGGCTGCTGATGGCGGCGGTGTGCCCTGCGCTCCTTACCGAGGGAACGAACCGGTACGACCCGCTTGCCTATCAGCTTCCGCCGCTGGAAGTCCCGCAGGGAAGCTCCCTGTACGCCTTGATGCAGAACCTTCCTGATCACGAGATGTCGCCCAAGTACCAGGAAGCGGCACTTATTGTGGCGGAGAACGCGGAAAAGGGGCGTAAAACTCTGGTCTGGACGACATTTGTCCGGAGCCTCGCCACGCTTGAGAAGCTTCTCGGGAAGTTCGGTCCCGCAGTTGTATACGGTGGAACTCCCGACAGGGAGGAGCAGCTGCGGCGCTTCCGTGAAGATCCGGACTGCATGGTGCTGATCTCCAATCCGGCCACTCTGGGTGAAGGGATCAGCCTGCATCAGGTGTGCCATGATGCGGTCTACGTGGACCGCGACTTTATGGCCGGTCGTTTCCTTCAGAGCATGGACCGGATTCACCGTCTTGGACTCTCTCCGGATACCGAAACGAACGCCACGGTGCTTGTCGCCCGGAATACCGTCGATGAAGTGGTGATGACGAGGCTTGAGCAGAAGCTGGTTTTCATGGGCAGGATCCTTGATGATCCGTCGGTGCAGCAGCTCGCGGACCTCGAGGAGGAGCCCGCGGTGGCAGCGGGGCTGGCGCCGAGCGACATGGCCGCCCTGCTGAGTCACATGGGGGTTCCTGCCGTCAGGTGACGGGGCGGTGCGCGGTGGGTGCGGCGGTCACGTGCCTGCTCCTCGCTCTCTGGGCGTGCGGGAGGATCCCTGTGACCAGGGGGCGGGCGCATCGCCGCCACCGTCCCTGAGTGGTGTTTCGTGCGGGCGTGGAACCAGGGCGGGGCGTGGCACGCCGGGGCCGGCTGGCCTGGGAGACTGTAGCGACGCCGGGGGATGTCACTGGCGGATGCGACACTTGCGTGTCTGCAGTCAGTCACACCAGGAGGCTCCGATGAGTTCCAGCGGTCAGCCGCTGACGTCGATTGAGATCTGTGCGGGGGCGGGAGGCCAAGCGGTCGGTCTTCACAGGGCCGGGTTCCGGCACCTCGCGCTTGTTGAGATCGATACACACGCAGCGAAGACGCTGGAACTCAACGTCATCAAGGGTGAGCGCTGGGGTGCCGACGTTGCGGCAGAGTGCGACGTACTTGAAATGGATGTGACAAAGTTCCAGCCTGCCAGGGATCTTGAGAAGTTCAACGCGCGTATGGGGCGCTCTATCGAGAAGAGAGAACTCGGGCTTCTTGCCGGAGGCGTCCCTTGCCCTCCCTTTTCTGTCGCGGGAAAGCAGCTGGGCAGGGATGACGAGAGGGATCTCTTTCCGACGATGCTCGATCTTGTCGAGGAGCTGGAGCCCCGCGCGGTGATGATCGAGAATGTCGCGGGACTGGTCAAGCCCCGAGACAAGTTCTTTGAGTATCGCGAGGAGATCAAGCAGCGTCTTCGCAAGGCCGGATACGTCGTGTGCGGCTGGAGGCTTCTTGAGGCCGCCGACTACGGAGTACCGCAGCTACGGCCCCGGGCCATCCTCGTCGCCATTCGAGCGGATCAGTACAGGGGATTTGACTGGCCCGTGCCCAGGAGGCAGCGGGTCACGGTTGCCGCAGTCCTCGAGGATTCCATGAAGCGTCGCTTCGTTGAGGCCGGCCGCCTTGAGGGTTTTGACAAGTGGCTCGATGACGCCAGCAGCGGGGGCGTGGCTCCCACGCTCGTAGGCGGATCCAAGAAGCATGGCGGCGCCGACCTTGGCCCTACCCGGGCCAAGAGGGCTTGGGCCGCGCTCGGCGTGAACGGTATGGGTGTCGCCAACGACGAGCATGAAGTGAACCTGGACAGGGATCTCGGAAACCTGCAGAAGGGGATCGGCCCCATGCTGACCGTAGAGCAGGCGGCGATGATCCAGGGCTTTCCCGAGAAGGCCGAGTGGGAGTTCGCCGGCCGGAAGACCGCGCGGTACCGCCAGGTGGGCAATGCCTTCCCGCCGCTGGTGGCCGAGGCTGTGGGCCGTGCGATCAAGGAGGCCCTGGAGCGTGAGGGTGCCGTGCTCGTCCCCCCCACTGGAGACCTGGAACCCGACGGCACGACGTGGGAGTCGGCTCAGAGCACCCTTGTCTAAGGCGCGGGTCGCCTTCTGGCCACGGTTCGGGTGATCTCAGCCGCGCATTCCTCTGCGGCCGCGTGCTCCCAGAAGCGCAGCACCAGCCACCCCGCAGCTGTGAGCCGCTGGTCGGTATCGCGATCCCGGGCTACGTTCCCTTCGACCTTCTTCGACCAGTAGCCGGGGTTGGTTTTGGGGGGAACGTAGTGCTCGGGGCAGCCGTGCCAGTAGCAGCCGTCGATGAACACGGCTACTTTCGCGGGCCGGAACACCATGTCCGCAGTTCGGCGAAGATCTGGCAGCGGTTTGGCGGCCACGCGGTAGCGGAGCCCCTGAGCGTGGACAAGCCGACGGATGGCCTGTTCTGGCTTGGTGTCGCGGCTGCGGATGGCCTGCATGTTCCTGCGTCTGGCGGCGGAAGAGGCCCAGGACCCCTCGGGCGGGGTCCATCCCGCGTTCTCAGGCACTGAATCCGCTTCCTTGCCCGGTGAGGCTGTCACCTGGTGCTGGTGGCGCGTCCCCAGTGGCACCGTCCCGTATGGCTATCCACTCCCCAGCCTGAAGGGAGATTCCCCGGGCCGCCCCCGCATCACGTCCGCAGAGCAGCGTCAGCCCCTCTGCGGCGGCGGCTTGCTTCACGTCCCTGGCTCGGCGCATGGGGTCGTGGCTCCGTGCCACCGTAAGGAGTGTGTTGCGCGGGATGACGCGCCCTTCAAGTGCCCGGAACATGATCAGCAGCCGTTCCACCTGCCCAGGCTTGTCTGCAAGGACCTGAAGGGCCACGTCCTCGGGCAGGTACTGGAGGGGATTGACGGGCAATGGTGCCCAGTCATACAGAGGTATGCTCCAGCGTTCACGAGCCTCGGCGGCCAGGCCCCGCTTGCCGTCGTTGTTTCCTTTTCCACGGTAGAGCCAAGAGCGGTGTGTCCGCACGAGCCAGGTTTTGTGCCGGTTGTTCTTCAGTTGTATCTGGGTACAGAGGCAGAGCTGGCAGTGGGCCTCTGCAGGGATAGCCCAGTTGCTTCCCACGGTTGCTTTGATGTCTACAGGTACGCCCGCGATGTGCGTGTCCAGGGGCCTTGTCTTGGGCAGAGAGAAGCTTCGGAGGACTTCGTACTCAAGCTTCGCGCCCACGGACGCTCGCTCGCCGGGGTGTACCTCTGGCGAACGGAGGTCGAACCTACCGGTCCTGCCACCGTCGAGAACGTAGTCGATCGAATTCCTTACCGACTCCGTATAGATGTGGGCAACGGGCCATTCCCTGAGCCAGCTGAGGACGGACTGTGCCTCTGCATCGTCGGCAGGGTCCAGCAGAACGTGGTCGCCTACATCTCTGTTTGCACAGAGATCTCCAGGTTCCTGGAGGACAAGCCTAGCCATCCCAGGTATCCGTCCTTGTTGCGCGGGTTTGGAGCTGAGCCTCTCATGGCTGCTCCGTCCCGTGGCATTCCCCGTACGTCGCCTCCGAGCCGCACCAGCACGCCGCGTCGGAGGTCGGGGGCCAGGCTGTGGCGCGGCCGCGGGCCGCCAGGGTGGTGGCGTATTGGGGGAGGAGGTCCGCGTTTGACGGGCGGGTGGATTCCGAGGCTGCGAAGGCTTCGTAGGAGGGGACCGTCGCTCGGACGATGCCCAGGTTCGGGGTGCCCGCCTGGGAGAGTTCTCGGAGGGAGGCCTCGATGTCCGTCAGGTGCGCTCTGTACGTGGGGTACTCGGCTTCCAGTTCCGGGTACGCCGCCAGGAGTTCGTCGAGTTCCGCTTCTGGCCAGTGCAGGACCGCCACCGGGAAGGGGCGGGACAGGGCCGTGCGGTAGGTGCCCAGTTCCGAGCGGAGGCGGGTGATCTCGGCCTGGAGTTCCGCCGGGTCCGAGGAGCCCAGCGACCAGAGGCGCTTCGGGTCGTGGAGCTCGTCCAGGGGGACCGCCGCCGTGTGCAGTCGGTCCGCCAGGGTGTCCCAGTCGTCGTGCGGCAGCGCCAGCATCCTGCGGATCCTGTGCCGGGTGATCAGGAGGGACTGGGTGGGGTGGGGGAGCCCCTCCGGCACACCGGGGATGAGGAGTGTCGCTCCTTCCGTGAGCGTGGCCTCCGCCGCCTCCAGTTCGTCGTGGGCCTCCAGCGTCTCTGCCGTGATCTCCCACGGGGCCGCGTCCGCCGGCCTGGCGCGCCGGACGCCGTCGATGATCGCCCGCGCCTCCGCCTCGTGGCCGTACTCCCAGAGGTTCGCCGCCTTCAGCGCCCTGATCAGGAGCGGGTTCGCCGGCTCACTGGAGAGGAGCTCGTCGTAGAGGGCCGTCGCCCCCGGGCGGTCGCCCGCCAGTTCCCGGTGGGCCGCGGCCTGGAGGTACAGCGGTTCCCGGTCTCCCGGGTACTGCGCTGCCGTACGCAGCAGGCGCTCGGCTTCGGTGGTGTGGGCGGCAGGAGTGTCGGGGCGCATGCCTTCACCGTACTGCTGTACGGGCCTGGAGAGTTGGCGCCTCAGCGCTTATCGTGCCCCGCGTGCGGGACACGATGCGGGGCGGAGTGCGGGAGCGAGTGCCGGTCGTCGTCCAGGCGAGCGGGCGGCGACGTACGAGCGCCCGCGTGCTGTGGGTGTGTGCCGAGACCGTCGTCACCTGCGGCGTTCTCGTACTGCTTCTCGTCGTGCACCAGCTCTGGTGGACCAACCAACAGGCCCGCGCCGAGGCCCGCGAGCAGGTGAGCGTCCTTGAGCGGGAGTGGGAGATCTCTCCCCCCGTGGACGGCGTGGACGGCGTGGACGGGGCGGATGGTGTGGCCGATGTGAACGATGCAGCTGATGCGACGGCTGAGCCTGGGGATCTTGCCGGGGAGTCCGGGGAGCCTGAGCATGATGCCGGGGAGGACGGTGGCGCTTCGCCCTCCGCCCCCGCCTCCTCACCCCGTACCCCGCCCGCCCCCGACTCCCGCGCCTTCGCCATCCTCCGTATCCCCCGCCTCGGCGTCACCGCTCCCGTCGCCCGCGGCATCTCCAAGCGTTCCGTCCTCGACAAGGGGTACGTCGGGCACTACCCCGGCAACGCCGGGCCCGGGCTTCCCGGGAACTTCGCCCTCGCCGGGCATCGCAACACCCACGGCGAGCCCTTCCGGTACATCAATCGGCTCCGCGAGGGCGATCGCATCAGCGTCCGGACTCGGGAGCGGACCTATACCTATCGCGTCGACCAGGTTCTCCCGCAGACCGCTCCCCGTGACGTCGGGGTCATCCGGGCCGTTCCGCGGTCTCTCGTCAAGCCGTCCTACGGGTATTCCACCGCCGGGGCCTATCTCACCCTCACCACCTGCACCCCCGAGTTCAGCAGCGCCTATCGGCTCGTCGTCTGGGCGAAGCTGGTCTCCTAGCTAGGGTCGACCGGGTGATCAGACGTAGGCCCCAGTTGCTCTGGCTTCTCTTCCCGTACGTGTTGTTCGTCGCCGCGCTGCCGCTGGTGAACTCCGTTCCCTTGTTCGTCCTGTGGCTGTTCGGGGCCACGGTTCTCACGCCTTGTGCTGTCGGTCTGGCCCGAAGGGGGGACCGGTCGTGAGTTCCGCCGCCGTCGCCGTGTCCGTCTTCGGTGTGTTCATGGTGCTCACCGTTCTTCTCGGCCTTCTCGCCGTGAGGAGGGAAGCCAGTGGCGGGCTCGACGGGTGGTCCGTCGGCGGGCGGTCGCTCGGGCCGGTGTTCATCTGGGTGCTGATGGCGGGGGAGGGGTACACCAGCTTCAGTTATCTCGGTGCCGCCGGCTGGGGCTACAACTACGGCGCCCCCGTGCTGTACGTCGTCGCCTACATGTCCTGTGGGTACGCGGTGGGGTATGTCGTCGGGCCCATGCTCTGGGGGTACGCCCGCAAGCACGGGCTCGTCTCCCTCAGCGACATCACCGCCCACCGCTACCGCAGCCCCTGGCTCGGCGCGGCCGTCGCCGTCCTCGCGACCGCCTTCCTCCTGCCGTACATCCAGCTCCAGATCACCGGCATGGGCGTGGTCGTGTCCACGATCTCGTACGGCACGATCGGCCTCGGCCCCGCCTACTTCCTCGCCTTCGCCGTCACCACCGGCTTCGTCGTGGTCAGCGGGCTCCGCGGCAGCGCCTGGGTCTCCGTCCTCAAGGACGCGCTCGTGATTCTCACGCTGGGGTTTCTCGTCGTGTACGTGCCGCTGCACTACTTCGGCGGCTTCGGGGAGTTCTTCGGGCGGCTCGTCGACGAGAAGAGCGAGTGGCTCTCCCTTCCCGGGCACGGCGGCGAGCAGAGCGGGTACGGCGTCGGCTGGTTCGCCTCCACCACCGTCCTCAACTCCCTCACCGTGGTGATCTTCCCGACCACCGTCGCCGGGTATCTCGGGGCCCGTGACGCCGACACCCTCCGGCGCAACGCCGTCTGGCTCCCCGCCTACAACGTCCTTCTGTTCGTTCCCATGCTCCTCGGCACCGCCGCCCTCTTCGTCGTCCCCGGGCTCGTCGGCGCCGAGTCGAACCTCGCCCTCTTCAAGCTCGTCACCGACTCGCTCCCCGCCTGGGCCGTCGGCCTCGTCGGCGTGGCTGCCGCGCTCTCCTCGATCGTGCCCATGGCCGTGTTCATGCTCGTCATCGGCACCATGTGGGGGCGGAGCGTGCTCTCGCTCGCGCCCCGCCTGCGCCACCGCGAGAAGGGCGCCGCCCAGCTCGTGGTCGTCGTCACGGGGACCCTCGCCCTCGTCATGACGTACACCGCGCCCAACACCCTCGTCCGCCTCTCCCTCATCTCCTACGAAGGCATGGCCCAGCTCCTGCCACTGGTGCTGCTGGGGCTCGTGTGGCGGCGGATGACTCTGCGGGGCGGGGAGTGCGGGCTCGGGGTCGGCGTCGCGGTCGTCTGCGCGCTCGTCTTCTCCGGGAACGATCCGCTGTGGGGCGTCAACGCCGGGCTGCTCGCCCTCGTCGTCAATCTCGCCGTGGCCGTCTCCGTCAGCCTCCTCGGGCCGCCCGAGGTCGGTGACGACCGGGGCGACGAGGACGTCCTCGCCCTGGAGGAGTTCACCGACGCGGCCGTCAGCCCCGCCGCCTCCCCGGCCGCTTCCCCAGTACGAGGGTGATCGCGGCGCCGGTCAGGGCCAGGCCCGCCGAGACCAGGAGCGCCGTGTCCGGGCCGGCCGTCGTCAGTGCGAGCGTCAGGGCCACGCCCGCCGCGGAACCGATGTAGCGGGCGGTGTTGTTGGCCCCCGAGCCCATCGCCGCTCGCTCCGGCGGTACGGAGTCGACGGCGAGCCGGGGCAGCGCCGCGTTCAGGAGGCCGCTGCCCGCGCCCGCCACGAGGAGGCCGGGGAGGAGGCGCGGCCACGGGCCTTCCAGGCCTCCGAGGAGGGCCAGGACTCCTGCCGCCGACAAGACGAAACCCAGGGTCAGTTGGTACGCGGCGGACAGCCGGCCCGCCAGGCGGCGCGCCTGGAGGGCCGCCACGAACGCGGTGCCCGACCAGAGGACGAACAGCCAGGCCGCCCCCAGCGGCGACATCCCCGCCCCGCTCTGGAGCAGCGCGGGCACCACGCTGAACAGGCCGATCACCGCCAGACCCGTGAACAGCGCCCCCAGCGTCGACGCCAGGAACGCCGGCCGGCGCAGGAGCGCCAGGTCGAGCATGGGCGTACGGCTCCGGTGCTCGACCGCCGCGAAGATCGCGGTCAGCGCGACGGCCGTCAGGAAGAGGAGGCCTACCGGGGCCCGTAGCCAGCCGTCCCTGCCCAGCGTGAGCGCGGTGAGCAGTGCCGCCAGGGCCAGGCCGAGTGCGACCGCGCCCGGGATGTCGGGGCGGGTTCGTACCGGCCGCTGCGTGGTGTCCCGTGGGAGTCCGTAGGTCCCCGCCGCCGCGATCACCAGCGCCCCGAGGCCCAGCACCGCGTACGCCAGGCGCCAGTCCACCAGGCTCAGCGCGCCCGCGAGCAGCGGGCCGAGCGCGATGCCGCCGCTCACCGACGCCCCCCATATGGCGGTCGCCCTGATTCGGTCGCGGCCCGAGGGGTACGCGTCGGCCAGCAGGCCCAGGCTGCCCGCGAGGACCGCCGCGCTCGCCGCGCCCTGCGCGATCCGCGCCAGGGTGAAGGCGAGGGTGGAGCCCGCGAAGGCGCCGAGGCCGGTGGTGACGCCGAGGGCGAGGGTGCCGAGGAGGAAGACCCGGCGCCGTCCGTGCGCGTCGGCGAGGCTGCCCGCCACCAGGAGGAGGACGGCGAGGCCGAGCGGCGTGCCGTTGAGCAGCCAGGCGCGGGCCGATTCCGGGGTCCCGAAGGCGGCGGCCGTGTCGGGGAGCGTGAGCATCGGGGCCGTGTAGTTCATCAGCGCGACGGCCGTGGCGGCGCCGGTGACGGCGAGCGTGGCGGAGGGGCGGGCCGGTCGTGTGTGCGTATGAGCTCCGGAGGTGGTGGCTGGCTGGGGCATGGCAGGGGCCTCCACCCGTCAGTCGATCATTCGGCAGGTGATGTGACATCATCGGTTCGGTGAATGAACCTAAGCTAGCAGCTCGGTTCGTTCACTGAACCTTGAATGGGTACGATGGCGTCATGGCTCTCGGCAAGGACTACGCCCACCAGCAGTGCTCCATCGCCCGCGCCCTCGAGGTCGTCGGCGAGCGCTGGACCCTCCTCGTCGTCCGCGACGCCTTCTACGGCGTCCGCCGCTACAACGACTTCCTCGTTCACCTCGGCGTCCCCCGCGCCGTCCTCGCCGCCCGCCTGCAGACCCTCGTCGAGGCCGGCGTCCTCGACCGGCGGCGCTACCAGGAATCGCCCCCGCGCGACGAGTACGTGCTCACCGAGCGCGGCCTCGCCCTCTGGCCCGTCCTGCGCGCCCTCGGCGCCTGGGGGCGTGCCGAGGTCCCCGGAGCCGTACCGGTGCGCCACTTCCACCACGCCGCCTGCGGCACCGAGCTCGGCCCGTACGGCGAATGCCCCGCCTGCCGCGTCCCCGTGCCGCCCGCCGACGTCGAGATGCGGCCCGGCGCCGGGCTCGACCCGGACCCCGGCGACCCGGTCGGCCGTGCCCTGCTCCGGCCCCGCCGGCTGCTCCTTCCCCTTGCCCCTCTCGATTCCTCCGGGCGCGGGAACTCCTGATCGAGCCCGTGCGTCTTCTGGGTGGGAAAGATCGAGAGACGTGAACCATCGAGAGATGTGCGAGAGACGTGCGAGAGGGGGTGGCGAGATGACTGTCAGGAGCCTGCTCCTGCGCGTGCTCGCGCCGCTGTTCTCCCTCCTCGCCCTCGCCGGCCTCCTCCTCTCCGACGGCGCGGGCCTCGCCGCCGTCGTCCTCGCCGCGACCTCCGTCGTCTGCGCCCTGATCGGCGCCCCCACGGCTCCCGCCGTCCCGGCGACCCGCGTGCGTACGGCGATACGTGACCGCGAGCGGCGTACCGCCTTCCTGCCCCAGCGCGATCCTGACGCCGCCGGCCGCCGCAGACCCCGAGCTCCCGGCCGTCCCCTCCCGACGGCCGCGTAGGGAGCCACGCCGGAGCCCCGCACGAGGGGGCGCCCGCACACCGGAAGGTCCTCACGCGGATCCGTCATGCCGAGACCCGAATCTCTCCCGGCACGACGAGACCCCACGGAGGGCTCCCTTGTCCGTTTTCGCTTCCCTGGTCGAGCGGCTCGCCGACCTGCTCCAGCCGCTCTTCGCCACCACCGCCACGGCCGCCGCGATCATCCTCTTCACGATGCTCGTACGCCTCGCGGTCCACCCGCTGTCCCGGGCTGCGGCCCGCGGTCAGAAGGCCCGCACCCGGATAGCCCCGCAGCTCGCCGCCCTCCGCAAGAAGCACGCCAAGAGCCCCGAGCGCCTCAAGAAGGCGATGCTGGAGCTGCACGCCAAGGAGAAGGTCTCGCCCTTCGCCGGGATCCTGCCCAGCCTCCTCCAGGCGCCCGCGTTCCTCCTGATGTACCACCTGTTCTCCGGTGACCGGATGGCCGGGCACACGCTCTTCGCCGCCCCGCTGGGCGACCACTGGGCCGACGCGCTCTCCCACGGCGGCGTGTTCGGCCCGGCGGGGCGGGTCTACCTCGTCCTCTTCGCGGTCGTCACCGCCGTGGCCGTCTTCAGCTACCGCCGTACGAAGCGGCAGCTCGCCGCCCAGCCCCTCGACCTGGGACAGCCCACGCCCGGCGCGGGCGCGATCGCCAAGGTGATGCCGCTGCTCTCCTTCGCCACCCTGATCACCGTCGCCGTCGTCCCCCTCGCCGCCGCCCTCTACGTCGTCACCAGCACCACCTGGAGCGCCGTCGAGCGGGCCTTCCTCTTCCGGGAGGAGAGCGGAAGGAAGCCCTCCGGCGCCGTTGCTACTCGTGCGTAAGGGTCCAGTGCGTGAACGGGGTCTTGCAGAGTGACCCGATGTCTTGGAGGATCGACCAATCCTCCGATGGCCGCACTCCATCGGCCGGGGCACCCTCAGGGCCCTTCCCGGGCCCACCTCGACCACCGGGAGAAGACCATGAAGCTGCTGCGTGTAGGCCCGCCGGGAGCCGAGCGTCCCGCCCTGCTCGACGAGGACGGCACCCTTCGTGACCTGTCCGCGCTTGTCGACGACATCGACGGCAATCTGCTCGCCGACGCCTCCACGCTCGACCGGATCCGGGGCGCGGCCGGGGCCGGTGTGCTGCCCGAGCTCGACGCGACCGGGCTGCGCGTCGGCCCGCCGGTCGGCCGGATCGGCAAGGTCGTGTGCATCGGGCTGAACTACCACGGCCACGCCGCCGAGACCGGCCAGGCCACCCCGGCCGAGCCCGTCGTCTTCCTCAAAGCCGCCGACACCGTCGTCGGCCCGGACGACACCGTGCTCGTGCCGCGCGGCTCGGTCAAGACGGACTGGGAGGTGGAGCTCGCGATCGTCATCGGCCGCACCGCCCGCTACCTGGAGACCGACGAGGAGGCCCTCGCGCACGTCGCCGGCTACGCGGTCGCCCACGACGTCTCCGAGCGCGAGTGGCAGATCGAGCGCGGCGGCACCTGGGACAAGGGCAAGAACGCCGAGACGTTCAACCCGCTCGGTCCCTGGCTCGTCACCGCCGACGAGGTGCCCGACCCGCAGGCCCTCTCCCTCCGCCTCTGGGTCAACGGCGAGCTCAAGCAGGACGGTCACACCTCCGACCAGATCTTCCCGGTCGCGGAGGTCGTCCGGTACGTCAGCCGGTTCATGACCCTCTACCCGGGCGACATCATCAACACCGGCACGCCCGCCGGCGTCGCCATGGGGCAGCCGGAGCCCAAGCCGTACCTGCGCGCCGGTGACGTCGTCGAGCTGGAGGTCGAGGGGCTCGGCCGGCAGCGCCAGGAGCTCAAGAGCGCCTGAGGGCGGAGTACGGGCCGCCTGAGGGTGGCTTGAATCCTCTGGCGTGAAAACGGCGGCGTCCCGCGTGGGGCGTCGCCATTTTCGTGTGCTTTTTGCATATTGCCCGGTATGGAACAAGACACGCACGATCGGCGGCCCGCCCGGCGCCGCCTCGCCGTCATCGCCGCGGCCACGGTCGGGGCCACCGCCCTGGTCGGTGCACTGGCCGTCAACGGCTTCGCCGATCCGCTCCCCGGCGGCCTCGGCCCCTGCCTGCCGGGCAACTGCCCGCCCGACGGCTACCCGCCCATCAACAGCGGCGGCGTCGTCTTCCGCGACAACAACATCAACATCTTCGTGGGGGGCGACTTCCTCGTCCGCGAGGCCGCGGCCGAGGCCGAGGGCAAGGTCGTCGTCCTCGGCGGCTTCGACCAGAACAAGCGCGCCGGCGTATCGAGCGTGTACAACGTCGGCATCGTCGGAGCCGGCTCGCGCATCCCGCCCGACGACGGCACCGACTTCCTCACCGTCGGCAAGGACCTGACGGTGGCCTCCGGCCAGTCCCTCCTCGCCGAGGAGGCCGACGTCAAGGGCGTCGTGCGGTACGGGGGCGTGCTCTCCGGGACGGTGAACCCCGCCCCGGTCCACGACGCCGCGGCCGCAGACCAGTACACCGCCCTCCGGGGGCAGCTCACCGACGCCAGCCAGTGCTACGCGTACGTGAACGGCGGCTCCCGCACCGCCACCGGAACCGCCGTCAACAACGACACCGAGACCCTCTTCACGGGTGACGGCAGCTCGGATCTCCAGGTCTTCAACGCCGACTTCGACCTGGAGTCGGCGAGCGGCGGGCAACAGGGCATCCGCTTCGAGAACATCCCCGCCGACGCGACCGTCCTCGTCAACGTCCTCGGCGCCGACCGCACCGTCGACACGTTCATCGCCGGGCTCCCGGACGGACTGCGTGACCGCGTCCTGTGGAACTTCCCGGACGCGACGAAGGTCAAGTTCGAGGGCACGGCCCAGTTCGCGGGCAGCGTGCTCATCGGCAACCAGGCCAGCACGGCGACGGTCACGATGCCGGGCACGAACGGCCGCTTCTTCACCACCGGGAACCTGACGCACGCCTCGGAGACCGACGGCGGCGGTGGCCAGGAGATGCACGCCTACCCGTTCAACGGTGACCTCCCGTCCTGCACGGACTCCACGCCCACCCCGACGCCGACCGACCCCACGCCGACCCCGACGGACCCGACGCCGACCCCGACGGATCCCACGCCGACTCCGACGGACCCGACGCCCACCCCCACGGACCCGACCCCCACGCCGACGGACCCGACGCCGACCCCGACGGATCCCACGCCCACGCCGACGGACCCGACGCCGACTCCGACGGATCCCACGCCGACCCCGACCGATCCCACGCCGACGCCCACCGATCCCACGACCGGCGGCGGTGACTCCGGCGGTTACGGCGACGACTCCGGCGGTTACGGCGACTCCGGCGGCAACCACGGCCCGCACGGCGGCGGCCAACTGCCCGAGACCGGCGCCGGCACCGGGAAGATCGTCATGGGCGCCACCGCAGCGGGCCTCGCCCTCGGCGGCGGAATCCTCGTGACCGTCAGCCGTCGCCGGAGGCGTACGAACTGAGCAGTCGCTCCAGTGCCTCGACGACCAGCGCGTGGTCCTCGGCCTGCGGCAGACCCGAGACCGTGACCGAACCGATCACCCCCGCGCCCTCGACCGCGACCGGGAACGCACCGCCATGGGCGGCGTACAGGTCGGGGTCGAGGCGCGAGGACGCCTCGAAGGTCGTTCCCTTGGCGCGGAACCGGGCGCCGACCAGGAACGAACTCGCGCCGTACCGCTCGACGACGCGCCGCTTCCGGTCGATCCAGGCGTCGTTGTCCGCGCTGGACCCCGGCAGCGCGCAGTGGAACAACTGCTGCGCGCCCCGCCGGATGTCGATCGCGACGGGTGCCCGCCGTTCCCGGGCCAGGCCGACGAGGAGGGTGCCGAGCGTCCAGGCGTCCTCGTACGTGAATCGAGGGAGGACCAGACGGGCCTCCTGCGCCTCCAGTTCGGGGATCTCGCTCACAGGGCCACCGTGATTCCCTCGTGGGCCGACCGCTTCGCCGCCTCCAGGACGTCGAGCGCGGCGGCGGCCTCGTGCGCGGTGACCGGGTTCTCGCCGGTGCCGCGGAGGGCGGCGGCGACGGCCGCGTAGTACGCCGGGTAGGCGCCGGGCAGTGACGGGACCGGGGTGCCGCCGCCGGTCAGCGGGGACTCCCCGGAGCCGAGCCGGCCCCACAGCTCCTCCGGCTCCACGCCCCAGACCGTGCCCGGCACGGGCCGCAGGCCCTCGCGCAGGGCGGCCTCCTGCGGGTCGAGCCCGTACTTCACGAAGCCCGCGCGCTGCCCGAGCACCCGGAAACGGGGGCCGAGCTGGGCGGTGGTGGCGCTCACGTACAGATGGGAGCGGACACCGTTGGCGTGCGTGACCGCGAGGAAGGTGTCGTCGTCGGCGGCGGCGCCCGGCCGGCGTACGTCCGACTCGGCGTACACCGAGACCGCCGGGCCGAAGAGCACGAGGGCCTGGTCGACGACGTGGCTGCCCAGGTCGTACAGCAGCCCGCCGATCTCCTCGGGCGCGCCCGACTCCCGCCAGCCGCCCTTGGGCTGCGGGCGCCAGCGCTCGAACCGGGACTCGAAGCGCTGGACCTCGCCGAGCGCGTCCTCGTCGAGGAGGCGGCGGAGGGTCAGGAAGTCGTTGTCCCAGCGGCGGTTCTGGAAGACCGACAGCAGCAGGCCCCGCGCCTCGGCGAGGGCGGCGAGGCCGCGCGCCTCGGCGGCGGTCCCGGCGAGCGGCTTGTCGACGACGACCGGGATGCCGGCCTCCAGTGCGGCGGTCGCGACGGCGACGTGCGTCTTGTTGGGGGAGGCGACGACGACCAGGTCGAGCTCGTCCGCAGCCCCCCGCTCCCACAGCTCCTCCGGGGAGCCCGCGACCCGTACGCCGGGGTGCGCGGCGCGGGCCTCGGCGGCCCGCTCCGGATTGCCCGTGGTGACGGCGGCGAGGACGAGGTCCTCGGAGGCGGCGATCAGCGGGGCGTGGAAGACGGAGCCCGCGAGGCCGTAGCCGACGAGTCCGACGCGGAGTGGGGTGCGCGGGGTACGGGGGTCGGTGCCAGTCATGCCAGCCACTTAAGCAACGCTGTTGCCAAAGTGCAAGCGACCGCGACAATGGGGGCGTGAAGAGGGAGCAGAGGGACCAGGGCGGCGTGAACGTACCGGCGCTGCGCAGCCACAACGCCGCGCTCGTGCTCGACCTCCTGCGCACGGCGGGGGAGACGGGGATCAGCCGCCTGGAACTGGCCGAGAGGACCGGCCTCACCCCGCAGGCCGTCAGCAAGATCACCGCCAGGCTCCGGGCCGAGGGCCTCGCGGCGGAGGCGGGCCACCGCGCCTCGACGGGCGGCAAACCCCGCACGGTCCTGCGCCTGGCGCCCTCCGCCGGGTACGCGGTCGGCGTCCACCTCGACCGCGACGAGCTGACGACCCTCCTGGCGGACCTCGCGGGCACGGTCGTGTCCCTGCGCCGCCGCCCGGTCGACCTGGGGGAGGGGGCGGGTCCGGTCCTGGACGCGGTGACGGGGGAGGTGCGGGCGCTGCTCACGGAGGGCGCCGGTGAGCCCACCGGGGCAGGGGAGTCCGTCGGGGAGGGGGAGTCCGTCGGGGAGGGGGAGTCCGCCGGGGCGGGGGAGTCCGCCGGTCCCGTCCTCGGGGTCGGCGTCGCCATGCCCGGGCCCCTGGACCATCGCGCCGGGGTGCCCGGCCGCGTGACCGGATTCCCCGCCTGGGACGGGTATCCGGTACGGGACGAACTGGCCCGGCTCCTCGGGCTGCCCGTCGTCCTCGACAAGGACACGAACGCCGCCGCCCTCGGCCTCGCCCTGCGGCCCGCCGCCCCCGGCTCCTTCGCCTACGTCCACCTCGGTACGGGGCTGGGCGCCGGCCTCGTCCTCGGCGGTGTGCCGCTGCGCGGGGACAGGACAGGGGCGGGCGAGCTCGGGCACCAGACCGTCCAGCTCGACGGGCCCCCGTGCGACTGCGGCGGGCGCGGGTGCCTGGAGGTCCTCTGTCTCGCGGCGGTCGCGCGCGGCGAACTCGCCGAGGCCGCGCGGATCCTCGGCGCGGGCGCGGCCAACCTCGTACGGCTCCTCGACATCGATCAGGTCCTGCTGGGCGGGCGGGTGGTGCTCGGCGCGCCGGAGGTGTTCGCCGACGGGGTCCGGGAGGTCCTCGCCGGGCTCGGGCTCCCGACGTCGGTCGCCGTGGCCGCGGCCCCGCAGGCGGTGGCGGTGGGCGCGGCGTGGCTCGTCCTCGCTCCGATCTTCGGACAATAGGCTGATCGGGCGGATTGCTCGGGCCGTCCGGGGGCGCGAGCGGTGTCGCTGCCCGACCCGCCCGCCCGGGCGTGGCAGCGTCGCGGCCGACCCGTACGCCCGCCAGCAGCAAAGGCAGCCACCCCATGGCAACCGCCCCTCTGCGCCAGCGCACCGCCCTCGCCGTGACCGCGACCCTGGCCGCGTCGGCGAGAGCGACCGCGAAGACGGCGGCCGTCTCGGCGGCTGTTTCGGCGGTCACTGCGACCGCTGCCCTCGCCCTCACGGCCCCTGCCCTCGCGACCCCGGCCCCGACGACGCTCGCCGCAGCGCCCCCGGCGCTCAACGCTCCGGCCCGCAACGCCCCGGCGCTCAACGTCCCGCCCCTCGGCCCAGCCGCCCCAGCCGCCCCCGGAGCCCCCGCCCCCAGCGCCTCCGCGCCCCCCGCCCTCAACGCCCCCGCGCCCGACGCCCCGGCCCCCGTCGTGCCCGCGCCCGACCCGCCCGCCCCCTCCTGCGGCACGGCGGCCGACGGCGGGTTCCCGCTTGCGACCCGGATCCACGGCGGCCCGGCCGACTACGCCGCCGGCGGCCCCCTCCAGGCCTGGAAGCTCGACCTCACGAACACCACCGACGCGTCCTGCACCGGCGTCCACCCCGTCCTCGTCCTCGCGGACAGCGACCGGGGCCGCGCCCTCCGGCCCGCCCAGATCCGCTTCGAGTTCTACGACGCGGGGTCTGCCCGCTGGTGGCCCGTGGTCTTCGAGACGACCGAGGAGGCCGAGAACGTGGGCGTGTTCGCCGACTTCGGCGGCTTCGCGGTCCCCGCGGGCCGGACCCTCACCGTCCCCGTACGGCTCGCGTTCCGCGAGGACACCGCTCCCGACGAGGTCGTCGTGAGCGCGGCGGTCGTCCAGCGCCGGGGCGCCGACGGCGACTGGGTCGGCGCGTCCGGCGACTACCGCCTGACCGTCGGCCCAGTCGTACCCGACGCATCCGGTACGCCCGAGCCGACCGCCGAAGCGGCCGAGCCGCCGGGCCGGACCCCCGCGGAGCCGAAGGTCCCGAAGGACGCGGACGCCACCGCCCCGAGACCTGAACTCGCCCGCACCGGACGGGAGTCCGGCGAGGACGCCCTCGTCCTCGCCCCGTTCGCCGCCGCGCTCGTCCTGCTCGGCGCCGGCCTCGTCCGCACCGCCCAACGCACGGTCCGGCGGACGGCCCGCAGCGCCGCCCGCGGCACCGCCCGCAGCGCCGCCGGCGGGGCCGTCCCCCGTACCGCCCGGGCCCCCCACCACCCCCGCCACCCCCGGCACCCCTGAGCCACGTTCCGTACACCTCCCCGTTCATCACCGTCTGCGACGATCCTTCCGTGAACTACCAGACCGCCCCCGCCGACCCCGGCGCCCCCGTCCGTTCCGGCGTCCCCGAGCACGGCAGGGTCCCCAAGTACTACGCCGTGAAGGCGAAACTCTCCCTGCTCGTCGAAGAGTTGGGGGAGGGTGGGCTACTGCCCACCGAGCGTGACCTCGCCGTCCGATACGAGGTGTCCCGCGAGACCGTCCGGCAGGCGCTGCGCGAACTGCTCCTGGAGGGCCGGGTGCGCCGCCAGGGCCGCGGCACGGTCGTCGCGGGCCCCAAGCTCGAACAGCCCCTCTCGCTCGCCAGCTACACGGAGGGCGTCCGCCGGCAGGGCCGCCGCCCGGGCCGCAGCCTGATCTCCCTCGACCGCTTCCCCTGCCCGGAGGCGCTCGCGCCGGAGATCGGCGCCGAACGCGGCGAGCCCGTCTGGCACATGGAGCGCGTGCTGCTCGCCGACGACGAGCGGGTCGGCCTGGAGAGCACGTATGTCACCGAGGCCCGCGCCCCGCGCCTGGACGTCGACTTCGACCCGGACTCCTCCTTCTACGCCTACCTCCACGACCACCTCGGTGTGACCTTCGGCGACGCCGACGAGCGGATCGAGACCGTGCTCGCGACCCCGCGCGAGGCCCTGCTCATCGGCACCCCGCCCGCGCTGCCGATGCTGCTGCTCCACCGCGTCTCCCGGGACACCTCGGGGCGCCCCCTGGAGCGGGTCCGCACCCTCTACCGCGGCGACCGGTTCAGCTTCACGGCGCACCTGGGCCGCCAGGACTGACCCCGACCGCAGGTGCCCACGGCCCCTGAATATCACAGAACGATAACGGGTCTGGTCCAAGCTTGTCGGGCCGTTCACCGTCCCGTTGCCCACCGGATCCGTCCGGGCCACCCGCCGCCACGACCGTTTCGGCCATGAAGGTGATCGTCGTAGGAGCCGGCGTGGTGGGAACCATGCACGCCTGGCACGCAGTGGAACGCGGCCATGAGGTCGTACACATCGAGCGCGAGGCGGAGGCGCGCGGAGCATCCCTCCGCAACTTCGGCCAGATCTGGGTGAGCGGACGCGCGGGCGGGGAGGAGCTCGACACCGCCCTGCGCGCCCGCGACCTGTGGGAGGGCATCGGGGCCCGCGTCCCCGGGCTCGGCTTCCGGGCCATCGGCTCCCTCACCCCCGTACGCAACGACCTGGAACTGGCCGTCGCCGAGGCCGCCCTCGCGCGGCCCGACGCCGCCGCCCGCGGCTACAAGCTGCTGACGGCGGACGAGGCCCGCGCGGTCAACCCCGCCCTGCGCGGCGCATTCGAGGCCGCCCTCTGGTGCGAGCGGGACGCGGCGGTCGAGCCGCGCCTGGCCCAACTCGCCCTCCGTGAGGCGCTGCTGGCCACCGGGAAGTACACCTTCCTGCCGAACCGTGAGGTCCGGGACGTCGTCGGCAGGGGCGCCGTCCGCGACGACCGGGGCGAGACGCACACCGGCGACGCCGTCGTCCTGTGCACCGGCGCCTGGCTCTCCGGCCTCGTCCGCGAGGTCGCCGGCGAGATACCCGTCCGCCGGGTCCGGCTCCAGATGATGCAGACCGAGCCCCTCGGCGAGGCGCTCACCACCTCCGTCGCCGACGCCGACTCCTTCCGCTACTACCCGGCGTACGCCTCCGAGGCCCTCGACGCCCTCAACTCCGGTCAGCCGCAGGACCCGACCGCCGCCGCCCACAAGATGCAGCTCCTCATGGTGCAGCGGCTCGACGGCGGACTGACCATCGGCGACACCCACGAGTACGAGCACCCCTTCGCCTTCGACACCCTCGAAGACCCCTACGAGCACCTCACCCGCGTCGTCGAGTCGTTCCTCGGCCGCCCGCTGCCGAAGATCAAGCGCCGCTGGGCCGGGGTGTACGCGCAGTGCGTCGACACCAGCCGGGTCGTGCACCGCCAGCAGGTCGGCGACGGGGTGTGGCTGGTGACCGGGCCCGGCGGGCGTGGCATGACCTGCTCGCCCGCCATCGCCGAGACGACCGCGAACGAACTGGGCTGGTGACACCGATGACCAAGAACGACCCGATGAACCTCGTCGTCCTCGACATGGCCGGCACGACCGTCGCCGACGGCGGCCTCGTCGAGCGGGCCTTCTCCGCCGCCGCCGAGCGCCTCGGCGAGGACCCCGCCACGATGATCGACTACGTCCGCGCCACCATGGGCGAGTCCAAGATCTCCGTCTTCCGCCACCTCTTCGGCGGCGACGAGAACCGCGCCGAGCAGGCCAACCTCGCCTTCGAGGAGGCCTACGGAGAGCTCGTCTCCGGCGGCCTGATCGCGCCGATCCCCGGCGCGGCCGAGGCCGTCGCCACGCTGAAGGAGCAGGGCAGGACCGTCGTCCTCACCACCGGCTTCGCCCGGGTCACCCAGGACGCGATCCTCGACGCTCTCGGCTGGCGCGACCTCGTCGAGCTGACCCTCTGCCCGGCCGACGCCGGCGGCCGGGGCCGCCCCTACCCGGACATGGTCCTCGCGGCCCTCCTCCGTACGGGCGCGGTCGATGACGTCCGGCGGATCGCGGTCGCGGGCGACACCTCGTACGACATGCTCAGCGGCTCCCGCGCGGGCGCCGGGATCGTGGCGGGCGTCCTCACCGGCGCCCACGGCGAAACCGCGCTCGAAGAGCACGGCGCCACCCACGTCCTCGCCTCGATCGCCGAACTCCCCGCACTCCTCCGGGAGCTGGAGGCATGAACAGCGGTATCCGCTTCGAGGGCGTCTCCGTCGCGTACGGCGGCACCACCGTCCTGGACAGCCTCGACCTGACCGTCGAACCCGGCGAGGTCATGGCCCTCCTCGGGCCCTCGGGATCCGGCAAGACGACCGCGCTGCGGGCCGTCGCCGGGTTCGTGCGGCCGGCCTCCGGGCGGGTGTTCATCGGCGGCCAGGACGTCACCGCCCTCCCGCCGTACAAGCGGGGCATCGGCATGGTCGTCCAGCAGTACGCCCTCTTCCCGCACCTGCGCGTCGACGCCAACGTCGCCTTCGGCCTCAAGGCCCAGAAGGCGCCCAAGGCCGAGATCCCCGCCCGGGTCGCCGAGGCCCTGGAGATGACGGGCATGGCGGCGTACGCGCGCCGCTACCCCCGCGAGCTCTCCGGCGGGCAGCAGCAGCGTGTCGCCATCGCCCGCGCCCTCGCGATCCGGCCGCGCGTCCTCCTCCTCGACGAACCGCTCTCCGCCCTCGACGCCCAGCTCCGCTCCGGCATGCTCGCCGAACTGGCCCGACTGCACCGCGAGTTGCCCGACGTGTCGATCCTGTACGTCACCCACGACCAGGTCGAGGCGCTCACCCTCGCCGACCGGATCGCCGTCATGGACAAGGCCCGGCTCCAGGACTGCGGCACCCCGCAGGACCTGTACCGCCGCCCGCGTACGGAGTTCACGGCGTCGTTCGTCGGCAATGCCAACCTGCTGCCGGTGACGGTCGGTTCGGACGGCGTCGCCTTCGCCGGCACCGAGCTGAAGCTCCCCACCGACGGGGTGGCCGCCGGCGCGAGCGCCACCCTCTGCGTCCGCCCGCACCTGGTCGGCCTCGGCGAAGGACCGAACGCGCTCCGGGGCCGCGTCACCGAGGTCCAGTGGCGCGGCTCCACCCACCGGCTGTACGTCGAGGTCGGCGGCCACCGCGTGAAGGCGGACGTGCGCGAACTCCGCGAGACCCCGGCGCTCGGCACCGAGGTCACGCTCCACTTCGCCCCGCACGACGCGGTGCTGCTCGGCGCGGGGGTGACCGATGGCTAGCGCCGTGCGGATCGCCGCCCCGGCGGCGGCGGATCAGGGGCCCGGCCGGTCCACGAGGACGCCCCGCTCCCTCCCCGCCTGGGTCTGGGCACTGCCCCCCGTCGCCGTCCTCGCGCTCGTCTTCCTCTACCCCCTCGCGCTGGTCGTCCAGGAGTCCCTGGCGCCCGGCGCGTACGCCGACGTCTTCGCCTCCGAGTCCTTCCGCGACGCCCTCGTCACCACCGTGTGGCTCGCCGTCGCCTCCACGGTCGGCTGCCTCGTCCTCGGCTTCGCGCTCGCGCTCGTGATCGCCTTCGTGCCCTTCCCCGGCGGGAAGGCGGTGGCGAAGTTCATCGACGTCTTCCTCTCCTTCCCGTCGTTCCTGATCACGCTCGCCCTGCTGTTCCTCTACGGCACGGTCGGCATGGCCAACGGCGTCTGGACGGACGTCACGGGCGACACGACCGGCCCGTTCCAGTTCCTCACGACCCCCTGGGGCGTCCTCCTCGCCGAGATCACGTACTTCACGCCCTTCGTGATGCGCCCGCTCCTCGCCGCGTTCTCGCAGCTGGAGACCGCCCAGCTGGAGGTGGCGTCCTCCCTCGGCGCGAGGCCGCTCCGCATCATCCGGCAGGTGATCCTGCCCGAGGCGCTGCCCGCGCTCGCCGCCGGCGGCAGCCTCGTCCTCGTCATGTGCCTCAACGAGTTCGGGATCGTCCTCTTCACCGGCGCCAAGGGCGTCACGACCCTCCCGATGCTCGTCTACAGCAAGGCGATCCTCGAATCCGACTACGCCGCCGCCTGCGTCGTCGCCGTCGTCAACGTCGCGCTCTCCGTCGGCCTCTACGTCCTCTACCGGGGGGTGAGCCGCCGTGCTGGTGCATAGCCGGACGGGCAAGTGGACGGCCTGGGCGCTGTTCGCGGTCCTCTTCGTCCCCCTCTTCGCCCTGCCCCTGCTCGTCATCGTCGCCGCCTCGTTCTCCACGCACTGGTCTGGCGCCTTCCCCTCCGGCCCCACCACCGCCCACTACACGGCGGCCGTGCGCGGAGAATCCCTCCAGGCGCTCACCACCAGCCTGGTCACCGCCGTCACCGCGAGCCTGATCGCCCTGACCGTCGGCACCTGGGCGGCGCTCGCGTCCGCCGCGATGGGCAAGCGGGGCCGCAGGATCCTCGACGCGCTCTTCATGCTGCCGGTCGCCGTGCCGTCCGTCGTCGTCGGACTCGCCGTCCTCGTGGCGTTCTCGCAGCCGCCGGTGCTCCTCAACGGCACGCGCTGGATCGTGATCCTCGCGCACACCGTGCTCGTCACGGCCTTCGCCCACCAGTCGGTCTCGGCGGCCATCCGCCGTCTCGACCCGATGTACGAGCAGGCGGCGGCCAGCCTCGGCGCCCGCCCCTCGTACGTCCTGCTCCGCGTGCGGCTCCCGCTCCTGCTGCCGTCCCTGAACGCGGCGGCCGGGCTCTGCTTCGCCCTGTCCATGGGCGAGCTGAGCGCCACGATGATGCTCTACCCGCCGGACTGGCTGCCGCTTCCGGTCCTCATCTTCACGGCCACCGACCGGGGTTCGCTCTTCACCGGTTCGGCCCTCGCCGTGGTCCTCATGGCCGCGACCCTGCTGGCCCTGCTCGCCGTCTCCCGCATCCGTACCAGAGCTTCCTTCCGCTAGTCCGCAGCCCGCCAGTCCGCATTCCGCTAGGAGAAAACGACGTTATGCGTACGTACGCCAAGCCGATCGCCGCCGTCACCGGCGCACTCGCCCTCGCCTCCACGCTCACCGCCTGCGGCGGCTCCTCCGCCGCCTCCGACGAGAAGATCGTCACCGTCTACAGCGCCGACGGCCTCAAGGGCGAGGCGGGCGACGGCTGGTACGACAAGGTCTTCAAGGACTTCGAGAAGCAGACCGGCATCACGGTCAAGTACGTCGAGGGCGGCTCCGGCGAGATGGTGCAGCGCGCCCTCCGCGAGAAGAGCAACACCCAGGCCGACGTCATCGTGACCCTGCCGCCCTTCATCCAGCAGGCCGACTCCAAGGGCCTGCTCCAGGCGTACGAACCCAAGGGCGCCGACCAGGTCGGCGGCGGCGACAAGTCCGGCGACGGCAAGTGGACCTCGGTCGTCAACAACTACTTCGGCTTCATCCACAACAAGAAGGAGCTGCCGGCCGCGCCCAAGAGCTGGGAGGAGCTGCTCGACGCGAAGTACAAGAACAAGCTCCAGTACTCGACCCCCGGCGTCGCGGGCGACGGCACCGCCGTCCTCATCAAGGCCATGCACGACTTCGGCGGCCAGGAGCCGGCCATGGAGTACCTGAAGAAGCTCCAGGCCAACAACGTCGGCCCGTCCTCCTCCACCTCCAAGCTCGCCCCGAAGGTCGACAAGGGCGAGCTCCTCGTCGCCAACGGCGACGTCCAGATGAACTTCGCCCAGGCCCGGTCCATGCCGAACCTCGGCATCTGGTTCCCGGCGAAGGGCGCCGGCAAGCCGACCACCTTCGCCCTGCCGTACGCGGCGGGCCTGGTCGACAAGGCCCCGCACGCCGACAACGGCAAGAAGCTCCTCGACTTCATGCTGAGCGAGCAGGCCCAGCGCGAGGTCAGCGCGATCGGCGGCGGCTTCCCGGCCCGCAAGGACGTCAAGCCCACCGACGCCAACGCGATCGAACTCGCCAAGCTCCTCGAAGGCGTCGAGATCTTCGAGCCGGACTGGGCCGACATCGACAAGAACCTGAAGACGTACGTCGACGGGTGGAAGTCCGCGACCGGCAGCTGACCGGCAGCCGACCGGCAGTCGATCGGTAGCCAAGAGTTCACCGCACGCCCCTGGAAAGCCTCCGTACATCGCGGAAAGATAACGGGTACGAACCAACGCCTCTGAGAAATCAGGGGCGTTGGCGCGCGTTCGCCCCCCTATCGACCTCTGACGGAGGACTCCGACATGCCGATCACCGGCATCTCCCGCCGCACCGTGCTCGCCGCCGCAGGCGCCACCGCGGCCGTCGCCGCCACCGGCGCGCTCACCGCCCCCGCCGCCCACGCGGCCACCACCGCCGCCCCCACGCTCCCCAACGGCACCAGCAAGGACAAGGTCCTCGTCGTCGGCATGGACGGCCTGCGGTACGACAGGATCGACGCCGCCAAGGCCCCCCACCTCAAGTCCCTGATGACGAACGGCACGTTCGGCCGCTCCCTGCTCTACGCGAACCCGATGGCCGCGACCTCCTCCGGCCCCGGCTGGTCCACCATCTCCACGGGCGTCTGGCCCGACAAGCACGGCGTGAAGGACAACACCTTCACCGGCAAGAACTACGGCCAGTACCCCGGTTTCCTGGCCCGGCTGCACCAGATCCGCCCCGAGCTCTCCCTCTTCGCCGCCGTCGACTGGCCCGAGCTGGACACCCACGGCACCGTCACCCCGGGCGCCGACGCCAAGCTCGTCTACAACAACAACTACGTGGTCAACGACCTGGTGATCACCGACGCGACGGAGGACATCCTCCGCAACCAGAACCCCGACGTCCTCTTCGTCTACTTCGGCGAGACCGACGAGATCGGTCACAACTACGGCGCCGCGCACAGCAAGTACCTCGACGCCATCGACGTCCAGGACGCCTACCTCGGCCGCCTCCTCACCGCGATCAAGGCCCGCCCCGCGTACGCCACGGAACGCTGGACGGTCATCGTCACCACCGACCACGGCCACACCGACGGCGGCGGCCACGGCGGCTCCGCCATCGAGGAGCGCCGCACCTTCGTCCTCGCCCAGGGCCCCGGCATCGCCGCCGGCGCCCGCCCGATCGACACCCGCCTCGTCGACGTCGCCGCCACCGTCTTCCACCAGCTCGGCATCGTCCCCGCCGCGTCCTGGGGCCTCGACGGCAAGCCGATCCAGCAGCGCTCGACCGACCCCTTCGACAGCCTGTACGGCTCGCTCACCGGCCGCGTCGACGAGACCGGCATCCCCGCCGGGATCCTCGGCTTCACCCACACCGCGCCCAGCGGCTGGTCCGTCGTCAACAACGCCATGGGCACCGGCGGCATGACCGAGTGGCGCGGCTGGTCCTTCGCCACCGACGAGTTCTGGTCCCGCGCCCAGCGCGACCAGTCCCGCGAGCTCAACGTCCGCGCCCGGGGCGTCTTCGCCGTCGCCGATTCCGACGAGTGGGCCGACAAGTCCTTCTCGGGTCCGTACGACTCGACCCTCGTGACCCCCGCGTACAGCGTCGCGGGCGCGACCCGGGCCACCCTCGACTTCACGACCTTCTACCGCCAGGAGGGCAGCCAGACCGCCCAGGTCCTGGCGAGCTTCAACGGCGGCACCCCGACCGTCGTCAAGAGCTACACCTCCGACGTGATCTCCCAGCCCCAGTCGCTCACCGTGAACGTCCCCGCCGGGACGTCCAGCGTGAGCTTCCGCTTCCGCTACACCGGCGCCAACAACTGGTACTGGACGATCGACGGCGTCAAGGTCACGGCTTCCTGATCAAGGCTTCCTGATCACCGACGGGGTCAGGACCAGCCCATCCTGACTACCCTGGGGGCGTCGCCACAGCGCTGTCGCGGCGCCCCCAGCACACCGCACGTCTGTACGGCAGGAGTCCCGCACCCATGGCAGAGCGCAAGCCGATCGAATCCTGGCTGACCGACATGGACGGCGTCCTCATCCACGAGGGCGTCCCGATCCCCGGCGCCGACGCGTTCATCAAGAAGCTGCGGGAGACCGGGAAGCCCTTCCTGGTCCTCACGAACAACTCGATCTACACGGCCCGCGACCTGCACGCCCGCCTCGCCCGCATGGGCCTCGAAGTCCCCGTCGAGAACATCTGGACCTCGGCCCTCGCCACCGCCAAGTTCCTCGACGACCAGCGCCCCGGCGGCACCGCGTACGTCATCGGCGAGGCCGGCCTCACCACCGCGCTGCACGACATCGGCTACGTCCTCACCGACCACGACCCGGACTACGTGGTCCTCGGCGAGACCCGGACGTACTCCTTCGAGGCGATGACCAAGGCCGTACGGCTCATCAACGCAGGCGCCCGCTTCATCTGCACCAACCCCGACGAGACCGGCCCCTCCCTGGAGGGCCCGCTCCCGGCCACCGGCTCCGTCGCCGCGCTCATCACGAAGGCCACCGGCAAGGAGCCGTACTTCGCGGGCAAGCCGAACCCGCTCATGATGCGCACCGGCCTCAACGCCATCGGCGCCCACTCCGAGTCCAGCGCGATGATCGGCGACCGGATGGACACCGACATCCTGGCCGGTCTGGAGGCGGGCATGCAGACCTTCCTGGTCCTGACCGGCCTGACCAGCCAGGCCGAGATCGACCGCTTCCCGTTCCGCCCGTCCAAGATCGTGAACTCGATCGCGGACATCGTCGACCGCGTGTAGCGGACGCCCCGCCCGCCCCCTGCGGATGCGAAGAGCGCCGATCCGGGTGACCCTGCCAGTACCAGGAGGTCACGATGCGTTCAGGTCCCATTGCTCTCCGTGCCGCGGGGGCGGCCGTCGTACTTGTACTGGCACCCACGGCCGGTAGTGCGTACGCCCACGACGGGGTGAAGGCCACCGTCACCCCGTCCACCGCCTTGCCCGGCGCCGACGTCGACGTCCACGTCAAGGGCTGCAAGGGCACGACCGGTGCCGCGAAGTCCCAGGCGTTCGTCGCCGACGTGGAGCTCACCGGCCGGGACGGCGGGGACCACCCGCTGTTCGGGGACACCACGATCAAGTCCGGACTCGAGGACGGTACGTACAAGGTCACCGTGACCTGTGACGGCCACGACCACCGGGACGTCGGCACGGTGCAGGTCAAGCACCACAAGCCGACCGAGAAGCCGACGCACAAGCCGACCGAGAAGCCGACCCACGAGCCGACCCACCACGCGAGCCCGGTCGCCCCGGTCCGCGCGGGCGGCGGCGGCACCGCCGCCTTCGCCGCCCCGGCCGCCCCCGGAGTCGCCCAGACCACGACCGAGAGCGGCCTCGGCACCCCGTACACCCTGCTCGGCCTCGGCATGGCCGCGATCGCGGCCGTGGCGGTCGCCTTCCGCACCTCCCGCCGCCGCACCGCCGGCCCCGGCTCCGGCACGGATTCGGGCTCGGGTCCGGGCTCGGACTGAGGATGCCGTCCGGAACCCGCCCGGCGGGCACCGGGCGGCTCGTCACCGGTGTCGCCTGGGCGCTGCTGCTCCTCGGGCTCTGGCTCTGGGGCCGTGAGGTCACCGAGGGCCCCGGGGGCAGCTCCGCGCCCACCCACGGCGACATCGCCGCCGTCGGCCGGCCGCTCGGCGTGGCACTGCCCCCGGCCCACGAGCCGCTCGCCCCCGCCGCACCCCGGCGGGTGGAGGTCCCGTCCCTCGGCATCGCCGCGCCCGTCGTGGCGCGCGGCCTGGACGGTACGGGCGCGATCGACCCGCCGCCCTTCGCGATGCCGCACGCGGTGGGCTGGTTCGGCGCCGGCACCCCTCCGGGTGCGGCCGGGGCCGCCCTCCTCGTCGGCCACGTCGACACCGACACCCGCCCGGCGGTCTTCTACGGCCTGAGCGCGGCCCGCCCCGGCGCGAAGGTCCGGGTCACCCGGACGGACGGCACGGTCGCCGAGTTCACGGTCGACGACGTCCAGGTCTTCCCGCGCGAGCACTTCGACGCGACCAAGGTCTACGGCCGGCGCGAACCCGGCCGCGCCGAACTCCGCCTGATCACCTGCGGCGGCACCTTCGACCGCACGGCCGGCACGTACTCGGCGAACGTGGTCGTCTCGGCGTACCTCACGGGGGCGGCGGCGTCCTGAGGACCCGGCGACCGGGCCCGGCCGGTGGGCCGCGTCCCGCAAGCGCCACCGGCCGGTCCAGTCCTCGACCGCGGGGCTCACGGGCGGCGGGAGGGAGCCCGGTGCCGGCCGCGGGAGGTCGGGGTTCCGGAAACTGTAAAGGCCCTGCCTCGCCCGGCCCAGAGGGCTGTCGTGTCACGATGACGGCGACCGCTCCGTACGTGCCGAGGGGCCCCGAATGTCCGTATCTCCCTGCGCGCGTCGCGCGGGACTCACCCTCCCGGCTCTGGCGCTCGCGTTCCTCCTCACCGCCGGCTGTACGAGCCCGGCCACTCCGCGCGCCACGAGCGCCCCGCCCGCCGCCGACGCCGCCCCCGCTCCCACCCGGCCCGCGGCCGGGGCCGCCCCCGCTCCCACCCCGTCCGCCCCACCCCCTACTGGGTGAACCCCGACGGCAAGGCCGCCCGGCAGATGGCCGCGCACCTCGCCGCGGGCCGCACCGCCGAGGCCGGGCTGCTGCGGCGGATCGCCTCCCGGCCGGTGGCCGAGTGGATCGGCTCCGACCGGCCCGAGGACGAGACCCGCGCCGTCACCGAGGCCGCCACCCGCGCCGGGCGCGAGGCGCTCCTCGTCCTCTACGACATCCCGCACCGCGACTGCGGCCAGCACTCGGCGGGCGGCGCGGCGGACCCCGCCGCCTACCGCGCCTGGGTGGACGCCGTCGCCCGCGGCATCGGCGCGCGGCGCGCGACCGTCGTCCTGGAACCGGACGCCGTGATGCACGTCGTCGACGGCTGCACCGAGGAGCGGCACCACGGGGAGCGGTACGAGCTGCTCAAGGCGGCCGTCCTGCGGCTGAAGCAGCAGCCGGCCACCACCGTCTACCTGGACGCGGGCAACGCGGGCTGGGTCGCTCCGGCGCAGCTGCGCGGCCCGCTCCAGGAGGCGGGGATCGCCGAGGCCGACGGCTTCGCGGTCAACGTCTCGAACTTCCAGACGACCGCGGCGAGCACCACCTACGGCCGGCAGCTGTCGGCGCTGCTCGGCGACAAGCCCTTCGTGATCGACACCAGCAGGAACGGGAACGGCCCCTACGCCGAGGGCGACCCGGCCCAGAGCTGGTGCAACCCGCCGGGCCGCGCGCTCGGCGCGCCGCCGACCCGGAGCACCGGGGACCCGCTGGTCGCGGCGTACCTGTGGATCAAGCGGCCGGGCGAGTCGGACGGGGAGTGCCGGGGCGGCCCGAGGGCGGGGGAGTGGTTCGACGCGTACGCGCTGGAACTGGCCCGCAACGCCCGGTAGTTCGGGGCGGGGGAGGAGCCCCGCGCCCTCGGGAACGACCAAGGCTCCCTCACCGATGGTGAGGGAGCCTTGACTCTGCGTGCGCCGCCAGGGACTCGAACCCCGGACCCGCTGATTAAGAGTCAGCTGCTCTAACCAACTGAGCTAGCGGCGCCTGCTGACAGAGAGAACTCTACCGGACCTGGAGGCGTGCTCCTGACCAATATCGGTCGCGTCCGGCCTGTTGGATGGTCGTACTGGGCCTTCGATCCGTCAAAATGCGATTTGTCCAGACAGTTGAGACACTGGCGCCCGAACCGAGGGTCAAAAGATCTTGACGAGTGTGGAGGGGAATCGCATGAGCGTGCCGGTCTTCGAGGAGTTCGAACCCGCGGCCGACTGCGGCTGCCCGGGCTGTGCCCAGCAGCGCCGTGGCCTCGCGCTTGGCCTGCCCGTGCGGGCCGGCGGCCACCCGGCGGCACACGGCGCGCGCCGCGCGCTGGTCCTGGTGACGGCGGCGGGAGTGGTCCTCGGCGGGGGAGGGGCGGGAGTGGCGACGGCCCTCTCCCGCCCGGCGGAGCCGGTCGGCCCGATGGGCCCGTTCACCCCGGCGGACGTGGATGCGGGCCCGGGCCCGAGTGCGGGCACGGGCACGGGTACGGGTACGGGTACGGAGATGGACACGGCGGTCCTGCGGGAGCGGTCGGCCGCGGGCGCCGCCGACCACGTGAGTCCCTGGCCTGGGCCGGACACCCCGCAGGGCGGGCGGGAGCCGCTGCACGGAGCGCCGGGCCCCAACCCCCAGCCCTCCCCGACGCCGACCCCGCCCCCCGGTACGGGTACGGGGACGGCCACCACCCCGGCGACCAGCCAGATCTCGACGGGCACGCTGCGGCAGACGACCCGGGCCGAGATCATCAACCGCGCCAAGCTGTGGGTGACCGCACAGGTCCCGTACTCCATGGAGAAGTACTGGTCGGACGGGTATCGCCAGGATTGCTCCGGCTACATCTCCATGGCCTGGAACCTGCGCAGCAACGAGTGGACCGGGAGCCTCGACCGCTTCGCCGAGCGGATCGACCGCACCGAGCTCCAGCCCGGCGACATCCTGCTGTTCCACAACCCGGCCAACCCGACGCGCGGCTCGCACGTCACGATCTTCGGCGGCTGGACCGACTACACCCACACCTCGTACATCGCGTACGAGCAGACCAAGCCGCGCACGCGGAAGCAGGCGACGCCCATGGCGTACTGGGAGAACTCCGGCCGGTACGTGGCCTACCGCTACAAGGGCGTGGTGAGCGGCGGCAGCGGGGGCGGCACGACCGGCGGCGGGTCGAAGCCGACGACGCCGACCACGCCGGCGACCCCGTACCCGGGCGCGGGCAAGTTCGGCCCGGGCGCGAACAACTCCCACGTCACCCAGCTCGGCAAGCTCCTCGTCGAGCGCGGCGGCAAGAAGTACTACAGCAAGGGACCGGGTCCGAAGTGGGGCGAGGCGGACCGGCGTGCGACCCAGGCGTTCCAGCTCGCGCAGGGCTGGAAGGGCAAGGAAGCGGACGGCCTGCCCGGGCCGGACACGTGGAAGCTCCTCGTCGCCGGCAAGGGTAAGGACATCGGCGGATCGGGTGGTTCGGGCGGTTCGAGCGCGAATGCGACGGGGTTCCCCGGGCGTGGCTACTTCCGTCCGGGCCAATCCCACGCATATGTGGAGAAGCTGGGCAAACAACTGGTGAAGCGGGGCTTCGGCAAGCACTACCTGTCGGGACCCGGTCCGCGCTGGACGGAGGCGGACCGCCGCAACGTCGAGGCGTTCCAGCGGGCTCAGGGCTGGCGCGGCGGAGCGGCCGACGGCTACCCGGGCCCGGAGACCTGGCGGCGCTTGTTCCGATGACCCCGAGAGCATGAGGTGGACCCGAATGACCGCATCGACCCCGACCCCCGCGGACTCCGGCGCGGCGGCCTCGCGTGACGCGGCCCGCACGGCCAGACGCCTGACGGACGGCACCCTTCCCCGCACGTCACCACAGCCGGGCGGGGAACCGGTACCGCCCGCCACGGCCACCGGGCCGAACCGTCCCCCGACACCACTCGAACCGACACCACTCGCCCCGACACCACTCGCCCCGGCGGACCCCGCGGCAGCCGGCCCGCCGCCGACCGCACCCGCCCCGGCGGGCCCGGTGGCCGACAAGCCGACGGGCGACCCGGCGGCCCCGGTCCTTGTACCTGCACCTGTACCTGCACCTGACGAGGGCACGAAGCCGCCCGCCCCGCCGACGGACGCACCCACCCACGTGGGCCCGGTGTTCGTCACGCCCACGCCCACGCCCACGCCCGCGCCCACGCCGACGCCCGCCTCCTCGAATCCAGCCGGGGGCACGAGGACGGGTCCGCTCGGCTCGGTCACGGGCTCGGTCATCGGTACGCCGACGGGTGCGCGTCCACCGGCCTCCAAGGAGGAGGCAACCCCCAAGGGAGAGGCGGCCCCCGCCGAGCCGCTCCCGGACTCCTCCCCGAAGGCACCCGCACCCGCCGTGGTGCCCGTGCCCCCGGTCGCCGCCAAGGTCTCCGTGGTCAAGAAGCGCGTCGACGTGCCCGACTTCGGGCGGATCACCGAGGCGCGGGTCGCCGCGCTCGCCGTGCCCGTCGCCGGTGTCGTACGGGTCGCGCGGCGGAAGAACGTGATCGGGGCCGAGACCACCGGCTCCATCCCCGTGCACCTGCTCTTCCGGGACGAGCCGGAGGGCGGCGCCACCGGCACGGCCCTCGGCGCGCACGGGGACGACGAGGGTCCCGACACCGTCGCGATGGCCGCGACCGCCGACCCGGCGAGGAACGGCAAGGCGGCCATCCCGGCACCCGCGAAGACGCAGACGAAGCCGTCGAACCGGTCAGGCCCCAAGGGCCAACCCCACCCCCAGGCCCAGGCCCGGAAGCAGCAGCAGCCCCGGCCCGAGGCCCGCCCCGCCCCCACCGCCGATCCCGATCTCGTCGAGCGGCCCGGCCCGGTGCTGCCGGGCTGGGTCGGCGTGGTCGGCGGCGCCCTCGCGCTCGCCGGCTGCGCGGCGGTCGTGTGGTGGACCGGGGCCGTGCCGGAGGAGGCGGCGCGGATGCTGCGGCTGCCGGCCCGCCCGTACCACGGCATCCATCTCGGCCAGTGGGCGCTGCTCGCGCTCGGTGTCGTCGCCACTCTCTTCGCGGTCGGCGGTCTCGGCCGCGGCCGGGTCGGTTACGCCTGGGTCCTGACCCTCTTCGGGGACTACCGCGGCACCGTTCGCCGTACGGGTCTGGTCTGGGTCAGCCCGCTCCTGCTCCGCCGTCGTGTCGACGTCCGGCTCCGGCACTGGCGCAGTGAGCCGCTGCCCGCGGTCGACGCGAAGGGCACGGCCCTGGACGTCGTCGTCCTCGTCGTCTGGCGGGTCCGGGACACCGTCCGCGCCGCGCTGGGGGTCGACGGCCACGAGGAGTACCTGCGGGAGCAGGTGGAGGCGGCGATGGCCCGGGTGCTGTCGCAGCTTCCGGCGGACGCCTTCCACGAGGACGCCCCGACGCTCCGGGACTCCGAGGCGGTCGGCGAGGCCCTGACCCGGATGCTGTCGGCGGAGTGCGCCCCGGTCGGGGTCGACGTCTTCTCGGCGCAGCCGACACGCATCGAGTACGCCCCCGAGGTCGCGGCGGCGATGCAGCGGCGCCGGATTGCGGCGATCGACGCGAAGCACCGGGACAGTGTCCTGACGTCGGTGGTGGACGCGGTGGACGACGTGGTCCACCGGCTGACCAGTCGTGGTCTGGTGGAACTGGACGACTACGAGCGCAAGGCGCTGGTCAAGGACCTGACGGTGGCGTTCTACACGGGCAGGACGGCGCCCGCCGAAGGAGCCTGAGGGGATGGACATGTTCAACTTCCGTCCATACCTTGGTACTTGGTCCAGACCAAAATGAGTCACCCGCACCACACCGAGTAAGACCGCAATACCGCAATACCGCACGCGTGCGCACGGCCCAACGGAACTCCCCCACGTTCTCCTGGAGCGACAGCATGCACATGCGCAAGAAATCCATAGGGGCGACGGTGGTGGCGCTCGGCGTCGCCGGCGCCTCCCTCCTCGCCACCGGCAGCGCGGGCAGCCACGGCTACACCGACTCGCCGATCAGCCGTCAGAAGCTCTGCGCCAACGGCACCGTGACCAACTGCGGCAACATCCAGTGGGAGCCGCAGTCGGTCGAGGGCCCCAAGGGCTTCCCCGCCGCCGGTCCCGCCGACGGCACGATCTGCGCCGGCGGGCTCGGGCAGTTCGCCCAGCTCGACGACCCCCGGGGTGGCGCCTGGCCGACGACGAGCCTCACGGCGGGGCAGAGCCACAGCTTCCGCTGGCAGTTCACGGCCCGGCACCGCACCACCGACTTCAAGTACTACATCACCAAGAACGGCTGGAACCCGAGTCAGAAGCTGACCCGGGCCGCGCTCGACCCCCAGCCGTTCCTCACCGTCCCCTACAACAACCAGCAGCCGCCGGCGACTCTCTCGCACTCCGGGACCCTCCCGGCGGGCAAGACGGGCCGTCACCTGATCCTGGCGGTGTGGACGATCGCGGACACCACGAACGCCTTCTACGCCTGCTCGGACGTCAAGTTCTGAGGCATTCAGTTCTGACGGTACGTCAGTTACAGTCCGGTCCATGAGTGGGAGTGGTGCGGACACCGTCGCGGAGCTCGTACGGCGCCAATGGGGCGACCACCGGATCGGCCTGAGGGACGAGCACCACACCCTCAGCCATCACGAGGTCGCCGCGGGCGCCGCCGCGCGGGCCGCACTGCTCGTGGACCTGATGCCACCCCTGCCGGGGCGCGAGCCGCACCTCGGCATCCTGCTCGACAACACGCCGGAGTACCCGCTCTGGCTCAGCGCGGCGGCCCTCGCGGGGGCCGCCGTCGCCGGGATCAACCCGACCCGGCGCGGCGCCGAACTCGCCCGGGACATCCGGCACACCGACTGCCGGATCCTGGTCACCCAGCGCGCCCACCTGCCGCTCCTCGACGGCCTCCCGCTGCCCGGGCTGCGCATCCTCGTCACCGACACCGACGCCTACCGGGAGCTCCTCGCCCCCTACGGGGACGCCCGCCCGGGAGACGCCACCCTCGGACCCGTACGCCCCGACAGCCGCTTCCTGCTCTCCTTCACCTCCGGTTCGACGGGCGCGCCCAAGGCCGCGCTCTGCAGCCAGGGGCGCCTCGCCGCCGCCGGCGCCTCGCTCGTCGCGCACTTCGGCGTACGCCGCGAGGACGTCCACTACGTCTGCATGCCGATGTTCCACGGCAACGCGGTGATCGCGGACTGGGCGCCCGCGCTCTCCGCCGGCGCGGGAGTGGCGCTCCGGGCCCGCTTCTCCGCCTCCGGCTTCCTGCCCGACGTACGCCGCTTCGGCGCCACCTACTTCACGTACGTCGGCCGCGCCGTGCAGTACCTGCTCGCCACCCCGCCCGGCCCGGAAGACCGCGCGCACCCGCTGCGCCTCGGCTTCGGCACGGAGGCCGGGGCGGTGGACGCCGCCCGCTTCCGGGAGCGGTTCGGGGTCCCGCTCGTCGAGGGATACGGCTCCTCCGAGGGCGGCGCGGCGATCCAGCGGACCCCCGACACCCCGACCGGGGCGATCGGTCGGGCCGCGCCGGGCGACGACCTGGCCGTACTGGACGCGGAGACCGGCAAGGAGTGCGCACCGGCCCGCTTCTCGCCCACGGGACGGCTCCTCAACACGGACGAGGCGGTCGGCGAGCTCGTCAACCGGGGCAGAAACCCCTTCGAGGGCTACTGGCGCAACCCCGAGGCGGAGGCGGTCCGGCTGCGCGGCGGCTGGTACTGGACGGGCGACCTCTTCTACCGGGACGAGGCCGGCTTCCTCTACTTCGCGGGCCGCACGGACGACCGGCTGCGGGTCGACAGCGAGAACCTGGCGGCGGCGATGATCGAGAACATCCTCGCCCGCTGGGACCGGGCCGCCGGGGTGGCGGTGTACGCGGTACCGGACCCGGTGGCCGGCGACCAGGTCATGGCGGCGCTGGCCCTGCGCGAGGCGGCCGACTTCGACCCGGCGGAATTCGCGGCCTTCCTCGCCGCGCAGCCGGACCTGGGCACGAAGATGCCGCCGCGCTTCGTCCGCGTGATGCGGGAGCTGCCCCTGACGGCCACCAACAAGATCCACCGCGTGGGCCTGCGCCGCGCGTCCTTCCTCTGCCCGGACCCGGTCTGGTGGCGCCCGACCCCCACCGCCCCGTACGAGCCCCTGACCCCGGAGGCGACCACCGCACTCCAGGCGGAGTACGCCCGCCACGGCCGCACCCCGACCCAGGAGGCCCGGGGGTAGGCCCAGCCCCACCCCCGCCACGCCCCCCAACCCCATGGCCCCGCCCAGGGGCCCGCGCCTACCGTGGGCGCTCATGGAACCCCGTAACCCCTGGCAGGCGCTCACCCGGTCACACTTTCCGCTCGGCTCCTGGCCCTGGCGGGCCGCCGGGTATCTCGCCGGCGGGGGGATCGTCGGGGCACTCGCCTGTCTCGTGCTCATCGTCCTCGGGGTGTTCTCGCTGTTCCTCGTGGGGCTGCCGCTGCTCCTCCTCTCCGGGCTCGCCCTCGGCTCCGTCGAGCGGCTCCGGCTCCGGCTCGTCGACCGTGACCCGGCCCCCGACCCGCACCGCGTCCCCGCCGCACCCGGTCTGACGGCCTGGCTCCGGCTCCGGGCCGGGGAGCAGGCGACCTGGCGGGAGCTCGGGTACGGCCTGCTGCTCGCCACCGTCCTGTGGCCGCTCGACCTCATCGCGCTCGCCGTCGGCGTCGGCCTTCCCCTCGCCCTCCTCAGCACCCCGCTCCAGCTGGCGGCGGACGGCCACGAGGCGAAGGTCGTCAAGGCGTACCTGGTCACCTCCTACCCCGAGGCCTTCGCCGCCGCCCTCATCGGGGCCCTCCTCCTCGTCGCCCTCGCCTACCCCCTGGCCGCCGTCGCAGGAGCCCGCGCCGCCCTCGCCCGGGCCCTGCTCGCCCCGCGCGAGACCGACGCGGGGGACGGCAGGATCGGCGAGGTCATCGCCTCCCGCGCCCGGCTCGTCGACGCCTTCGAGGCCGAGCGCCGCCGCATCGAGCGCGACCTCCACGACGGGGCCCAGCAGCGGCTCGTCGCCCTCACCATGACCCTCGGCCTCGCCCGCCTCGACGCCCCGCCGGGGCCGCTCGCCGACCAGCTGGCCAAGGCGCACGCGGAGGCCGGGCAGGTCCTGACCGAGCTGCGGGAGCTGATCCACGGCATCCACCCGCAGGTCCTGGCCGACTACGGCCTCGGCGCGGCCCTCGCGGACGCCGCCGACCGCTCGGCCGTCCCCGTGGACACCGACATCGACCTGCCCCGGCTGCCCGCCTCCGTCGAGAGCGCCGGCTACTTCGCGGTCTGCGAGGCACTCGCCAACATCGGCAAGCACAGCGGCGCCGCCCAGGCGAGGATCACCGCCCGGTACGCGGACGGCGTCCTGCGGCTCGACGTCGAGGACGACGGGCGGGGCGCCGCCGACCCGGCCCGGGGCACCGGGCTCACCGGACTCGCCGACAGGATCGCCGTCCTCGATGGCACACTGACGATCATGAGCCCGCCCGGCGGGCCGACCGTCCTCCGAGTGGAGATCCCGTGCCAATCGCTCCCCGCGCTCCGAGAAGCCTCCGTGTCGTCCTCGCCGAGGACAGCGTCCTCCTCCGGGAGGGACTGATCGGGTTCCTGACGCGATTCGGCCACGAGGTCGTCGCCGCCGTCGGTGACGCCGACGGCCTGCGCGAGGCGGTCGCCGCCCACGAGCCGGACATCGTCGTCACCGACGTCCGGATGCCGCCCGGCTTCCAGGACGAGGGGCTGCGCGCCGCCGTCGCGCTCCGCGCCGAGCGGCCCGCCCTGCCGGTCCTCGTCCTGAGTCAGTACGTGCAGCGCAGCTACGCCGCCGACCTCCTCGACTCGGGCGACGGCACCGGCGTCGGCTACCTCCTGAAGGACCGGGTGGGGCAGGTCGAGGAGTTCGTCGAGGCCCTCACCCAGGTCGCCGACGGGGGCACGGTCGTCGACCCCGAGGTCGTACGGCAGCTGCTGCGCCGCCACCGGGACCCGCTGGAGGCACTGACCCCGCGCGAGCGGGAGGTCCTCGGCCTGGTCGCGGAGGGGCACTCCAATGGGGAGATCGCCCGCCGTCTGGTGGTGACCGAGGCCGCCGTCGGCAAGCACATCGGGAACATCCTGGCCAAGCTCGATCTGCCGCAGGCCGAGGACACCCACCGGCGCGTCCTCGCCGTCCTCACCTACCTCCGGGCATGAGGGGGAGGAGCGCGGACGAGCGCGGACGAGCGCGGACGAGCGCGGACGACAAGAAAGCCCCCCGCCGAAGCGAGGGGCTTTCCCTGTCTGTGCGCCGCCAGGGACTCGAACCCCGGACCCGCTGATTAAGAGTCAGCTGCTCTAACCAACTGAGCTAGCGGCGCCTGCTGACAGAGAAAATACTACCTGGTGTTCCGGGGTGCTCGTGACAGCCCCGCCGGAGCACCTCCGGCGGGGCTGTCACGGCGCCGACCTTTTCTAGATGGCCAGGGAGAGCACCACCGGCGCGGCCCGCCGGTTGAGCGTGTCCGCCGCGGCGCGCAGCCGGTGGGCGTGCTCGATCGGCAGGGAGAGTGCCAGGCAGCCCACGGCCGAGCCCGCCGTCAGCGGGACGGCGGCGCAGACCGTGCCGACCGCGTACTCCTGGAGGTCGAGTACGGGGACGGTCGCCGGCTGGCTGTCGAGCTTCGAGAAGAGGATCCGCTCGTTGGTGATCGTCCGGGAGGTCAGCCGGGCGATCTTGTGGCGGGCGAGGTGGTCCCGGCGCCCGTTCTGGTCGAGCTGGGTGAGCAGGCACTTGCCGACGGCGCTGGCGTGCGCCGCCGAGCGGAAGTCCACCCATTCGTTGACCTTCGGGGTGCGCGGCCCGTCGGCGAACTGGGTGATCTTCACTTCGCCGTCGATGTACCGACTGATGTAGACGGCCGCGCCGACGGAGTCGCGCAGCTCGGTCAGGGTCTCCTGGAGCTTGGCCTCCAGGGCTTCGCGGCGGGTCAGGCCGGAACCCAGGAGGACGAGGGAGTCCCCGATGACGTACGCGCCGTCGGCGACCTGCTCGACGTACCCCTCGCGGCGGAGCATGAGGAGCAGCGACGAGAGATGAGCGACGGGCAGACCCGTCTCGCGGGCGATCTGGACGTCCGTCACTCCGCCACCGTGCCGTGAGACCGTCTCGAGGACGCGCAAGGCGTATTGCACCGAGTGGAACGGCGCGGTGGGCTCGGGCTTCAGCGCCACGGTTTCCCCCTACCAGGTTGTGACCGCAAGCTTTCGTACCACGATAGCCGCCAAGCACCCTTTCAGGGGCGGCTGTTGGCGAGAATGATGCGGAGGATCCCCGTCGTAACCTGCGGCGCGCCACCCTGGCATATGCCTCTGTCATGACTCCTTCAGAGAGTCTCAGGTCAGGGCCGTGCGGGGCCGGGTTCGCGCGCGCGTTCGGGTGGTGACGTCCGGGAGATTTTTTACGGGGAAGCGGACCCGCTCCGGGCTCCGCAGGTGGCCGAGAACGTACGGAATAAGCGGAGACCCCCTCCTGTTGTGGATCGGAAGCAGTGTCCGCACCATCCGCACGTGTGCCGAGGAGGGTCCTTACGGTGACCGACGCTATTCGAGGAGAGGCGCGGGGAGCCGCGCCCGTACCGCTGTCCGTACTGGACCTGGTGACCGTCGGCAGCGGGCGGACCGCGACGCAGGCGCTGGCCACCAGCGTCGAGCTGAGCCGGCTCGCCGAGAGGCGCGGCTTCCACCGGCACTGGGTCGCCGAGCACCACTCCATGCCCGGGGTCGCCTCCTCCTCCCCGGCGGTGATCCTCGCCCACCTCGCCGCCCACACCCGCCGCATCCGCCTCGGTTCCGGCGGCGTGATGCTGCCCAACCACGCCCCGCTCGTCATCGCCGAGCAGTTCGGCACCCTGGAGGCCTTCGCCCCGGGCCGGATCGACCTCGGCCTCGGCCGCGCGCCCGGCACCGACGGCGCCACGGCCGCCGCCCTGCGGCGGACGGACCGGCTGAACGAGGGGGCCGACGATTTCCCCGAGCAGCTCGCCGAGCTGACACGCTTCCTGGACGACGACTTCCCCGACGGGCACCCGTACGCCCGGATCCACGCCGTGCCCGGCCCGGTGCAGGGCCCGAAGGGCCGGCCGCCGGTCTGGCTGCTCGGCTCCTCCGGCTTCAGCGCCCGCCTCGCCGGTCTGCTCGGACTGCCCTTCGCCTTCGCCCACCACTTCTCCGCCCGGAACACGATCCCGGCGCTCGACCTCTACCGGGACTCCTTCCGGCCCTCGGGGGTCCTCGACGCCCCGTACGCGATGATCGGCGTCGCGGCGCTCGCCGCCGACGAGGCGGAGCAGGCCCGCCGCCAGGTCCTCACCGGCGCGCTCGCGATGCTCCGGCTGCGCACCGGCCGGCCCGGCCTGGTGCCGACGCCGGAGGAGGCGGAGGCGTACGACTTCAGCCCCGCCGAGCGGGAGTTCGTCGACGGCTGGCTGGCGGACATCGTGTACGGCACCCCGGGCGAGGTCCGCGCGGGCCTCGACGACCTCCGGAAGCGCACGGGCGCGGACGAGCTGATGATCACGGCCAACGCGCACGGCGGGGAGGCCCGGCTCCGGAGCTACGAGCTGATCGCCGACGCGTACGAGCTCCCGCACCTGACGGAGCCGTCGGGCTCCGAGGCGGGGACGGATTCCGGGGAGGGGACGGCCGGGTAAAAACCCGGGTTTCCTTGTCAGGTTGGTTCGTTCCCGAACCACCTCCGCGGCACCCCTAAGTGAACCTTAAACCGCTCGTCACCCATGGTGGCGGGCGGTTCCGTTTTGTGCTGCACCTCTCTGACAAGGGCTTTCCTCGTCAAATTGGTCTAGTCCTCAATCTGGTTCAGACCATTGACGCGCTGTTCATGTGCCGGTTATCACTTCCTCAGCTCCTGTACGGCACCACCCAGTTCACCCCCCCCTTCGGAGGCCGCACGTGCACCCCCGTAAGCCATTGATCGCCGCGCTCCTCAGCTCGGCCCTCGCCGCCGGCGCGCTCGCCGCGACCGTCGGCCTCGGCTCCGCCCAGGCAGCCGACACGTCGACCACTGCCTCTGCGGGCAATGTGCGCATCGCGTACTACGACCAGTGGAGCGTCTACGGCAACGCGTTCTACCCCAAGCACCTCGACACCCGGGGCATCGCGAGCAAGCTGGACGTCATCAACTACTCGTTCGGCAACATCCACCCCACCAACCTCACCTGTTTCATGGCCAACAAGGCCGCGGGTGACGACAACAACCCCAACGCGGGTGACGGTGCGGGCGACTCGTACGCCGACTACCAGAAGTCCTTCAGCGCGGCGGACAGCGTCGACGGCGTCGCCGACAAGTGGGACCAGCCGATCGTGGGCGTCTTCAACCAGTTCAAGGAACTGAAGGCGAAGTACCCCCACCTGAAGATCAACATCTCGCTCGGCGGCTGGACCTACTCCAAGTACTTCCACGACGCGGCGAAGACGGACGCGAGCCGCAAGAAGCTCGTCTCCTCCTGCATCGACCAGTACCTCAAGGGCAACCTGCCCGTCGAGGGCGGCTTCGGCGGCGCGGGCACGGCGGCCGGCATCTTCGACGGCATCGACATCGACTGGGAGTACCCGGGCTCCTCCGGCGGCCACCTGGGCAACCACTACGGCCCCGAGGACAAGCAGAACTTCACCCTCCTCCTCGCCGAGTTCCGCAAGCAGCTCGACGAGTACGGCGCGGCCAACGGCGGTAAGAAGTACCTGCTGACCTCGGCCCTCCCGGCCGGCCAGGACAAGATCAAGTACATCGAGACCGACAAGATCGGCCAGTACTTGGACTACGCCAACATCATGACGTACGACATGCACGGCGCCTGGGACGGCGACGGGCCGACGTACCACCAGTCCCCGCTGTACCCCTCGACGAACGACCCGACCGACGTGATCGCGCCGGGCACCGAGAAGTACAGCATCGACTCCGCCATCGACTCCTGGATCGACGGCAACCCGGCCTACGGCATCGCGGGCGGCTTCCCCGCCAACAAGCTGACCCTGGGCTACGAGTTCTACTACCGCGGCTGGAAGGGTGTGCCGGCCGGCACCACCAACGGCCTCGCGCAGACCGCCACCGGCGGCTCGGGCGCCCGCCCGCTCAGCCAGCAGGCCGGCATCGCGCACTACAAGGAGCTCGGCGGCATCGTCGACAACGCGTCGACGACCTTCTGGGACGACCAGTCGAAGTCCTCGTACTTCTACAAGGACGGCGAGTTCTTCACCGGCCTCAACCAGAAGTCCATCCAGGCCCGGGTGGACTACGGCAAGCAGCGCGGCCTGGCCGGCGCGATGATGTACTCGCTCCTCGGCCTGGACGAGAACGCCACCCTGCTGGGCCAGATCAACACCGCGCTCGGCGCCACCACCGCGCCGCCGACCACGACGCCGCCGACGACCCCGCCGACGACGCCGCCCACCACCCCGCCGACCACGCCCCCGACGACGCCTCCGACGACGCCGCCCACGGGCTGCGGCTCGGTCCCGGCGTACGTGGCCGGCACCGTCTACAACGCGGGCAACGAGGTCTCCCACAACGGCCGCAAGTACAAGGCCCAGTGGTGGACCCAGAACGAGACGCCGGGCACGACCGGCGAGTGGGGCGTCTGGAAGGACCAGGGCGCCTGCTGAGGCCCTGACCCGCTGACACCCCGCACCACCTCATGAACCACTGCCCCCGCCCGGAATGTCCCTCCGGCCGGGGGCAGTTCCATGCCCTGCGTCATACGGAGACGGGGGTCAGACCGGCAGGGGCTCCGTGCCGATCAGTTCGGCGATGCGGTCCGGGGTGACCGCCCGCGAGTACAGCCAGCCCTGCCCCGTGTCGCAGCCGATCCGGCGCAGCCTCGCGGCCTGCCCCGAGGTCTCGACGCACTCGGCGGTGACCGTGAGCCCGAGCCGGTGCGCGAGCTGGACGAGCGCCTCGACGATCAGCTCGTCGGCCGGGTTGGCGTGCTCCTCGTCCTGGAAGCCGCGGACGAAGGAGCCGTCCAGCTTGAGCACGGAGACCGGGAGCCGGCTCAGGTAGGCCAGGTTCGAGTAGCCGGTGCCGAAGTCGTCGATCGCGATCCGCACGCCCATGTCGCTCAGCGCCTGGAGTGCCTGGAGCGGCCGTCCGGCCGAGCCCATCACGGCGGACTCGGTCAGTTCGAGCTGGAGCAGGTGCGGGGCGAGCCCGGTCTCCGCGAGGATCCCGGCGACGTCCGCGACCAGGTCGGAGTCCCAGACCTGCCGGACCGCCACGTTGACGCTGACGAAGATCGGGCGCTCGCGCGGATGGTCCTTCTGCCACTGCCGGGCCTGGCGGCAGGCGGTCCGCAGCACCCACCGCCCGAGCTCGACGATGGAGCCGTCCTCCTCGGCGATGGCGATGAACCGATTCGGCGGGAGCGAGCCGAACTGCGGGTGGTTCCAGCGCACCAGCGCCTCCACCCCGCGCACCGCCCCGTCCGCCAGGTCCACGAGCGGCTGGTACTCCAGGCCGAACTCCCCGCGCTCCACGGCCGGACGGAGCGTGGAGGAGAGCGCCTGCCGGGTCATCCGGTGCGCGTTGCGCTCGGGGTCGAAGAGGGTCCAGCGGGCCTTGCCGTCGGCCTTCGCCCAGTACAGCGTGGTGTCGGCGGCCTGCATGAGGGCGGTCGCCGTCGTCCCGTGCGCGGTGCGCTCGATGACGCCGATCGACGCGGAGACCGCGAGCCGCTGACCGCCCAGGTCGAAGGGGAGCTGGAGCGCGCGCAGCACCGAGCGGGCCAGGTCGGCGAGTTGTTCCGTACCGGTGGAGTCCTCGACGAGGATCGCGAACTCGTCGCCGCCGAGCCGCGCCACGAGGTGGCCGCCGCTGCGGGTGTAGCCGTCGCTGTCCGCGCACTCCGTCAGTCGGGCGGCGACGGCGGCGAGGAGCCGGTCGCCGACCCGGTGGCCGAGGGTGTCGTTGACGGCCTTGAAACCGTCGAGATCGAGGTAGCAGAGACCGATCCGCCCTGTTCTGCCATACCCGTATGACTCATGTGACTCATGTGACTCATAGGACGAGTCGGCCGGTGCGGTCTCCGCCACGGTGTCCTGGGCGGCGGCTTCCAGGGCGGCCGAGAGCCGCTCGAAGAACAGGGCCCGGTTGGGCAGCCGGGTCACCGGGTCGTGCATCTGGAGGTGGCGCAGCCGCGCCTGGAGTTCGCGCCGGTCGCTGATGTCCGCGATCGACAGGAGGACGCGCCGGCTGTCCGGTACGGGGGAGACGGTGACCTCGGCCCAGAGCGAGCGCCCGTCGGGGTGCTTGAGTCGGCGGGTGCAGCGGAAGCGGGAGCGGCGGCCGCGGAGCACCTCGCGGTACGCGTGCCAGGTGCGGCCGTCGGAGGCGAGGTCGACGAGATCGGCGGCGGCCTGCTCGCGGAGCGCCCCGGCCTCGGTGCCGAGGAGGGCACCGAAGGAGTCGTTGGCCGTGACGACGATGCCGTCCTGGTCGACGACGGCCATAGCGAGCTGCGCGGCCCGGAAGGCGGCGCGGTAGTCCCGGAGTTCGGCCGCCCGGCGGTCGGCGTCGCGGGCGAGGTCGGGCTGACGCGTGGCGCAGGGGTCGGCGTGACGCTCCGTGACTGCGAGGTCGGTCGGGGCTGTCTCCGGCGGCTCTGGGTGCACCGGTCCTTCGGGGGTTTCGCTCACCGCTCGCTCCCGTAGTGCAGTCGGGCCGTTCACATGTGGTCGGGATGGTCGGCCGGGGAAAGTGTGCCGATCATAGAGCCAGGTCGGGGGGCCGTTCCAGCTCCGGGACCGCTCCGGGGGCCATCGGCCGCTGTGAGGCTCCCCACCGCCACCCCCGCCCGATCGTTTCTGCACAGGTCTGACACGGGCCGGTGGCGACGTGACCGAATGTGACTTTCCGTGAGCTGTTGCCCGCTCGTGTCGCGTCGACCCGGTGGCGCTCCCTCACTCGACCGGGGCAGCGGAAACGTGCGAAACGCCGCAAATCGTCACAAGGTGGTGGTGGGTGTCCCGTCCTACCGATCCGGAGGTCCACGTGAGGGGTCAGCAGCCACCCGGGGGAGTGGAGCGGTCGAGGCTGCGTGCCGGCGCGGCGGCCTTCACCGCGCTCGCCGCGCTCGCCGCCACCGGGCTCGTCGCGGGTCCGGCCGTCGGCGCGCCCGCGGCGAATCCCTGCGCCCTGCCCCGCACCGCGGCCCATCACTCGCTCGGCCTCGACACCTGGAACGGCTCCTATCCGCGCCCCACCCGCACCCTCGACGCGGTCATGATCTTCCTGTCGTTCCCGGACGCCGCGCCGCTCACCACCCCGGCCGAGCTCGCCGCCGACCACTTCCCGGCCACCAGCGAGTACTTCGACCGCGCCTCCTACGGCAGCTTCGACCTGCGCCCGCACCCCCGGTCCGAGTGGACCCGGATGCCGCAGGCGTCGAGCGCGTACGACATACGGCGCGACTGGGACTCCGGGAAGCGCGCGGCCTACCTGCGCGACGCGGTCGCCGCCGCCGACGCGGACGTCGACTTCTCGCAGTACGACGTCGTCTATCTGGTCGCCGACCCGGACGCGCCCGGCGTGGACTCCGACGCGACGAAGGTCGTCAACCTCGAACGACCGCTGGAGATCGACGGCGCCGAGATCAAGCGGGTCGTCACGGTCTTCGAGCGGCATCCGCCCGACCGGAACGTCCTCGCCCACGAGACCGGCCACGTCTTCGACCTGCCCGACCTGTACCACCGCCCGTCGGACGGCAAGGGCGACTGGGACACCCACGTGGGCGACTGGGACGTCATGGGCAGTCAGTTCGGGCTCGCGCCCGACCTCTTCGGCTGGCACAAGTGGAAGCTCGGCTGGCTCTCCCGATCCCAGGTGACCTGCGTCCAGGGGGTCGGCCCCCAGGTGGTCAGCCTGGAGCCGACCAGCGCCCCGCCCACGGAGAGCGGCGACCTCGGCACCCGGCTCGCCGTCGTCAGGACCGGCCAGGACAGCGTCGTGGCGATCGAGGCCCGGAGCGCCACCGGCAACGACGCCGACACCTGCACCGAGGGCGTCCTCGTCTACCGGGTGCGCAGCGGCGCGGCCTCCGGCGACGGCCCGGTCCAGGTCGTCGACGCCCACCCGCGCACCGAGGCGTGCGGGGACCGCTCGGTCTACCCGCCGCTCGCGGACGCGCCGCTGGAGGAGGGCGAGACCTTCACCGTGCCCGGGACGGGCGTCCGCGTCGAGGTGGCGGACCGTGCCGAGACGGGCGCCTGGACGGTGAAGGTCACCCCGCCCGGCGTGGGCTGACCCGGAGATCACGGGAACACGAAGAAGCCCCCCGCTTCCGCGAGGGGCTTCTTCCGTCTGTGCGCCGCCAGGGACTCGAACCCCGGACCCGCTGATTAAGAGTCAGCTGCTCTAACCAACTGAGCTAGCGGCGCCTGCTGACGTCGTAGACATTAGCATCCGGATCGGCGGGAGGAAAAATCGATACCCGCACGTCGGGCGTGGAAGCCGCCCGCACGGCCCGCACGCAGGCCCAGAGCACCACCTCGGGTCCGGGCAGCCACGGGTTCCGCGTGTCGGGGGCCACCAGCCAGCGGGGTCCGGCGGAGTCGGCCGGGGTGAGCGGGGGCACGGTCACCGCGTCCCCGACGCCGTGACAGAGCGGCCGGGGGACGGCTTCGCCCCACTCCTCCCAGTCGAGCAGCGCCGGTAAACGCTGGGCCGTCCCGGGCGCGGCGAACAGCATCATCCGGCCCCGGTGCACGGCGACCGGCCCGGAACCGGGGCCGTCCGCCCACAGCCGGTCGAGCATCCGGCGCCCGAAGACCGGGTCCACGTTGACGACGTCGAAGACCGTCCCGCAGGGCAGCGCGGCGGGCGAGGCCGGGCTGGCCTCCCAGCGGGTGAGCGCGACCCCGGGGCGGCCCCCGGCGGCCGAGGCGAGCCAGGCCGCACCGTCGGCGGTCACGTGGGCGGTCTGGTGCCGCCCCTCGTCGCCCTCCCGCAGGAAACGGAAGATGTCGTACGGGGTCTCGTCGCGCAACCAGGTCGTCATACGACCAGATCTACCGGCCGTGACGACCCGGTTTCCGAGAGTTGCCGGAATCTCGGACAAGAGGGGTGGCCGAGGAGTATCGTGCGCCCCGCATATGCCACGGGACGCCCCCGTCCGGCCTACTCCGGCGCCTACTCCTCCGGCGGGCGCCCGTTCGCCCGGATCAGATCGCGGCCGAACTCGATCATCTTCAGGGCGTAGTCCTCGGTCCACTCCGCCCGCTCGGCGACGTCCGCCGCCGTCAGCCGGTCGAACCGGCGCGGGTCCGCCAGCTGCGCCGCCGCGATCGCCTGGAACTCCGTCGCGCGGTCCGTCGCCGCGCGGAACGCGAGCGTCAGCTCCGTCGCCCGGGCCAGCAGCTCGCGCGGGTCCTCTATCGACTCCAGGTCGAAGAAGTGCTCCGGATCGGCGGTCGCCTCGGCAGGCTCGAAGACCAACGGTGCCGGCCGAAGCCGTCGCTGTCCGCTCCGCTCCGCGGGTTCCGCCATCGTTCTTCTCCTCCTCGCACAGGCACGGCCCGGGATCCCGGGCCGCTTTCCATTGTCCCGCGCCGCGCAAGAGCGCAAGGCCCCGGCCGCGCGCCCCGACTCCGCTCCAGGACCCTGGTTTAGACGGTGGCGGGGTCCCACACCACCCGGTGTTCCGCCAGGTGGGAGAGGACCGCGTGGTTCGCCTCCCAGCCGTCGGGGAAGGACACCGCCGCGCCGAGCCGTACCGGCTCCGTCGACGGGTGCTCGTCGAGGAGCTCCGTGACGCCCGCGCGGCACACCACGACGCAGGCGTGCCGGTGCCGGGAGGCCAGCACGCACAGGCGGCCCGTCTCCAGGTGGAACGCGGTCGCGTCCGGGCGCCCGGACAGCGGATGGAGGACGACCGTGACGTCGTACTCGCGCCCCTGGAGCCGGTTCGCGGTGTCCACCGTCACGCCCGTCACCCCGAGACCCGCGAGTGCCGCCCGGACCGCCGCCGCCTGGTCGCGGTGGGCGGTGCCGACCGCGACCCGGTCGGGCGTCAGGGGCACGGGGTGTTCGGCCTGCTCCGAGACCGCGGCGCCGCCCCGGTCCAGGAGCCGCCGGACGACGAGGGCGACCGCGCCGACCGCCTCGGGGTCGGTGCGCGGGGTGGTGCGGGCCGGCAGTTCGAGCAGCCCCCAGCCCGACTCCGCCGCCTCGTCGAGGACCCGGTCGGGACCCGAACCGTCCGACGCCACGCCGAAGGAGAGCTTCCGGTCCCCGGGCCCGGTGCCGCTGCGGAACGGCGTGAACGGGTAGAAGGCGTCCGACACCAGCGGCGCCGCCGAGGCGGGCAGCCGCCAGGAGACCGGCAGCCGGTGCTGCGGAAGCTCCGGATTGTGCGCGAGCAGGGTGGAGACGGCCGAGCCGGACGGGTCGTACGAGAGGCCCGCCCACTGCTCCGCGCCCACCACCGAGAACGGGTCGAGCTGCCCGGGGTCGCCCACGAACAGCGCCCGCTCGAAGAGCCCCGCCACGGCGAGCAGCGCGTCGGAGCGCATCTGGTACGCCTCGTCGACGATCGCGTGCGCCCACGGCTCGACGTTCTTCACGTGCGCCCACTTGGCGGAGGTCGAGAGGACGACCGGCAGCCCCGCCAGCTCTCCGGGCTTCGCCGACTTCCGTACGTTGGCCAGGTCGTCGAGCGCCTTGTCGTACGGGTCGCTGTCGTTCGAGTGCAGCCGGCCCACCTCCAGGCCGGGCTCCTTCTCGGCGAGCCGCAGCACCAGGTCGTCCACCTGCGCGTTCGTCTGCGCGACGACCATCAGGGGGCGCCCGGCGGCGGCCAGTTCGAGCGCCGCCCGGACCACCAGGGTCGACTTCCCGGCCCCCGGAGGCGAGTCCACGACGACACCCCGGGAGGTGCCGTGCAGGGTGTCGGCGAGGATGCCGTCCGTCGCCCGCCCGGCCTCGGCGGACGGATCGAAACGAGGTTCAACGGTCGTCACAGCACGTCCTCGGGGGTCACGGCGTCGGGCAGTTCGGGGAGGTCGGCCCGGCGCGGCGGTCCGCCGTGCGTCCAGGGCGTCTCCTCCGGGTCCGGCAGCTTCGGCCCGACCCGCTGCTCGTGCTCGAACAGCGTCCAGGCGATCCGCTCGCCCTTCTCCGGCACCGAGCCCTCCGCCGGCTCCTTCGACCGCCCCATCTTGTCCAGGAGCCGCAGCACCAGCGAGCCGTCCTCCTCGTGCCGCACGAACTCCGCAGCCTGCGGCTTCCCGTCGAGCGAGCGGAACACCTTCGCCTTCTCCGCGAGGTGCGGCCGGTCCTCCGTGCGGACCGTGAGCAGCGGGCGCGGCGCGGGCCGCTTCGACTCCGTCCACGCCATCGTCACCTCGACCACCTCCGCCACGAACGCCTCGCCCGCGAGCCGTCGCCCCGCCAGGACCAGCGGATCGTCGAGCGCCTCGTGCGCCTCCAGCTGACCCTGTGCCTGCTCGCGGGCCGCGAGCTTCGAGGCCGCCCCCACGGCGTCGTCCCGGCGCGGCTGCGGCGGCTCGCCGGCCGCGATCCGGTCCCGGTGGCCGGTGAACGACCAGCGGTCGCGGGTCCAGCGGTCCTCGACCCTGGCGCCCTCCGGCAGCTCCCGCAGCAGGTCCAGCGCCTGCCAGACGAGGTCCCAGGTCGGCTTCAGCTGCGAGGCGACGAGCCGCCGGATCTCCCGCTCGGCCCGGTGCAGCTCGCCGAGGCCCGTGTCGGCCGCCTCGCCGTCCTCGGCCGCGCCGAGCGCCTGCCGGGCCCGGTCGTACCGCTCGATCGCGGGCGCCAGGAGCCGGTTGTCGAAGGCCGGGTCGGTGGCGGGCCCGGCGGGCGGGCACAGCAGCTGCCCCCGCGCGTCCCGGCCGGCCTCGGCCCGCAGCGCCCCCTCGGGCCCCGACTCCCCGTCCCGCGGGTCGATCCAGGCGAGCAGCGCACCCAGGTGCTGGTCCTCCAGGGAGGACTGGCCGGTCGCCCAGTGCCGGTTGAGCAGGTCGGTCGCGGCAAGCAGCAGCGAGGAGCCGGGCACCCGCGCCCGCTCGCCGAAGTGCGTCAGCCACCGCCCGAGCAGCGGTACACGCGGCGGCGCCGGGAACGGCGTCTCCGGGTCCTGCTCGGCCGTCCGCCGGAACCGCGTCGACCGCCCGAGCAGCCGTACGTACTCGATGCCCGCCCGGCTCGGCACGATCAGCTGCGGCGCGTCCGCGCACAGCTCGACCTCGACCTTCACCTTCTTGCCGGTCTCGGGGTCGACCTCGCTCCGCTCCGCCGCTTCGACGACGTCCGTGAACGAGTCGACGTACGGCAGGACCTCCTCCGCCAGATCGGCGAGGAACGCGAAGCGCAGGTCCCGGTCCCGGGGCTGCGCCACCACCAGGAGCCGGGGCTCGTCGCGGTCGGTGCCGACGAGCGCGCCGAGCGGCGCCCCCGCCTCACCGGCCGTCGTCAGCGGTACGAGGACGAGCGGCCGCGCGGACACGTGCCGGTGGCGGACGGTGGCCAGCGGCTGGGCACGGCCCGACTCGACGGCCTCCATCCGGGCGAGCGCGGAGATCAGCGACATGCGGGGTCCTCCTCGGACAGCGAGGACGCGAAGTCCGGGGCCTTCACGCCCGGCGCCGACGCCCGGTCCAGCGCCTCCTGGCGCAGCGCCCGCGCCCGGCGCAGGGCCGCCACCGCCGGATCGTCCGGGTCACCGGCCTCCCCGCGCGCCGCCGCCAGGACCGCGCCGACCGTCGTGAGGCCGCCCAGCTCACCCCGTACCGCACGGCCCAGGGTCTCCACCGCGCCCGCTTCCCGGGCCCGCGCCCGGCAGTGGAAGGCCAGCTCGCAGGCGGCCAGGCACTCCGGCGCGTACGCGTGGGGCACGGACTCCACGGCCTCCGTCAGCTCCGCCGGCGAGCACCCCTCCACATCGAAGGTGGTGCCCTCCGGCAGGGCGTCCGCGATCTCCTCGATCCGGGTCAGCCGGGCCAGCTGCCGCCGGGTCACCGACCGCTGCTTGCGCACGTCCACGACGGAGGCCGTCGGCACGTTCGAGAAGTCCTTCGGGCAGACGAGGAGCACCGAGTGCGCGACCCGCGCGCCCTCGGTCACCGCCGCCATCCGTTCGAGCGCGAGCACGTACACGGCGGACTGCCGGGCCGCCGCGCCCACCTTCGACGCGTCGGCCGCGCCGTCGATCATCGGGAAGGACTTGATCTCGACGACCGTCCACCGCCCGTCGGGATCGACCACCACCGCGTCCGGCTCCAGATAGACCGGGGAGCCGGCCACCTCCAGGGCGAGCAGCGGATGGTCGAGCAGCGCCCATGTCCCCGCCCCGGTCGCCTCCCGCAGCGCGAGCGCCGTGCGGGCCGTCCGCCCCTGGGGTCCGGCCGCGGCCAGATCGGGCACGGAGACCGCGCCGGGCTCCTCGACGCCGAGCAGGCGCAGCAGCTCACGGCCGCCGTCCGCCTTGACCTTCGCCTCGAAGGAGTTGCCCCGCATGATCGCGAACTGCGACTGGCCGAAGGGCGCGGGGGAGCCCAGCTTCGACGCGAGCGCCGCCTTGTCGACCCCGGCGCCGTCGAGCAGTGCCCGCCGTCGGCAGCCCGGATTGGCGGCGAGCGCGGCGAGCGCCCGCGCGTCCAGAGCGCGCGGCGGCGTGCCCGGTCCGCGCAGCTCGGCCAGAGCCTGTCGGAGTGTCGTCTGCGCGGGTCGGGGCAGTCCGGTGTCCAGGGATGCGCTCACCCGCGGAAGTCTCGCATCCACCACTGACAACCGTCCGGAGGTCGCCCGGACGTCACCCCGAATTCGCGTGGGCGATGATGGGAGAGGCACGTCCGCACACCGTGAACCAATGGAGAGCCTTCCCATGGCACCGCGCATCCTGCTCGCCCGGCACGGCCAGACCGAGTGGTCACTTCTCGGCCGGCACACCGGCAGGACCGACATCCCCCTGCTCGACGAGGGCCGGCGCGGCGCGAAGCTGCTCGGCGAGCGGCTCCACCGCGGCCCCTGGCAGGGACTGCCCGACGTGGAGGTGCGCACCAGCCCGCTGGTCCGCGCGAGCGAGACCTGCGCCCTCGCCGGCTTCGGCGACCGCGCCGAGCCGTGGGACGCGCTGATGGAGTGGGACTACGGGGCGTACGAGGGAATGACCCCGGCCCAGATCCAGGCGATCCGCCCCGGCTGGCTGATCTGGCGCGACGGCGTCCCGGAAGGCGAATCGCTCGCACAGCTCTCGGACCGGGCCGACGAGATCGTGGAGTGGGCCCGCTCCGCCGACCGTGACGTGCTGGTCTTCGCCCACGGCCACATCCTGCGCTCGATCGGCGCACGCTGGCTCGGCGAGGACGTCTCGTTCGCGTCCCGCATCCGCCTCGACCCGACGAGCCTCTCGGTCCTGGGCTGGGCGTACGGCGCACCGGCGATCGAGCGCTGGAACGACACCGGGCACCTGGAGTAGGCGCCCCGGCGGTCGGTACGCGAGTCAGTACGCGGCGAGGACCCGGCTCGTCTCGGCGAGCATCCCGCGGATCCGGGCCGAGGCGATGCCGTCGAGGGAGTCCATGACGCGCTTCGCCTCCGCCGCCGCCTCGTCCGGGCGCCCGGCGTGCGCCAGGTCCTTGGCCAGGTGGGCGCGGTAGAGCGCGAGGTTCCGGGCGAAGTACGGATTCTGCAGGACCGTCGCCCGGTGGGCGTGGCGGGCGGCACGCCCCCAGTCGCCGAGGGCCGCCCAGCACTGGGCCTCCAGGGCCTCCCGCTCCGGCTCGCCGAAGAACGACATCCACTCGGGGTCGCCGTCGGAGGGCCCCCGCTCGAAGTGCCCGTGGGCGCGGCCGAGGGCCTGCTCGCAGGCGGACCGGTCGCCGAGCCCCGCCCACGCCGCCGCCTCCCGCAGCGACAGCAGCGACAGCAGCCGGGCCGAGTCGAGGGGCTGCGCGGCCCGCAGCCCCGCCTGGGCCGCCCGGACCGCCTCGCGGTACCGGCCGGTGTCCCGGGCCAGGAACGACGTGTTGCAGAAGGCGTGCGCCTCCAGGGCCGCGTTCCCGGAGAACCGCGCGGTGGCGAGGGCCTCGGCGTAGTGCGAGCGCGCGTCCTCGTGGCGGCCCGAGTCATGGGCGAGCCAGCCGACGGAGAGGGACAGCTCGCCGGCGCCCGCGTGCAGCCGGTCCTCGGTGGAGCGACGGGTCATGGTTCCCGTGTCGAGCAGCGCGTACGCGGTACGGAGCGGCTGCGCGGCCACCTTGTAGAGCCCGTCGGCGCCGTGCCGGTCGTCGAGCAGACGGATCTGCCGTACGGCCTCCTCGACGGCCCGGACCTCGGTCTCGCCGATCCTGTGACTGCCGCGGGGGGCTGGGATCGCGACGGCGGGGCCGCCGAGTCCCAGCGAGGCGGCCGCCAGGGTGGCGGAGCCGCTCGTCATGAATGCGCGACGCAGCACGTCGCTCTCCTCATCGTTCCGGGTCGAGATCGCGACGGGAGGCGGAGCCCCGGCCGCGACCGGCTGCCGCCGGCCACGTACCGTCTCCCGCGCGGAGAAGCCCAGGTCGGAGAGGCCGAGTCCGGGGAACATGTGCAGGAAGACCCGCTCGTACGCGTAGTTGGGGCAGCGGATCTCGCCCGCTTCCACGCGCCCGATGTAGCGGGCGTCGCACGCGACCTGTTCGCCGATCTCCCGCGCCGCCCGGCGGACAGCCGCGGCGAACTCCGCCGGCGAGTGCTGTCCGCGGAGCCGGCGGAAGGCGAGGTTGGGAACTGCCCGTGACATCGCCATGGCCGAGCCCTCTCCTGGTGCTGCCGGGTGGTCCGGCGGCAAGAACGTACCTGCTGTGACCGGATGCGTACGCTGAGTTTGGCTACAAATCGGATATCTCGCCTGCGATCTGCCATGAACTGCCATCCTTTGCAGCGGCATGGCGCCGTAGCCGTTGACGCGCACGGGCGTTGAACCGTAAGGGAGAGACGGAACGTGTCTCCTCTGGAGCGAGGAGGCGTCCCATGTCGGAGATCGGTTCGCAGTCGGCCACGTGGCACGCGCCCGCCCCGGACGCCGGCACCACCCCCCAGCCCCCCGCGGAGCCCTGGGACCTGGTGACCGTGCCGGTCCGGCAGGGCCTGGAGGCCGTCGACATCCTGCGCCGCGGCAGCACCCCCGCGGTCGGCCCGGTCGTGCACGACGGGGCCTGCGACACCCTCGGCTTCCTGGTTCCGCCGGGCACGGCCGCCGCCTGGGACATGCCGGGCAGCGCGTGTACGCGGACCTCGGGGCGCGGCCTCCGCCTCCCCGAGCTGCCGGAGCTCCCCGAACCGACGGGCGACACCCCCCGCCCCGCCGGCTGGCTGCTGCCGCCGAAGGACACCGGCCCCGTCACCGACCCGGCCGTCCTGCGCGAGGCGCTCGGCGAGGCGGCCCGCCTGATCGAGGCGGCCGACGGCTGCCACTGAGCCACTGGGCGGTGCCCACCCGGGCGTGCCCGGATAATGGGGCCCGTGGCCAGGAACAAACAGCGCGACCGGGCGGCGTCCGCCGCCTCCGTCGTCGAGACCGTCGACGGCGGGCTCGCCGAACTCATACCCGACCGGGAGCGCCCGCGCGCCTGGACGCTGCTCATCGACGGCGCCCCGCAGTCGCACGTCGACCTCGACGACCCGGCCCACCTCTCCTTCGAGTACCAGCGGCGCCTCGGCCACATCGCCGACCTCGCCGCCCCGCCGAACCGGCCGCTCCAGGTCGTGCACCTCGGCGGCGGCGCCTTCACCCTCGCCCGGTACGTCGCCGCGACCCGGCCCCGCTCCACCCAGCAGATCGTCGAACTCGACGGACAGCTGGTCCAGCTCGTCCGCCGTGAACTGCCGCTCGACCCCGGGGCCCGTATCCGCGTCCGTTCCACCGACGCCCGCGCCGGACTCGCCAAGGTGCAGGACGGCTGGGCGGACCTCGTCATCGCCGACGTGTTCAGCGGTGCCCGCACCCCGGCCCATCTGACCAGCACCGAGTTCCTCGGCGAGGTGCGGCGGGTCCTGCGGCCCGGCGGCTTCTACGCGGCGAACCTCGCCGACGGCCCGCCCCTGACCCACCTCCGCGGCCAGATCGCCACGGCCGCCGCCGTCTTCCCCGAACTGGCGCTGACCGCCGACCCCACGGTGCTGCGCGGCCGCCGCTTCGGCAACGCCGTACTGCTCGCCTCCGACCGCGAGCTGCCGGTGGCCGAGCTGACCCGCCGGGTCGCCACCGATCCGCACCCGGGCCGGGTGGAGCACGGACGGGAGCTCGCCGACTTCGCCGGCGGCGCGGCCCCGGTCACCGACGCGAGCGCCAAGCCCTCGCCCGTACCGCCCGCGTCCGTCTTCCGCTGAGACCGCTGAGGCCTCTCAGGCCGCGCGGTCCTCGATCTCCACGCGGGGCGCGCTGTCGTGCCACAGGCAGAAGACCGAGAGTTCACGGCCGTCCTTGGTGAAGGTGACCCGGATCCAGGTCGGCTGCTTCCACACCTGCATCTGCCAGCCCGACGCGGGCGTCGCCGAGACCAGTTCGGCCGACGTCTCGCCGAGATCGAAGGTGACCCGGCCGCCGTCGACCGGGTAGCTCTTCACCGAGGACGCGGTGGTGGGCGCGGGGCTCGTGGCGGGTGCGGCCGTGGTGGTGGGGGGCGTCGCCGGCGTGGACTCCGGGCCGTCGGAGGGCGGCGAAGCGGGTGTCGACGGCGGGGCGGCGGACGTCGTGCGGTCCTCGCTCGGCGTGGGCTTGCGGGACGGCGGCGAGGTCGCCGGGGGCTCGGCCCTTTGCGTCGAGGAGGCCAGCGGATCGCTGCCGGACGTGCCCGGTGCGACCTCGGTGGCACCGACCGGGAGCGGCAGCGCGCGCGGAGGGTCGTAGACCGTGCCGGACAGCACCGTGTGCACTCCCCACCAGGACAGGGTGACCGCCGCGCCGGTGGCGAGCGACCAGGCCAGGGCGTGAACGAGTCCTCTTCGCACCGGCCCATAGTGCACCACCCTGTGAGGGGGAGTACCGGAGGGTACGGATTGCTCGCCCGTTCCCCCGAATGGCGTACGGTGCGGCCCATGGCAAGTGTGCTCGTGGTCGAGGACGACCAGTTCGTGCGCTCCGCCCTCATCCGCCAGCTCTCCGAGGCCTCCCACACGGTACGGAGCGTCGGGACGGCTCTGGAGGCGTTGCGCGAGGTCGCCCATTTCCGTTTCGACGTGGTCATCCTCGACCTCGGACTGCCCGACCTGGACGGGTCCGAGGCGCTCAAGATGCTGCGCGGGATCACCGACGTACCGGTGATCATCGCGACCGCCCGGGACGACGAGGCCGAGATCGTCCGGCTCCTGCACGCCGGCGCCGACGACTACCTCGTGAAGCCCTTCTCGGTGGACCACCTTTCGGCCCGCATGGCCGCCGTCCTGCGCCGGGCGCGGTCCGCCGCCGGCGAGGCGCCCCCGCCCCGGGTCATCCGGGTCGGCGGCCTCACCGTCGATCCGCTGCGCCGTCAGGCGGAGCTCGACGGGGCGCCGTTGGACCTCACCCGGCGCGAGTTCGACCTGCTGGCCTTCCTCGCCGGGCGGCCCGGCGTGGTCGTCCCGCGCAAGGAACTGCTCGCCGAGGTGTGGCAGCAGTCCTACGGGGACGACCAGACCATCGACGTACATTTGTCATGGCTGCGGCGGAAATTGGGTGAAACGGCCGCGCGGCCCCGCTACTTGCACACCCTGCGCGGGGTGGGCGTGAAGCTGGAGCCGCCCCGGGAGCCGCAGCCGTGAGGTGGGCGCTCGTCAAGGTGTCACTGGCCGTCACCGTCATGGTCGTCGTCGCCTTCGCCGTACCCCTCGGGCTCGTCGTCAAGGAGATGGCCCGCGACCGGGCCTTCTCCAACGCCGAACGGCGGGCCGCCGGGCTCGCCCCCGTCCTCGCGATCACCACCGACCGCGAGGAGCTGGACAAGGCCGTCGCCACCACCGAGGACGGGGCCGCCGGACGGCTCGCCGTCCACGTGCCCGCCGCGGAGCCGGGCGGGACCGCGCTGGAGATCGGCACCCGCAGGGCCGACGCCGAGGAACTCGCCGCCACCCGCCGGCTCGGCCGGGCCTCCATCGCCGAGGTGCCGGGCGGCTACGCGCTGCTCCAGCCCACCGCGATCAGCAGCGGTCAGGTCGCCGTCGTCGAACTCTTCGTCCCCGAGGGCGAGGTCACCAACGGCGTCGCCACCGCCTGGCTCGTCCTCGCGGGGGTCGGCATCGCCCTGATCGTCGGCTCCGTCGCCGTCGCCGACCGGCTCGGCGTCCGCATGGTCCGGCCCGCCCAGCGACTCGCGGGCGCCGCCCACGACCTCGGCGAGGGCAGGCTCGGCGCGCGGGTGCCCGAGGAGGGCCCGCCGGAGCTCAAGTCGGCGGCGGTCGCCTTCAACTCGATGGCCGACCAGGTCGTCCAGCTCCTCGCCAACGAACGCGAGCTCGCCGCCGACCTCTCCCACCGGCTCCGCACCCCGCTGACGGTGCTGCGGCTCAACACGGCCTCGCTCGGCTCGGGACCCGCCGCCGAGCAGACCCGGGCCGCCGTCGAACAGCTGGAGCGCGAGGTCGACATCATCATCCGTACGGCCCGGGAGGCGAAGCCGCAGACCCAGGCGACCGGACCCGGCGCCGGCTGCGACGCCGCCGAGGTGGTCCGCGCGCGGATGGACTTCTGGTCGGCGCTCGCGGAGGACGAGGGCCGGCGGGTACGGGTCGCGGGCGTCGAGCGTCCGGTACGCATCCCGGTGGCCCGCCCCGAACTCGTCGCCGCCCTCGACGCCCTGCTCGGCAACGTCTTCCGGCACACCCCCGAGGGCACCGCCTTCTCCATCGACGTCCACAACGGCGACGACGCCGTCATCGTCCTGGTCTCCGACGCGGGCGCCGGCATCGCCGACCCCGCCGCCGCCCTGGCCCGCGGCAACAGCGGAGGCAGGCCCGGGTCGACGGGCCTCGGCCTGGACATCGTGCGGCGGATGGCGGAGGCCACCGGGGGAGACGTCGCCATCGGGCACTCCGTCCTCGGCGGCACCGAGGTCCGCGTCTGGATCGGGCTCGACGGGCGCCGCTCGGGCACCACGACGGGCCGCCGCGGCCACCGCCCGGCCCGCCGCCGCCGCGGTGGCGGCACGGGCACCCGGCGCGCCGCAGACGCCTGAATCCTCCCGACGCCCGAGCCCCGTCGGGGCCGAACCTTTCGTGGTTCCGATGCCTTCCTTAAGCGGACCCTAAGAATCCCAACCCCGGGCCGATCGCGGTCATTTGTCCGTTTCCCAGTCGCTAGCGTGCTGCCGCACCCCACCCTCACAACCCCACACCCCGGCACACAGAGGCAGGCACCCGATGGGCACCAGTTCGCACCGGCGCAGGGCGAGCGCCAGGACCAAGGTCGTCGGAGCGGTCGTCGCGGCGGCGATCGCCGGCGGCGCCGCCTTCGCGCTCGGCGGGACCGCGCAGGCCGCCGCCGTCGGCGCCGCGTACACCCGGACCAGCGCCTGGACCGGCGGCTACACCGGCCAGTACGTCGTCACCAACGAGACGGCCACCGCCCAGTCCGACTGGACCCTGGAGTTCGACCTCCCGGCCGGGACGACCATCGGCTCCCTCTGGAACGGCGAGCACACCGTCTCCGGCGGCCACGTCACCGTGAAGCCCGCGAGCTGGAACAAGCAGCTCGGCCCCGGCCAGTCCGTCACCGTCGGCTTCGTGACCGCCGCCGCGGGCGTGGCCGGCGACCCGACCGGCTGCCTCATCAACAAGGCCGCCTGCTCCGCCGGAGGCCCCGCCCCCACCCCCAGCGGCCGCCCCACCGACCAGCCGACCGCGACCGCCTCCCCGAAGCCGACGGCCACGGCCACGGCCACGGCGACGGCCACCGCCACGGCCACCGCGTCCCCCAAGCCGACGGCCACCGCCACCGCCACGGCGACCCCCACGGCCACGGTGAAGCCCACCCCGACCCCCACGGCGACGGGTGGCCCCGCCCCTGAGCCCACGGCCGCCAAGTACGCCCCGTACGTCGACACCTCGCTCTACCCGACGTACGACCTGCTCGCGACCGCCGACGCCACCGGCGTGAAGGAGTTCAACCTCGCCTTCATCACCTCCGGCGGCTCCTGCGCCCCGCTCTGGGGCGGGGTCACCGACCTCGCGAACGACAAGGTCGCGGCCCAGATCGGCGCCCTGCGCGCCAAGGGCGGTGACGTCCGCGTCTCCTTCGGCGGCGCCGCCGGCCACGAGCTGGCCCTGAACTGCTCGTCGTCCTCGGCGCTCGCCGCCGCGTACGGCAAGGTCATCGACCAGTACAAGCTGACCAAGGTCGACTTCGACGTCGAGGGCGCGGCCCTGCCGGACACGGCCGCCAACACCCGCCGGTCCCAGGCGATCGCCCAGCTCCAGCAGACCCACCCGGGCCTGAACGTCTCCTTCACCCTGCCGGTCATGCCCGAGGGCCTGACGCAGCCGGGCGTGGCCCTGCTCGCCGACGCGAAGAAGAACGGCGTGCACGTCGACGCCGTCAACATCATGGCGATGGACTACGGCCCGGCGTACAGCGCGGACATGGGCACGTACGCGATCCAGGCCGCGACCGCGACCCAGGCCCAGGTCAAGGGCGTCCTCGGGCTCTCCGACGCGGCCGCCTGGAAGGCTGTCGCCGTCACCCCGATGATCGGCGTCAACGACGTCACCACCGAGATCTTCCGGGTCGACGACGCCACGCAGCTCGTCGACTTCGCGAAGTCGAAGGGGCTCGGCTGGCTCTCGATGTGGTCCTCGACCCGTGACAAGCAGTGCGCGGCCGGCGCCGTGAACTACGCCGACGCCACCTGCTCCTCGATCCTCCAGCAGCCTCTGGCCTTCACGAAGGCCTTCGCCGCCTACAAGTAGGCAGGCCCTCAGGCCCCCCACACCGCGCGCCCCGGCCGGAACCACCCCACCGCCGGCCGGGGCGCGCACCCCTACCCGGCCGTCGCCGGCCGCTCCGCGCAGGCGTCGGCGATCGCCGCGGTGTCCCAGTAGAAGGGCCGGACCTCGGCGATCCGGCCGCCCCGCACGGTGATCGTCTGCAGGATCGGGAAGGTCAGCTCGCTGCCGGTGGCACGCGCGCGGGCACGCACGCGCGTGAGGACCACCGCAGTCGCACCCGTGGCGAGGAACTCCTGCTCCGTCATGTCGAAGGACTCCCACACCCGGCTCATCGTGAGGAAGAAGCGCTCCACGCCCGCGTGCCCGCGCCAGGTCCCGCCGTACGGCAGGGCGGCTGCCTGGTGGAGGACGACGTCGGGCGCGAAGTAGGGGGCGAGCGGTGCGAAGGAGGCCCTGCCGGGGCCTCCGGCCGCCAGATAGGCGGCTTCCGCCGCGTACATACCGGTGAGGACGGCCGCCGAGTCAGTGGCGGAGTCGGCGGTGGTCTCTGTGGCGTCTGTTGTGGAGGGAGTCGTCATGCCGCCAGCGTGATCGCCCAAGGCGGATCACACTGGCGGCTGTCGGACGTCGACCTCGCTCGCCGACCCGCGCCTTACGCCCGCGAGGCCTTCCACTCCTCCGCGTAGTCGTTGAAGATCGCCCGCAGGTGGTGGCCGATCTTCAGGTAGTCCAGGTCGTCGAGGTTGGCCAGGGAGACGCGTACGGACCACTCCGGGCCGTCGAAGCCGCCGCCGTTGAGGAGGACGACGCTGGTCTGCTCGGCCAGCCGGAACAGCGGGTCCACCGGCTCGTAGTTCTTCTCCAGGAAGGCCGCGAAGTCCTTCCCGTGGACCCGCTCGGCCTCCGCGATCAGGTCGAGCTCGATGTAGTACCCGGCCCGCTTCGGGTCGTCGGCGATCTTCATCTGGGCGCCTTCGAGGAGCAGGTCGAGGCGCTGGCGCACGATCGCCCGGATCTTCGCCTTGTACGCCTGTCCCTCCTCCAGCATGTCGAAGAGGGAGAAGAGCACCATCATCACCTGCTGGGGGAGCGAGAGCCCGGCGGTGTGGTTGAGGGCGACCTGCCGGGAGTCGGCGACGAGCCGGTCGATGAACCGGATCTTCTCGGGCTCCAGGGTCAGCGTGCCGTACCGCCTGCTCAGGCGGTCCTTCTCGGCCTGCGGCAGGTTCACGATCATCTCGTCGATGACGTTGTCGTCGTGGAGGCCGATGACGCCCAGCCGGTGGCCCGTGCAGCCGTAGTGCTTGGAGTACGAGTACACGAGGAGCGTGTTGCGGGGAAGGTCCGCGGCGAGCGAGCGGAAGCCCTCGACGAACGTGCCGTACACGTCGTCCGTGACGAGCAGCAGGTTCGGGTTCTGCGTGGCGACGATGTCCTTGATCTGGTCCGTGACCCGTTGGCTCAGCGCCAGCGACGGCGGGTTGGACGGGTTGACGACGCAGACCAGCTTCACCGACGGGTCCGCCAGCTTGGCGACCTCCTCCTCGGGGTAGCGCCACTCGCGCACGCCGGTCTCGGCGAAGAGGGACGCTTCGACGTGGACGACGTCGAACTCGTACGTGTCGAGCTCGGGGATCTCGATGTACGGCGTGAAGACCGGCACCATCAGGGCGATCCTGTCGCCCTTCTTCAGGATCCCGTTCTTCATGAGCGAGTCGAAGATGTAGCACATGGCGGCCGTGCCGCCCTCGGTCGCGAAGAGCGACAGACGGCCGGCCGGCGGGCGCTTGTCGAACATCTCGTCATGCAGGTAGCCGCGGACGATCTGCTCGGTGTGGGCCAGGATCCGGTCCGGCACCGGGTAGTTGTCGCCGATCGTGCTGTCGGTCAGCTCGTGGACGAAGGCGTCCTTGTCGAAGCCGAAGCGCTCGACGGCGTACTCCACGCAGTTCTGCAGCATCTCGATGCCGGGCAGGTCCGGGTGTCGGCGGACGAAGGTGTCGAAGCGGGCGCCGGAGCCGGCGAGTTCGGGCATGCCGCCGAGGTTGTCGGCGGTCCACACGCGGCGCGACTCGGAGAGGGCGAAGTAGCCGAGCGCGTAGAACGCCTCGCGGGGGCCGGTGGCGACCCAGTTCGGGTTGCCACGGCCCGCGTTGAGCATCTGCGTCTGCGACTTCTCCTTCTGGCCGGGCTTGTCGGCCTGCGCGGCCTGCGCGATCTGGATGAACTTGTCCTTCAGCTCGAACGGCGAGAGCTGCGCGAAGGACTGGATCTCCTCGCGGGTGAAGGTGGTCTTGGGCACGGTGACTTCCTTACGTACGTGAGGGGGGTGCGTCAGTGGTTGAGGATGACGATCACGGCGCCCCAGATGGTCAGCAGGACGTTGCCGACCGCGTAGGGGATCGTGTAACCGAGCGTCGGGATCTGCGACTTGGACTGCTCGTTGATCGCGCCGATCGCCGCGGTCGTCGTCTGGCCGCCCGCCAGCACGCCCATCAGGATCGGGAAGCGGATCTTCTGCACGTAGTGGCCGTACAGGAAGCCCACGATCAGCGGGACGACCGTCGCCACCGCGCCCCAGAGGAGCAGCCCCCAGCCGGCCGTCGACAGGCCGCTGGTGAAGCTCGGACCGGCGTTGATGCCGACGACCGCGACGAACAGGCAGAGGCCGAGGGTGTCCATGAACCACTGGGCACCGGGCGGCACGTTGCCGTACGTCGGGTACTTGCCGCGGATCCAGCCGAAGACCAGACCCATGATCAGCGCGCCGCCGGAGGTGGAGAGCGAGATCGGCACGCCCGACACCGTGAGCGCCGGGATGCCGATGCAGCCGCCGAGGAAGATGCCGAGGCCCACCCAGAGCATGTCGGTGGCGAAGGAGGTCGGCACGGGCTTGCCGATCGCCTTGCCCGCCGGGTCCACGAGCCGCTTCGGGCCGGTCAGGATGACGGTGTCACCGCGCTCCAGGGTCGTGGAGAGCCGGTACGGGAACTCCGTACCCGAGCGGTAGATCTTGTCGATGTACACGCCGACCATGAAGGGCTCGCGGCGCAGGTCGGCGACCGTCCTGCCGAGCTGCGCCTTCTCCGAGGCGACGACGTGCAGCGACTCCGTCTGATAGCCGAGCAGTTCGACGTCGTCCGTCTCCGCGCCGATGTGGGTCCGGGCGTCGAACTCGACGAGCGAGCCGCGCAGTGCGCTGACCGCCACGATGTCGCCCTCGCGGAGCACCGTCGACTGCGTGTGGTCGATGATCTTCCCGTCGCGCCGCACCCGCGTGAGGTAGATGCGGTGACCGAGCGCCTGCTGCTGGTTCTCGAAGTCGTCGATCGTGCGGCCGACGAGGTCGGGACGGTCGATGCGGTACGCGCGGAGGACGACCTCGTAGTACCCCTCGGCCAGGTCGGGGTCGTCGCCCGGGGCGTCCAGCTCCTTCGCGAGCCGCGCCGACTCGGCGGCCAGGTCCCGCTTGTAGAGCTTGGGCAGGACGTTGGCGAGGAGCATCGCGCAGAGGATCGTGCCGAGCGGGTACGTGACGGCGTAGCCGATCGCGACCAGGTTCTCCTCGTTCTTCATCTGGTCGGCGGAGAGCCCCGGCAGGTTGCCGATGGCGTCCTGGGCGACACCGATGACGGCGGACTGGGTGAGCGCGCCGCCGAGGAGACCGGCCGAGAGCCCGGGGCCGTACCCGAGCATCACGGCGAAGCCCCAGGAGACGAGGAGGCCCGTCACACAGACGATGACCGCGTTGAGGACCTGCGGCAGGCCGTCCTTCCTCAGACCGCGGAAGAACTGCGGACCGACCTTGTAGCCGAGGGCGAAGAGGAACATGGTGAAGAAGAGGTTCTTCACCGTGCCGTCGATCGTGACCTTGAACTGCGCGCCGAGCAGCAGGCCGGCCACCAGACATCCGGTGACGGCGCCCAGCGCGATCGCCTTGTAGCGGAGCTTGCCGAAGAGGAAGCCGAGCGCGACCGTGATGAAGATCAGCAGCTCGGGATGGGGCTGGAAGATGTTCCGGTTGAGGAAATCGATCATGGGGTCCTCTCACGCTCCGAGGATGCCGACGAGCAGCGGGCCGGTCAGCGGAAGCAGGAAGTTCGAGAGCGTGTACGTGATGGTGTAGCCGAGCATCGGCACGGAGCTCTGGGCCACCTGCGTGATCGAGGTGATGGCGGGCGTCGAGCACTGCTGGCCCGCGATGGCACCGATGAGCAGCGGCTTCTCGATCTTCAGGAGCTTGCGGCCGACGACCAGCGAGATCGTCGCCGGCACCAGGACCATCGCGATCCCGGCGAACGGCAGCAGCGCCCCGTACTCCTTGAGGAGGGGCCAGGCCTGCGGGCCGGAGACCAGACCCGTACAGGCGATGAAGATCGCCAGGCCCATGTCCTTGAGGGTGGAGGCGGCCTGCGGCGGGAAGGCGCCGAAGGTCTGGGTGCGGGAGCGGAACCAGCCGAAGAGCAGGCCGGAGATGAGGCAGCCGCCGCCCGTGCCGAGCGACAGCGGGACGTCGCCGAACTCGACCACGACCTGCCCGAGGAGCGAACCGCAGACGATGCCGAGACCCAGGTAGATGAAGTCCGTGGCGTCGTTCTTCACGACCGCGCCGACCTTGGACGCCAGCTTCCCGAGGCCCGAGCGGGAGCCGACCAGGGTGAGGACGTCACCGCGGCTGACGACGGTCTCCGGGGTCGCGGGCAGATGCTGTTCGTTGCGCACCACGTCCGTCACGTACACCCCGCCGGAGGAGAACTCCGGGTGCTCCTTGAAGAGGGTGTCCAGGGACTTGTCGACGACGCTCTTGTCGGTCAGCGAGACCTCGGTGGTGGCGAGCGGGGTGTCCAGGCCGGGGACGGCCGGGGTCTCCGGTCCGATGACCCGCCCCGCCTCGATGATGTTGGCCCGCCGGCCGACCGTCAGCACCAGGTCGGAGAGGGTCAGTTCGAAGTCGGGCGGGGGAGGGGTGAGGATCTTGCTGCCCCGCTTCACCGCCTCGACCGTGACCCGGCCGCCGAGCCGTCGCTCGAGCTCGCCGACCTTGGCGCCGTCGGCGAGCGTGACCAGGAACGTCCGGCCGACCATGCCCGGGAGCGCCTCGCGCTCATCGGACTCCAGGGCGCCACCCGTGCCGCGCAGCTTCTCCCACAGCTCGCGCGAGGCGTCGCGGAGGTTGATCCGCAGCATCATCGGCATGATCTGGCTGGTGTAGATGACGATGGTGACGAGGCCGAAGAGGTAGCAGACCGTGTACGCGGTGGCCACATGGCCCTGGTACTCGGTGATCTGCGCCTGCGTCAGGTCGGACAGGTTGCCGATGGCCTCCGTGGCCGTACCGACGACCGCGGACTCGGTGGCAGCCCCGGCGAGGATGCCGGCGGCGGTGCCGACGTCCAGGTCGAACGCCTCGGCGAGGCCGAGGGCGATGCCGACGACGCAGACGACCTCGATGAGGCAGAGGGCGAAGAAGCGCAGGCTCTTCTTGTTGAGGTTGGAGAAGAACTGGGGTCCGGCCATGTAGCCGAGGGAGAAGATGAAGAGCGCGAAGAAGATCGTCTTCACGTCGTCGGAGACGGTGACCTTCGCCCAGGCGCCGAGGAGCAGCGAGACGATCAGGGTGCCGCAGATGCCGCCGAGCGTGATGGGGCCGACCCGGAGCTTGCCGACGAGGTAGCCGGCCGAGAGGCAGAGGAAGAGGGCGAGTTCGGGATTGTCACGCAGGACTCCCATCCGCCGTCACCTTACCCAATGGGGAGGAAAAGTGAGAATGTCGGACATAAGGGGAAGTTAACAGGGGAAACGGGGGAAATGGATCACCGCCTCACCCGTCCGGGTGAGGGGCAGGTGTTCGAATGTGCCTCACCCCTTCACCGCGCCCCGCCTCACCCCTTCACCGCGCCCCGCATCACGCCTCCCACGATGTGCCGGCCGAACAGCGCGAGCACGACGAGCAGCGGCAGCGTCCCGAGCAGCGCGCCCGCCATGACCACCGACTGGTCGGGCACCGTCCCCCGCCCCAGACCCGTGAGCGCCACCTGCACCGTCGGGTTCCCGGTCTGCGTCAGGGCGAGGACCGGCCAGAAGAAGTCGTTCCAGGCCGCCACGAACGACAGCATCCCGAGGACCGCCATCGCCGGGCGCGCCGCCGGCAGCACCACGTGCCACACCGTCCGCAGGGTCCCCGCCCCGTCCATCCGGGCGGCTTCGAGCACCTCGGCCGGCAGGGCCCGCCGCAGGTGCTGGACCATGAAGAAGACCCCGAAGGCGGAGACGAGCGAGGGCAGGATCACCGCCTGGAGCTCGTCCGTCCAGCGCAGCCGCGCGATCAGTAGATAGAGCGGCACGACCCCCAGCTGAGGCGGGATCAGCATCGTCCCGGCCACGAGCAGGAGCAGCGTGCCCCGGAAGCGGAACCGCAGCTTGGCGAAGGCGAAGCCGGCGAGGGTCGAGAACAGGACCGTGCCCGCCGCGACCGTCCCCGCGACCAGCGCCGTGTTCGCCAGGGCCTCGCCCAGCCTGGCATCGGTCCAGGCCGACGCCAGGTTCCCGGGCAGGTTCCGACCGAACCGGAAGGGCGGCGGGGTGGCCGCGAGCCGCGTACTGGTCCGCGAGGCGGCGACCGCCGTCCACAGCAGTGGGAAGAGGGAGACGGCCGTGAAGAGCGCGAGCAGCGCGTACGTGCCCCAGCCGGCCCGCTCCGTCCTCACGAGGCCCGCCCCGGGCGCCGTGCGAGACCGCCGCGCAGGAGCCGTACGGCTCCGAACAGCACGACCAGGATGAGGAGCATCGCCCAGGCGATGGCCGCGGCCCGCCCCAGATGGAGGTTCACCCAGCCCTGCTCGTACAGATAGAGCCCGAGGGTCTGGAACTGGTGATCGGCGCCACCGGAGGCACCGGCCCCGCTCCCGAACAGCAGCGGCTCGCCGAAGAGCTGGGTCGCGCCGATCGTCGAGACCAGCACGGTGAAGGCGAGGGCGGGCCGCAGCCCCGGCAGCGTCACGTGCAGGAACTGCCGCCACCGTGACGCCCCGTCGAGCGCCGCCGCCTCGTACAGCTCGCGCGGGATCGTCTGCATCGCCGCCAGGTAGATCAGCGCGTTGTAGCCGGTCCAGCGCCAGACGACGATCGACGAGACCGCGAGCTTCGACGCCCACGGGCCGTTCTGCCAGTCCACCGGGGCCAGACCGACCACCCCCAGGGCCCAGTTGGCCATCCCGTGGTCCCGCCCGTAGAACAGCGCGAAGACCAGCGTCGCGGCGGCGACCGAGGTGGCGTACGGGGCGAGCGCCACGACCCGGAAGAACCCCCGGCCCCGCAGCCGTACGTCGAGCAGGTGGGCCACGCCGAGCGCGAGCAGCAGCTGCGGGACGGTGGAGAGGACGCCGATGACGACGGTGTTCGCGAGGGCGTTCCAGAAGAACGCGTCGTCGAGCAGCCGCGCGTAGTTGTGCAGCCCCACCCACTCAGGCTCGGCGGGCGCGGTCAGCTCGACCCGGTGCAGCGAGGTCCAGGCGGTGGCGGCCAGCGGGAACACCCCGAAGGCCCCGAAGAAGAGGAAGAATGGCGCGACGAGCACGTAGGGCGCCCAGCGCGAGCCGACGGGGGTACGGCGGAGGCGCGGGCGCCGAGGCACGCCCTGGCGCGGGGTCCCGGCCCGGTCTCCGGGCCCGGCCCCGGCCCGGTCTCCGGGCCCGGCCCCGGCCCGGTCTCTGGCTCCGTCCACGGTGCCGGCCTCCTGAGGGCGAGCCCCGACCGGGGCTCCGGCCTCGGTTTCGGCGGGCCCCGGCCCGGCTGTCGGCAGGCCGGCCGTCGGCAGGCCGGCTGTCGGCGGGCCGGCAGGCCGCCGGGGCGCCGGCGGGTCGGTCGGCTCCGGCGGGTCCGTGGGTGTCTGCGTCTCCGTCATCGCGCGCGCCCTCACCGGTCCAGCGCGTTGTCGATCGCCTTCATCGCGGCCTTCCAGGCCGACTCCGGCGGGCGGCCCGTCTGGTCGACCTGGAGCATGCCGACGTCGGCGAGGGTCTGGGCGACGAGGGCGTCCTTCGGGCCGACCGGGGCCTGCGGGACGCCCCGGGCCGCCGCGGCGAAGATCTCGCCGACCGGGGCGTCGCCGAAGTGCGGGTGCCGGGCGTCCGCGACCGCCGGGAGCGCGTACGAGGCCGAGGCGCTCGGGAAGCTGCCGCGCCGCTCGAAGAGCACCGCCTGCTGGGCGGGCGCCGTCAGCCAGGCCGCGAGCCGGGCCGCCTCGGCGCGGTGCCGCCCGGCGGACGGCACGACGAGGAACGAGCCGCCCCAGCTGCCGGGCCGGGGCGCCGCCGCGACGTCCCACCGGCCCCGCCCGGCCGGGCCAGCCTTGTCCTGGATGTAGCCGAGCATCCAGGCGGGGCAGGCGACCGTGGCGAACGCGCCGTTCGCGAAGGCCTGGTCCCAGCCGGGCGTGAACTGCTGGAGCCGGGCCGTGAGCCCCTGCCGGGCGAACATCGCGGCGAGGTCCCAGGCCTCCCGTACGGCAGGGTTGACCGCCACGATCAGATCGCCCCGCTCGTCGTAGTACCGGAGCGCCGCACTGCCCGTGACCGCCGCCATCACCCCCGAGGCGGAGTCGGTGAAGGCCGTGCCCTCCGGGGACCGCTCGCGGTAACGGACCCCGGCTGCCAGGTACTTGCGCCAGTCCCCGGCCCACAGCCGCCCCACCGCGCCCCGGTCGGTGGGCAGTCCGGCGCGGGCGAACAGGTCCTTGCGGTAGCAGACGGCCTGCGGCCCGATGTCGGTGCCGAGCGCGAGCGTGCGCCCGTCGGGGGCGGTGCCCTGCGCCCACTTCCACGGCAGGAAGGCGGCCCGGTCGACGCCCGGCGCCGAGCCGAGCGCGTCGAGCCGGCCCGCCTGGGTGGCGAGCACCTCGGCGATGTTGCCGACCTCGACGGCCTGGACGTCGGCGAGGCCGGAGCCGGCGGTGAGGTGGGTGAGCAGCTGCGGGTAGTAGACGTCGTTGCGGGTGAGGGAGGTCTGCCGGACCGCGATGTCCGGGTGGAGCCGCATGTACGTGTCGTAGAGCCCGGCCTCCTGGAGGCCGAACGTGCCGAACACCCCGACCGTGAGCGTGATCCGCCGCCCGCTCCCGTCGACCGGCTCCCGCGCGGGGACGCCCGCCCCGGGCGGCGGTGCGGGGTCGGTCGCGCAGCCGCCGGAGAGCGCCGCGCCCAGGAGGAGGGCGAGGGCGAGTACGACGACGGGCCCGTTCCTCCTCCTGCTCCCCATGCGCCCCGACCGTAGTGCGGCTCCGCCCGGGCAGCGGGGGACAGCTCGCCGGGCCGCGCGGAAGTCACCCGCACGCACCACACCCCCACCCCCGCGTCGTCGAACGTCTTCGACGACTCCCGGACCTTGACCGTGTTCTGACCCCGACTCAATAGTGGGAGCGCTCCCATTCAATCTTCGACGGGATACCCATGCGCAGAACACGCCACCTCCTCGCGGGGCTCGCCCTGACAGCGGGCCTCCTCGCGGGAGCGGTCCCCGCGACCGCCGCCCCGGAGACGCCCGTACCCACGGCCGCGGCAGCACCTTCGTACAGCTGGAAGAACGCCCGGATCGACGGCGGCGGCTTCGTCCCCGGCATCGTCTTCAACCGGACCGAGAAGGACCTCGTCTACGCCCGCACCGACATCGGCGGCGTCTACCGCTGGAACCAGGCCGCCTCCTCCTGGACCCCGCTCCTCGACTCCGTCGACTGGGACCACTGGGGCCACACCGGAGTCGTCGGTCTCGCCTCCGACACCGTCGACCCCGACCGGCTGTACGCGGCGGTCGGCACGTACACGAACGACTGGGACCCCGGAAACGGCGCCGTCCTCCGCTCCGCCGACCGCGGCGCCACCTGGCAGCGCACCGACCTCCCCTTCAAGCTCGGCGGCAACATGCCAGGCCGCGGCATGGGCGAACGGCTCGCCGTCGACCCGCACAAGAACAGCGTCCTCTACCTCGGCGCGCCCAGCGGCAACGGCCTGTGGCGCTCCACCGACTCCGGCGTCACCTGGTCGAAGGTCACCAGCTTCACCAACCCCGGCAATTACCGGCAGGACCCGACCGACACCAGCGGCTACAACTCCGACGAGCAGGGCATCGTCTGGGTCACCTTCGACGAGTCCACGGGCACCCCCGGGTCCGCGACCGGCACGATCTACGTCGGCGTGGGCGACAAGGAGAACGCCGTCTACCGCTCCACCGACGCGGGCGCCACCTGGACCCGACTGCCCGGCCAGCCCACCGGCCACCTCGCCCACAAGGGCGTCCTCGACGCGGAGAACGGCTTCCTCTACCTCGCGTACAGCGACACGGCGGGACCGTACGACGGCGGCAAGGGCCAGGTCTGGCGGTACGCCACCGCCACCGGCGCGTGGACGGACATCAGCCCCGTCGCCGAGGCCGACACCTTCCACGGCTTCAGCGGCCTCACCGTCGACCGGCAGCGGCCCGGCACGGTCATGGTCTCCGCCTACAGCGCCTGGTGGCCGGACACCCAGATCTTCCGCACCACCGACTCCGGCTCCACCTGGACCAAGGCCTGGGACTACACGTCGTACCCGACCCGCGCCAACCGCTACACGATGGACGTCTCCTCCGTCCCCTGGCTGACCTGGGGTGCCACCCCGGCCCCGCCCGAACAGACCCCGAAGCTCGGCTGGATGACCGAGGCCCTGGAGATCGACCCCTTCGACTCGAACCGCATGATGTACGGCACGGGCGCCACGATCTACGGCACCCAGGAGCTCACCCGGTGGGACACCGGCACGAACTTCACCATCAGGCCCATGGTGAAGGGACTCGAGGAGACCGCCGTCCTCGACCTGGCCTCCCCGCCGTCGGGCGCCCCGCTCATCAGCGCCCTCGGCGACATCGGCGGCTTCCGTCACACGGACCTCACCACGGTCCCGTCGATGATGTTCACCTCCCCGAACTTCACCTCCACGACCAGCCTCGACTACGCCGAGACGAACCCGAACACGGTCGTCCGCTCCGGACACGTCGACGGCGCCCCCCACGTCGCCTTCTCCTCCGACAACGGCGCCAACTGGTCCGCCGGGCAGGAGCCTTCGGGCGTCACCGGCGGCGGCACGGTCGCCGCGTCCGCCGACGGCAGCCGTTACGTGTGGAGCCCGGACGGCACCGGAGTGCACACCGGCACCGGGGGAGCCTGGACCGCCTCCACCGGCATCCCCGCCGGCGCGACCGTCGAGTCCGACCGCGTCGACCCGAAGACCTTCTACGGCTTCAAGGACGGCACCTTCTACGCCAGTACGGACGGCGGCGCGACCTTCACCGCCCGCGCCACCGGCCTCCCGGCCAAGGGCAACGCCCGCTTCAAGGCCGTCCCCGGCAGGAAGGGCGACCTCTGGTTCGCCGGCGGCGCCCCCGACTCCACGTACGGCCTCTGGCACTCCACCGACGGCGGCGCGACCTTCGCCCGGGTCTCCGGCGTCGAGCAGGCCGACACGATCGGCTTCGGCAAGGCCGCGCCCGGCGCCACGTACCCCGCGCTCTACACGAGCGCGAAGATCGGCGGCGTACGGGGGATCTTCCGCTCCACCGACGCGGGCGCGAGCTGGGTTCGGATCAACGACGACGCCCACCAGTGGGGCTGGACCGGCGGCGCGATCACCGGCGACCCCCGGGTCTACGGCCGTGTGTACGTCTCCACCAACGGCCGCGGCATCATCTACGGCGACACGACGGAGACCGGCGGCGGCACCGACCCGGGCACACCCCCGGCTGGAGGCGCCTGCAAGGTCGCGTACAGGGTGACGAACCAGTGGCAGGGCGGCTTCCAGGCCGACGTCACCCTGACCAACACCTCCGGCACCGCCTGGACCGGCTGGAAGCTGGGCTGGGACCACCCGGCGGGTCAGCGCGTCGGCCAGATGTGGAACGCCACCCCCGTCCAGACCGGCACCGCCGTCACCGCCCGGAACGTCGGCTGGAACGGCACGGTCGCCGCCGGGGCCTCCGCCTCCTTCGGCTTCACCGGCACCTGGACCGGCACCAACCCCGTACCGGCCGCCTTCACCCTCGGAGGTGCGACGTGCTCCGTCGCCTGATCGCCACGACGGCCCTCCTGGCCGCCGCCCTGGCCCTCACCCCCGCCACTCCGGCAGCAGCCGCCGCCGACGCCCCGCTCCGGGACCTCGCCGAGGCCCGGGGCGTCTACCTCGGCACCGCCGTCACCGGCGGGAAGCTCACCGGTGGGTACGCGGACGTCGCCGCCGCGCAGTTCGACTCGGTCACCCCCGGCAACGAGATGAAGTGGGGCTCCGTCGAACGCACGCGGGGCACGTACGACTGGACCGGCGCCGACCGGGTCGTCGACTTCGCCGAGGCCCACGGCCAGCGCGTCCGCGGCCACACCCTCGTCTGGCACAGCCAGCTGCCCACCTGGGTGACGGGCGGCACCTGGACCGCCGAACGGCTCCGCACCCTGATGACCGACCACATCGCCGCCGAGGCCGGCCGCTACAAGGGCCGGATCGACCACTGGGACGTCGTCAACGAGCCCCTGAACGAGGACGGCACCCTCCGGCAGTCCGTCTTCGGCGCGACGCTCGGCGAGTCGTACATCGCCGACGCCTTCCGCGCCGCCCGGGCCGCCGACCCGGCCGCGAAGCTCTACCTCAACGACTACTCGACCGACGCGCTCGGCGCGAAGAGCGACGGCATGTACGCCCTGGTGAAGCGGCTCCTCGCGCAGGGCGTCCCGGTGGACGGCGTCGGCTTCCAGGCCCATCTCGTCCTCGGCCAGGTCCCCGCCTCCCTGGAGGCCAACCTCCGCCGCTTCGCGGTGCTCGGCGTGGACGTGGCGATCACCGAGCTGGACATCCGCATGACCCTGCCCGCGACCGACGCGAAGCTCGCGCAGCAGAAGGCCGACTACGGCTCCGTCCTGCGCGCCTGCCTGGCCGTCACCCGCTGCGCGGGCGTCACGGTCTGGGGCTTCACCGACTCCGACTCCTGGATCCCGGACTTCTTCCCCGGTCAGGGCGCGGCCACCCCGTACGACGAGGGCCTCGCCCCGAAGCCCGCCCGCGCCGGGATCGCCGAGGCGCTCGCCCCGGTCACCCCGCCCGCCCCGGGTGTGTGCTCCGTCACGTACGCGGCCACGAGCCAGTGGACGGGCGGCTTCACGGCCCAGGTCACCGTCCGGAACACGGGTACGGCCCCGCTGAACGCCTGGACCGTCCGCTGGTCCTATCCGGCCGGGCAGCGGCTCACCCAGGCCTGGAACACCACGGCGACACAGACCGGGACGGAGGTGACGGCGACGAATCTCGCGTACAACGCGACGGTCCCGCCGGGCGGCTCGACGGCCTTCGGCTTCAACGGCACGTGGTCGGGCACCAACCCGCCCCCGACGGCCTTCAGCTGCTCCTAGGGGCAACTCCGGCGACATACGAAAACGACCGAGGCCCCGGTTCTTCCGAACCGGGGCCTCGGCCTTAAGGGTGAGTAACGGGACTCGAACCCGCGACATCCTGGACCACAACCAGGTGCTCTACCATCTGAGCTATACCCACCATGACCGGCGATTTTCTCGGGTTTCCCCGACCGGCCGAGAAGAAGTCTACAGGGTCCTGGGGGGTGCTCGCGCCCGCATTGATTCCGGACGCGAGCGACCCCGTTCGGGCGGGGTCTACTCCGCGGACGCGGCGTGGCGCGCGGCGATCCGCTTCGCGGTCTCCGAGTCCGGCCCGGGCTGCGGGACGAAGACCGCCTCGCGGTAGTAGCGCAGCTCCGTGATGGAGTCGCGGATGTCGGCGAGTGCCCGGTGGTTGCCGTTCTTCTCCGGACTGTTGAAGTACGCCCTCGGGTACCAGCGGCGGGCCAGCTCCTTGACCGAGGAGACATCGACGATCCGGTAGTGCAGGTGGCTCTCCAGGGTAGGCATGTCCCGAGCGAGGAAGCCGCGGTCCGTGGAGACCGAGTTCCCGCACAGCGGCGCCTTGCCGGGTTCCTTGACGTGCTCGCGGATGTACGCGAGGACCTGGGCCTCCGCGTCGGCGAGCGTGGTGCCGCCGGCGAGCTCGTCGAGAAGCCCCGAGGCCGTGTGCATCTGGCGCACGATCTCGGGCATGGTCTCCAGGGCCGCGTCCGGCGGGCGGATCACGATGTCCACCCCGTCGCCGAGCACGTTCAGTTCCGAGTCGGTGACCAGTGCGGCCACCTCGATGAGTGCGTCGTCCGTCAGCGAGAGCCCGGTCATCTCGCAGTCGATCCACACCATGCGATCGTTCATGCGTCCACCTTAGGTGCTCTTCTTCCCGGGGGAAGCGGCCGACGGGCGCCCGGGGGAGGTGTCCCCGGGCGCCCGTCGGTCCTGCGGTGCGCCGCTTGTGGCCGCGCGGGTCGGTATTACGGCGTTACGGCGCGCTGCGCTGGCCCGGCAGGGAGGGGCGGCCGGGACCGTAGGCGTCCGCGTGCGGCTTCCCCGGCTCCAGCGGCGAGGCCGGACGGCGCATGCCGGCGGCTACCTGGACGGGCATGACCGGGTCGAGCACCGCGGTGCCGACCTCGCTCTGCGGCCGCCTGGCCCGGTACGCCGCCCGATAGGCGGCCGGCGAGGAGCCGAGCTGGCGCCGGAAATGGCCGCGCAGCGCCACCGGCGAACGGAAGCCGCACCTGCCCGCGACCTCGTCGACCGAGTAGTCGGAGGTCTCGAGCAGCCGCTGCGCCTGGAGCACCCGCTGCGTGATCAGCCACTGGAGCGGGGCGGACCCCGTCAGCGAGCGGAACCGGCGGTCGAAGGTCCGCCGTGACATGTACGCGCGCGCGGCCAGGGTCTCCACGTCGAACTGCTCGTGGAGGTGCTCCAGCGCCCAGGCGACGACCTCGGCCAGCGGGTCGGCGCCGATCTCTTCTGGTAAAGACCTGTCGAGGTAGCGCTCCTGACCGCCGCTGCGCCGCGGCGGGACGACCAGCCGGCGCGCCAGCGCGCCCGCGGCCTCGGTGCCGTGGTCGGTCCGCACGATGTGCAGACACAGATCGATTCCGGCCGCGGTGCCGGCGGAGGTGAGGACGTCGCCGTCGTCGACGAAGAGCTCCCGCGGGTCCACGTGGACCGACGGGTAGCGCTTGGCGAGCGTCGGCGCGTACATCCAGTGCGTCGTCGCCGGCCGGCCGTCGAGCAGGCCCGCGGCGGCGAGGACGAAGGCCCCGGTGCAGAGGCCGACGATCCGCGCGCCCTCCTCGTGGGCACGGCGCAGCGCTTCGAGCGCCTCCGGCGGTGGCGGCGACGTGATCGACCGCCAGGCCGGCACGACGACCGTCCCGGCGCGGCCGATGGCCTCCAGGCCGTATGGCGCGGTGAGTTCGAGACCGCCGGTGGTGCGCAGCGGGCCGTCCTCGCCGGCGCAGACGAGCAGCCGGTAGCGGGGCACGCCCGCGTCCTGCCGGTCGATGCCGAAAACGGAGAGCGGGATGGAGCTCTCGAAGATGGGGCCGCCGCTGAACAAAAGCACTGCGACGACTTCACGGCGGCGGCGTCCGGACAGCTTCCGTGCGACCTCCGTTACAGCGGAGTCCTGGCTCATGACGCTAAGCCCCCCTCGGTGTTCGCGTCTCCCTGGTCGTGTCGCTCCTGCACGTTTCCCCTCGGTTTTGCACGAGACCCCAGTCTTCGGTACCCATGATCGAATCTACTGCGTCCCGTGGCACCGGCGTGACAAGTTCTCCATCCGGTGGATTGTCGACAAGGCCACTTGGCGCGAAGCGATCGATCGCGAAGCGTTCCACCTGACGGCCGCCAGGGGAAGGGGCAGCGCCGCGAACACCCCGTGAGCGTAGGGTGCGGGGCCGTGAATCAGGGCTTCGGGGGCTGTCGGCGCCAGGGTTGGCCAACCGTTCCGCCAAGGACTCGCCGACGAATGGAAGTTGGCTGAAAACATATGGGTTCGGGTGTGCGAACCTGTCAACTCGAAGGGGGTCGGGCCGGTCTTCGGGTCAGTTCCGGCGCCTGGTTCGTACCGTTTCGGCCTGGAGTCCGCGCTCCGAGCGGCGCAGCAGCACCCGGCACGCCGCCGTCACCGAGACGAGCCCCAGTGCCGTCCCGGCGGCCCCGCCGAGCGAGGTGCCGAAGGCGACGAGCACCACGGGCACGAGGGCGCAGCAGAAGACCGCCCATCGGACGACGTCACCGGCCGGATCGGCGGTTCCCGCCCCGGCGGCCGCTCCCCTTTCCCGGTCCGGGTCCGCCGAGCGGGGGGCGGCGGCTGTCGTGGTGGCGGTCGGGAAGGGGCCCGCCGGGGCGACGGGCGCCCGGCGGCGGCCGCGGGACGAGCCGAGCGCGGGCGCGGGGGCGGTGGAGGTAGGGCCGGCGGCGGTCGATGGTGCGGGCACGGGCGGTCTCCCTGCGACGGGGGCTGGACCTGTGGCAACGAGGAACGGAACGTTCCGGTCACTGTGTGCGACGTCCGTTTGGCCCCCGTACCGACGCCTGTAGGGCACAACCGGCATTGCCAGATCGCGAACCCCTCGGGCATGCTCCCTGGAACGCCACGCGAGAGCGGGGTGCACGCCGGGGAGTGGCACGGCGGGCTCTGGGCAGGAGAGGAGTGTCGCCGTACCCTTGGGGGTATGGGCTTGGGAAGATGATTCCCGGACACAGCTCCGCCGCCACCCGTTGTTCCCTCCCCTCCATTCCCCGTCCCTTCCCACGAGGACTCCTTTCGCCGAGACACCGATGGCCGGTCACGAATTCCCCGAACCCGCGGACCGCAAGCGCGTCGCCGACTCCACGGTCGACCCCCTCGCGGTAGAACAGCCACGCCACTCCTGCGACCCGGCCTTCCGGCACGGGGTGGTCGTCGGTTTCGACGGCTCCACGTCAAGTGAGCGAGCCCTCGCGTACGCCATCGGCATGGCCCGCCGCTCCGGCTCCGGCCTGATCATCGTGCACGTGGCCAACCGGCTGCCGACCACGGTGTGGGCCGGCTGCGAGCCGCCGGTCTTCGTCGATGTACCGGATCACCGCACCGAGGTCCTCGGGCTCGAGCTGGCCTGTGCCGAGCACCTCTCCGAGGTGCCGTGGATCCTCGTCGAGCGCGGCGGGGACATCTGCCACGAGCTGGAGGAGGTCGGCCGCGAGTACTCGGCCGACGCGATCGTGGTCGGCTCCACGCACGGGATCGTCGGCCGGATCTTCGGCTCGGTGGCCGGCCGCCTCGCACGCCGCGCGCAGCGGCCCGTGATCGTCATCCCGTAGGGCCCCTTCGCGGCGGCTCGCTCCCGTGGTCCGATCCCCAACTGGCGTTCACCGGCCATAATTTCGGCCTTCCTCAGGTGAATTGTGCGCTTGTGAAGGGTAGATAAGGCTCACCGGATCACAGCAGCTCACGCAGCACGACTGCACTCCTGAAGGGAGCCCGCCGTGGACAACGAAGTCGCCGCGGGGAACAGCACTTCCACTCTCGGCAACCTCGCACTCGGACTGACCCTGCTGGCCTTCGGGCTGGGCGGGACGGGTGTCATCGACAACGTCGCGGCAGCGGATGCCGCGGGCCTCGCCACCTGGGTCGGCGGGGTGGCGCTCTTCCTCGTCGGACTGATCGCCCTGCGCGGCGGCAGCACCGGCGAGGGCACGGCGTACACCGCGCTCGGCGCCTTCTGGTTCACCTGGGGGACCGCCGTCGGCGGCGGGGCCTCGGCGGACGCCGTCGGGCTCTTCATGCTCCTGTGGGCGCTCCTCGCGCTCACGCTGACCATGGCCGCGTCGGGGAGCGGTCTGTTCGGACAGGGCGTGTACGGGCTGCTGTTCGTCGCGCTGCTGCTGATCGGCATCGGCGCGCTGGCCGACAACGGCGGTCTGGCGAAGGCGGGCGGCTGGGTCGCGGCCGTCGGGGGTCTCGTCGCCTGGTACGGCGCCACGGCCGCGGTGGCGGGGTGGCCGACGGCCCTCCGGCGCTCGGCGGGCACGAGCGCCCCGGCCGCGGGGTAACAGGGGAAAAGAGAACGGTCCTTGCCGCACCTGGGTGTGCGGCAAGGACCGTTCTCGTGTCCGGTCGACGCCGGGGGACAGGCCCGACGGCGCGGGTCGGGGGGACAGGCCCCGACCGGCTGCTACTCGACCGTGACGGACTTGGCCAGGTTGCGCGGCTTGTCGATGTCGCGGCCCATGGCGAGCGCCGTGTGGTACGCGAGGAGCTGGAGCGGGATGCCCATGAGGATCGGGTCCAGCTCGTCCTCGTTCTTCGGCACGACGATGGTGTGGTCGGCCTTCGCCTGCGGCTGGTGCGCGACCGCGAGGATGCGGCCGCTGCGGGCCTTGATCTCCTCCAGGGCGGCGCGGTTCTTCTCCAGCAGGTCGTCGTCGGGGACGATCGCGACCGTCGGCAGGGCCGGCTCGATGAGGGCGAGCGGGCCGTGCTTCAGCTCGGAGGCCGGGTACGCCTCGGCGTGGATGTAGGAGATCTCCTTCAGCTTGAGGGAGGCCTCCAGGGCCACCGGGTAGCCCCGGACGCGGCCGATGAACATCATCGACTGGGCGCCCGCGTACTCCGCGGCGATCTTCTTGATCTCGTCCTCGGTCTCGAGGATCTCGCTGATCTGCGCGGGCAGCTTGCGCAGGCCCTCGATGATCCGCTTGCCGTCGGTGACGGACAGGTCGCGGATGCGGCCCAGGTGCAGGGCGAGCAGCGCGAAGGCGGTGACCGTGTTGGTGAAGCACTTGGTGGAGACGACGCAGACCTCGGGGCCTGCGTGGACGTACACGCCGCCGTCGGCCTCGCGGGCGATGGCGGAGCCGACGACGTTCACGACGCCGAGGACGCGGGCGCCCTTGCGCTTGAGCTCCTGGACGGCGGCGAGCACGTCGTACGTCTCACCGGACTGGGAGACGGCGATGTAGAGGGTGTCGGGGTCCACGACCGGGTTGCGGTAGCGGAACTCCGAGGCCGGCTCGGCGTCGGCGGGGATGCGGGCCAGGGACTCGATGAGCCCGGCGCCGATGAGACCGGCGTGGTACGAGGTGCCGCAGCCGAGGATCTTGATGCGGCGGATGGTGCGGGCCTCGCGGGCGTCGAGGTTCAGGCCGCCCAGGTGCACGGTGGAGAAGCGGTCGTCGATCCGGCCGCGCAGCACGCGGTCGACCGCGTCGGGCTGCTCGGAGATCTCCTTGTGCATGAACGTGTCGTGGCCGCCCATGTCGTAGGAGGCGGCCTCCCACTCGACGGTCTCCGGGGTGGCGGTGGTCGTCGCGCCCGAGGTCGTGTAGGTGCGGAAGTCGTCGGCCTTGAGGGTGGCCATCTCGCCGTCGTCGAGGGTGACGACCTGGCGGGTGTGGGCGATCAGGGCGGCGACGTCGGAGGCGACGAGCATCTCCTTCTCGCCGATGCCGAGGATGACCGGGGAGCCGTTGCGGGCCACCACGATGCGGTCGTTGAAGTCGGCGTGCATCACGGCGATGCCGTAGGTGCCCTCGATGACCTTGAGCGCCTCGCGGACCTTCTCCTCGAGGGTGTCGGCCTGGGAGCGGGCGATGAGGTGCGTGATGACTTCGGTGTCCGTCTCGGAGGCGAAGACGACGCCGTCGGCCTCCAGCTTCGCGCGCAGCTCCTGGGCGTTGTCCACGATGCCGTTGTGGACGACCGCGACCTTGTTCTCGGGGTCCAGGTGCGGGTGCGAGTTCACGTCGCTGGGGGCGCCGTGGGTGGCCCAGCGGGTGTGGGCGATGCCGGTGGTGCCGGAGAAGCGCTTGGGGACGCGGGCTTCGAGGTCCCGGACGCGGCCCTTGGCCTTCACCATCTTCAGGCCGGTGGCCTTCGGGCTGGTGATGACCATGCCGGCGGAGTCGTATCCCCGGTACTCCAGACGCGCCAGGCCCTCAAGGAGCAGCGGGGCGACGTCGCGCTTTCCGATGTAACCGACAATTCCGCACATAAAGGTGAAACCCCTCCAGGTTGACGATGGTGCTGCTCGGCCGTGCTCAGCCGTAGACGATGCGGCGCAGCTGCCGGAGCGAGAGCTCCGGTGGCGCCACGGCCCGGTGTGGCAGTTCCGCCGAGATCCGTTCGAAGATCTCGGCGTTCACGGCCCCGCCGGACTGCAGTTCGCGGTGGCGGCGGCGGACGAACACCTCGGTCGTCTCGTCGAAGTACGCCAGGACGTCGAGTACCACCCGGGCGGCCTCACCGCGCTGGAGCGCGGTGCTGCGGACCAGATGGTCGACGAGGTCGTCATGCGACGGGCGGCGTTCGAGCACCCGTGAATACTGCGGGGTACCCATCGCTCTTTGCAAGAATCCTGCCCGAAATCGGGCAGGCGGCGCATGATCGCCGTCGAAAGTGAGGATATTGGTCCAGACCTTGACCCGGAGTGGGTGCGGCGGTACGCATGGTTGCCGACTGGATATACAGAACTGAAGAACAGCAGGACGTCGGACGTGCCGATCACCCGAAGACGTGTCGATCACCCGAAGGGGACCATGCCCGTGAGTCAGCGCCGAAGGATCCCTCGCCTCATCGGATCACTCCTCCTGGTCGCCACCGCCGGTGTCGGCTGCGGCGAGGCCACCGCCGACACCGGAAGCGCCGACGGCAAGGCCGCCGCCGCCGAACCCGAGGTCCGCCCGCTGGGCCGCATCGTGCCCGTACCCGCATCCGTCACCCCCGAGGGCGAGCCGTACACCCTCACCCACGCCACCCGCATCGGCATCGACGAGAGCTCCCGCGAGTCCCGGGCCGTCGGCCGCTACCTCGCCGGACTGCTCCGCCCCGCCACCGGCTTCCCGCTGCACATCGTCGACGAGGCCGCGGCCCGCGACGGCATCCGCCTCCGGCTCGACCCCGGTGCCGGCGAGCTCGGAGCCGAGGGCTACCGCCTCCGCTCCGGACCCGACGGCGTCACCCTCACCGCCCGCGAACCCGCCGGCCTCTTCCGCGGCGTCCAGACCCTCCGCCAGCAGCTGCCCTCCGCCGTCGAGCGCCGCTCCGTCCAGCCGGGCCCCTGGAAGATCGCCGGCGGCACGATCACCGACACCCCGCGCTACGCCTACCGGGGCGCGATGCTCGACGTCGCCCGCCACTTCTTCACCGTCGACGAGGTGAAGCGGTTCATCGACCAGCTCGCCCTCTACAAGATCAACACCCTGCATCTGCACCTCTCCGACGACCAGGGCTGGCGCATCGCCATCGACTCCTGGCCGCGCCTTGCCACGCACGGCGGCTCCACCGAGGTCGGCGGCGGAGGCGGCGGTTTCTACACGAAGGAGCAGTACAAGGAGATCGTGCGGTACGCGGCCTCCCGCTACCAGGAGGTCATCCCCGAGATCGACGTGCCGGGCCACACCTTCGCGGCCCTCTCCTCGTACGCCGAACTCAACTGCGACGGCGTCGCCCCGCCCCTCTACACCGGCATCAAGGTCGGCCTCAGCTCCCTCTGCGTGCCCAAGGTCGTCACGTACGACTTCGTCGACGACGTGATCCGCGAGATCGCCGCCCTCACCCCCGGCCGCTACATCCACATCGGCGGCGACGAGGCCCACTCCACCAGCCACGCCGACTACGTGACCTTCATGGACAAGGTGCAGCCGCTCGTCGCCAAGTACGGCAAGACGGTCGTCGGCTGGCACCAGCTGACCGGCACGAAGCCCGTCGACGGCGCCCTCGTCCAGTACTGGGGCCTCGACCGCACCCCGGCCGCCGAGAAGGAGCGGGTCGCCGCGGCCGCCCGGGACGGCGCGGGCCTGATCCTCTCGCCCGCCGACCGCTCCTACCTCGACATGAAGTACACGAAGGACACCCCGCTCGGCCTCGCCTGGGCCGGCACGGTCGAGGTCCAGCGGTCGTACGACTGGGACCCGGCGACGTACCTGCCGGGGGCCCCGGAGAGCGCGGTCCGGGGCGTCGAGGCCCCGCTGTGGACGGAAACCCTCGCCACGACGGACGACCTCGACGTGATGGCCTTCCCGCGCCTCCCGGGCCTGGCGGAACTGGGCTGGTCCCCGGCGGAGACCCACGACTGGGACACGTACAAGGTGCGGTTGGCGGAACAGGCCCCGCGCTTCGACGCACTGGGCATCGACTACTACCGCTCGCCGCAGGTGCCCTGGCCGGGGGAGTAGCGCGTACGTCCGCACGGGAACGCCCTGTATCCGCTGAAGTGCGACGGCTTCGGCTTCGCAGGGCGCCGTGGACTCCGAGCGTCAGGGATGGCCGTTCCTCGCAGCAGACTGAGGCCCGGTCACTGCGGCACGCAGGCGCTCCATCTCCACGCTGCCCTCACTGCCGTCCTCACACGTCAACCGCACACGGCCGTCGGTACCGAGGGGCAGTGCCTCCTCAGGCCTGAACTCGAAGAGGGGCCGGCCGTCTTCTGCGGGACGCTCCGCCTGCGCGAGCAGCAGCACATAGCGGCCGGGCCGAGGAAGGTGCGTCTCGGATACCGGATACCACGTGAGGGCAGAGCCGGAGGAGGGGACGCCGTCGCCGTCCGTAAGGGCGCCGTCGATCTCGAAGCGGAAGGCCGAGCCCTCGGTGATGCCGTCGTCCATGGCGATGCCGCCCGCTCGCAGCTCCCCGTACACGGCCCGGAAGCCCGCCTGCTTGCCATCCTGGAGGTTGCGGACAGTGCTCTGCAGGCACTGCGCCGAGGCAGCCGGAAACTGTTCCTCCTGCCCCGCCATGCCCCTGAGCACGGCGGGGGCGCCCACCGCGGTCGCGATGAGCACCGCGGCGACGCCCGCTCCCACCCCCAGCCGCCGGCGCGCCAGCCGGCGCCGGGCGTGGGCGGTGAAGTCGGCGCCGGGTGTGGCGGGGGTGCCCGGCAGTTCCGCCGCGGCGGCGAGCAGGTGCTGCACCTGCTCCTCCTCGACATGCCGCTGGTCAGTCATGGTCCACACTCCTGTCGCGGTCGTATGAGACGGCGGTGAGAAGACCCCCGTTGCGAAGGGCCGAAAGGGCACGAGCCGCGCGGCTCTTCACCGTGCCGGGGGAGCAGCCCAGGGCGTCGGCGATCTCTTCCTCGCTGAGCTGGTGGTAGTAGCGCAGCACGAGCACAGCCCGCTGAGCCGGCGGGAGGGTCTGTAACACGTTGCGCACCGCCATGCCTGTTGCCGTCTGGTCTTCGTGGCCCGGAAGAGCGACCTCAGGCAGGTGCTCTGCCGGCATCTCGGCATGCCACCTCCGTCGGCGGTCCTTGACCAGCAACCGGACCATCGTGGTGCGCGTGTACGCCTCCGCGGCTTCCAGCCGCCCGATCCGGTGCCATGCGCGATAGGTACGCAACAGCGCCTCCTGCACGAGATCCTCGGCCCGCGTGCCGCCGCCCACCAGCAGCCTGGCCGTCCGCAGGAGTGAGGGGTAGCGCGCGCCCATGAACGCCGTGAACGCCTCGTCCCTTCCGTTGCGCATCCGTTCCACTCCTCGCTGGCCGCCATCCGGGTCCTTCACCCTGAGAGAGGACCTGGGTGGCGAGGAAGGTTCCATGGGGGCGAGTGAGCAACCGTGACCGTCAAGCCGAGCCGCCTGCTCATCCGTCAGGAACTCGACGGCCACCACGGCTCTCAGCTCACGATCCGACCCGGGTGTTCCTCGAGCCGGTACAGCTCGGGTACGGAGACCTTGATCGGCTCCTGGGTGGTCCGGGCGATCACGACGACCGCGGGCTCATCGGGGTCGGGGTTCTCCTCCCGGTGCGGGACGAACGGGGGGACGAGGAAGAAATCTCCCGGGTTGGCGGCGAGCCGTACCTCCTGTGTGCCGTCGTGATAGACGAACACGGGGTGCCCGCTGACCACGTAGATCCCGGCCTCCGAGTCGCCGTGATGATGGTTGTCCGTCGAGCTCAGCGGCGGGTTCTCCACCAGGCCCATCCAGAGTCTCTTCGAACCGACCGTGCGTCCGCTGATGGCGGCGAATCCGGCCGGCTCGCCGGAGCCGACGTGGTGGACGCGGTTGTTGATCGTCATTGCGCAGCCTCTCGGTTTCGATCACCTTGACCGAGACCAGGCTGCGACTCCCGTACAGGTACGGGCAATTACTCTTGCCGTTCCGGCAAGACACTCCCTAGGCGCAGATGCGTTTGAAGGCACTCGCACCCGGCCGGGCGCGGAACGTCACCTCATGCCCGGCATCGTCGGTGAAGACGGCCTCCGTCGCGGACGTCACGGTCATCGTGCCGCGCTGGGTGGGGTTGCCCCACCCGTCGGGCGGGTTTCCCGAGCCGTCGGAGAGCGGGGTCTCCGCTTCGAAGTACGTCGAGCCGATACGGGCCTCGTCGATTCCGCAATGTGTGTAGAGCTCGAAGGGAATCGTCCGGCCGGACGGCGTCGCCCGGACGGCCTCCGCGCCCGGGCCGGCCTTGGTGCAGCCCGTGAGCACCCCGGTGACCAGCGCGACGGCGAAGACGATGTGTCCAGCTCTGGCAGCCATGGACGTTCGACGTCCGGACCACGTCGACGGTTCCCCGCCTCACGGCCGCGAGCCCCGTCGGAGGACCGTACTCCGGCGGGGCTCGCAGCAGTCTGGGGGGCGGGTCAGGCGAAGCGGGCGATCGGGTTGGCCAGGTCGCCGACGAGCTGGAGGGCTGCCGACGGGTCCGACAGGTCGACCATCTGCTTGTTGTTGCGCAGCTGGAGGCGGTTGAGCGCCGACAGGGCGAAGGTCTCCTCGAACATGTCGTACTGGGCGAACTTGTCCGCCAGTTCCGGCTTCGCGTGCTCGTAGCCGCGTACGCACTCCGCCACCGTCCGCCAGAAGTCGTCCTCCGCGAGGACGCCCTCCGTCGCCAGCGTCGCCGCCAGGAAGCGGAAGAAGCAGTCGAAGACGTCCGTGAAGACCGAGAGGAGCTTCATGTCCTCCGGGATCTCGGCGCGGACGCGCTCCACCGCCGGCGGCAGGACCGCCGTCGGGTCCATGACGACGATCTCCTCGGCGATGTCCTTGAAGATCGCGCGGGAGACCGCGCCCTGCTCGTCGAGGACGAGGATCACGTTCTCGCCGTGCGGCATGAACGCCAGGTCGTAGGCGTAGAAGCTGTGCAGGATCGGGAGGAGGTAGGCGTCCAGGTACTGGCGGAGCCAGTCCGTCGGCGCGACGCCCGACTCCTTGATCAGGGCGCCCGCGAAGGACGCGCCCGTGTGGTCCACGTGGAGGAGGGAGGCCATCGTCGCCAGGCGCTCGCCCTCGGCGAGCGACGGCACCGGGGACTCGCGCCACAGCGCGGCCAGCATCTTGCGGTACGGGGAGTAGCGGTCGGTCGCGGCCTCGTACTCCATGTGCCGGTAGCCGACCGCCGCCCGCTCGCGGATGATCGAGAAGCGGGCCGACCGGAAGGTCGCGTCCGACTCGATCAGGGTGTGCAGCCAGTCGTTGATCGCCGGCGTGGCCTCCATGTACGCGGCCGACAGGCCCCGCATGAAGCCCATGTTGAGGACCGAGAGGGCCGTCTTGACGTAGTGCTTGGCCGGGTCCGAGGCGTTGAAGAACGTACGGATCGACTGCTGCGCCAGGTACGTGTCGTCGCCCTCGCCCAGGTAGACGAGGCGCTGCTGCGCGACCTCGGCCGCGAAGGTGACGGACAGCTTGTTCCACCACTGCCAGGGGTGGACCGGCATCAGGAGGTAGTTCGCCAGGTCCAGGCCGCGGGCCGCGAGGGTCGCGGCGAAGGCGTCCACCGTCACGTCGCCGAGTTCGGTGCGTACGAACGTCTCGTAGTCGATGCCCGCGCCGGCGGTGAAGGTGGTGCGGTCGCGCCGTGCCGCCAGCCAGATCAGGTGGATGTCGCTCGCGGCCTCCGGGGCGTACGCCCGGAACTCGTCGACGCCGAAGCCGAGCCGGCCGTTGTTGGCGACGAAGCAGGGGTGGCCCTCGGTCATCCCGGTCTCGATCGCCTGGAAGCCGGCGTGCGCCAGTTCGGCGGAGGTGACCGGGGGCTTCGTCGACTTGTAGGCCGTGCCGGCCAGGGTGGAGGAGATCTCTTCCAGGTAGACCGGCAGGATCTCGTCGCTGAGGCCGAGGGCGCCGCGCAGCTCGGTGATGAACTGGAGCGCGTCGAGCGGGAGCTGCTCGTCGCCGCGGTGCTTGCTGATCGAGTCGGGGTAGACCTGCCAGTGGTCCAGCGCGAACCGGTCGGCGGTGAAGCGGTACTCGGTCGTGCCGTCGTCGCTGAAGACCTTGTAGCGGCTCTCGCCCAGCTCCTGCGGGTTGAGGAGCCGCTCGTGGGCGAACTCGGCGAGGCCCTTGCGGATCAGCGCGCGGTTGGCGGTCGCCCAGCGGCCGGGGGTGAGGTGGGCCACGGGGTCGGGGGAGTGGTTGATCGTGCTCATATCGACACCGCCACGGCCGCCTCGAACTGTTCCCGGGTGCAGAAGCTCAGCAGCGCCTTCTTCTCCGGCTTCTGGATCTCGCGCTCGGGGACGAAGCCCACGGCCTCGTTGAGCGCGTGGACGGCCTTGTTGGACACGTCCGGCTCGACGACCACGCGGGCGGTCGCCGGGTCGGCGAACAGCTCCGCCATCACGGCGGTGATCACCTTGCGGGTGAAGCCGTGCACCGGGGTGTCGGTGGGGGCCACGAGGAAGTGCATGCCGACGTCGCCGGGGAGCGGGTCGTAGAGGCCGACCAGCTCCAGGTGGGTGGGGTCGTAGCGCTCCATGAGGATGGCGGGGACCTCGTCGACCAGGCCGATGAAGGCCTGGTGGTGCGGGTTGGCGGCGAACGCCATGTACTCGCGCTCGACGTCCTCCAGTCTCGCGTCCTGCATCATCCAGAAGGCGGCCTTGGGGTGGGTGACCCAGGCGTGGATCAGCTCCGCGTCCTTGAGGGGATCGAGCGGGCGGAAGCGGATGGTCATGCGGCGAACTCCTGGAAAGCGATGGTCTTCTCGACGGGGTAGTACTCGGAGCCCAGCATCTCCCCGATGATGTACGCGTTGCGATACGCCCCCATGCCCAGGTCGGGCGCGGTGATCGAGTGGGTGTGCACGGCGGCGTTCTGGAGGAAGATGCCGCGGCCGGTCGTGTCGATCGAGTAGTTACGGGCCACGTCGAAGCGGCCCTGGCCGTCCCAGCGGATGCGGTCGTGGACCGGCTCCAGGAAGGCGGGGGCGGCGTACTTGTACCCGGTGGCGAGGATCAGGCCCTCGGTGTCGAGGGTGAAGTCCTTCTCCTGCTCCTCCTGGCGGAAGCCGAGCGTGTACGTGCCGCTGGTGTCGTCGTACGCGGCGGCGTGCAGCGCGGAGTTGGTCAGGAGACGGGTGGGGACGGGCCCGGCGAGGTTCTTCTGGTAGAGCAGGTCGAAGATGGCGTCGATGAGCTCGCCGTCGATGCCCTTGAAGAGGCCCTTCTGCTGGGTCTCCAGGCGGTAGCGGGTCTGCTCGGGGAGCGCGTGGAAGTAGTCCACGTACTCCGGGGAGGTCATCTCCAGGGTGAGCTTGGTGTATTCGAGGGGGAAGAAGCGGGCGGAGCGGGTCACCCAGTTGAGCTTGTAGCCGTGGACGTCGATCTCCGACAGGAGGTCGTAGTAGATCTCCGCCGCGCTCTGGCCGCTGCCGACCAGGGTGATCGACTTCTTCTTCTGGAGCGCCTCCTTGTTCGGGAGGTAGCGCGAGTTGTGGATCAGGTCGCCGCCGAGGTTCGCGCAGGTCTCCGGGACGTACGGCGGGGTGCCGGTGCCGAGGACGATCCGGCGGGCGCGGAAGGTCTCCCCGGCCTCGGTGGTGACGACGTACACCTGCGCGGTCTCGTCGAAGGTGACGGAGGCGACGGTCGTCGACCAGCGGACCGAGGTCAGCTTTCCGGCGGCCCAGCGGCAGTAGTCGTTGTACTCGGTCCGCAGCGGGTAGAAGTTCTCGCGGATGTAGAACGAGTACAGCCGGCCCTTCTCCTTCAGGTAGTTGAGGAAGGAGTACGGGGACGTCGGGTCGGCCATGGTGACCAGGTCCGACATGAACGGCGTCTGGAGGTGGGCGCCTTCGAGGAACATCCCCGAGTGCCACTCGAAGTCCGGCTTGGACTCCAGGAAGAGACCGTTCAGGTGGTCGATGGGCTCCGCCAGGCAGGCGAGTCCGAGGTTGAACGGGCCGAGCCCGATGCCGATGAAGTCGTACGTCTCGGTCGTCTCAGGCGTGGACAAGGGTCTCTCCCAGGTACTGCTCGGCGTGGCCGGCGATCAGGTCGAGGACGGCGGTGATGTCGGCCGCGGTCGTCTCGGGGTTGAGCAGGGTGAACTTGAGGTACTGGCGGCCGTCGACCTTGGTGCCGGCGACGACGGCCTCGCCGGAGGCGAAGAGCGCCTTGCGGGCGTAGAGGTTGGCCCGGTCGATCTCGGCGGGCGAGGTGACGGCCTCGGGGATGTAGCGGTAGACGAGGGTGGAGAGCTGCGGCTCGACGACGACGTCGTAGCGCGGGTCGGCGGCGAGCAGTGCGAAGCCCTCCCGGGCCAGGTCGCAGACCTCGTCGAAGAGCTCGCCGACGCCGTCGGCGCCCATCACGCGCAGCGTCATCCAGAGCTTGAGCGCGTCGAACCGGCGGGTCGTCTGGAGCGACTTGTCGACCTGGTTGGGGATCAGCTCGGTGACCGCGCGGCGCGGGTTGAGGTAGTCCGCGTGGTACGTCGCGTGGCGCAGCGTGGCGCCGTCGCGGACCAGGAGCGCGGAGGAACTCACCGGCTGGAAGAAGGACTTGTGGTAGTCGACCGTGACCGAGTCGGCCCGCTCGATGCCGTCCAGGAGGTGGCGGCGGGTGCGGGACGCCAGCAGTCCGCAGCCGTAGGCCGCGTCGACGTGCATCCAGGCGCCGTACTCGTCGGCGAGGGCGGCGACCTCGGGCAGCGGGTCGATGGAGCCGAAGTCGGTGGTGCCGGCGGTGGCGACGATCGCCATCGGGGTCAGGCCCTCGGCGCGGCAGGCCTCCAGCTCGGCGGCGAGGACGACGGACTGCATGCGCTTGTCGCGGTCGACCGGGATGGAGATGACGGCGTCGGCGCCGAGGCCGAGGAGGGTGGCCGACTTCTGGACGCTGAAGTGGCTGCACTCGGAGGAGAAGATGCGGAGCCTGGACAGGTCGTCGGTCTTCGCCTCCTCGCGGGCCAGCAGCATGGCCTGGAGGTTGGACTGCGTGCCGCCGCTGGTGAACACACCGTCCGCGGCGGGGCCGAAGCCGATCCGGCCGGTCGTCCAGTCGATCAGCTTCCGCTCGATGAGGGTGCCGCCGGCGCTCTGGTCCCAGGTGTCGAGCGAGGAGTTGACGGCCGAGAGGACGGCCTCGCCGAGGACGGCGGGGATGACCACCGGGCAGTTGAGGTGGCCCAGGTAGCGGGGGTGGTGGAAGTAGACGGCGTCGCGGAGGTAGACGCTCTCCAGCTCGTCGAGGGCGGCGGAGGAGTCACCGAGCGGCCGGTCGAGGTCGACGGCGTCGATGACGGGGGCCAGTTCGGCGGGCGTCACGCCGCTGAACGGGCGGCGCGTCGTGGCGAGTTTGTTCGCCACCCGCTCGACTCCTTCGGTGACGGAGCGCCGGTAGCTCTCCGCCGTGGCGTCGTTGAGCAGGTGGGAGCGCATGTGGGGGCCCTTTCGGGAGAAACGCTGAGGGATGCCGCTGAGGGATGCGGTGTAAAAGTAAGGTTAGCCTAACCTAATTTTGGAACGCAATGACCCCCCAACCCGTCAGGGCTGGGGGGTCATTGCGGAAGGGGAGGGCCCTCTGCCGGCTAGGCGTCTTCCTGCGTCTCGTCCGGTACCTCGCGCAGGGCGTCCTCGGACAGCCCCTTGCGCCAGTAGCCGACGAACGTCACCCGTCGGCGGTCGAGTTGGCGCTCGTGCACGAAGTGGCGGCGCAGCGCCTTCACCGCGCCGGACTCGCCCGCGATCCAGACGTACGGAGCCTCGCCGGGCAGCTCGGCACCGCGTACCGCGTCCACGGCGGAGGGCGCCCCCTCCTCCCGTACGAGCCAGGTGACCGTGGCGTCCGCCTCCGTCACGAGGTCCATGCGGTCGCCGGAGTACGGCACTTCGAGGAACACCTGCGCGCGGGTCTCGGCCGGCAGCCACTCCAGGATCGCCGAGGCGGCCGGCAGGGCCGTCTCGTCCGCCCAGATCAGCACCGAGTCGGCGTCCTCGGGGAGCTGGAAGCGGACGCCCGTGTTCGCGGCGACCGCCGGGCCGAGGACGACCACCCGGTCGCCCGGTGCGGCACGGCCGGCCCAGCGGCAGGCCGGTCCGCCGTCCGTGTGGATGGCGAAGTCGATGTCCATCTCGTTCGGATCCGTGCGCTGTTCACGGACGGTGTACGAGCGCATTACGGCCCGCTCGTCGTCCGGCATCGCCCGCCAGGCGCCGAGGATCGCGTACATGTCCGGGTCGTCGAGCGGCGGCAGGACGGGCGCCTCCTGGCCGGGGTGCGGCAGGAAGAGCGAGAGCGACTGGTCGCGGCCCCCGGTGGCGAACCTCTTCAGGTCCTCGCCGGTGAAGGTGACGCGGACCAGCGACGGGCCGAGCCGCCGGGTCCGGTCGACCTGGAGGGAGAAGAACTGGAACGGGGCGGTGTCGGCGGTCGTCATGGGTCAGGACACCTTCTTCGCGTTCTCCAGGGCCTTCGCCAGGTCCTCCAGGAGCGGGGCGCACTTGGCGTACGAGTAGACGGGCTCGGTCACGCGGGGGATGACCTGGCCGGCCTTGACGGCGGCCAGCGCGCCCCAGGTCGGCTTGGCCTTCAGCTGCTCCGGCTGGAGGGTGCCGGTGCGGTTGTCGAGCATGATGACGTCGGCCTGGTACTTGTCGACGTTCTCCCAGCTGAGGCCCTCGAACCAGCCGCCCTGGTCCAGCTTGGTCGGGACGACCAGGTTGACGCCCAGCTCCTTGAAGAAGAGCGTGTCGGTCGGACGGGCCGGGGTGGAGACGTAGAACAGGTCGGGGGAGCCCGAGCCGATGAGGACCTTGATGTCCTTCTTGGCCTTGGCGGCCTTGCGGACACGCTCGGCGGCGGCCTCGAAGCGGGCCTTGTCGGCCTTGATCTGCGCGGTCTGCACGTCGGCGCCGAGCGAGGCGGCCAGGTCGGCGTGGCGCTGGAGGACGGCCGGCATCGACAGGTCGGAGGCCCACAGGGCGACGCTCGGGGCGATCTTGAGGATCTTGTCCTTCTGCTCCGCCGGGACGTACCAGAGGTCGTTCTTCTCCCACATGTCCGTGATGAGGACCTCGGGGTTGAGCTTCAGGTACTCCTCGATCTTGAACTCGCCCCAGACGTTGCCGATGACCGCGACCTTGTTGATGTCGAGGTCGCCCGCCTGGACGTCCGGCTTCCGCTCCTTGGTCTTCGGGTCCTCGACGTAGGTCGGGCCGAAGACGCCGACGGCCTCGATGCCGAAGTCGTGCAGGGCGGCGGCCATGCCGGTGAAGGCGACGATCCGCTTCGGGGTGGACTTCGCCTTCACGGCCAGGCCGCGGTCGTCCTTGAACTCCCAGGGGCCGGACTTCGCCGAGGCGGAGGGAGCGGCGGAGCCGCCGTCCTTCTTCTCGCTGCCGCAGGCGGCGAGTGCGGCGCCGAGCCCGAGAGCGCCGCCGGCGGCGAGCAGTCCGCGACGGGTGAGGGAAGTGGCTCGGGCGGTGCTGGGCATGGCGGAGTCGCTTTCGATACGAGCCGGTGTCGGCCGGGGCAAGTCGAAGATAGGTTAGCCTAACCTCACGTTTCGTCGACAGGGTGGAACTTCCCCCGACGGCTGTGACACTCGCTACTCCTGACGAGGCGAAGGACGCGCCCCGCGCGGCGCGCCGCAAGGGGCGGGTGGGGCGCCAGTCGGACGATGGACGGGATGGCCACCGTCGACACGACCGCGAACGCCTCGGATCCGCCGGACCCCCGCACGTCCACGTCCACGTCAACGTCCACCTCCGCCGGTCCACCGCCCGGATCGCCGCTCTGGCCGGCCGGGCTCGCGGTGCTCTTCACCCTCACCCAACTTGCCCTGGTCGTCCCGGGGTCGGGCCTCGGCTGGGACGAGGCGGTGTACGTCAGCCAGGTCGGCGGCAACGCCCCGGCGGCCTTCTTCAGCGCCCCCCGCGCCCGGGGCGTCTCGTACCTCGTCGCCCCGGTGGCCGCGGTCACCGACTCCACGACCGCGATCCGCGTCTACCTCGCCGTGCTGTCCGGGGCCGCCCTCTGGGGAGCGCTCCGGGCCTGGCGCGGAATCCTGCCCGCGTCGGTACTGACGGCGGGAGGCGCGCTGTTCACCGGGCTGTGGGTCACGCTGTTCTACGGCCCGCGGGTCATGCCCAACCTGTGGTGCGCGTTCGGCGCGCTGGCCGCGGTGGGCTTCTTCCTGCGGTTCGCCGACGGCGGCCGCGGGGGCGTGGCCGGTCGTGCGGCGCTCGTGGCGCTCGTGGGGCTCGGGCTCACCGTGGCCGGGGTCACCCTGTTCCGGCCCGGCGACGGGCTCTGGCTCGTTCTGCCGCTCGGCGCCGCGGCGCTGCTGGTGCCCGCCTGGCGGCGCCGCGCCGCCGTGCTCACCGCCGTGCTCGCCGGAGGGCTCGCGCTCGGAGCGCTGCCGTGGATCGCCGAGGCGTACGCGCACTACGGCGGCCTCGCCGCGCGACTGCGGCGCGCCGGGGAGATCCAGGGCTCGCTGGGCTGGTACCTGTCCGTGGACGACCACGCGCGCGCTCTCGCCGGCCGCACCCTGTGCCGCCCCTGCGACGTGCCCTGGGAGCACCCGTTCACCGCGGTCTGGTGGTTCCTGCTGCCGGCGGCCGTCGCTGCCGGAACGGTCGCCGCCTTCCGCGCCGGCCGGGGAGCCCCGGCCCTGCTCGCCACCCTGACCGCGGCCGCGCTGGCCGCTCCGTACCTCTTCACCGTCGGCTACGCGGCCCCCCGCTTCCTGCTCCCCGCGTACGCCCTGCTGGCCGTGCCCGTCGGCGAGTGCGCCGTGTCCCTGCTCGCCCGGGTACGCCCCGCGCGGCGCCGGGCGGCCACCGCCCTGCTCGCCGCCGTCCTGCTCGGACACCTCGCGGTGCAGTACGCCGTGCTCGACCGGGCTGTCAGCAACAGCCGTGCCGTGCAGGCCCAGTTCACCAACGTCGCGACCGCGCTGCACGGTCTCGGCGTCCGGCCGCCCTGCCTGGTCACCGGCCGTGAGTACGTGCTGATCGGCTACTACGCGGGCTGTTCCTCCCGGCAGCCGCGCGGGCACGACGAGAGCATCACCCCGGACGGCATCGCCGCGGCCGCCCGGCGGATGCCGGTGGCGGTCATCGTGCCCGCGGGCGCCGCACCGCCCGGCTACGCCCGCGCCTGGCGCTCCGTGCGGCTCCCGTCGGCCGAGGGCTGGGAGGACTACGACGTGTACGTCTCGCCCCGTACGAGGCGGTGACCGGAACGGCGTTGCCGCCGCCGCTCCGTACGGGGCTGCCGACACGGCCGTGCCCGCCGCTCCGGGGAAGGGGCGGCGGGCACGGTCCCGTACACGCGTCGAGGATCAGGCCGGGAGGCCCAGCTCCCGGGCGATCAGCATCCGCTGGACCTCGCTCGTGCCCTCGCCGATCTCCAGGATCTTCGAGTCGCGCCACATGCGGGCCACCGGATACTCGTTCATGAAGCCGTAGCCGCCGTGGATCTGGGTCGCGTCACGGGCGTTGTCCACGGCCACCGTGGAGGAGTACAGCTTCGCGATCGCCGCCTCCTTCTTGAACGGCTCGCCCAGGACCAGTCGCGAGGCCGCGTCCCGCCAGCCGATCCGGGACATGTGCGCCTTCGTCTCCATGTCGGCGATCATGAACTGGATGGCCTGGTTGTCGGCGATCGGCCGCCCGAAGGCGTGGCGCTCGTGCGCGTACTTCACCGACTCGTCCACACAGCCCTGCGCGAGACCGGTCCCCAGCGCCGCGATCGCGACCCGGCCCTCGTCCAGGATCCGCAGGAACTGCGCGTAGCCGCGGCCCTCCTCGCCCAGGAGGTTCTCCACCGGGACGCGGACGTCGGAGAAGGACAGCTCGCGGGTGTCCGAGGCGTTCCAGCCGACCTTGGAGTACGGGGCGGCGACCGTGAAGCCCGGCGTACCGGACGGGACGATGATCGAGGAGATCAGCGGACGGCCGTCGGGCTTGCGGCCGGTGACCGCCGTGACCGTCACCAGACCCGTGATGTCCGTACCGGAGTTGGTGATGAAGCACTTCGAGCCGTTGATGACCCACTCGTCGCCGTCGCGGACGGCGGTGGTGCGGGTGCCGCCGGCGTCGCTGCCCGCGCCCGGCTCCGTCAGACCGAACGCGCCGAGCATCTCGCCGCTGGTCAGCTTCGGCAGCCACTCCCGCTTCTGCTCCTCCGTGCCGAAACGGAAGACCGGCATGGCGCCGAGGGAGACGCCCGCCTCCAGGGTGATGGCGACGGAGGAGTCGACCCGGGCGAGCTCCTCCAGGGCGATGCCGAGCGCGAGGTAGTCACCGCCCATGCCGCCGTACTCCTCGGGGAACGGCAGACCGAACAGGCCCATGCGGCCCATCTCGGCGACGATCTCGTACGGGAACTCGTGCCGCTCGTAGTAGTCGCCGATCTTCGGGGCGACGACGTCGTGCGCGAAGGCCTCGACGGTGCGGCGGAGTTCCTGGTGCTCTTCGGAGAGCCGGTGGTCGAGGGACATGGCGGTGGTCACTCCTTGTGGGAGAGGGCGCGGACGGTACGGGAAGGGCTGGGCCGGCCCAACTGCTCGGCCATCCACCCGCTCGTGGCGGTGAGGGCGGCCAGATCGACCCCGGTCTCGATGCCGAGACCGTCGAGCATCCACACGAGATCCTCGGTGGCGAGATTGCCGGTCGCGCTCTTCGCGTACGGGCAGCCGCCGAGGCCGCCGGCGGAGGCGTCGACCGTCGTCACCCCGTGCCGCAGCGCGGCGAGGGTGTTGGACAGGGCCTGCCCGTAGGTGTCGTGGAAGTGCACGGCGATACGGGAGGTGGGGACCCCGGCCTCGTTCAGCGCCGTCAGGAGCGCCTGGACGTGGCCCGGGGTGGCGACGCCGATCGTGTCGCCGAGGCTCAGCTCGTCGCAGCCCATCTCGGCGAGCGCCTTCGTGACGCGGACGACCTGCTCGACCGGGACGGCACCCTCCCAGGGGTCGCCGAAGCACATCGACAGATAGCCGCGGACCTTCAGCCCCGCCTCTATGGCGCGGGTGACCGTCGGCGCGAAGAGCGCGAGCGCCTCGTCGACGGTCCGGTTGAGGTTGGCCTTCGCGAAGGACTCGGTCGCGGAGGCGAAGACCGCGATCTCCCGCGCCCCGAGCGCGAGCGCCCGGTCGAGGCCGCGCTCGTTCGGCACGAGGACCGGGAGACGGACGGGCAGGTCGCGGACGAGCGGGAACAGCTCCTCGGCGTCGGCCAGCTGGGGCACCCACTTCGGGTGCACGAAGCTGGTCGCCTCGACCGTGTCCAGACCGGCGGCGGCGAGCCGCCGGATGAACTCGGCCTTCACGTCGGTCGGGACGGCAGACTTCTCGTTCTGCAGCCCGTCGCGGGCGCCGACCTCGTGGATCCGCACGCGGGTCGGGAGCGCGGGATCGGGCACGACCATGGGCAGTCCGGTGGCGGTCACGATTCCTCCCGGGGGGCGACGACGGCCAGGATCTGGTCCATGGCGACGGTGGAGCCGGGCGTGACGTCGAGCTCGGTGACGGTGCCGGCGTGCGGGGCGGAGATGACGTGCTCCATTTTCATCGCCTCGACGACGAGCAGACTCTGCCCGGCCTCGACCTCGTCCCCGACGGCCACCTTGACGACGGTGACGGTGCCGGGCATCGGCGCGGCCAGCGTGTCCGCACCCCCGTGCTTCGCCCCGCTGAGCGCGGCCTCGACGGGGTCGTGGTCGAGCACGTGCCAGGAATCGCCGTCCCGGCCCAGCCAGTTGCCGCTGCGGTGGAAGTGATGGGTGACCCCGTCCACCGTGACCATCGCCGAGGTGTCCGTGACCCGGGCGCCGCCCGGCGCCTCGACCGCCACCGGTTCGGATCCCGGTACGCGTACGGGGAAGGGCAGCGGCGCCGGGCGACCGCCGAGCCGCCAGCCGCTCGGGACCGAGAACGGGTCCGTCCAGCCGTCCCGGGGCTCCGGGGCCAGCTCGGCGAGCCGTACGGCCGCCGCCGCCGCGTACACCTCGGCCGGGACGCCCTCCGGGACCAGGGATTCCGCGTCCCGTTCCACCAGGCCCGTGTCCAGGTCGCCCGCGACGACGTCCTCGTGGGCCAGGAGGCGGCGCAGGAAGCCCGCGTTCGTGGGGACGCCGAGGGTGACCGTGTCGGCGAGGGCCGCGCGCAGCTTGCGGAGGGCCGTGGGGCGGTCCTTCGCGTGGACGATGACCTTCGACAGCATCGGGTCGTAGAGCGACGAGACCTCCGTGCCCTGCGACAGGCCCGAGTCCGTACGGACCCCGTTCCCCTGCGGCTCGTTCAGCGAGAGGACCGTGCCGCCCGAGGGGAGGAAGCCCCGCGAGGGGTCCTCCGCGCAGATGCGGGCCTCGATCGCCCAGCCGGTCAGGTGGATGTCGTCCTGGGTGAAGGGGAGCGCTTCGCCGGAGGCGACCCGCAGCTGCCACTCCACCAGGTCGATGCCCGTGACCAGCTCCGTCACCGGGTGCTCGACCTGGAGGCGGGTGTTCATCTCCATGAAGTAGTACGCCGACGGGTCGACGCCCGGGACGATGAACTCGACCGTGCCCGCGCCCACATAGCCGCAGGAGCGCGCCGCCTCGACCGCCGCCGCGCCCATCGACGCCCGGATCTCCGGCGTGAGGAGGACGGAGGGCGCCTCCTCGATGATCTTCTGGTGGCGGCGCTGGAGGGAGCACTCGCGCTCGCCCAGGTGGATCACGTTTCCGTGGGTGTCCGCCAGGACCTGGATCTCGATGTGCCGGGGCCGGTCGATCCACCGCTCCACGAGCAGCGTGTCGTCGCCGAAGGAGGAGCGCGCCTCCCGCCGCGCCGCCGCGATCTCGTCCTCCAGGACCGCCAGGTCCCGGACGAGCCGCATGCCCTTGCCGCCGCCGCCGGCGGACGGCTTGAGCAGGACGGGCGCGCCCAGCTCGCGGGCCGCCTCGACCAGGTCGGGGTCGGCGGCGCCGGGGACGACGGGCACGCCCGCCGCCTTCACGGTCTCCTTCGCCCGGATCTTGTCGCCCATCAGGGAGATCGCCTCGGCGGTCGGGCCGATGAAGACCAGACCCGCGTCCGCGCACGCCCGCGCGAACGCGGCGTTCTCCGCGAGGAACCCGTACCCCGGGTGCACGGCCTGCGCCCCGGTCCGGGCGGCCGCGTCGAGGAGCGCCGGGACGGACAGGTACGACTCGGAGGCCGGCGGCGGACCGATCCGTACCGCCGTGTCCGCCTCCCGTACGTGCCGGGCGTCGGCGTCCGCGTCGCTGTACACGGCCACCGAGCGGACGCCCATCTCCCGCAGGGTGCGGATGACACGGACGGCGATCTCACCTCGGTTGGCCACAAGCACGGTGTCGAACATGCTGTGCATCTCTTGAGGGCCCTTCACATCCGGAAGACGCCGAACTGGGGGTCACCCAGGGGCGCGTTGGCACAGGCGGTCAGGGCGAGGCCGAGGACCTGCCGGGTCTCCATCGGGTCGATGACCCCGTCGTCCCACAGCCGGGCGCTCGCGTAGTAGGCGCTGCCCTGGGTCTCGTACTGCTCGCGGATCGGCGCCTTGAAGGCCTCCTCGTCGTCCGCGCTCCACTCGTCGCCGAGCTGGTCCCGCTTGACCGTCGCGAGGACGGACGCGGCCTGCTCGCCGCCCATGACGGAGATCTTGGCGTTGGGCCACATCCACAGGAAGCGGGGGGAGTACGCCCGGCCGCACATCGAGTAGTTGCCCGCGCCGTACGAACCGCCGACGACGACCGTCAGCTTCGGGACCCGGGTGGTGGCCACGGCCGTGACCATCTTGGCGCCGTGCTTGGCGATGCCGCCGTGCTCGTACGCCTTGCCGACCATGAAGCCGGTGATGTTCTGGAGGAAGACGAGCGGGATCCCGCGCTGGTCGCACAGCTCGATGAAGTGCGCGCCCTTCTGGGCCGACTCGGCGAACAGGATGCCGTTGTTGGCGACGATCCCGACGGGGTGGCCGTGGATGCGGGCGAAGCCGGTGATCAGCGTCTGCCCGTACTCGGACTTGAACTCCTGGAAGCGGGAGCCGTCCACGACCCGGGCGATCACCTCGCGCACGTCGTACGGGGTACGGGAGTCCACCGGCACCGCGCCGTAGAGCCCGGCCGGGTCCACCTTCGGCTCCTCGGCCTGCTCGACCGACCAGGGGAGCGGGCCGCGCTCGGGGAGCGTGGCGACGATGTTCCGCACGATCCGCAGCGCGTGCGCGTCGTCCTCCGCGAGGTGGTCGGTGACGCCGGAGATCCGCGAGTGGACCTCGCCGCCGCCCAGCTCCTCCGCCGTGACGACCTCGCCGGTCGCCGCCTTCACGAGCGGCGGACCGCCCAGGAAGATCGTGCCCTGGTTCCGGACGATCACGGCCTCGTCGCTCATCGCCGGGACGTACGCGCCGCCCGCCGTGCACGAGCCGAGGACGGCCGCGATCTGCGGGATGCCCGCGCCGGACATCCGGGCCTGGTTGTAGAAGATCCGGCCGAAGTGCTCCCGGTCCGGGAAGACCTCGTCCTGCATCGGCAGGAACGCGCCGCCGGAGTCGACCAGGTAGAGGCAGGGGAGACGGTTCTCCAGCGCCACCTCCTGGGCGCGCAGGTGCTTCTTCACCGTCATCGGGTAGTACGTGCCGCCCTTGACCGTGGCGTCGTTGGCGACGATCACGCACTCGCGGCCCGAGACCCGGCCGATGCCGGCGATGACCCCGGCGGCGGGCGCCTGGTCGCCGTACATCCCGTTCGCCGCCAGCGGGGCCAGCTCCAGGAAGGGCGAGCCCGGGTCCAGGAGGGTGTCCACGCGGTCCCGCGGCAGCAGCTTCCCGCGCGCCGTGTGCCGGGCGCGGGACTTCTCACCGCCCCCCAGCGCGGCGGCGGCGAGCTTGGCGCGCAGGGTCGCGGCCAGCTCGTGGTGCGCTGCCTCGTTGGCCTGCCAGGCCGCGGACGCGGGATCCGCCGCGCTCGTCAGCACAGGTGCCTGCTGCATCCCTCGAGCTCCCTTGCTCGGTTAATGAGCGTTAACGTATGTCGCCCAGGTTAACGACCGCTAACCGGGTTGTCTAGAATCGATCGCATGACCACGACCGCCAGGACCACCGCACCGACGCGACGCGAGCAGATCCTCAAAGAGGCCGCCCGCCTGTTCGCCGAGCGCGGCTTCCACGGCGTGGGCGTGGACGAGATAGGGGCGGCCGTCGGCATCAGCGGCCCCGGGCTCTACCGCCACTTCCCCGGCAAGGACGCGATGCTCGCCGAACTGCTCGTCGGCATCAGCGAGCGCCTCCTCACGGGCGGCCGCATCCGGGTCGGCGAGACCACCGGCGACCCCGAGGCCGTGCTCGCCTCCCTCGTCGACGGACACATCGACTTCGCCCTCGACGACCGGCCGCTGATCACGCTGCACGACCGGGAGCTCGACCGGCTCAAGGACGAGGACCGCAAGCGGGTACGGCAGCTCCAGCGGCAGTACGTGGAGCTGTGGGTGCCGGTGGTGCGGGAGCTGTACCCGGCCGTGGGGGAGGCCGAGGTGCGGACCACCGTCCACGCCGTCTTCGGGCTCCTGAACTCGACCCCGCACCTGGCCGCACTGGGGCGCGAACCGATGGAGGCGCTGCTGCGGCGCCTGGCCCACGGGGCGTTCGGGGCGCTGGCGGCCGAGTAGGGCGCAGGAGAGGGGGTCCGGGAACCGGGACGCGCCGCTCGTCACGCAGCGCACTCGGACAGAATGAACCCCATGCCGATACTCAGCCGCCCCGCCCTTGTCGAGCACCTCGTCCGTACCCGGATCGCCGGGGACGTCGCCACACCGCGCGACAACAACCTGTCCCACTACAGAAAGCTCGCCAACGGCGACCGGCACTACTGGCTCGGTCTGGAGCTCGGCGACCGCTGGAGCGACGAGCAGGACGTCCTCGCCGTGATGGCCGAGCGGTGCGGCGTCGTCGACGACCCGGCCCACCGGACCGGCCAGGACACCATCGACCCCGAGCTGACCGTCGACGGTCTCGACCGGATGGCCGCCCGGCTCCGCAAGGCCGCCGCCGGCAAGGAGCGGGTCCTCTTCGCGACCGGCCACCCGGGCGCGCTCATCGACGTCCACAGCCGGGTCGCCGCCGCGCTGCGCGCCCAGGGCTGCGACATCGTCCGCATCCCCGGCGGGCTGATCGCCGACGAGGGGTACGTCGTGCAGTTCGCCGACGTCGCCGTCTTCGAGCGCGGTGCCACCCTCTGGCACACCCACTCCCCGGAGCCGATGAACGCGATCCTCGACGCGCTCGGCGAGGAGGGGCGCCCCGACCTGGTCATCGCGGACCACGGCTGGGCCGGGCGCGCGGGCCAGCGCGGCATCGACTCCGTCGGTTACGCGGACTGCAACGACCCCGCCCTGTTCATCGGGGAGGCCGAGGGCACGATGCAGGTGACGATCCCGCTCGACGACCACGTGATCGACCCCCGCTCCTACGAGCCGATGACGGCGTACACGCTGGATGCCTCAGGCCTCCTCTGAGGGCCTGGCCCGGCGCTGGCCCAGGCCAGGCGTCGGGTCCAGGTACACGCGGCGGATCGCCGGGAACCGCTCGTGGAGCTGGGCCTCGGCGTCCTCGCAGGCCCATTCGATCTGCTCCGCCGAGGCGACGTCCCGGAAGTCGATCTTCGCGGCGACCAGGACCTCGGAGGGCCCCTGGATGAGGGTCGTCAGCTCGACGACGTCCACGATGTGCGGGACGGTGAGCAGTTCCTCGCGGACCGCTTCCCGCATGGAGCGGGGCAGCGGCCGGCCGATGAGCAGTTCGGCGTTGGAGCGGCCGAGGACCCAGGCCACGTACACGAGCAGGACGCCGATGAGGATCGAGGCGACGCCGTCCCAGACGCCGGAGCCGGTGATCTGGCCGCCGAGCAGGCCGCCTGCCGCCAGCATGAGGCCGGCCAGGGCGGCCGAGTCCTCCATGACCACCGCCTTGACGGTGGTGTCGGCGGTGAACCGCAGATAGCGGTTGAGCGGGGCCTTCATCCGTTCCGCCTCGGCCTGGACCTGCTTGATCCCGGTCCGCAGGGAGAAGCCCTCCAGGACGAACGCGACGCCGAGGACGATGTACGAGACGAGCGGATCGCCGAGCTCCTCGCCGTGGACGAGGGTGTGGATGCCGTCGTAGATCGAGAAGACCGCGCCGCCGACGAAGGTCGCGACGGCCGCCAGCATCGCCCACACGTACCGCTCGCCCGCGTACCCGACGGGATGGTCCTCGTCGGCGGGCTTCTCGCTCCGCTTGAGCGCGGTGAGCAGCATGCCCTCGGTGACGGTGTCGGCGACCGAGTGCGCGGCCTCCGACAGCATCGCGCTCGACCCGCTGATGACACCCGCGACGGCCTTGGCGACGGCGATCCCGAGGTTCGCCGCCGCCGCCACGATCACGGTGAAGGTGCTCTCGCCGTTCCCGGCGCCTGCGCTGTTCTCCGCGCTTGCGCCGGTCCCCGGGTTTTCGCCGTTCTCCGCCATGATCGGACGGTATGTCCGATCATCAGCGCGGAACGCGAACGACACCCTCCTGGATGACGGAGATCGCCAGCTTCCCGTCCTGGGTCCAGATCCGGGCCTGGCCGAGTCCGCGCCCGCCGGAGGCGGAGGGGGACTCCTGGTCGTAGAGGAGCCATTCGTCGGCCCGGAAGGGCCGGTGGAACCACATCGCGTGGTCGAGGGAGGCCCCGACGACGTCGCCGACGGCCCAGCCGCCCCGCCCGTGCGCGAGCAGGACGGAGTCGAGCAGCGTCATGTCGGAGACGTACGTCGCCAGGCAGACGTGCAGCAGGTGGTCGTCGGCCAGTTTGCCGTTCGTACGGAACCACACCTGCGAGCGCGGCTCGCGCGGCTCCCCGACGGAACCCCAGGGCGGGGTGTCGGCGTACCGCAGGTCCACCGCGGCCCGCGCCTCGACCAGCCGGTTCGCGACCTCCGCCGGCAGGTGCCGGGGCAGCATCTCGGCGGCCGTCGGCAGCGACTCCGGGTCCGGCGCGGCCGGCATGTCCGACTGGTGGTCGAGCCCCTCCTCGTACGCCTGGAAGGAGGCGGAGAGGTGGAAGATCGGCTGCCCGTGCTGGACGGCGACGACCCGGCGGGTGGTGAAGGAACGGCCGTCACGGATGCGGTCGACCGTGTAGACGATCGGCGCGCCCGGGTCCCCGGGGCGCAGGAAGTACGCGTGCAGGGAGTGCGCGAGACGGTCTTCGGGCACGGTCCTGCCCGCCGCCACCAGGGCCTGGGCGGCCACCTGGCCGCCGAAGACGCGGGGGACGACGGCGGAGCGGGACTGGCCCCGGAAGATGTCCCGCTCGATCTGCTCAAGGTCGAGCAGATCGAGCAGGGCATCCAGGGCATCCGGAGCGCGGTGCTCGTCGTGCGGGTCGGGCACTTGGACTACAGGCCCATCGACTTCGCGATGATCGACTTCATGATCTCGCTGGTGCCGCCGTAGATGCGGTTGACGCGGTTGTCGGCGTACAGGCGGGCGATCGGGTACTCGTTCATGTAGCCGTAGCCGCCGTGCAGCTGGAGGCAGCGGTCGATGACGCGGTGCGCGACCTCGGTGCAGAAGAGCTTGGCGCTCGCGGCCTCGGCCGGGGACAGCTCGCCGGCGTCCAGGGCCTCCAGGGCGCGGTCGGCGACGGCCTCGGCCGCGTCCACCTCGGCCTGGCAGGCGGCCAGCTCGAACTTGGTGTTCTGGAAGGAGGCGACCGGCTTGCCGAAGACCGTGCGGTCCGTGACGTACTGCTGGGCGAAGCGGACGGCGGCCTTGGCCTGGGCGTAGGCGCCGAAGGCGATGCCCCAGCGCTCGGAGGCCAGGTTGTGGCCGAGGTAGTAGAAGCCCTTGCCCTCCTCGCCCATCAGGTCCTCGACCGGGACCTTGACGTCGACGAACGCCAGCTCGGCCGTGTCGGAGGTGCGCAGGCCCAGCTTGTCCAGCTTGCGGCCGATGGAGTAGCCCTCGGACTTGGTGTCCACGGCGAAGAGCGAGATGCCGAAGCGGCGGTCGTCGGCCGACGGGGCGGACGTACGGGCGCAGACGATCACGCGGTCGGCGTGGACGCCGCCGGTGATGAAGGTCTTCGAGCCGTTGAGGACGTAGTGCGTGCCGTCCTCGGAGAGCTTGGCGGTGGTCTTCATGCCCGCGACGTCGGAGCCGGTGCCCGGCTCGGTCATCGCCAGCGCCCACATCTCCTCGCCGGTGACGAACTTCGGCAGGTAGCGCTTCTTCTGCTCGTCGGTGGAGAGCATCTTGATGTAGGGGAGGGCGAGCAGCACGTGCACGCCGGAGCCGCCGAACTGGACGCCCGCGCGCGAGGTCTCCTCGTACAGGACGGCCTCGAACTTGTGGGTGTCCAGGCCCGCGCCGCCGAACTCCTCGGGCACGTTGATGCCGAAGATGCCCAGCTCGCCGAGCTTGTCGTAGAACTCGCGGGGCGCCTGGCCCGCCGCGAACCACTCGTCGTAGACGGGGACGACCTCGGCCTCGATGAAGGCGCGGATGGTCTCCCGGAACGCCTCGTGGTCCTCGTTGAATACGGTACGGCGCACGGTGCGTCTCCTCCGGGTGTGCGGGGCGGGCCCAGTTGTCTAAGCGCTTGCTCAGGGTTGTGGGTACGAAGTTACCGACCAGTCAACCCCTCTGTCCAGAGCTCGCGCTTGTGATCCAGCGCCTACCGACGGCGTCGTACTCGTGGACCGGCCTCCCCGCGATCCCGCTCGTACGGAACGGCTTCCCCGCCCCGTCCGCGATCCGGACCGTGCCCGAGCGGCCCTCCGAGCTCCACTCCAGCTCCAGGTACCAGCGGCAGTCACACCCCGCCGCCCCCGCCGAGACCAGCAGCTCCTCCGGCTCGGCGGCGCTGACCACGTACGGGAAGGAGACCGCCGGGAGCGGCCGGCCCTCCTCCCCGGAGGCGTCGTACCCGTCCAGCGCCCGCGCCACCGGTCGCGGCCGGTCCAGGTCCACCTCGAAACGGCGCGGCGTCACCGCCCCGCCGCACCCCTCGTCCATCCGGTACGCCGCCCACGGCAGCGGCGCGCCCCGCTCCACCACCCGCACGTGCAGCGCCTGGAGCACCACCGCCGCCGCGCCCTTCCCCTGCACCGACACCCGCACCAGCGTCTCCCCGCCGTCCACGGCCCCCTGCGCCGCCGCCCAGCTCCGCGCGTCGGCCGCCTCCGGCGGGGGAGGGGGCGTCCGCTCCACGAGGTAGGTGTGCCCGCACCCGTTCTTCCAGATGTGCGAGGCGACCGTCCACGTCAGCGGCGCCGGTGGTTCGGCGGCCCGCTCCCGGGTCTTCCCGGGCAGGAGTACGGCTCCGAGCGTCACCGTCCCCACGACCGCCAGCGCCCCGCCGACCAGGCCCACCCACCCCCACCGGCGCCTCCGCCGCTTGGACGGGAGGCCCGGCACGCGCGCGTGCACGGGTTCCAGCTCGGGCTCGGACGCAGGCTCCGGCGCCGGCTCGGGCTCCGGCGCCGGCTCGGGCTCCGGGCCGGGCTCGGGCTCCGCGTCGGGCTCCGGCACCGGCGGGCGACGGGTGCGGTCCGCGCGGCTCCAGGCCACCTCCAGGGCCCGCCGCTCCTCCTCGTCCGCCCCGCACAGCAGGGCGAGGCGGTCGACCACGGCGAACTCCTCCGGGACGGTCGCGCCCGAGCAGTAGCGGTGGAGGGTGGACGCGCTGACGCTCAGGCGCCGGCCCAGCGCCTCGTAACTGCGCCCGTCCCGCGCCTTCAGCGCGCGCACGACCCGCGCGAACTCCTCGACGGCGGCGTCCTTCGGCATTCCATCCCCCTTGACCCTGCGTCCCACGCTTCACGTCCTTGCACGTCAGCGGGGGTGGAATGGTTCCGGGACGGATGGTGGGCGCGTCACCGTTGCAGGCGGCGGGCGCCGGCCCGACGCTGGTTGAGCACTGACCGAACGACCCGACGGGGGATCCACCACCATGAACAAGCTCCGTACCGCATTCGCCGCCACCGCCGCTGCCGCCCTGGGCCTCGCCGCCCTCGCCACCGCCCCGGCGCAGGCCGCTGCCCAGCCCGCCTTCCTCGCCGCCTCCCAGATGCCGCCGTCGTCGACGCCGTGGACCGCCACACAGGTCTTCACCGGCATCCCGGAGAACGGCGGCGCCCTCTGCGCCCCGTACAAGATCCCGGCGCAGAACACCCGCTACCGCGAGTTCAACACCGAGCTCGACACCAACGGCGTCCAGATCACCACCGTCGCCCGCACCGAGGCCGACGCCGTGAAGCTGGTCGACACCCTTCGCAAGGCCCTCGCCGGCTGCGGCCCCCTGCTGGAGCGGCAGAACCCGGGCCTGCACGCCGTCAGCGCCTCCCACGGCAAGCTCGCCGTCGAGGAGGGCGCCTGGGTCTACAGCCTGGACACCGCCGACCCGCAGATCGGCAACACCGACATCCACCTCTTCTCCGTCGGCCGCGACGGTCGCACCGTCACCCTCGTCCGCTGGGGCCAGATGGGCGACTTCAAGGACGCCCCGCTGACGGCCTTCAAGACGACGACCCGTACTGCCGTGAACAAGCTCTGGTCCTGACGCAGTGTCACCCTGGCGCGCACTGAACTACCCAGAGTGACAGTGGAGTCGCAGAGTACCCCCATTCGGGGGATACTGGGACGGGAGTTTCCGACGTCGGCACGCTCGCGCGACGAGCCGAGCAGCCCATCCGTCATCAGGCCGGTACCGGTCGGGGGGACCGATTTTCCGCATGTGATGCGAAAGGACGCGTCATGGAACTCGAATCCCTCCCTCTCGAATCCCTCCCTGACGAGGTCGTCGCGGAGATCGAAGTACGGGACCGCTGGAGGCGCGCAACGGCCGCCGACGGCATGGAATTCCTCGTCACCGACATCGGGCGGTGGCCACTGGGCAAGACGGTGCGGGTCGCGTTCCTCGACGGGGACGACCAGTTGCACGCGGACATCGCGGGAGCGACGAAGCAGATCACCGACGCCTGCAACCTGACACTCGACTTCGGGCAGAACGGCGGGCCCGGAACGTTCCGGCGATGGACCACCTCCGACACCGCCCTGGCCGCCGAGATCCGGGTCAGCTTCGACCTGCCGGGCTTCTTCTCCCTGGTGGGCACCGACAGCACGGACAGTGTCATCGGTGCGGGAGGAGGCCCGGTCGGCGGCAACCCCGGCCAGCGCAGCCTGAACCTCGGGCAGTTCGCGTCGAACAGGCCGGCCCAGTGGGAGGGCACCGTGCGGCACGAGTTCCTGCACGCACTGGGGTTCCACCACTCCCACCAGAACATGCGCGGCACCTGCGAGGGCGAGTTCCGCTGGGAGGACCCGGCCGGGTACGTCATCACGCAGGACCCGACCGGTGCCTTCGTGGCGGACGCCCAGGGTCGGCAGCCCGGCATCTACACGTTCCTCGCGGGTGCGCCGAACCGGTGGCCGCGCGCGAAGGTGGATCACAACCTGCGCACCGTGGACGCCCCGGATCTCGTCGCCGGGCCCTTCGACGCGAAGTCCGTGATGCTGTACCGGTTCCCGGCGTTCTTCTACAAGTCCACCCCCAGCAGCTGCGCGCCGGCCGGTAACGGGCAGAACCTGTCCGACGGCGACAAGCGCGGGCTCGACCTGCTGTACCCGCACACCATGGGCGCGTTGGCGGACCGTCAGGCCCGTGCCGACGCGGTCCTGGAGGCGCTCGGGGTCGGTCCTGAAGGGGTTCCCGGTGCGAACGGCGGCGACCTGGCCGAGGCGTACCGCAGCCGGGTCGAGGAGTTGGCCGCCGCCCAGGCCGCGGGTGTCCACTGACCCGGGCCGAGCAGGGGCGACGCCCCGGAATCACCGCCGCGACACCGGGGCGGTGATTCCGGTGACGGCGTCCTGGGCCCCGCCTCTCACAGGGACTTGAGCGCGAACCACAGCTCCATACGGACGTCCGGGTCGTCCAGGTCCCGGTCCAGGAGTGCGGCGCAGCGGGTGATCCGCTGGCGGACGGTGTTGCGGTGCAGGCCCGTCGCCACCGCCGTCCGGTCCCAGCTGCCGTGCAGCGAGAGCCACACGCGCAGGGTCTCGGCGAGTGGCTCGGCCAGCGGGGCGAGGAGGGCGCGCGCGTGGGCGGTGGCCTCGTCCGGGTCCACCAGGGCGGCGATCCCGCCCGGGCGGTGCCGGAGCAGATCCGCCCCGGTCGCCTCCGCCCGCCGCAGGGCTCGCGCCGCCTGCACGTCGGCCGCCGCGAGCTCGCACGCCTCGACGGGGGCGCTCACCCCCAGCGTCCAGCCGGTCTGGGCGGTGACGGGGGAGGAGACGGGCAGGAGCAGGCGTACGGCTCCGAGCGCCGCCCCCGGAGCCGTACCGCCCGAGCCTGCCGCCCCCGGAGCCGTACCGCCCGTGTCCGCCAGTGGCGTCCCCAGCGCCGCAGCCAGCGAGGCCGCCGCGAACGGGGTGCCGTCGCCGCCCGAGGCGTGGACCACCGTCCACGGGCCCGGGCCCAGTGTGTCCGCGATCTCCGCCGGGGCCGCGCCGAGCAGCAGCCGGACCAGGGCCCCGTCCCGTACGGTCGCGTCCGCGCCCCGGTGCGGGGCCGTCAGCAGGGACAGCAGGACGACCGCGACCCCCGCGATCGTGTGGTCCCCGGGGCCGCGCCGCTCCGTCGCCACCCCCAGCGTCAGCCCGTCCCCGCCGCCGAGCGCGTACGCGGCGAGCCGGAGCCCGCCGCCGTCCCCGCTCGCCGAGGCGGGGCCGCCCGGGCGCGGGCCGAGGACGCCCGCGAGGTCCCGCAGCGCCCGGGCCGCCTCCGCCGGCACCTCCCGGCCGGCCGCCGTCGACTCCGTACCGTCCGCCCCGAAGAGCACCGCCCGTCCCCCGAGCCGTGAGGCGAGCGCGCCGAGCACCGCCGGGACAGGCGCCGGCCGGGCCGCGGCCGCCGCCAGGGACTGCTGTGCCTCGGTCACCCGGCGGAGCTCGTGCAGCCGGGCCTCCGCCATCAGCCGCCACAGCGCCCGCGCCACCGCCGTGAAGGGGGTCTTCGGCGGTACCTCGACCAGGGGGAGGCCGCGCCGTGCGCAGGCCTCGACGAGCTCCGCGGGGACCGTGTCGTACACCGGCGTCACGCCGAAGGCGAGCGCCGCCGCCCCCGCCTCCACCACCCGCTCCACGTAGTGCGCCGGGTCGGTGAGCAGGACGCCCGCCGTCATGAGCAGCTCACCGCCGAGGAGGTACGGATACGGGTCGGCCATCTCCGAGGTGTGCACCCAGTGGATCGAGACGTCCTCGGGGCCGGCGAGCAGCCGCAGCCCGAGGTCCCGCCGGGCGAGCAGCGCGGCCAGCGAGACCGGCGGCGCGGGAGGGGTGGCGGCGGTCTCGGCGGAGGTCATGGTCATGGGCCCTTCGTACATCCCCCGCCCGGACAGTGGAGGAAACGTACACTTCTTCGTCGCTTTCCGGCCACCTACTGTCGTGACATCCCAGGGCCGCGGGTACGGGCGGATGTCCCCGCGATCGACACCTGGGTCATTCCCCCGCACGACACGCCACCGAGGTTCGCGAAGGAGGCCCCATGGCCGTCGACTACGCAGTGATCGCCCTGTATCTGGCCGGCATGCTGGCGATGGGCTGGTGGGGCATGCGCCGGGCCAAGTCCAAGAGCGAGTTCCTGGTCGCCGGCCGCCGCCTCGGGCCCTGGATGTACTCCGGGACCATGGCCGCCATCGTCCTCGGCGGCGCCTCCACCATCGGCGGTGTCGGCCTCGGCTACAAGTACGGCCTCTCCGGCGCCTGGATGGTCTTCGCCATCGGCCTCGGCCTGCTCGCCCTCTCCGTCTTCTTCTCCGCCCGGATCGCGCGGCTGAAGGTCTACACCGTCTCCGAGATGCTCGACCTGCGCTACGGCGGCCGGGCCGGCGTCATCTCGGGCGTCGTCATGTGGGCGTACACGCTGATGCTCGCGGTCACCTCGACCATCGCCTACGCCACGATCTTCGACGTCCTCTTCGACCTGCCGCGGACCGTCGCGATCGTCCTCGGCGGCACCATCGTCGTCGCCTACTCGACCCTCGGCGGCATGTGGTCGATCACCATCACCGACATGGTCCAGTTCGTGGTGAAGACCATCGGCGTGCTGCTCCTGCTCCTGCCGATCGCCGTCGTCAAGGCCGGCGGCTTCGCCGAGATGAAGGCCGCGCTGCCCACCTCGTACTTCGAGCCCCTCGGCATCGGCGGCGAGACGATCTTCACGTACGTGCTGATCTACACCTTCGGCATGCTCATCGGCCAGGACATCTGGCAGCGGGTCTTCACCGCCCGCACCGACAAGGTCGCCAAGTGGGGCGGCACCGTCGCCGGCACCTACTGTCTGGCGTACGCGCTGGCCGGAGCCGTCATCGGCACCGCGGCCAAGGTGCTCTACCCGAACCTGCCGAGCGCCGACGACGCCTTCGCGACCATCGTCAAGGACGAGCTGCCGATGGGCGTCCGGGGCCTGGTCCTCGCCGCCGCGCTCGCCGCCGTCATGTCCACCTCCTCCGGCGCGCTCATCGCCTGCGCCACCGTCGCCAACAACGACATCTGGTCGCGGCTGCGCGGAACCCTGGCGGAGGCCAAGGACGACCACGACGAGGTGAAGGGCAACCGCCTCTTCATCCTGATCATGGGCGTCGCGGTCATCGTCATCGCCATCGCCCTCAACGACGTCGTCCAGGCCCTCACCGTCGCCTACAACCTGCTGGTGGCCGGGCTCCTCGTGCCGATCCTCGGCGGACTGCTCTGGCGCCGCGGCACCGTCCAGGGCGCGCTCGCCGCGGTGACCGTCGGCGGCCTCGCCGTCATCGGCCTGATGTGGGCTTACGGAATCCTTGCAAATGAGCCCGTTTACTATGGTTTGTTGGCATCGCTCGCCGCATATGTGATCGTTTCCCTGGCGACCCGCCCGACGGACGCCGCCGTGCTCGCGCACTGGAGGGCCCGGCTCGCGGGCCAGGACACCACCGGCCAGGACGCCACCGGAGCACCGGAGCCGGAGGCCGGGGCCGTCCCGGCGGCCGCGACCGGCTGAACCACCCGCACCACCGGACCAGACCAGTCCGGACGACACCCCGCCACACCCAGGAGGACCCGACCATGAGCAGCAGCGACCAGAACACCCCGCGCGGCCCGATCGACTCGTCCCGCACCCCGCGGTACGCCGGTCCCGCGACGTTCGCCCGGCTGCCGCGACTCGACGAGGTCGGCACCACCGACATCGCCGTGGTCGGCGTCCCCTTCGACAGCGGCGTCTCCTACCGCCCCGGCGCCCGCTTCGGCGGCAACGCCATCCGCGAGGCGTCGCGCCTCCTGCGCCCCTACAACCCGGCGCAGGACGCCTCCCCGTTCGCCCTCGCCCAGGTCGCGGACGCCGGTGACATCGCCGCCAACCCGTTCAACATCAACGAGGCCGTCGAGACCATCGAGGCCGCCGCGGACGAGCTCCTCGGCTCCGGCGCCCGCATGATGACCCTCGGCGGCGACCACACCATCGCGCTGCCGCTGCTGCGCTCCGTCGCCAAGAAGCACGGCCCCGTCGCCCTGCTCCACTTCGACGCGCACCTCGACACCTGGGACACGTACTTCGGCGCCGAGTACACCCACGGCACCCCGTTCCGCCGGGCCGTCGAGGAGGGCATCCTCGACACCGAGGCGCTCTCCCACGTCGGCACCCGCGGCCCGCTCTACGGCAAGCAGGACCTCACCGACGACGAGAAGATGGGCTTCGGCATCGTCACCTCGGCCGACATCTACCGCCGCGGCGCCGACGAGGTCGCCGACCAGCTCCGCCAGCGCATCGGCGACCGCCCGCTGTACATCTCCATCGACATCGACTGCCTCGACCCGGCCCACGCGCCCGGCACCGGCACCCCCGAGGCCGGCGGCATGACGTCCCGCGAGCTCCTGGAGATCCTCCGCGGCCTCTCCTCCTGCAACCTGGTCTCCGCCGACGTCGTCGAGGTCGCCCCGGCGTACGACCACGCGGAGATCACCGCGGTCGCGGCCTCGCACACCGCGTACGAGCTGACGACGATCATGTCCCGCCAGATCGCCGCGAGCCGCACCGCGCAGTAGGCGTTCCCGCCGGGTGTGGCACGCTCGCCGCGAGCAGCGCGCCGCACCCGGCCGCCGGGCCGCACCGTACCGACCACGCCACGCCCCGAGGGGACCGTTCATGACCCACGACCACGACCTGGTGCTGCGCCCCACGCCGGCGCAGACCGAGGCCGCCCTGAACCCGCCCCCCGGGCGCAACGGCGGCGACCTCGTCGTCGAGACCCTCACCGGCCTCGGCGCGACCACCGTCTTCGGCCTGCCCGGCCAGCACGCGCTCGGCATGTTCGACGCCCTGCGCCGCTCCGCCCTGCGGTACGTCGGCCTCCGCGTCGAGAACAACGCGGGCTTCGCCGCCGACGCGTACGGCCGGATCACCGGCGAGGCCGCCCCGCTGCTGCTCTCCACCGGGCCCGGCGCGCTCATGTCGCTCGCCGCGCTCCAGGAGGCGGCCGCCGCGTCCGCGCCCGTCCTCGCGATCGGCAGCCAGATCCCCGTCGCCGGGCTCGGCGGCGGCCGGCACGGCTACCTCCACGAGCTGCGCGACCAGCAGGCCTCCTTCCGGGACGTCGTGAAGTCCGTCCACACGGTCCGTACGCAGTCCCAGATCCCGTCCGCGATCGCGGCGGCCTGGGAGTCGGCGCTCACCGCCCCGCACGGCCCCGTCTGGGTCGAGATCCCGCAGGACGTGCTCCTCGCCGAGACGACCCTGCCGGTGGTCACCGCCATGGACGCGACACCTGAGGAGGTCGTCCCGCGCCCCGAGCTCACGGCCGTCGCGGCCGACCTGCTGACGAAGGCCGCCCGGCCCGTGATCATCGCGGGCGGCGGAGTCGTACGCTCCGACGCCTCCGGCAAGCTCCTCGCGCTCGCCGAGCGGATCGACGCGCCCGTCGTCACCACCTTCGGCGGCAAGGGCGCCTTCCCCTGGGAGCACCCGCTCTCGCTCCAGTCCTGGCTGGAGGACCGGCACACCACCGACTTCCTGGAGGACGCCGACGTCCTCCTCGTCGTCGGCTCGGGCCTCGGCGAGCTGTCCTCGAACTACCACACGTTCGCCCCGCGCGGCCGGGTGATCCAGATCGAGGCCGACGCGGGCAAGCTGGAGTCCAACCACCCGGCGCTCGGCATCCACGCGGACGCCCGGCTCGCCCTCCAGGCCCTCCTGGAGACGGCCGGCGAGCGCACGGACCCGACCGCCCCCGAGCGGGTCTCGGCCGTCCTGGCCAAGGTGCGGGAGCGGATCGCCGCCCAGGACCTCGGCCTGGAGCAGCGGATCGTCGCCGCGGTGCGCGAGGCGCTCCCGGACCGGGCCCCGAGCTTCTGGGACATGACGATCCTCGCGTACTGGGCGTGGTCGGCCTTCGACGCCCGGCACCCGAACACCATGCACTCCGCCCAGGGCGCCGGCGGCCTCGGCTACGGCTTCCCCGCCGCCCTCGGCGCGGCCGCCGCGGACCCGTCGCAGCCGGTCCTCGCGGTCTCCGGCGACGGCGGCGCGATGTACTCGATCGCGGAGCTGGCCACGGCGAGGCAGTACGACCTCGACGTGACCTGGCTGATCGTCGACGACGGCGGCTACGGCATCCTGCGCGAGTACATGACGGGCGCGTTCGGCGAGGCCACGGGCACCGAGCTCAGCCGCCCGGACTTCGTCGCGCTCGCCGAGTCCTTCGGCGTCCCGGCGGCGACGACGACCCCGGAGACGCTCGCGGCCGACCTGGCGAAGGCCCTGGCGACCCCCGGCCCGTCGGTGGTCGTCCTCCCGGCCCTCCTGAGGATGTTCGAACCGACCCACCTCTGAGCCACGCTCCCGGCCCCGCCGCCGGTCGATCCCGGCGGGCGGCGGGGCCGGGATGCTCCCGCCTCAGACCACGAGGTCGCCCCACTTCTCGCGGTACAGACCGATCTGGTGGTCGTACCCCTGGCGGAACTCGGCGACCTCCCGTGGGTCCAGGTTGTTCCTGGACATCCGCTCCGGGGCTATCAGCCTCACCATGTCCCCGACGACCGCCTCGGCGGCCTCGGCGTGGCGGCCGCCCTTCTCCCGGGCGAGCAGGAGATGGAGCCCCATCGCGCCGAGGAGCTTGATGAAGGTGTTCCGCGGGGTGTCGGTCGTCTCGCGCAGTTTCGACGGCTTGCCCAGCTCCGTCCTCCCGGCGGCGAGCCCCTCAAGGACCTGGAACGCCGCGTGCAGCCGCCCCCACCCGTACGGCTTCCCTTCCTCGACCCGCGCCATGATCTCCCCTTCCGGTCCGACCCCGGCGCCGCCCGTACGGCGGCCCCCCGGCCCCCTACCCCGCCCGGCGCCCCGGCGACCCTGTCGCCGAGTGGTCGCTCGGTTTGTTGCGGCGGGATGAAATCGCAGCCCAGGTGCGTTGGGCCTTCCGGTAGAGCAGGACGAACGGGAGGCCACTCGTGGCGGCGGTCGGGCAGAAACAGACGGGCGAGCGGCAGCAGGGGTGGGCACGCAGGCTCGCCGGGTACGCGTGGCACTACAAGGCCAACGTGGTGCTCGCGCTCGGGTCGTCGCTCGTCGGCATGGCCGTCCTCGCCCTCGTGCCGCTCGTCACCAAGGTGATCATCGACGATGTCATCGGGACGAAGACCCGGGACCTCTCCACCTGGACCGGCCTCCTCATAGGTGCCGCCGTCCTCGTGTACGTCCTCACCTACATCCGCCGCTACTACGGCGGGCGCCTCGCCCTCGACGTGCAGCACGACCTCCGTACGGACATGTACGGCACCATCACCCGGCTCGACGGGCGGCGGCAGGACGAGCTGTCCACCGGGCAGGTCGTCGGTCGCGCCACCAGCGACCTCCAGCTCATCCAGGGCCTTCTCTTCATGCTCCCGATGACCATCGGGAACATCCTGCTCTTCGTCATCTCGCTGGCCGTCATGGCCTGGCTCTCCCTCCCCCTCACCCTCGTCGCGCTCGCCGTCGCCCCTGCCCTCTGGTTCATCGCCAAGCGCAGCCGCACCCGCCTCCACCCGGCCACCTGGCACGCGCAGCAGCAGGCCGCGGTGGTCGCCGGGGTCGTCGACGGGGCCGTGACCGGCGTACGGGTCGTCAAGGGCTTCGGCCAGGAGGACCAGGAGACCGGCAAGATCCGGGAGGCCGGGCGCAGGCTCTTCGCCGGCCGGCTGCGGACGATCCGGCTGAACTCGAAGTACACCCCCGCCCTCCAGGCCGTGCCCGCCCTCGGGCAGGTCGCCGTCCTCGCCCTCGGCGGCTGGCTCGCCTACAAGGGGCAGATCACCCTCGGCACCTTCGTCGCCTTCTCCGCCTACCTGGCGTCCCTCGTCGGCCCGGTCCGGATGCTCGCCATGGTCCTCACCGTCGGCCAGCAGGCCCGCGCGGGCGTCGAGCGGGTCCTCGACCTCGTCGACACCGAGCCGGTGATCCAGGACGGGACGAAGGACCTCCCGGCCGACGCGCCCGCGACCGTCGAGTTCGACGACGTCTCGTTCTCCTACCAGGACGGCCGGCCGGTTCTCGACGGTTTCTCCCTGGACATCCGCTCCGGCGAGACCGTCGCCGTCGTCGGCGCCTCCGGCTCCGGCAAGTCCACCGTCTCGCTCCTCCTGCCCCGCTTCTACGACGTCACCCACGGCGCCGTCCTCGTCGGCGGCCACGACGTCCGCGAGCTCACCCTCGACTCCCTGCGCGCCGCGATCGGGCTCGTCCCCGAGGACTCGTTCCTCTTCTCCGACACGGTCCGCGCCAACATCGCCTACGGCGCCCCCGACGCCACCCAGGAGCAGATCGAGACCGCGGCACGCGCCGCCCAGGCCGACCGGTTCATCGCCGAGCTGCCCGAGGGGTACGACACCAAGGTCGGCGAGCACGGCCTCACCCTCTCCGGCGGCCAGCGCCAGCGCGTCGCGCTCGCCCGCGCGATCCTCACCGACCCCCGGCTCCTCCTCCTCGACGACGCCACCTCCGCCGTCGACGCCAAGGTCGAGCACGAGATCCACGAGGCCCTGAAGTCGGTCATGGCGGGCCGTACGACCCTCCTCATCGCCCACCGCCGCTCCACCCTCGGCCTCGCCGACCGCATCGCCGTCCTCGACGACGGGCGGCTCTCCGACATCGGCACCCACGAGGAGCTGGAGGAGCGCTCCGCGCTCTACCGCCGCCTCCTCACCGACCCCGACGAGCTCGGCGCCGTCTCGCCCGGTCACGTCACCCCGGCCGAGGTCCCCGAGGACGCCACGCTGCGGGCCGAGCTCGACGCCGAGTTCGACGCCGAGCGGGGCATCACCCCGACCCTGTGGGTACGGGACGCCGGCGCCGCCGAGGAGAGCCCCGCGCCCGGGGCCACCCCCGAGCTGCTCGCCGCCGTCGAGGCCCTGCCGCCCGCCGACGACACCCCCGGGATCGACGAGTCCCGCGCCGTCTCGCCCGAGGACAGCTACGGCCTGCGCCGGCTGCTCCGCGGCTTCGGCGTCCCGCTGCTCATCAGCCTCGGCCTGGTCGCCCTCGACGCGGGCGCCGGCCTCCTGCTTCCCGTCCTGATCCGGCACGGCATCGACGAGGGCGTGAACCGGCTGGCGGTCGGCGCCGTCTGGGCGGCCTCCGCGCTCGCCCTGGTCACCGTGCTCGTGCAGTGGGTCGCGCAGACCGCCGAGATCCGGATGACGGGCCGCACCGGCGAGCGGGTTCTCTACGGTCTGCGCCTGAAGATCTTCGCCCAGCTCCAGCGGCTCGGCCTGGACTACTACGAGCGCGAGCTCACCGGCCGGATCATGACCCGCATGACCACGGACGTGGACGCCCTGTCCACGTTCCTCCAGACGGGCCTCGTCACCGCCTTCGTCTCGGTCGTGACGTTCTTCGGGATCATGGGCGCGCTGCTCGTGCTCGACCTCCAGCTCGCCCTGGTCGTCTTCGCGACCCTGCCGGTCCTGGCCGTCGCCACGTACTTCTTCCGCCGGTCGAGCGTGAAGGCGTACGAGCTGGCGCGCGACCGGATCAGCGTCGTCAACGCCGACCTCCAGGAGTCGGTCTCCGGGCTGCGGATCGTGCAGGCCTTCCGCCGCGAGCGCTCGGGCGCGGACCGGTTCGCCGCCCGCAGCGACGACTACCGCGAGGCACGCGTCCGCGGTCAGTGGCTGATCTCGATCTACTTCCCCTTCGTGACCCTGCTGTCCTCGGTGGCCGCCGCGGCCGTCATGATCGTCGGCGCGAACCGCATCGACGGCGGCACCCTCACCACCGGCGCGCTCGTCGCCTACCTCCTCTACATCGACCTCTTCTTCGCCCCCGTGCAGCAGCTCTCGCAGGTCTTCGACGGCTACCAGCAGGCCGCGGTCTCGCTGAAGCGGATGCAGGAGCTGCTCCAGGAGCCGACGTCGACGGCCGCCGCCGACGCGCCCCGGGACGTGAAGTCGCTGCGCGGCGAGATCGCCTTCGAGGACGTGTCGTTCGCGTACGACTCCAAGGAAGCGGCCCTCACCGGCATCGACCTGCGCATCCCCGCCGGGCAGACCGTCGCCTTCGTCGGCGAGACCGGCGCGGGCAAGTCGACCCTGGTCAAGCTGGTCGCGCGGTTCTACGACCCGACGGGCGGCCGGGTCACCGCCGACGGCACCGACCTGCGGGACCTGGACCTCACCGCGTACCGCCACCGGCTCGGGGTCGTCCCCCAGGAGGCGTACCTCTTCGCCGGGACGGTCCGTGACGCCATCGCCTACGGCCGCCCCGAGGCGACCGACGCCGAGGTCGAGGCGGCGGCCCGCGCGGTCGGCGCGCACGACATGATCGCCACGCTCGACGGCGGCTACCTCCACGAGGTCGCCGAGCGCGGCCGGAACCTGTCGGCGGGTCAGCGCCAGCTCATCGCCCTGGCCCGCGCCGAGCTCGTCGACCCGGACGTCCTGCTCCTCGACGAGGCCACGGCGGCCCTCGACCTCGCCACCGAGGCCCAGGTCAACCAGGCCACCGACCGGCTCGCGGGCCGCCGGACGACGCTCGTCGTCGCCCACCGCCTGACCACGGCGGCGCGCGCCGACCGGGTGGTCGTGATGGACCGCGGGCGGGTCGCGGAGGACGGCACCCACGACGAACTGCTCGCCCTGGGCGGCCGGTACGCGTCGCTGTGGAGCACGTTCATCGGGGAGGCCGAGGAGGAGGCGGAGCCCGAGCGGGTGTGAGTACGCGGGATGAGTATCCGAGCGGATTCCCGTCCACCACCCCCGCGGGCTTGGATGGGGGCATGAGCCCCGACCTCCGCACCCGCGCCGCCTCGCCCGTCCCGATCACCTCGCCGGACGTCGAAGGCGCGCGGCTGCGGAAGCGGTCGCTGATCTGGGCCGGGCTGCTGCTGCCCGCGACCCTGCTGGTCGGTTTTCTCGTCCTCTTCACCGAGGACGCCTCCAGCTGCATCGCCAAGGGGACCGGCTGCGGCGGCGCGCCCGGTTTCCTGTACGTCGCGAGCCTGGTGATCGCCGGCGCGGCCTTCGTGGCCGTGCAGAGCACCTCCCGCGCCGACGTCCGCCGGGCGGCCCTGTGGACCCAGCTCGGCGCGGAGGCCGTCTTCCTGCTGTTCGTCGCCACGACGTTCGCGTAGGAGGGCGGCCGAGGTCGTCTCCGGACCCCGGAGGCAACCATTCCGGTGGCTGGCGCGTCGTACGCCCGTACGTCCGAATCTCCGTACGTTCGTACGGAGGCTCGCTGACCCGCTCGGGAGGGGACCGTATGCCCACGGACACGCCCACGGACATGCCCACGGGCACGACGCACGGACCCCGCCGCCGGTGGCTGCCCGCCCGCGTCCTCGTCCCGCTCCTCGCCGCCCTCGCCCTGCTCGTGCTCCCCGGTCCCGGCCCCGGCGGCTCCACCGCCGACGCCGCCTCCGTCTGCCAGGGCCGCCCGACCAAGACCTACCGCTTCGCCACCGGCGAGCTGCGCCTCTACCGGACCCGCCACTACGCCTGCGCCGTCACCCTCGCCAAGCGCCCCGGCGCCGCCCGCCCGATGACCGTCTCCCTCCAGCCGCGCGGCGGCCGCCCCGCCGTCAAGGCCGGCCGGTTCGCCCGGCAGACCGGCCCGGTCACCGTCCACGCCCTCAACCGCTGCGTCCGCGCCTACGGTTCGGTGTCCGGGCAGGGCAGGTCCACGGGCTGGATCCTCTGCTGACGCGGTACCGGATCTCTGCTGATGTCGTCCCGGTTCCTCTGCTGATGCACAGGAAAGTCCAAGGGTAAGGACCAACTGGGTCTGGCGGTCCACACGTTGCCCCCGCTAGGTTCGCGACACCGTTGTGAACCAAGGGGAGGACGAATGCGCAAGTCGCTCAGATGGCTGGTGTCGCTCTCGGTGCTCATAGGCACCGTCGGCTCCACGGGCGTGGCCACCGCCGCGGACACGGACGCCGGCAGCACCACGGCCGTCGCCGACGCGCAGAGCGCGGACATCAAGGACCGCATCCTGGCGATCCCCGGGATGAGCCTGATCGAGGAGAAGCCCTACGCCGGCTACCGCTACTTCGTCCTGGAGTACGTCCAGCCGGTCGACCACCGGCGCCCGTGGGCGGGCACGTTCAAGCAGCGGCTGTCGGTCCTCCACAAGGACACCAGCCGTCCCACCGTCTTCCGCACCAGCGGCTACGGGCTGAGCACCACCCCCAGCCGCGCCGAGCCGACCCGGATCATCGACGGCAACCAGATCTCGATGGAGTACCGCTTCTTCACGCCGTCGCGCCCGCAGCCGGCCGACTGGTCCAAGCTGGACATCTGGCAGGCGGCCACGGACCAGCACCGGATCTACACCGCGCTGAAGAGGATCTACGACGAGAACTGGCTCTCCACCGGCGGCTCGAAGGGCGGCATGACCGCCACGTACTACGAGCGTTTCTACCCGCGTGACATGGACGGCGTCGTCGCGTACGTCGCCCCGAACGACGTGGTGGAGAAGGAGGACTCGGCCTACGACCGGTTCTTCGAGAACGTCGGCACCAAGGACTGCCGCGACCGGCTGAACAACATCCAGCGCGAGGCCCTCGTCCGCCGCGAGCCGCTGCAGAAGAAGTTCAAGGAGTGGGCCGAGACCGAGGGCGTCACCTTCAACACGGTCGGCAGCCTCGACAAGGCCTACGAGGCCGTCGTCCTCGACTTCGTCTGGGCGTTCTGGCAGTACGCCGGCCAGGACGTCTGCGACCAGATCCCGGACGCGGCGACCGCGAGCGACGACACCGTCTACGAGACGATCGACGCCCACTCCGGCTGGTCCGCCTACACCGACCAGGGCCTGGACTACTACACGCCGTACTACTACCAGGCGGCCACCCAGCTCGGCTCGCCCAGCATCAAGCAGCCGCACCTCGACGGCCTCAGCCGCTACGGCTACCAGCCGGCCCGCAACTTCGTCCCGAGCTCGATCCCGATGAAGTTCCAGCCGCACGTCATGCGGGACGTCGACAACTGGGTCCGCAAGAACGCGAACCGGATGCTCTTCGTCTACGGCGGCAACGACCCGTGGGGCGCCGAGCCGTTCCACCTCGGCAAGGGCACGCGCGACAGCTACGTCTACACGGCGCCGGGCGCGAACCACGGCGCGAACGTCGCCGGGCTCGTCGACGCCGAGCGGGAGAAGGCCACCGCCCGCATCCTGGCCTGGGCCGGCGTCTCCGCCCCGGCCGTCGAGGCGGCGCAGCCGCTGGCGCGCTTCGACGCCCGCCTCGACAAGCCGGTCGACGAGGACGTGACGCGGGAGCACGGGCTGCGCCCGTAACCGTCCCGTACGCGTGAGTGTGCCCGGTGGTCCGTCGAGGACCACCGGGCACACCCGTCTGACCCCCTAGCGGTACGAGAGCCCGTACCCGACGGGGTAGAGCACCTTGCTCGGATCGTCCGCGCTCTGCACCGGGACGGGCAGCCGCCCCTTCGGCCGCGCCCGTCCGGCCAGGACCCGGACCGCGGCGCGGAGTTCGACGTCGGTCCAGGAGTAGGCGGCGAGGGTCGCCCGCTGGCCGCCGATCCGGGCGATGTCGTACGGGTTGCGGATCGCGATCGTCACGACCGGGACGCCGCTCGCGACGAGCCGCGCGACGAGCGTGCGCTGCGGACTGGCCGCGGTGACGTTGTACGTGCCCACGACGACCACGTCCTGCCCGGCCGCCGCCGCCACCGCCTCCTCGATCTTCGCCGCCGTCGGGGTGATCCCGGTGGAGAGCGCGGTCGCGGTGAACCCGAGCTCCCCGAGGGCCGTCGCCAGGGTGGTGGTGGGCGGCCCGGTCGTGCCGGACGGCGAGGCGGGGTCGGCGCCGACGACGAGGACCCTGCCGTGGCCGGACGGGCTCAGCGGCAGGAAGCCGTCCTCGTTGAGGAGCAGGGTCGTGGTCTGTTCGGCGATCCGGTCCGCCTGGGCCAGGTGCGCCTTGGTGCCGACCACCCGGTCGACGCCCGCGCGCGTCACGTACGGCTGCCGGAAGAGGCCCAGCTTCGCCTTGAGCCGCAGGATCCGCAGGATCGATTCGTCGAGCCGGTCCTCCGTCAGCTCGCCGTCCCTGACCGCCGCCAGGACCGCCTTCCAGGCCACGTCGAGGTTCGGCGGGTTGAGCAGTTGGTCGACCCCGGCCTCGAGCGCCAGGACCGGGACGCGCTCGTCGCCGTACTTGGTGCGCACGCCCTCCATGCCGAGCGAGTCGGTGACCACCACGCCGTCGTAGCCGAGCTGTTCGCGCAGTATCCCGGTGAGGATGGGCCGGGAGAGGGTCGCCGGGTCCTCGCTGGGGTCGAGCGCGGGCACCACGATGTGCGCGGTCATGATCGAGTCGATCCCCGCGTCGATCGCCGACTCGAACGGCGGCGCGTCGAGCTCGGCCCACTGGGCCCGGGTGTGGGTGATCGTCGGCAGTCCGTAGTGGCTGTCGACGGCGGTGTCGCCGTGCCCCGGGAAGTGCTTGGAGGTGGCCGCGACCCCGGCCCGCTGGTAGCCCTTGACCTGGGCGGCGACCAGACCGGCGACCGCACGGGGGTCGGAGCCGAAGGAGCGGACGCCGATGACCGGGTTCGCCGGGTTGACGTTGACGTCGGCGACCGGGGCGTAGTTCTGCCGGATGCCGACGGCGGCGAGCTCGGCGCCCGCGATCTGCGCGGCCTTACGGGCGTCCGCGAGCGAGCCGCCCGCGCCGAGGGCCATCGCCCCGGGCACCAGGGTGGCGGGCTCGCCGACCCGGCAGACGATGCCGTGCTCCTGGTCGGTGGAGATGAGCAGCGGGACCGGGGTCGGCTGGGCGAGCCCGGCCTGCTGGATGCCGTTGGACAGCTCGGCGATCTGGTGCGGGTCACGGGTGTTGTGGGCCCACGAGAAGTAGATGACGCCGCCCACGTGGTAGCGCTCGACCAGCTCGGCGGCGGTGCGGACGCCGATCTCCTTGAGGTTGGCGTCGATGTCGGCCTGGTCGGGGGCGGTCGCGGAGTGGCCGTACACCCGCATCACGAAGAGCTGGCCGACCTTCTCCTCCAGCGACATCCGGTCGATGATCCGCTGGAGCTTCCTGTCGTCGGTCTCCGCGTGGGCGACGGGGGCGGTGACCCCGGTGACGGCGGCCGCGGCGGCTGCGGCGGTCACCGTGAGGAGGGTGCGTCGGGAGGGGGAGGGGGCGGGGGCGCGGTGGTGCACTGATGCTCCTTCCGGCCGTGCAAGGTTGAAGGAAACTTCCAAGGAGTCACGGATAGCCCGAAAGTAACTGCCAGGTCAAGGATCCGCGCAGGAATCGAGGTTCCTACGCCTCGCCGGTCGAAGTGACGGAGGGCCAGAGTTCCTGGAGCGTACGGACCGTCTCCCGGATCGCCGGGCGCCGCGCCGCCCCTGTCCGCCACATGGCGTGCAACCGGCGCGTCGGCACCGGGTCGAGACGGACCGGCGTCACCTCCGGCGGCAGCGTCCCGCGGCCGAGCCGCGGGACGAGCGCGATGCCCAGACCGGCCGCCACCAGGGCGACCTGGGTGTGGTTCTCCTCCGCCTGGTGGACGATCAGCGGCTCGTACCCCGTGGCCCGCAGCGTCCGGGTCAGCCAGGTGTGGCAGACCGTCCCCGGCGGCTGCGAGATCCACCGCTCGTCCGCCAGCTCCTCCCGCCGCACTGACTCCCGGGCCGCCAGCGGATGGTCCCGGTGGACGAGGATGTCGCAGAGGTCGTCGCCGACGGCCGCCCGCTCGACCCCCGGCGGCGTCGGCAGCGGGGCGATGTCCCAGTCGTGCGCCACGGCCAGATCGATCACGCCCCGCGCCACCAGGTCGATCGAGAGGTGCGGGTCCACCTCCGACAGGCGGGCGTCGAGACCGGGGTGACGCCGGGCCAGCTCCGCGAGCGCCCGGGGCATCAGACCGCGCGCCGCGCTCGCGAAGCAGCCGATCGTCAGGCGCCCGGAGGGCAGGCCGCGCCGCTCCTCGATCCGCACCTCGGCCTCCTCCACGAGGGCGAGCAACTGCTGTGCGGTGGCGGCCAGTTGGTGGGCCTCGTCGGTGAGACGGATACCTCGCCCGCTGCGTTCGAGCAGGGTCGTACGGGTCTCGCGCTCCAACTTCGCGATCTGCTGCGAGACGGCGGACGGGGTGTAGCCGAGGGCGGAGGCGGCGGCGCCGACGCTGCCGTGGACGGCGACGGCGTGGAGGGCACGCAGACGGCCGAGATCCAGCACGAGGGACTCCCGTCGGAGGGGTCGGACGATGAAGAACTGCTTCATCCCACCATGAAGGAACCCGTGCTGGTGCTACACGGTCACTCGCGCGCATGCTCGACACCATGAGCCCCGCCCCGTCCCCCGCCTCCGCCCCCACCCGCCTCGCCCCGGCCCACCTCGCTCTCGCCGCGCTCGTCGCGGCCGTCTGGGGCGTCAACTTCGTCGTCATCGAGATCGGCCTCGACCACTTCCCGCCGCTGCTCTTCTCCGCGCTCCGCTTCCTCGCCGCCGCCCTGCCGGCCGTCTTCCTCGTGGGCCGCCCCACCGTGGCCTGGAAGTGGATCGTGGGCGTCGGACTCGTCCTGGGCGTGGCCAAGTTCGGGCTGCTCTTCACCGGCATGGACCTCGGCGCCCCGGCCGGACTCTCCTCCCTCGTCCTCCAGGTCCAGGCGGTCTTCACCGCCCTCTTCGCCTTCGCGGCCCTCGGCGAACGCCCCGGCCGCCTCAAGGTGGCGGGCATGGCGGTCGCCCTCGCGGGCATCGGCGTCGCGGCGGTCGACGAGGGGGCGTTCGACGGCGCGGCGGGGGCGCTCACGGGCTTCGCCCTGGTGATCGCCGCGGCGGCCTGCTGGGGCGTCTCCAACGTCCTGACCCGCAAGGCCTCCCCGCCCGACGCGCTCAACTTCATGGTCTGGGTCAGCACCGTGCCCGTCCTGCCGCTGCTCGCCCTCTCCCTCCTCCTGGAGGGCCCGGAGCGCGACCTCGCGGCCCTGCGCGGACTCGACTGGACGGGCGTCGGCGTCATCCTCTACGTCGCCTGGGTCACGACCGTCTTCGGCTTCGGCGCCTGGGGGTGGCTGCTCCGCCGCTACCCGGCCTCGTCCGTCGCGCCCTTCTCGCTCCTGGTCCCCGTCTTCGGTATGTCCTCGGCCGCCCTGTTCCTGGGGGAGGGCGTGAGCCCGCTCCGCTGGTGCGCGGCGGCGCTGCTGGTCGGGGGAGTGGCGCTGACGTCCTTCGCACCGGGAGCGCGCCGGGCTCCGGCGTCGGCCGGGCCGCCGGGGGAGGGAGCGGGCCCGGCTTCCGCGGCCGTGCGGCCGGCCGCCGAAGCGCGCCCGGCTCCCGCGCCGGCCGGGCAGCCGGGGAACGAAGCGAGCCCGTCCCCGACGCCCGTACCGCCGGAGAATTCCCTGGCGTCCCGCGAGCCCGCGACCGTATCGTCGTCCGGTCCCACCGGCGAAGAAAGGCCCGTATGACCTTCGCGCACATCACCGTCGACACCCCCGAGCCCGTCCCCGGCGCCGTCCTGCTGGCCGGCATACCCGGCAGCGGCAAGTCGACCGTCGCGGCGGCCCTCGCGGCCCGCTTCGCCCGCTCCGCGCACATCGAGGTCGACGACCTCCAGGAGCTGATCGTCCAGGGCTGCCACTGGCCCACCCCGGACGGCGACCCGGAGGCGGACCGCCAGATCCTGCTGCGCGCCCGCAACGCCTGCCTCCTCGCGGACAGCTTCGCCTCGGCCGGCTTCCTGCCGGTCCTCGACGACGTGGTCGTACGCCGCTCCCACCTGGACTTCTACCGCGCCCACGCGAAGGCGGTCCCGCTCCACGTGGTGATCCTGGCCCCCGGCCCGGACAAGGCCTGGGAACGCAACAACGCCCGCCACAAGCGCCTCACGACCAACTGGGCCTTCCTGGACGAGGCCATGCGCGAGGAGCTCTCCGGCGAGGGCGTCTGGATCGACAACGCGAACCAGACGGTCGAGGAGACGGTGGAAGCGGTCCTCGCGGCGACGGGCCTGACGCCGGAGAAGTAGGTCAGCCTCCGGAGCGCGGGAATCCGTCCGTCTTCACGACGATCCCGCGCCCTTCGAGCGGCAGGAGCAGATCCTCGCCGAAGGCGATCTGCTCCTGGTCCACGTAGACGCCGGTGCGGGTGGGGTTGCTGTGGATGGTGCAGGTGTTGTCCGAGGGGTCGACGATCACGTAGAGCGGGATGGCGCACTCGGCATACATGCGCAGCTTCTTGTCGAAGTCGTTGTCCCGCGTGCTCATGGAGACGACCTCGATCACCGCCTCCAGACTGTGCCACTCGAACCGGCCACGGCTGTTCCGCTCGGAGCCGGGCGCGATGATGGCCAGGTCGGGGGCGTACCCGAACTGGCTGGACGGGAAATCGATCATGACGTCCGAGAGGATGTCCCCGTGCCCGGCGAGCTGCTGCTCGATCTGGGGGGCGGTGCGGAGGATGACCCTCCACTGCTGCTCGCCCTGGGGCGTCATGATGATCTTCCCGTCCGTGATCTCGACGCGGTAGCCGCGGGGCAGGGGGACGCCGTCCAAGGCGTCCCAGGCGCTGGGAAGGTCCATCAGTATGGTCGCCATGCGATCCTCCGTGTGCCGTTCGTCACCACGATAGCGCCCGGCTACCCCCGCGGCCGGGCCGTCGACCCCCGCACCACCAGTTCCCCCGGGACGTTCACCGGGCCCCCCGCCGGAGGCTCCTCCGCTCCCATGGCCAGGCGGCCCGCCCGCGCGCCCGCCTCGTGCAAAGGCAGGCGTACGGTCGTCAGGGCCGGGACCGCGTCCACCGAGAACGGCAGGTCGTCGAAGCCCGCCACCGAGACGTCGTCCGGGATGGACAGGCCCCGTTCCCGCAGGGCCGCGCAGACGCCGAGCGCCACCGTGTCGTTGGCGGCGACGACCGCCGTCAGGTCCGGGGCGCGGTCGAGGAGTTCGGCGGTCGCCTCGTAGCCGGACCGGCGGTCGTACGGGCCGTGGACCGTCGGGCCCTCGGCGACCCCCGCCGCCGCGAGCGCCGCCCGGTGGCCTTCGAGCCGGTGCCGGGTCGTCGTCCGGTCGGCCGGCCCCGCCACGTATCCGATGCGCCGGTGTCCGAGCCCGAGCAAGTGCTCGGTCAGGCGCCGCGCGCCGGTGCGGTTGTCGAAGACGAGCGCCGCCGCGTTCGCGTCGCCCGGCACCGGCGGGCGCCCGCACAGCACGACCCGCGTCCCCGCCTCCGCGAGCTTCGCCAGTTTGCCCGCCGTCGCCGCGAGGTGTTCCGGGTCCTCCAGTGAACCGCCCATGAGGATGACGGCCGCGGCCCGCTGCCGCTGGAGCAGGGTGAGGTAGGTCAGTTCGCGCGCGGGGGAGCCGCCGGTGTTGCAGACGACGGCGAGCTTCTCGCCCCCGGCCCGCCCCGACGCGACCTCCCCGATCGCGCTCTGCGCCGCGCTCGCCATGATCCCGAAGAAGGGGTCGGCGATGTCGTTGACCAGCACGCCGACCAGGTCGGAGGTGGCGGCCGCCAGTGAGCTCGCGGGGCCGTTGAGGACGTAGTCCAGCTCGTCCACCGCCCGCAGGACCCGCTCGCGGGTCGAGGCGGCGACCGGGTAGTTGCCGTTCAGGACCCGGGACACGGTCGCGGGGGAGACCCGGGCGCGGGCGGCCACGTCCGCCAGGGTGACGGTCATCGTCTGCGTACCTCCGAGGCCCTTGTCCGGCGTGATGTCGGCAGGTTAGCTTCCTCCCAGACAGAAAGCGCTTTCTACCGAGGCGCGGAATTGCCGGGGAGAGGGAGATCTCGTGACACGCAGGACAGTCCGCATCGCCATGAACGGCGTCACCGGACGCATGGGCTACCGCCAGCACCTCGTCCGCTCGATCCTCGCCCTGCGCGAGCAGGGCGGACTCGACCTCGGCAACGGCGAGACCCTCTGGCCCGAGCCCGTCCTCGTCGGCCGCCGCGAGCACGCCCTGCGCACGCTCGCCGAGCGCCACGGCCTCGCCGAATGGTCCACCGACCTCGACGCCGTCCTCGCCGACGACAGCATCGACATCTACTTCGACGCCCAGGTCACCTCCGCCCGCGTCGACGCCCTCACCAAGGCCATCGCGGCCGGCAAGCACATCTACACGGAGAAGCCCACCGCCGCCGACCTCGCCGGTGCCCTGGAACTCGCCCGCCTCGCCTCCGAGCAGGGCATCAAGCACGGCGTCGTCCAGGACAAGCTCTTCCTCCCCGGCCTGCTCAAGCTCAAGCGGCTCATCGACGGCGGCTTCTTCGGCGAGATCCTGTCCGTGCGCGGCGAGTTCGGCTACTGGGTCTTCGAGGGCGACTGGCAGGACGCCCAGCGCCCCAGCTGGAACTACCGCGCGGAGGACGGCGGCGGCATCGTCGTCGACATGTTCCCGCACTGGGAGTACGTGCTCCACGAGCTCTTCGGCCGCGTCACGAGCGTCAGCGCGCACGTCGCCACCCACGTCCCGCGCCGCTGGGACGAGCAGGGCAAGCCCTACGAGGCCACCGCCGACGACGCCGCGTACGGCATCTTCCAGCTGGAGGGCGGCGCGATCGCCCAGATCAACTCCTCCTGGACCGTCCGCGTCAACCGCGACGAACTCGTCGAGTTCCAGGTCGACGGCACCCACGGCTCCGCCGTCGCGGGCCTGCGCAACTGCCGCGTCCAGCACCGCTCGGCCACCCCCAAGCCGGTCTGGAACCCGGACATCCCGGCGACCGAGTCCTTCCGCGAGCAGTGGCAGGAAGTCCCCGACAACGCCGAGTTCGACAACGGCTTCAAGGCCCAGTGGGAGCTCTTCCTCCGCCACATTGCGCTCGACGAGCCGTACCACTGGGACCTGCTCGCCGGCGCCCGCGGCGTCCAGCTCGCCGAGCTGGGTCTGAAGTCGGCCGCCGAGGGCCGCCGCCTCGACGTCCCGGAGGTCTCGCTGTGATCCGCCTCCCGCAGGCGGGCGGAGGCGTCCGCGCGTACGAGCCCCGCACCGAGCCGCTGAACCCGAGCGGGGTCGGCGCCCTGACCTCCCGTACGGTCTTCTCCGCCGCGCACGTCGTCGCCGACCCGTACGCCGACACCACCCCCGACTCGCCCGCCGCCGTCGACTGGGACGCCACCCTCGCCTTCCGCCGCCACCTCTGGGCCCATGGCCTCGGGGTCGCCGAGGCCATGGACACCGCCCAGCGCGGCATGGGCCTCGACTGGGCCGGCGCCGCCGAGCTGATCCGCCGCTCCGCCGCCGAGGCGAAGGCCGTCGGCGGCCGCATCGCCTGCGGCGTCGGCACCGACCAACTCACCGGCCCCGCCGGCCTGGTGGAGGTCCGCAAGGCCTACGAGGAGCAGCTCGCACTCGTCGAGGAGACCGGCTCCCAGGCCATCCTCATGGCCTCCCGCGCCCTCGCCGCCGCCGCGAGCGGCCCGGACGACTACCTCGACCTGTACGGGCATCTCCTCCGGCAGGCGAGCGAGCCGGTGATCCTGCACTGGCTCGGCCCGATGTTCGACCCGGCACTCCAGGGCTACTGGGGCTCGGCCGACCTGGACGCGGCCACGGAGACCTTCCTCGACGTGATCGCCGCCCACCCCGACAAGGTCGACGGCATCAAGGTCTCCCTCCTCGACGCCCGGCGCGAGGTCGAGCTGCGCCGCCGCCTCCCGGAGGGCGTCCGCTGCTACACGGGCGACGACTTCCACTACCCGGAGCTCATCGCCGGCGACGAACAGGGCTTCAGCCACGCCCTGCTGGGCATCTTCGACCCCCTCGCCCCGCTCGCCGCCGCGGCGGTCCGGACCCTCGACACCGGCGACGTCGCGGGCTTCCGCGAGCTCCTCGACCCCACCGTCGGGCTCTCCCGTCACCTCTTCGCGGCCCCGACCCGCTTCTACAAGACGGGCGTCGTCCTCCTCGCCTGGCTCGCCGGCCACCAGGACCACTTCACGATGGTCGGCGGCCTCCAGTCCGCCCGCTCGCTCCCGCACCTCGCCCGCGCCTACGAACTCGCCGACGGACTGGGCCTGTTCCCCGACCCGGCGCTCGCCGAGGCCCGCATGCGCTCCCTGCTCACCGTGTACGGAGTCCCGCAGTGAACCCCGACCGCTTCAGCATCAACCAGATGACCGTCAAACAGCTCTCCCTGCCCGACCTGGTCGCCCACTGCGTCCGCCTCGGCATCCCGGGCGTCGGCCTGTGGCGCGAGCCCGTGCAGGCGTACGGGGTCGACGCCGCCGCCGCTCTCGTACGGGACGCGGGCCTCACCGTCACCACCCTCTGCCGGGGCGGCTTCTTCACGGCGGACGGCTGGCTCGCGGAGAACCGCGCGGCGATCGACGAGGCCGTGACGCTCGGCACCGACACCCTCGTCCTGGTCTCCGGCGGCCTCACCCCCGCCTTCCCGGACCTGCCGTCCGCCCGCGCCCGCATCACCGAGGCGATCGGCGAACTCGCCCCGTACGCGGGCGAGCGGGGAATCCGCCTGGCCATCGAGCCGCTCCACCCGATGTACGCCTCCGACCGCTGCGCCGTCTCGACCCTGGACCAGGCCCTGGACATCGCGGAGCGCTTCCCGGCCGAGCAGGTCGGCGTCACCGTCGACACGTACCACCTCTGGTGGGACGACCGGGCCCCGGCCGCGGTGGAACGCGCGGGCGCGGCCGGCCGGATCCACTCCTTCCAGCTCGCCGACTGGACGACCCCGCTCCCGGCCGGAGTCCTCAACGGCCGGGGCCAGTTGGGCACCGGCGCGATCGACCTGCGGGCCTGGGCGGACCTGGTCGAGAAGGCCGGCTGGACGGGCCCGGTCGAGGTGGAGCTCTTCAACGACGAGCTGTGGGCCCGGGACGGCGTCGAGGTCCTGGAGGAGACCCTGGACCGCTTCCTGGCGGTCTGAGCTCCGGGAGTGCAGCCCCGGTGCGCGGAGGGGAGACACTGGGAGCCGTCCGGTCGTACATGCCAGAAGGGGAACAGACGCAGGTCCAAGGGGAAGGGCGACCGAGTGACCGACGAGACACCCTCACAGAGCGCGGAGGAGATCGTGGAGGCCCAGTGGCGCACGGTTCTTTCGTACGGGCCCGAGGTGATCGGGCAGGAGATGGTCCGGGCGGCGTACGCCCAGCCGCGGCTACGGCAGCTCTTTCCCGGCGTGAGTCACGGGATCCTGCTGTTGAGCCGATGCGTCGGGTATCCCCAGACGAGGGACGTACCCGTCGTGTATCCCCTCGGCGAAGGAGGCTACGAGGTCACGAACCGTGCGGGGGCGGACGGGCTCTACGGCCGATGCGCGACAGCCGAGGAGGCGTTCGCCAGGGTCGCGGCCAACCTGCCCGAGGGGTGCGGTCCGGCTGTCATGGGTACGGCGGACGACCTGTGAGGCGTAACGGGTGAACCGCGTCCCCGCGGGCCGGTGGCGGTCGCCGCCTGCGTCGCGGGGCCGTCCGCTCGCCCGGTGGTGCGACCGTGGTCGCCGAGGAGGCGCACGATCCGTTCGCCCCCCGCCTCCGCCCCCGCCCCCCCGCCTCCCGGGGGCGGCGGTCCGCTACTTCTTCTACTTCTTCGGGCCGCCCAAGAGGTCGCCCAGGCCGTCCGCCGCCGTGCCTCCGCTCCTCTTCGTCGCCGCGCGCCTCGTCATGACCGCGAGGACCACCGGGACCAGGATGTCGACCGCTCGGGTGACCGTGGCCGCCGGGAGGCCGGACTTCTTCGCGATCGCGTTCGCCGCCGGGCGGGCCAGTCTGCTCAGAACTCCGGCCATGAGGCCGCCGGCCGCGAGGCCGCCGAAGCCGGCGACACCCTGGAGCGGCGGCTCGGCCGAGGTCACCTCGTCGACGGCGGCCCGCACCTCGTCCGCGCCGGCAGGCTCGGCCGCCGCCTGGCGCAGCTCACCGGTGAGCTCGGCCACCGAACTGCCCACGAGCTCCTGCGCCCCGGTGGCGTCGGTGCCGAGCAGCCCGGCGATCTCCTGGAGCCGGTCGTCGCCGAGCTCGGTCAGGACGTCGTCCTGGAAGGAAGATTCAGTCATACCGGAAACGCTACTTTTGCTCCGGTTTCCCGGCACCCCGGGAAGGGAGTTGTCCACAGGGCCCGGCGGGGTGTCCGACGCCTTCGCTACGGTCGGTGCATGTCCAACGAGGGTCGGGGTCCGGCAGTGCTCGAAGGGGTCCTGGAGCGGATCACCTACGCCAATGAGGAGAGCGGCTACACGGTCGCGCGCGTCGACACCGGGCGCGGCGCCGGTGACCTGCTGACGGTCGTCGGCGCGCTGCTCGGCGCCCAGCCGGGGGAGTCGCTGCGGATGGAGGGCCGTTGGGGCTCCCACCCCCAATACGGCAAGCAGTTCGCCGTCGACAACTACACGACGATCCTCCCCGCCACCATCCAGGGCATCCGCCGCTACCTGGGCTCCGGCCTCGTCAAGGGAATCGGCCCCGTCTTCGCCGACCGCATCACCTCTCACTTCGGCCTGGACACTCTCGACATCCTGGAAGAGGCCCCCGCGCGGCTGATCGAGGTGCCGGGTCTCGGCCCCAAGCGCACCAAGAACATCACGGCGGCCTGGGAGGAACAGAAGGCGATCAAGGAGGTCATGGTCTTCCTCCAGGGGGTCGGCGTCTCCACCTCCATCGCCGTGCGGATCTACAAGAAGTACGGGGACGCCTCCATCTCCGTCGTGCGGAACCAGCCCTACCGGCTCGCCGCCGACGTGTGGGGCATCGGCTTCCTCACCGCCGACCGCATCGCCCAGGCCGTCGGCATCCCGCACGACAGCCCGGACCGGGTGAAGGCCGGCCTCCAGTACGCGCTGTCGCAATCCACCGACCAGGGCCACTGCTTCCTCCCCGAGGAGCGGCTGATCGCCGACGCCGTCAAGCTCCTCCAGGTCGACACGGGGCTCGTCATCGAGTGCCTGGCCGAGCTCGCCGAGGACCCCGAGGGGGTCGTACGGGAGTCGGTGCCCGGCCCCGAGGGGACGCCGGTCACCGCCGTGTACCTCGTCCCCTTCCACCGCGCCGAGCTGTCGCTCGCCGGGCAGGTGGGACGGTTGCTGCGGACGGAGGAGGACCGGATGCCCGCCTTCCGGGGCGTGGCCTGGGACAAGGCGCTGGCCTGGCTCGCCGACCGCACCGGGGCCTCGCTCGCGCCCGAGCAGGAGGACGCGGTCCGGCTCGCCCTGACCCGCAAGGTCGCGGTCCTCACCGGCGGCCCGGGCTGCGGCAAGTCCTTCACGGTCCGCTCGATCGTGGAGCTGGCCCGCGCCAAGAAGGCCAAAGTCGTTCTCGCCGCGCCCACCGGGCGGGCGGCCAAGCGACTCGCCGAGCTGACCGGTGCCGAGGCGTCCACCGTCCACCGGCTCCTGGAGCTCAAGCCGGGCGGGGACGCGGCCTACGACCGGGACCGGCCGCTCGACGCCGACCTGGTCGTCGTCGACGAGGCCTCCATGCTCGACCTGCTCCTGGCGAACAAGCTGGTCAAGGCGGTGGCACCGGGCGCCCACCTCCTTCTCGTCGGGGACGTGGACCAGCTCCCCTCGGTCGGCGCGGGCGAGGTCCTCGGCGACCTGCTGGCCCCCGGCAGCCCCGTACCCGCCGTGCGGCTGACGCGCATCTTCCGGCAGGCCCAGCAGTCCGGGGTCGTCACCAACGCGCACCGGATCAACGCCGGCACCCCGCCCCTCACCCAGGGCCTGCCGGACTTCTTCCTCTTCGTCGAGGAGGAGACCGAGGACGCCGCGCGGGTCGCCGTGGAGGTCGCGGCCCGGCGCATTCCGGCCAAGTTCGGCCTCGACCCGCGGGACGTACAGGTCCTGGCCCCCATGCACCGGGGCCCGGCGGGCGCGGGCGCGCTCAACGGACTGCTCCAGCAGGCGATCACCCCGGCCCGCCCCGACCTGCCGGAGAAGCGGTTCGGCGGCCGGGTCTTCCGGGTGGGCGACAAGGTCACCCAGATCAGGAACAACTATGACAAGGGCGCCAACGGCGTCTTCAATGGAACGGTCGGCGTCGTCACCGCCCTCGACACCGTCGAACAGCGGCTGACGGTGCGGACGGACGAGGACGAGGAGGTGCCGTACGACTTCGACGAGCTGGACGAACTGGCCCACGCGTACGCGGTCACCATCCACCGTTCGCAGGGCAGCGAGTATCCGGCGGTGGTCATCCCGGTCACGATGAGTGCCTGGATGATGCTCCAGCGCAACCTGCTCTACACGGCGGTGACGAGGGCCAAGAAGCTGGTCGTCCTCGTCGGCTCCCGCCGGGCGATCGCCCAGGCGGTCCGCACGGTCTCGGCGGGCAGACGCTTTACCTCACTGTCCCATCGGCTCACAGGTGGCTCCCTCGTGTGAAAGATCACGGAGGGCTACCGGAACCAGGGCGAAGGGGGCAGGATGTGAAGGTTGGCGGCACTGAGTGCCGCCGATTGGCCCAATGGTCGACCCCGAGTGCACTCTCCTGAGCCAAATGGGGGATGGTAGAGACAGTCAGGGCACCTCGAAGAAGAGGCACTACGTCGGTGAGGGATGACGTGAGCGACAACTCTGTAGTACTGCGGTACGCGGACGGTGAATACACCTACCCGGTGGTCGAGAGCACCGTTGGCGACAAGGGCTTCGACATCGGGAAACTCCGAGCCCAGACCGGTCTGGTCACCCTGGACAGCGGATACGGCAACACCGCCGCCTATAAATCCGCGATCACCTACCTCGATGGTGAGCAGGGGATCCTGCGGTACCGCGGCTACCCCATCGAGCAGCTGGCCGAGCGCTCCACCTTCCTTGAGGTGGCGTACCTGCTGATCAACGGTGAGCTGCCCAAGGTCGACGAGCTGGCGACCTTCAAGAACGAGATCACGCAGCACACGCTGGTCCACGAGGACGTCAAGAACTTCTTCCGTGGCTTCCCGCGGGACGCCCACCCGATGGCGATGCTGTCGTCGGTGGTCTCCGCGCTGTCCACCTTCTACCAGGACAGCCACAACCCGTTCGACGAGAAGCAGCGCCACCTCTCCACGATCCGGCTGCTCGCCAAGCTTCCGACGATCGCGGCGTACGCGTACAAGAAGTCGATCGGCCACCCCTTCGTCTACCCGCGCAACGACCTCGGGTACGTCGAGAACTTCCTGCGCATGACCTTCTCGGTCCCGGCGCAGGAGTACGACCTGGACCCGGTCGTCGTCGCGGCGCTCGACAAGCTGCTGATCCTGCACGCGGACCACGAGCAGAACTGTTCGACCTCCACCGTGCGTCTGGTCGGCTCGTCGCAGGCGAACATGTTCGCCTCGATCTCCGCCGGCATCTCGGCCCTGTGGGGCCCGCTGCACGGTGGCGCCAACCAGTCGGTCCTGGAGATGCTGGAAGGCATCCAGGCCAACGGCGGCGATGTCGACTCCTTCATCCGCAAGGTGAAGAACAAGGAGGACGGCGTCCGCCTGATGGGCTTCGGCCACCGGGTGTACAAGTCCTTCGACCCGCGCGCCAAGATCATCAAGGCGGCTGCGCACGACGTCCTCTCCGCGCTCGGCAAGGACGACGCGCTGCTGGACATCGCGCTCAAGCTGGAGGAGCACGCGCTCTCGGACGAGTACTTCGTCTCGCGCAACCTCTACCCGAACGTGGACTTCTACACGGGCCTGATCTACCGCGCCATGGGCTTCCCGACCGAGATGTTCACCGTGCTCTTCGCGCTCGGCCGCCTTCCCGGCTGGATCGCCCAGTGGCACGAGATGATCAAGGAGCCGGGCTCCCGCATCGGCCGCCCGCGCCAGATCTACACGGGCGAGGTCCTCCGCGACTTCGTCCCGGTCGAGGCCCGCTAGGACCTCAGGGACCCGGTTGCGCCCCGGAGGCGAACCGAGCCCTAAAAAAGGCAGCAAGAAGCGCCCCGCCGCCGATCCCCCCACGGGTCGACGGTCGGGGCGCTTCCCATATCCCCCGGTGCGGATTCCCCCCACGGGATCCGGGCCGGGCGTCTGCCGGCGTCAGCAGTAGCTGCGCGGGTTCGGGCGTGACGCGGTCTGCCGGGGTACGTACGGGAGGGCCGCTCAAAGCTCCCCGGTGCACGTGCCCCGGCCAACGCTTGCCTAGGGACGTCCCCCAAGACATCCCATGAACGTCCCCCAAGACGTTCTCGGCATCGCCCACTTAGACTCGCGAACAGCCCAGATGGTTACCCCCCAATATCTGTGATCTAGATCTCTTTGTGAAGGTCCTGTGCGTCACGTGTAGGTGAATTCACGTGAAGCGCCGCAGCCGCAGGCTGTTGGATACGACGAAGACGGACGAAAAGGCCATCGCGAGGCCCGCGATCATCGGATTGAGCAGGCCGGCCGCCGCCAGGGGCAGCGCGGCCACGTTGTAGCCGAAGGCCCAGGCGAGGTTGCCCTTGATCGTCGCCAGGGTGCGGCGGGAGAGCCGGATGGCGTCCGCCGCGACGCGGAGGTCGCCGCGGACCAGGGTCAGGTCGCTCGCCTCGATGGCCGCGTCCGTGCCCGTTCCCATCGCCAGGCCGAGGTCCGCCGTGGCGAGGGCGGCGGCGTCGTTGACCCCGTCGCCGACCATCGCGACGGTCCTGCCCTCCTCCTGGAGCCGCCGGATCACCCCGGCCTTCTCCTCGGGCAGCACTCCGGCGATCACCTCGTCGATGCCGACCTCCGCCGCGACGGCCTCCGCGACCGCCCGGTGGTCCCCGGTGAGCAGGACGGGCCTCAGCCCGAGGCCGCGCAGCCGGGTGACGGCCTCGGCACTGGTGTCCTTGACGGTGTCGGCGACGGTCAGGGTGCCGCGGGCGACGCCGTCCCAGGCGACGTGGACGGCGCCGGGCTCGGCGGTGCCGGGCACCTCGACGCCCTCGGTCGTGAGGAGGGCGGCGCGGCCGACGAGGACGAGCCGGCCGTCGACGGAGCCGCGGACGCCGAGCCCGGGGACGTTCTCGAAGGTCTTCGGTACGGGGAGCTCGCCGCACCGTTCGGCGGCGCCGGCCGCGACCGCGCGGGCGACGGGGTGCTCGGAGGAGTGCTCCAGGGCGCCCGCGAGCCGCAGCAGCTCGGTCTCGTCGGTGCCCGAGGTGCCGTAACCGCCCCCGTACACGCGGACGCCGACGAGCCGCATGCGGCCCGTGGTGACCGTCCCCGTCTTGTCGAGGACGACGGTGTCGACGCGGCGGGTGGACTCCAGGACTTCGGGGCCCTTGATGAGGATGCCGAGCTGGGCGCCGCGGCCGGTGCCGACCAGCAGCGCGGTCGGGGTCGCGAGCCCCAGGGCGCAGGGGCAGGCGATGATCAGGACGGCGACGGCAGCGGTGAAGGAGGCCGTCGGGTCGTCGGTCGTCAGCAGCCAGGTGACGAGCGTGCCGAGCGCGATGAGGAGCACCACCGGGACGAAGACGGCGGAGATCCGGTCGGCGAGCCGCTGTACCTCGGCCTTGCCGTTCTGGGCGTCCTCGACGAGTTTCGCCATCCGGGCGAGCCGGGTGTCGGCGCCGACGGCGGCGGCCCGGACGACGAGCCGGCCCGAGACGTTGACGCAGCCGCCGGTCACCTCGGAGCCCTCGGTGACGTCCAGGGGCATCGATTCGCCGGTGAGCAGGGAGGCGTCGACGGCCGACGTGCCGGTGGTGACGGTGCCGTCGGTGGCGATCTTCTCCCCGGGGCGTACGACGAAGAGGTCGCCGGCCCGCAGCTCGGCGACCGGGATCCGTACCTCCGTGGTCCCGCGCAGGACGGCCACGTCCTTGGCGCCGAGCTCCATGAGGGCGCGCAGGGCGGCGCCCGCCTTCCGCTTGGCGCGGGCCTCCAGGTAGCGGCCGAGCAGGATGAAGGTGATGACCCCGGCGGCGACCTCCAGGTAGATGGTGGAGGTGCCGTGGGCGCGGTCCACGGTGAGGTCGAAGCCGTGGCGCATGCCGGGCATGCCGGCGTCGCCGAGGAAGAGGGCCCAGAGCGACCAGCCGTAGGCGGCGAGGGTGCCGACGGAGACCAGGGTGTCCATGGTGGCGGCGCCGTGCTTGGCGTTGGTCCAGGCGGCCCGGTGGAAGGGCAGTCCGCCCCAGACGACGACGGGGGAGGCGAGGGTGAGCGAGAGCCACTGCCAGTTGTCGAACTGGAGCGCCGGGACCATGGCGAGCAGGATCACGGGCGCGGCGAGGACGGCGGAGACGGTCAGCCGCTGCCGGAGCGCGGCGAGCTCGGGGTCCTCCTCGCGGGCTTCGGCCTCGTCGGGCTCGGGCTCCGGCGGCAGGGGTTCCTCGGCGGTGTAGCCGGTCTTGACGACGGTGGCGATCAGGTCCCCGGCCGTGAGCTCCGGGGGATGTTCGACCCGTGCCTTCTCGGTGGCGTAGTTGACCGTCGCGGTCACCCCGTCCATCCGGTTGAGCTTCTTCTCGACGCGGGCCGCGCAGGAGGCACAGGTCATGCCACCGATCGTCAGCTCGGTGATCGTGGACGTCATGAGCGCTTCCCAACGAGAGCAGGGCCGTACCCGGTAACGGTACGGCCCTGCGGGGTGTCGACCACGGGGGGTCGGTCAGACCAGTTCGTAGCCGGCCTCGTCGACGGCGGCGCGCACGGCGTCCTCGTCGAGCGGGGCGGCGGAGACGACGGTGACCTGGCCGGTCGAGGCGACGGCCGTGACCGAGACGACGCCGGCGAGCTCGGAGATCTCGCCGGAGACCGCGCCCTCGCAGTGGCCGCAGGTCATGCCCTTGACCTGGTAGACGGTGGTGAGTTCGGTCTTCGTCTCAGCGGTCATGGCGTTCTCCTTCGGGGGTTCAGAGCCGTACAAAACCGAGATTATACCCCTAGGGGGTATGAATTCCAGTCCCGGTCGGCCCGCGTCGCGCAAGTGCTCTCAGCCAGCCGAGTCCCACCAGTGTCACCAGGACGAGCCCGCCCACCGAGAAGAGGGTGAAGAGGTGCTCCTGCTGTGAGGTGGGCTGCGGGATGTACCCCTGGGCGAAGAGCGAGCGGTCGAGGTCGGTGGTGGTCATCCGCAGCACCAGCCAGAGCGCGATGCCGTGCATCGAGTCCCACAGCGCGTGCAGGACCGCGACCCCGAGGTACGTGCCGATGACGGGCGCGGCGAAGCGGAACCGGCCGTCGGGGCGGCGGAAGGCGAGCAGGACCCCGCCGGCGATCGCCGTCCACAGACCGTGCCCGAAGGGGGCGAGCACCCCGCGCAGGATCTCGGTCTCCAGGAGCGAGCGCAGGTCGATGCCGTCCATCGTGACGGCGGCGTTGAATGCGTATCCGGCGCTCTCGAAGGCGGCGAAGCCGAAGCCGACCGAGCCGCCGAGGACGAGTCCGGCGCGGATGCCGCGCAGCCGCGGGTAGCGGCGTACGACGAACATCAGGGCCGCCAGCTTCACGGCCTCCTCGATCAGCCCGACCCCCAGGAACATCCAGAGGGAGGGGTGGAGGAGGTAGTACTCCATGACCGAGGCGCCGAGCACGCCGAGGACTCCGCCGGTGAGGAAGCAGCCGAGGATCACCGGCACGCCGAAGTCCTGGCCGTGCCGCTCGTAGGCCCAGAGCACGAACACCGCGGGAACGAGGAAGCTGCCGAGCAGGATGAGGGTGGGGAGCAGGGTGGTGTTCTCGGTGGCGTACGTGACGACCGCCGTCAGGATCCAGAGCGTCAGCCCGCCCCACAGGCAGCGCTTCCACAGTCCGGGGCGCGGCTGCGGGACGGGCGGCGGGGTCGTGGGCGGCGGGGGTGTCTGCGTGGTGGGCGGGTACTCGTGCACGGGGGAAGACCTCCAAGTCCCTCCGCCGACAGGTCATCTGACCGGAGCTTATGGTAAATACCCGTTATGTCGCATTCGGGGACCACGCTCATCCTGATCATGGCGATCGCCGTCCTGGCGCCGCTGCTCGCCTACGGGGTGGGACGCAAGCTCCCCGTACCCCTCGTCATCTTCGAGATCCTCCTCGGCATCCTCATCGGCCCCGACGTCCTGGGCTGGGCCCACTCCGACGAGCTGATCGACGGCCTCTCCGAGCTCGGCCTCACCATGCTGATCTTCCTCGCGGGGTACGAGATCGAGTTCGGCAAGGTCCGCGGCGACACCCTCAAGCGCGCGGTCTGGGCCTGGGTCGCCGCCCTCGCCCTCGGGCTCGGCACCGGGATCCTGCTGGGCGGCGGCTACGCCAAGGGCGTCTTCATCGGGGTGGCGCTCACCAGCACCGCGCTCGGCACCGTCCTGCCCGTGCTGCGCGACGCGGGCGAGCTCCACGGCCGGTTCGGCTCGGTCGTCATGGCCTTCGGCGCGGTGGGCGAGTTCGGGCCGATCATCGCGATGGCGCTGCTGCTCAGCGGGCGCGCCGCGGCCGAGTCGACCGTGCTCCTCGCCGTCTTCGCCGCGCTCACGGCCGCCGCCGTCTTCTGGGCGCTGCGCCCGCGCCCGCCGTGGTTCTCCCGGGTCATCGCCAAGACCCTGCACAGCAGCGGTCAGTTCGCCGTCCGGTTCGTGTTCCTGCTGCTCGCCCTGATGCTGGGGGCCTCGACGGCGCTCGGGCTCGACGTCCTGCTCGGCGCCTTCGCGGCCGGGCTCATCACCCGGCTCTTGCTGACGGGGGCGGCGCCCGAGGCCGGCCCGGAGATCCTGGAGAAGATCGAGGCCGTCGGCTTCGGCTTCCTCGTCCCGGTCTTCTTCGTCGTCACCGGGATCGAGTTCGACCTGGACTCGCTCCTCTCCGGCGGCCGGACGCTGCTCCTGCTGCCGGTCTTCCTGCTGCTCTTCCTGGTCGTGCGCGGCGGGCCGATCTGGTTCCTCGCCCCGCGTGACCTCGACCGCAAGGACCGGGGCGGGCTCGTCCTCTACGGCTCCACGGCGCTGCCGCTCGTCGTCGCGATCACGACCATCGGCGTGGAGGACCACGAGCTGACGGCGGGTGAGGCGGCGGCGCTCGTCGGCGCCGGCATGGTCTCCGTCCTCGTCTTCCCGCTGCTCGCGCTGAAGCTGCGGGCGCGGGCCGGGGAGAAGGCGCTGCCGTCCGAGGCGGTCAGGGGTTCCGAGGCGTGGTGAGCACGGCGCCGTCGGCGTGGGTGCCGCCGATGACCGGGTCGAGGTAGCGCAGGAGGACCCTCTTCAGCTCGGCGACCGTGGCGTCCCGCTCGGGCCCCTCGGGGGCGGCGAGGACCAGGTGGAGGCCGCCCTTGAAGACCGCGAAGGCCATGTCCGCGACCCGGACGCACTCCTCGGGCGGGCTGTCCGGGAGGTAGTGGGCGATCAGGAGGCGGACCCGCTCGATCAGCGAGGCGTGCAGGGCGTCGTGCTCCTCCGCGATGCGTCCGGGGATCTCGGAGCCGTGCATCAGGGCGAGGAAGACGGGGTTGGCGCAGTTGAACTCGATCAGCGGGTCGACGACCGCGTCGAGCAGCTCGGGCAGCGGCAGGGCCAGGTTCTCCGCGGTGAAGGCCTGGCCGTGGGCCGCGCGCATCTCGTGCATGAGGCGGCCGCCGAGCTCGACGGCGATGGCTTCCTTGTTCGGGAAGTACTGGTAGAGCGTGCCGGGCGAGACGTGTGCCTCGCGGGCGATCGCGTTGGTGCTGGCCGCCGTGTACCCGTTCGCGCAGAAGACGTTCGCGGCGGCCTGGAGCAGCTGCGTGATGCGGCGCTCGCCGCGCGCCTGACGGCGGCGCGGCTTCGGTTCCTCGGACATCTCGGGCTTCTCGGACATGGCTGTCCCCAGTTCTCCTCAATACGGGCTCGACGCGTTTGACAAATGCGAGAGGTCGCTCGCATTCTAAGGAAACGCGAGTGATCACTCGTGTTTGTCATTCTATGGCAATGGGCGACCTATGTGACCTGCCGGGAAGCGCGCACATGGGTCAGGTGAAGGGGACACCGCGTCATGGCCGAAGTCAAGAAATCAGCTCCCGGCGGGGGCGCGGGCGGCGGGTGGACGCGGTTCGTCACCGCCCGGCCGCGCCTGACGCTCCTCGTGGCGCTCGTGCTCACCGCCCTCGCCGTCCTGGCGGGCGGCGGCGTCGCCGACCGGATGGGCAGCGGCGGCTGGGAGGACCCGGCCGCCGAGTCCACGTACGCGACGGAGGCGCTGGCCCGGGAGTTCCCCGGCTCGCAGCCCAACCTGCTCCTCCTCCTCCTCGACACGGGAGAGACCGGGAAGACCGAGAAGGCCGGGGCCGCCGGGGCCGTCGCGGTCGACGCCCCCGCCGTCGCCGCCGAGGCCCGGAAGCTCGCCGAGCGGCTCGACGCCGAGCCGGGCGTCGACGGCGTCGGCTCGTACTGGTCCACCGGCTCGCCCGCCCTCCGCTCCGAGGACGGCCGCCAGGCGGTCATCGCCGCCCGGATCGCCGGCGAGGAGAAGGACGCCGCCGCGCTCCTCGACCGGATCGCCCCCGAGTACCGGGGCACGCACGGCCCCGTCGAGGTCACCCTCGGCGGCGGCCTCGCCGTCCGCCACGAGATGCAGGTCATCATCCAGGAGGACCTGCTGCGGGCCGAGCTCATCGCCCTGCCCCTCACCCTCGTCCTCCTCGTCATGGTCTTCGGCAGCGCCGTCGCCGCCCTGCTGCCGCTCGGCGTCGGCATCGTCGCCATCCTCGGCACCAACGCCGTCCTGCGCGGCATCACCGAGTTCACCGACGTCTCGGTCTTCGCACAGAACCTGACGACCGCCCTCGGGCTCGGACTCGCCATCGACTACGCCCTGTTCGTCGTCCGCCGCTACCGCGAGGAGCTCGCCGCAGGCGCCGACACGTACACCGCAGTCCGCACCACCCTGCGCACGGCGGGACGGACCGTGCTGTTCTCCGCGCTGACCGTCGCCGTCTCGCTCTCCGCGATGCTCGTCTTCCCGCAGTACTTCCTGCGCTCCTTCGCCTACGCCGGGATCGCCGTCGTCGTCCTCGCCGCGACCGCCGCGCTCACCCTGCTCCCGGCCGCCCTCGTGCTGCTCGGCGACCGGGTCAACGCCCTGGACCTGCGGCGCCTCCTGCGGCGCGGCCGCCCGCCCCGGGAGGACTCCGACGGGTCCGGCTGGGCCCGGGCCGCCGACCTCGTGATGCGCCGCGCACCGGTCTTCGCCGTCGCCACCGCGGCCGGTCTCGTCCTGCTCGGACTGCCCTTCCTCGGCGTCAAGTTCGGCACCGCCGACGACCGTCAGCTCCCCGTCACCGCCTCCTCCCGGGTCGTCCAGGACCAGCTCCGCGACGGCTTCCCCGGCAACCCCGGCGGCGGGCTCACCGTCCTCGCCGAGGGCGAGGCCACCCCCGCCCAGTACGAGGCCTTCCGCGAGCGGATCGCCGCCCTCGACGGCGTCGAACGGGCCGACGGCCCCGTCACCGCGGCCGGCGGCGCCGGCCACGCCTACTTCACCGTCGTGCCCGAGGGCGAGACCGTCGGCGCCGAGGCCCAGCGGGTCGTGGGCGAACTCCGGGCCGCGCCCGCGCCCTTCGAGACCTCCGTCACCGGCCAGGCCGCCGTCCTCGTCGACTCCAAGGACGCCCTCGGCGAGCGGCTGCCCTGGGCGGCGGCGATCGTCGTCCTCGCCACCCTGCTCCTCGTCTTCCTGCTCACCGGCAGCGTGATCGTCCCCGTCCAGGCCGTCGTCCTCAACGCCCTCAGCCTCACGGCGATGTTCGGCGCGGTCGTCTGGGTCTTCCAGGAGGGCCACCTCGCCGGGCTCCTCGGCTTCACCGCCACCGGAGACATCGAGACCACCCTGCCCGTGCTCATGTTCTGCGTGGCCTTCGGACTCTCCATGGACTACGGCGTCTTCCTGCTCTCCCGCATCAAGGAGGAGTACGACGTCACCGGCGACCACGAGCACTCCGTCCGCTTCGGGCTGCGCAAGACCGGTGGCCTGATCACCGCCGCCGCCGTGATCCTCGCCGTCGTCATGGTCGCGATCGGCACCTCGCGGGTCACCAACACCAAGATGCTCGGCCTCGGCGTCGCCCTCGCCGTCGTCATGGACGCGATGGTGGTCCGCAGCCTCCTCGTCCCCGCCGTGATGAAGCTGACCGGCCGCTTCACCTGGTGGGCCCCGGCACCGCTGCGCCGCTTCCACGACCGCTTCGGCGTCAGCGAGTCGGACGGCCCCGCGCCGCTGCCGGAACCGAAGGCCACAGAGGTCGCCGAGAAGGCAGCAGAGGAGCGGCGCGAGAGCGCATCCGCACGCGGCTGACCCTCTGACGACAGGACGCCGGGCCCCGGAACTCTCCGGGGCCCGGCGTCCTCGCCGTAAAGGGGAGGAGGGACGGTCAGTCGCGGCGGGCCCGGTTGCCGGGGCGGCTGGCGACCCAGGCGCGGATCGTGTCCGGGTACCAGTACGGCTTGCCCGACTCGACCTGGTCGGGCGCCGGCAGGAGGCCGTGCTTCCGGTAGGAGCGGACCGTGTCCGGCTGGACGCGGATGTGCGCGGCGATGTCCTTGTACGACCAGAGCCTGCTGTCCGTCATGCCTGGTACCTCCCTGCGCACCGCGCAGCGGCGGCAGGGGGTGCCGTTCGGGGGCGCTGCGGGCGGGCGATGGTGATCACTGAGCCTGTGCCCGTTGAACGACCCCTGCCGACCGGAGGAGAGCGGCTGTCGAGCGCCTGTGACGGAAGACCCGCGTAATGGAGATACATGTGACGGGGAACGGACCTGTGTGACGGAAGTGATGCACGCGGCCGCCGGTGTGTCCGCGTGCGTCACCCCTGGTCACACAGGTATGCGCGGGCTATGCGCCGGTCACACGCCGCAGGAGCGCAGAAAGCGCCGGGTGCGCAGCGCGATCGGGTACGGAGTGTCCGGCTCGCACGGGTACATGTCCTGCTCGACGATCGCGAAGAGGTCCACGTCCAGGGCCTGCGCGGCGGCGAGCACCGGCTCCAGGGCGGGCACCCCGGACGGCGGTTCGCACATCACGCCCCGCGCCACCGCCGGGCCGAACGGCACCTCCTCGGCCACCACCCGGGCCAGGACCTCCGGATCGACCTGCTTGAGGTGGAGGTAGCCGATCCGTTCCCCGTAGCTCTCGATCAGCTTGACGCTGTCCCCGCCGGCGTACGCGTAGTGCCCGGTGTCCAGACAGAGCGCGACGGCCTCCGGGTCGGTGGCGTCGAGGAAGCGCGTCACGCTCTCCTCGCCGTCGAGGTGGGTGTCGGCGTGCGGATGGACGACGAGCCGCAGCCCGTACCGCTCCCGTACCTCCCGCCCCAGCCGTTCCGTCAGACCGGTCAGATCCCGCCACTGCTCCACGGTGAGCGTGCGGTCCTCCAGGACCTCGCCCGTCCGGTCGTCACGCCAGAACGACGGGATGACGACGAGATGACCGGCGCCCATGGCCTGGGCGAGGGCGGCGTTCTCGGCGACGTGCGCCCAGGTGCGGTCCCAGACGCCCGGTCCGTGGTGCAGCCCGGTGAAGACCGTCCCCGCCGAGACCCGCAGCCCGCGCCGCGCGGTCTCCTCCGCGAGGACGGCCGGATCGGTGGGCAGATAGCCGTACGGCCCCAGCTCGATCCACTCGTACCCCGCGCCGGAGACCTCGTCGAGGAAGCGCTGCCACGGCACCTGCCGGGGATCGTCGGGGAACCACACCCCCCAGGAGTCCGGGGCGGAGCCGATCCGGATACGGGACGGACGCGAGGGACGAGACGGACGCGACGGCTTCGTCATGTCTGCCACCTTGGCCGGGGCCCGAGAGCAGCGTCAAGCGGGCGGGCGGACACATGGACAGGGCGTCCGAATGTCCGGACATGTCGTTGACACGCCTCCGGGCGGCCGACTACACCTGAGGGCGGGGCCGCAGGCGGAAGAGGGGCGCGTGGAGACGGAGCCGTACGACCTGATCACCATGGGGCGCCTCGGCGTGGATCTGTACCCGCTCCAGAGCGGCGTCGGGCTCGACCGCGTCGAGACCTATCGCAGGTTCCTCGGCGGCTCCCCGGCCAACGTGGCCGTGGCCGCCGCCCGGCTCGGCCGCCGTACCGCGCTCGTCTCCCGCACCGGCGCCGACCCCTTCGGCGCCGCGCTCCACCACGACCTCAAGCGCTTCGGCGTGGACGACCGCTGGGTGACCGAGGTCGCGGCGTACCCCACGCCCGTCACCTTCTGCGAACTCTTCCCGCCCGACGACTTCCCGCTCCACTTCTACCGCCTCCCCAAGGCCCCCGACCTGGAGATCCACCCGCACGAGCTCGACCTCGAAGCGATCCGCGCCGCCCGGGTCTTCTGGGCGACCGGCACCGGCCTCTGCGCCGAGCCGAGCCGCACCGCGACCCTGGGCGCGCTGCGCGCCCGCGCCGGCCGGGAGGTGACGGTCCTCGACCTGGACTGGCGGCCCGTGTTCTGGACGGACCCGGCGGAGGCCCGCCCGTTCTACGCCGAGGCGCTGCGCCACGCGACCGTGGCCGTCGGCAACCTCGACGAGTGCGCGGTCGCGACGGGGGAGCGCGAGCCGTACGCCGCCGCCCGCGCGCTGCTCGCCACCGGCGCGGTCCGGCTCGCCGTCGTGAAGCAGGGACCCGCGGGCGTCCTCGCGCTCGCCGCCGACGGGACGGAGGCCGAGGTGCCACCCCTGCCGGTGGAGGTGGTCAACGGGCTCGGCGCGGGCGACGCGTTCGGCGGCGCGCTCGTCCACGGCCTCCTCGCCGGCTGGGACCTCGCACGGACCCTGCGCCACGCCAACGCCGCCGGCGCGATCGTCGCGGGCCGCCTCGCCTGCTCCCCCGCGATGCCGACCGCGGAGGAGATCGCCGAGGCGCTCGCGGCGGGTACGGGAACGATCCCGGAGAGAGGGTAGGGATCGGTCATGAACTCCGGCCCCTCGCGCACCGAGCGCCTCCATCTGCCCTCCGGGTCCGCCGCCCGCGGTCCGTACGCGCTCCACATCGACCCCGACCGGGCCGGCTGGGCGCACTCCGCCCTCCGGGTCCTCACCCTCGGTCCGGGGGAGACCCTCGCCTTCGAGAGCGGGGATTCCGAATGGGTCGTGCTTCCCCTCGCCGGTGCCTGTAGCGTGCGCGTCGACGGCGAAGTCCTCGAACTCCTGGGCCGCGACAGCGTGTTCGCCGGAGTGACCGACTTCGCCTACGTACCGCGCGACGCCCACGCCCAGATCGCCTCCGGTGCGGGAGGCCGCTTCGCTTTGGCAGGAGCGAAGTGCGAGCGACGACTCCCCGCCCGCTACGGCCCCGCGCCGGAGGTTCCCGTCGAGACGAGGGGCAGCGGCAACCGCGCCCGCCAGGTGCGGAACTTCGCCGCGGCCGGCGCCTTCGCGTGCGACCGGCTGATCGCCGTCGAGGTCGTCACGCCCGGCGGCAACTGGTCCTCCTACCCGCCGCACAAGCACGACGAGCACCGCCCGGGCGCCGAGTCCGTCCTGGAGGAGATCTACTACTACGAGATCGCGGGCCCGCACGGACTCGCCTACCAGCGGATCTCGCCCTCCCGGCCCGGCGGCGCCGAGCTCCTCGCCGAGGTGAGGGACGGCGACGCCGTCCTCGTACCGGACGGCTGGCACGGGCCGTCGATCGCCCAGCCGGGTCACGACCTCTACTACCTCAACGTCATGGCGGGCCCCGGAACCGAGCGGGAGTGGAAGATCTCCTTCCACCCGGACCACACGGAGGGATACGCATGAGCATCCGGCTGACCGTCGCCCAGGCGCTCGTCCGCTTCCTCGCCGCCCAGTACACCGAGCGCGACGGGGCCCGGCAGCGGCTGATCGCCGCCACCTGGGGCATCTTCGGCCACGGGAACGTCGCCGGGATCGGCCAGGCGCTGGTGGAGGACCGCGACCTCATGCCCTTCCACCAGGGCCGCAACGAGCAGGCCATGGTCCACGCCGCCGTCGGCTACGCCCGCCAGTCGAACCGGCTCTCCGCGCACGCCGTCACCACCTCCATCGGCCCCGGCGCCACCAACCTCGTCACCGGCGCCGCCCTCGCCACGATCAACCACCTGCCCGTCCTGCTCCTCCCCGGCGACACGTTCGCCACCCGCCCCGCCGACCCCGTCCTCCAGCAGCTCCAACTCCCGTACGCCGGCGACGTGTCGGTCAACGACTGCCTGCGGCCCGTCTCCCGCTACTTCGACCGGATCGGCCGCCCCGAGGCGCTGATCCCGGCCGCGCTCGCCGCCATGCGGGTCCTCGCCGACCCGATGGAGACCGGCGCCGTCACCCTCGCACTGCCCCAGGACGTCCAGGCGGAGGCGTACGACTGGCCGGCGGAGTTCTTCGCCGAGCGGGTCTGGCGGGTCCGCCGCCTCTCCCCGGACGAGGACGAACTGGACGCGGCGGTCGCGGCGATCGGCACGGCCACCCGGCCGCTGATCGTCGCCGGCGGCGGCGTCCGGTACAGCGGGGCCGAGGAGGCGCTCCACGACTTCGCCGCGCTGACCGGCATCCCGGTCGCCTTCACCCAGGCCGGCAAGGGTTCGCTGTCGCACGACCACCCCCAGAACGTCGGCGGCATCGGCCACACCGGCACCGCCGTCGCCGACCACCTGGCCCGCACCGCCGACGTGGTCATCGGCGTCGGCACCCGCTGGACCGACTTCACCACCGCCTCGGGAACGCTCTTCGGCCACCCCTCCGTACGGTTCGTCAACCTCAACATCGCCGCCTTCGACTCCCACAAGATGGCCGCGCTCCCGCTCGTGGCAGACGCCCGCGAGGGCCTGGAACAGCTCCACACACTCCTGGAGCCGCACCACGTCACCCCGCACTACGTGCACGAGTACGCCGAGGAGCGACTCCGCTGGCAGAGACGTGTCGACGCCGCCTACGCCGTCCCCGACGAGGACGCCCGGCCCACCCAGGTCCAGGTCCTCGGCGTACTCGACACTCTGGTCGACGGCAGCGACATCCTGATCAACGCCGCAGGATCGCTCCCCGGCGACCTCCACAAGCTCTGGCGGACCCGCTCCACGGACCAGTACCACGTCGAATACGGCTACTCCTGCATGGGCTACGAGATCCCCGCGGCCCTCGGCGTCCTGCTCGCGGCACCCGGCCGGCCCGTCTGGGCGCTCGTCGGCGACGGGACGTATCTGATGAATCCCACCGAGATCGTCACCGCCGTGCAGGAGCGGCTGCCCCTGCGTCTCGTCATCCTGCAGAACCACGGCTACGCCTCCATCGGCGGCCTCTCGGAGGCCGTCGGCGCCGAGCGGTACGGCACCGACTACCGCCACCGGGACCCGGACGGCGGCTTCACCGGCGCGCCGCTCCCCGTCGACCTCGGGGCCAACGCCGCCTCCCTCGGCATGCGCGTGCTGCGCCCCCGCACCGTGCGTGACCTGCGAGAAGCCCTCGCGGACGCGCGGACCGCGACGGTTCCCACATGTGTCTACGTCGAGACCGAAACGGCAGACACAGTGTCGGGCCCGCCCCCGGCCCAGGCATGGTGGGATGTGCCCGTGGCCGAGACGTCGACCCGCCCGTCGGCGGTCAAGGCCCGCGAGGAGTACGACCGGCACGTCACCGCCCGACGCCGCCATCTCTGAAGGAGCATTTCGTCATGACGAACACCGTCAAGACTGTCAACCACTGGATCGGTGGCAAGGCCGTCGAGGGCACGTCGGGCAACTGGGGCCCGGTCACCGACCCGGCCACCGGCGCCGTGACCACCCGTGTCGCGCTCGCCTCCGTCGAGGAGGTGGACGCCGCCGTCGCCGCCGCCAAGGACGCCTTCGCGACCTGGGGCACCTCGTCCCTCGCGCAGCGCACCACGATCCTCTTCAAGTTCCGCGCGCTGCTCGACGCCAACCGCGACGCGATCGCCGAGCTGATCACCGCCGAGCACGGCAAGGTCCACTCGGACGCGCTCGGCGAGGTCGCCCGCGGCCTGGAGATCGTCGACCTGGCCTGCGGCATCACCGTCCAGCTCAAGGGCGAGCTCTCCACCCAGGTGTCGAACCGCGTGGACGTCGCCTCGATCCGCCAGCCGGTGGGCGTCGTCGCGGGCATCACGCCCTTCAACTTCCCGGCCATGGTGCCGATGTGGATGTTCCCGATCGCCATCGCGACCGGCAACACCTTCATCCTCAAGCCGAGCGAGAAGGACCCGTCGCCGTCCCTGAAGATCGCCGAGCTGCTCGCCGAGGCGGGCCTCCCGGACGGTGTCTTCAACGTCCTGAACGGCGACAAGGTCTCCGTGGACCGCCTCCTGGAGCACCCGGACGTCTCCGCGATCTCCTTCGTGGGCTCGACCCCGATCGCCCGCCACATCCACACCACCGCCTCCGCCAACGGCAAGCGCGTCCAGGCGCTCGGCGGCGCGAAGAACCACATGCTGGTCCTCCCGGACGCCGACCTCGACGCGGCCGCCGACGCGGCCGTCTCGGCGGCGTACGGCTCCGCCGGCGAGCGCTGCATGGCGATCTCCGCGGTCGTGGCCGTCGGCTCCATCGGCGACCAGCTCGTCGACAAGATCCGCGAGCGCGCCGAGAAGATCAAGATCGGCCCCGGCAACGACCCGACCTCCGAGATGGGCCCGCTCATCACGGCCGTCCACCGCGACAAGGTCGCCTCCTACGTCACCGGCGCGGCGGCCGAGGGCTGCGAGGTCGTCCTCGACGGCACGGGCTACACGGTCGAGGGCCACGAGGACGGCCACTGGATCGGCCTGTCCCTCCTGGACCACGTGCCGACCACGGCCGCGGCCTACCAGGACGAGATCTTCGGCCCGGTGCTCTGCGTGCTGCGCGCCGAGACGTACGAGGAGGGCCTCGCCCTCATCAACGGCTCGCGCTTCGGCAACGGCACCGCGATCTTCACCCGTGACGGCGGCGCGGCCCGCCGCTTCCAGATGGAGGTCGAGGCCGGCATGGTCGGCGTCAACGTGCCGATCCCGGTGCCGGTGGGCTACCACTCCTTCGGTGGCTGGAAGGACTCGCTCTTCGGCGACCACCACATCTACGGCAACGACGGCGTGCACTTCTACACGCGCGGCAAGGTCGTCACCACCCGCTGGCCGGACCCGTCCGACGCCCCGGCGGGCGTGGACCTGGGCTTCCCCCGCAACCACTGACCTTCCGGTCGTGGCCGTGACGAACGGCCCATGACGAACGGCCCCCGGAGCGCGCACGACACCGCGCCCCGGGGGCCGTCCTCGTCGGGGTGCGGCGGCGATCGCGCGTACCGCGCCTGGTGTACGGCGAGGCCGCGCGTACGACCCCAGGAGGTCGGGCGCCTCCCCCTCCGGACCGCAGTGCCGCACGACCCGGCCCGCATAGGCTCGACCCATGCGACTCCGACTTCCCCGGTGGGCCGCGGTCACCGCCGTCCTCGCCGTCCTCGCGGGTGCCGGCACCTGGACCGCCGTCGCCTCCGACGAACCGCCACCCGTGCAGCGCGCGGACAAGGCGCTCGACATCGACGGTGTACGGCTCGACACCTCGTACTTCACGAGCGGCGGAGGGGAACGGCGCCCCGCCGTCCTCCTCGGCCACGGCTTCGGCGGCTCGAAGAACGACGTCCGCGCCCAGGCCGAACAGCTCGCCCGCGACGGCTACGCCGTCCTCACCTGGTCCGCCCGCGGCTTCGGCGCCTCCACCGGCGAGATCGGCCTCAACGACCCCGACCACGAGGTCGCGGACGTCCGGAAACTGATCGACTGGCTCGCGGCCCGCCCCGAGGTCCTCCTCGACAAGGCCGGCGACCCGCGCGTCGGCGTCACCGGCGCCTCCTACGGCGGCGCGATCTCCCTGCTCGCCGCCGGACACGACCCGCGCGTCGACGCCGTCGCCCCCCAGATCACCTACTGGAACCTCGCCGACGCCCTCTTCCCGAACGACGTCTTCAAGAAGCTCTGGGCCGGGATCTTCTTCTCGGCGGGGAATCAGGGGAACCAGCCGGGCACGGCCCCGGCCCCGACCCAGGCGGCGGACGGCTGCGGCCGCTTCACCGCCGAACTCTGCTCCCTCTACCAGCGCGTCGCCGTCAGCGGAAAGCCCGACGCCGCCGCCCGCGCCCTCCTCGAAGCCCGCAGTCCCTCCGCCGTCGGCGCCCGCATCAAGGTGCCCGCGCTCATCGTCCAGGGCCAGTCCGACTCCCTCTTCACCCTCGCCCAATCCGACGCCATGGCCCGCACCCTCACCGCCAACGGCGCCCCCGTCGCCGTCGACTGGATCGCCGGCGGCCACGACGGCGGCGACCGCGAGACCGAGCGCGTCGAGCGACGGATCAGCACGTGGTTCGACCGCTGGCTGAAGCGCGACACCTCCGCCGACACCGGCCCCGCCTTCCGCGTCAGCCGCACCGGCGGCGTCGATTCCACGGACGGACAGGCCACCCTGCGCGGCGCGACCGCCGACCGCTACCCGGGCCTCACCGCCGCCACCGAGTCCTTCGCGCTCGCCGGGCCCCCGCAGACCTTCGCCAACCCGGCCGGCGCCGCGCCGCCCGCCATCTCGGCCGTCCCCGGCCTCGGCGGCGGACTCTCCGGCCTCTCCTCCCTCGGCGTCGGCCTCTCCCTCGACTTCCCGGGCCAGTACGCCCGCTTCGACGCGAAGCCGCAGACCGGCACCGTCCGGATCACCGGCACCCCGACCGTCCGCGTCAAGGTCACCTCGACCGCCGCCGACGGCTCCGCCGTCCTCTTCGCCAAGGTGTACGACGTCGGGCCCGACGGACGGCAGCAGGTGCTGCCCTCCCAGCTCGTCACCCCCGTCCGCGTCGAGGACGCCAAGGCCGGCCGAAGCGTCACCCTTACGCTGCCCGCGATCGACCACGAGGTGGAGGCCGGGCACCGGCTGCGGCTCGTCCTCGCCGCCACCGACCTCGGCTATGCCTCCCCGACCGTCCCCGCCGGCTACACCGTCGCCGTCGAGGGCCCGCTCACCGTCCCGACCGCGCCCGGCCTCGACACCCAGGCCGCCACCCTGCCCTGGTGGGTCTGGGGCCTGCCGCTCCTCGGCCTCGCCGTCGCCGCGGCCCTCCTCCTGACCGCCCGCCGCCGCACCACGGCCCCCGCGCCGGACCCGGAACTCACCTCCGTACCCCTCCAGATCACCGGACTCTCCAAGAAGTACGCGGGCGGCGACCGGTACAGCGTCAAGGACCTCTCCTTCCGCGTCGAACAGGGCCAGGTCCTCGGTCTCCTCGGCCCGAACGGCGCCGGAAAGACCACCACCCTGCGCATGCTGATGGGCCTGATCCGGCCCGACGAGGGCGAGATCCGGGTCTTCGGCCAGGCCATCCGCCCCGGCGCCCCGGTCCTCTCCCGGGTCGGCTCCTTCGTCGAGGGCGCCGGCTTCCTGCCGCACCTCTCCGGCCGGGAGAACCTGGCGCTGTACTGGAAGGCCACCGGCCGCCCCGCCGAGGACGCCCGCGTCGACGACGCCCTGCGGATCGCGAACCTGGGCAGCGCCCTCGAACGCGCCGTACGGACCTACTCGCAGGGCATGCGGCAGCGCCTCGCCATCGCCCAGGCCATGCTCGGCCTGCCGGACCTGCTCATCCTCGACGAGCCGACCAACGGCCTCGACCCGCCGCAGATCCGCGAGATGCGGGAGGTGATGATCCGGTACGCGGCCGAGGGCCGGACCGTCATCGTCTCCAGCCACCTCCTCGCGGAGGTCGAGCAGTCCTGCACCCACCTCGTCGTCATGGACCGGGGGCAGCTCGTCCAGGCCGGGCCGGTCGCCGAGATCACCGGTTCCGGCGACACCCTGCTCGTGACGCTGGCCGGAGAGATCGACGACCCGCTCGTCGAGAAGATCGGCGCCCTCCCGGGCGTCGGCTCCGCCGCCCGCGCCGACGGCGGGCTCCTCGTCCGCCTCGACGGCGCGGACGCCACCGCCCTCATCGGCGACCTCGTCCGCCTGGACGTACCGCTGACCGGGGTCGGACCGCACCGGCGCCTCGAAGACGCGTTCCTGACCCTGATCGGAGGAGCCGCATGAGCGCGCCGACCACGAAGCCGACCGTCACGCCGACCACCACCGCGCCCCCGGCCGAGACGACCGCCCCCGGCTACCGGGCCGGCCGCACCCTGCCGCTGCGCGTCGAAGCCCTGCGTCAGTGGAAGCGGCGCCGCACCCTGGTCATGGGCGGGATCCTCGTCGCCCTACCCTTCGTCCTGATCGCCGCCTTCGCGATCGGCGGCGCCGGGGACGGCGACACCAACGGCCGGATCACGCTCATGGACACGGCGACGGCCTCCGGCGCCAACTTCGCGGCGACCTGCCTCTTCGTCTCGGCCGGTTTCCTCCTCGTCGTCCCCGTCGCCCTCTTCTGCGGCGACACCGTCGCCTCCGAGGCGAGCTGGTCCTCGCTGCGCTACCTCCTGGCCGCACCGGTGCCGCGCTCCCGGCTCCTCGCCTCGAAGCTGACGGTGGCCCTCGCGTACAGCGCGGCCGCGATGGTCCTCCTGCCGCTCGTGGCGCTCGCCGCGGGCACGGTCGCCTACGGCTGGGGGCCGCTCCAGCTGCCGACCGGCGGCTCCGTGCCCGCCATGGACGCGGTGCTGCGCATCGCCGTCGCCGTCGCCTTCGTGTTCGTCTCCCAACTGGTCACCGCCGGGCTCGCCTTCTGGCTCTCCACCCGCACCGACGCCCCGCTCGGCGCGGTGGGCGGCGCCGTCGGCCTGACCATCGTCGGCAACGTCCTGGACGCCGTCACGGCGCTCGGCGACTGGCGCGAGTTCCTGCCCGCGCACTGGCAGTTCGCCTGGATCGACGCCCTTCAGCCGCAGCTGGAGTGGGGCGGCATGGTGAAGGGCGCGGCGATCTCGGTGACGTACGCGGTGATCCTCTTCGCCCTGGCCTTCCGGGGCTTCGCCCGTAAGGACATCGTGTCGTAGGAGCCGTCGTAGGAGCTTTCGTAGGAGTCGAGTAGGAGCCGCTACACCCACCCCCTCCGAGCCGCTTCCGCACCCGCGCGGAAGCGGCTCGTCGTGCCGAGCGCGGCCATCAGCTCTCCCACCCGGCGGCTGTACGTCCGCGCCGACATGCCGAGCCGGGCCGCCGCCGCCTCGTCCGTGAGCCCCGACAGGAGGGCGTCGAGGACCAGCCGCGACTGCGGCGCGAGGTCCAGCGGCGGGGGAGAGGGAGGCGGCACGTACGTCAGCTCCTCGGCCGCCGCCCAGCAGGCGTGATGCGCCCGGACGAGGGCCTGCACCACCACCGGGTCGCGGATCAGCAGCAGGCCGTTGTAGAGCAGCTCCAGATCGAGCGGGACCGCCGCCACCGTCCGGTCCACGACGATCATTTTGAACGGGATGGCGTCCGCGAGCCGGGCCCGGCCGGGAATCCGCAGCCCGCTCTCGAGCCGGGGCAGGGCGTGCCGCGGCACGATCCGCCGGACCTCGTCGGCCCGCTCCGCCGCGGCCCGCATGCACGCTCCCGCCAGCTCCAGGAACGGCCCGGGGATCGCGCAGCCCGCGGAGGCGACGGGGTCGTCGAAGGTCAGCAGCTCGTGCCGGGTGGAAGCGGCCAGCCCGGCGAGCGCGGCACTGATGCGCCGCGCGCCCCGGACCGGGCGCCCCGCGGGCCGCTGTCCCTCGGTCGCGGCCCGGTTCATCGCCGAACGGGCGAGCATCACGGAGCCCGCGCTCTCTGCCACCGCTGACCACCCCCGCCCGATCGATGTCCACTAAATGTACGCATGCGACTGCACACGGTGACAACCCCTGTTGAAAAGGATGGCGAATCCATGCCACCCTCGTCCGCCCCCGTCGCCGTTGCCACATCGAGATCCATCCGCAACTCCTCCGACTGCTCCGTCCGGGCCCTTTGTTCGTCACATTCACAAGTGCCATACGAAGAGGGGGAGATGACATGAGTCGACAGAGCGCGGCGGCGAACGGTCGCCGCAGGGCCCGGTTCAGGGCCGCGATCGCGGGGGTGCTCGTCGCAGGACTGGCCGTCGGCGGCTGTGGCGCGTCGGGTGAGAGGAGCGACGCGTCGCACGCGGAGAAGGGCCGCACCGCACCGGGCACCACCGGCGGCGGAGGGGCCACGAAGCCGGGGTACGTCGCCCCGGGAACGGCGAGCCCGGGGGCGGACGCGGTCGCGCCCGACGAGGGCGAGCAGCGCACCAGGCCCCCCGCCCCCGACTACCTCTCCACCTTCGCCCTCGACGTGGACACCGCCTCGTACGGCTACGCCCGCCGTTCCCTCGCCGAGGGCCGGCTGCCCGAGCCGACGACCGTGCGCCCCGAGGAGTTCGTCAACAGCTTCCGCCCCGACTACCCGCGCCCGGCGGACAACGGCTTCGGCGTGAGCCTCGACGGCGCCCGCACCGGCACGGACGGCTGGTCCCTGGTGCGGGTGGGGCTCGCCACCCGCGGCGCGGACCGGAGCGGCGCCCGCCCGCCCGCCGCCCTCACCTTCGTCGTCGACATCTCCGGCTCGATGGCCGAGCCCGGCCGGCTCGACCTCGTCAAGGAGTCCCTCCGGCTGCTCGCCGACGAGCTCCGCGACGACGACTCGTTCGCCCTCGTCACCTTCAGCGACGAGGCCGAGACCCGGCTGCCCATGACCCGCGTCGGAGAGGCCCGCGGCCGGATCCGCGAGGTCGTGGAGTCCCTGGCGACGACCTCGTCCACCAACGTCGAGGCCGGTGTCCGCACCGGTTACGACGTCGCCGTCGAGGGCCACCGCGAGGGCGCCACCAACCGGGTCGTGCTGCTCTCCGACGCCCTCGCCAACACCGGTGAGACCGACGCGGACGCGATCCTCGCCCGCATCGACGAGGAGCGCAGGGCCCACGGCATCACGCTGTTCGGCGTCGGGGTCGGCAGCGAGTACGGCGACGACTTCATGGAGCGGCTCGCCGACAAGGGCGACGGCCACACGACGTACGTCTCCACCCCCGAGCAGGCCCGGAAGGTCTTCGTCGACCAGCTGCCCGCCCATGTCGAGCTGCGCGCCCGCGACGCCAAGGCGCAGGTGGCCTTCGACGCGCGGACCGTCGAGAAGTTCCGGCTGATCGGGTACGAGAACCGGGAGGTCGCCGACGAGGACTTCCGGAACGACCGGGTGGACGGCGGCGAGGTCGGCGCCGGCCACACCGTCACCGCGCTGTACGCCGTGAAGACCCGGTCCGGGGCGACGGGCCGCGTCGCCACCGCCACGGTCCGCTGGCTCGACCCGGCGACCCGGGCGCCGCACGAGCGCTCCGGCACGGTCGAGGTCGAGAAGCTCGCCAAGGGACTGTGGGACGGCGGCCACGACAGCCTCCAGCTGACCGCGATCACCGCCTACTTCGCGGACGCGCTGCGCGGCGGCGACCTGCCGGGCGACCCCGGGCTCACGGCGCTCGCGGAGCGGGCGGAGGCGATCGCGGGACGGTCGGGATCGGCGGTGGTCCGGGAGCTCGCCGAGGCGGTCCGGCAGGCCGAACGGCTGCTCGGGCCGGCCGCGGGGCCGGGCGAAGGCGCTTCAGGGGAAGGCGAGTTGCGATCGGGTGACCCATACAGCTAACCCGGACAGCTGACCCGTACGACTGACGCGTGGGGCGGGTGGGAGGCCAGAATGGCCGCATGGCCACCCTGCTGCTCGCCCTCGCCGTCGGATGCACCGGGCTCTACGCCGGTTTCATGCTGATCTTCCAGACCGGGATCATGCCCGCCCTCGCCCGCCTGACGGACGCCGAGTTCGTCACGGCGATGCGCCGGATCAACGAATGCGTCCCGAGGGCCGTGTTCCTGCTCGTCTTCTTCGGGGTCGTCGCGTTCCCCGTCGCCGCCTTCCTCGTCCCCGCCGACGGACGCACGGACACCCAGAAGTGGCTCGTCCTGGCCGGGCTCGTGGCCGCGGCGCTCAACCACCTGGTCACCGTCGCCGGGAACGTCCCGCTGAACGTGGCCCTCGCCGCGTCGGAGCGCCCGGGAGAGTCGGCCGGGGAGGACCCGGCGGCGGTGCGGGCCGCCTTCGAGAAGCGGTGGAACGGATTCCACCGGGTCCGTACGGCCCTGATCGTCGTCTCGTTCGGACTGCTCACCGCCGCCGCCGTGCTCTGAACCGTACCCACCGGGCGGTTTCTGGCGTGAAGTAGCGGTTGAGGACCCCTCTGACGTCCGCGAGAGCCCTTCGAAAGCGTACCCCTGAGTCCTGAAACAGTCTTTCGGAGGGCAAAGGTCTGAGCCAGTGACGAAATCCTGACGCCGAAATATCCCCTCAAATGGGGTGAAGCACCCCGATATCACGGGTCAGGTTTCCGTACCCTCCGGTTTCTTATTGACATGCCTACGGGGGTCTTTTCTAATCAACGAGGGTCATCCCGCGCGCAGACACCGCACAGGCACTGAGGGGGCAAGGTGGACGTCCGGATCCTGGGGGGACTGTCGGTACGGGAGAACGGCGTGTCCATCACCCCGACGGCAGCCGCACCGAGGCAGCTGCTCGCCCTGCTCACCGCCAGCGCCGACCAGGTCGTCCCCGTGACGGTCCTGACCGAGGAGCTCTGGCCCTCGGGCGCCCCGCGCGGCGCCCGGGCCGAACTCCAGTCCCATATAGCGGAGCTGCGGAGGCTCGTCGCGAGCGCGCTGAACGGCGCCGACCCGGCGGAGCCCCGCCAGGGCTGGACCGACCGGCGCACCGCCGACGCGGTCCTCGTCGCCCAGCCCGGCGGCTACCGCCTCGACACCGGCGGCGGCGTCCACGACGTCTGGCAGTTCGAGCGCGCGGCGGGCGCCGGATACCGGGCCATGGAAGCGGGCGACCTTCCACGCGCCGCGCTCCGCCTCGGCGAGGCGCTCGCCCTGTGGCGCGGCGAGCCGTACGCGGGCGTCGCGGCGGGCCCCCGGCTCCGCCGCGAGATCGAACGCCTCGAAGCCTCGCGCCTGAGCGTGCTCGACCAGTGGGTCGAGGCGCAGCTGGGCCTCGGCCACCACGCCGAGCTGGTCTCCGAACTCTCCGGCCTCGTCGCCCACTACCGCACCAACGAACCCCTGCACGCCCACTACATGGTCGCCCTGCTGCGCTGCGGCCACCACGACGAGGCCCTCACCGCGTACGAGCGGTTGCGGGCGGCCCTCGAGGGGGAGGGCGGCATGGAACCCTCGGCGCGCCTGCGCCGGCTCCACCGCTCGGTCCTGACCATGCGGAACACCGCGGGCCGCTCCGTCTTCGACACCCAGGCGCCCGCCTGGACGCCCGCGTGGACCCCCGCCTGGAATGCTGCCGGGATGCCCGCCCGGACACCCGCTCACGTACCCGCCCAGTACACCCCGGCCCGGTCCCGTCCCGTCCCCGTGGGCTCCCTCGTCTGAGGGAGCGGCGGGACCTCGGGAACGAAGTACGTCAGGTCGCCGTTGTGGACGTGCGGCAGGTCGCTGTTGACCGACTCCCGAAGCCGAAATAGTTTCGGCGAACAGGAGGGGTTTCCACCGAGATGCCCCATTTCGCTCTACTCCGGGGGTGGAGACCATGACCTCGCACGGCGCGGACGCAGCCGGCGGTGCCGACGCGCTGCTCACGGTCCTCGAACTGCTCGCCGGACAGGCCCCGGCCGCCCGCTACGACGCCCTCCTCGACGAGGCCCGCCTGGCCGGTCTCTCCGGCGAGGCACTCGAACGGCTGGAGCGGGCCGTGAAGCTCGCCGGCCAGGCCCGCTCCGAAAGCGAGGACGGCGCGCGCCGCGAGGCCGGACTCGCCGCCCTCACCGACACCGCGCGCGACCTGACCTTCTCGTACGACCTCGACAGCCTGCTCCGCGTCATCACGCGCCGAGCCCGCCGGCTCCTCGGCCTCGACATGGCGTTCGTGACGCTGCGGGGACAGCACGGCCGCTGCTACGTCCACACCACCGAGGGCGCCCGCGCCGGACTCGACACCGGCCCCGGCCGCACGACCGGACCGCGCCTCGCCCCCGGGTTCACGATCGCCGAGGGGTACGGACTCGGCGGCGCCGTCCAGCTCCACGGCGAGCCCGTCTGGACCGCCGACTACCTCGCCGACGAGCGCTTCGCCCCCTCGGGCTCCCTCGACGCAGGCGTCCACGCGCCCGCCTTCGACGAGGCCGCCGAGGCCGCCGTCCGCGGCGAAGGGCTGCACGCCATCATGGCCGCGCCCCTGCGCAGCGGCGACGCCGTGATCGGCGTGCTGTACGGCGCGGACCGGCGCGTCCGCGACCACACCTCCGAAGAGCTCGGCCTCCTCGCCGCGCTCGCCGACCTCGCCGCGCTCGCCGTCGAGAAGGCGGGACTCCTCGACCGGACCCGCGCCGAGGTCTCCGAACTGGAGCGGGACAGCTCCCGCGTACGGACCAGCCTCACCCGGATGCGGCACGTCAGCGAGGCCCACAGCCGCATCATGAACCTCGTCCTCGCGGGCGGCGACCTGGGGAACGTGGCCAAGGCCGCGGGCGACGCCCTCGACGCGACCGTCCTCGTCCGCGACCAGGGCGGCCGCGCCCTCGCCGGCGGGGACATCCCCGGCCTCGACGAGGAGGCCGTCGCCAAGGCCTCGCTCGACGCGCACGCCCGCCGCCGCCCGGTCCCCGCCGACGACGACACCTGGGTCGCCCCGGTCATCGCCGGCTCCGAGGACCTCGGCGGTCTGGTGATCCGCGCCGCGAGCGGGCTCACCGGCGAGGACGAACGGCTCCTCGAACTCGCCGCCCAGTCCGTCGCCTTCCTCCTCCTGATGCGGCGCTCCACGGCCGTCGCCGAGGGGCCCGTACGCGACGAACTCCTCGACGACCTCATCGCCGACCCGCCGCACGCGCCGCAGCAGATCGCGCAGCGGGCCCGCCGCCTCGGCGTCGACCTGCGCCGACCGCACGTCCTCGTGCTGGCCAGACCGGAAGGCGGCGAACAGGGCCGGGCGGTCGTGTGGGCGTCCTCGTACGCGTACCGCCTCTCCGGCCTGAAGACCGTGCAGGGCGGGTGCATCGTGCTGCTGCTCCCCGGCATCGACGCCTCCGCCGCCGCCAAGGCCGTCGCCGCCGAACTGTCCCCGCTGCTCGGCCACCCCGTCTCCGTCGCCGCCGCCGGACCCGCGACGAGCCCGGACGGCGTCGGACGGATGCACCTGGAGGCCCAGCGCTGCCTCGACGCGATGAGCGCCCTGGGCGGCACCGGTTCGGCCGCCTCCGTGCACGACCTGGGCTTCCTCGGGCTGCTGCTCTCCGACGACCACGACGTGGAGGGCTTCGTCGAGGGGGCGATCGGGCCCGTACTCGACTACGACGCCGAACGGTTCACCGACCTCACCCGCACCCTGGAGGCGTACTTCGCCTCCGGCGGCAGCCCGACCAACGCGGCCGAGGCGCTGCACGTCCACCCCAACACGGTCTCGCGCCGACTGGAACGGATCGGCGAACTCCTCGGCCCGGAGTGGCAGAAGCCGGGCCAGGTCCTGGAGGTCCAGCTCGCCCTGCGCCTCCAGCGCACCCGCGAGGTCCTCTCCCGGGGCCGCGCCACGACCGACCCGACCCGCCCGGCCGCTCCGTAGGAGCAGCGGGCGGGCCGGGGCAGTCGGTCGGTCCCGGTCAGCTCGCCTTGCGTCGCGACCCGTACCCTGAGTCGTAGGCGGAGTCCCAGTCCGACGAGGCCAGGAGCGTCGCCGCGTGGGCCGCCGAGGCCAGCGTGATGTGGCGGTGCCAGCCGCGGAACGAACGGCCCACGAAGTCCCGCAGCCCCGCCCCCTCGCCGACCTCCACGAAGTCCCGCTCCACCCGCCGCGCGAGCTTGGTCAGCCGCAGCAGGGAGCCGACGGGGGACTGGGTCAGATCGCTGATCCACACCCGGGCAGGGGCCCGCCGCGGGTCGTCCCACTCGCCCAGCAGCACCAGGGGCCGCATCCGCTCGCCGCCCGGCGTGGGCAGCGCGACCCGTACCGCCGTGGCGAGCGACGTCCGCGAGGTCCGCACACCGGCCACCGTGTCCACCCAGCTCACCGGCCTGCGCAGGCCCTTGAGCGACTCCAGGATCTGCACCGCGGACAGCGGACCCGCGCCGAAGCCCGGCAGCGAACGGTCCGCGATCGCCAGCCGCGAACCCGGACCGATCCGCGCCACGACGGGAACCCCGGCCCCGGCGAGCCGGGTGAGTGCCGCGCGGCCCGCGCCGCCGCGGATGTCGAGGAGCACCGGCTTGCGGGTGACGTCCGACCAGCGGGCGGTGTCGAGCGCCGCGGCGACCGCGCACTCCTCCAGCGTCTCCTCGCCGGCCTCCTGGGGGACCTCCGCGCGGTCGCGCCGCGTACGGTCGTTGACCCACGGGTCCGGCAGGAACAGCCGCCAGTTGACGGGGACGCTGAGCTCGTCGCTCGCGAACCACACCCCGAACGCCTGCTGGCCGTGGAAGACCTGACCGCGCTCCGGGTCGAAACGCCGGTCCACGCCCACCGAGTGCTCCCCGGCCTTCGGGATCGGCATCGGCCGGACCACCCAGGCCTGCGGGCAGCTGTTCCGCTCCAGGAACCGGCCGAGCGCGGCCCGCATGGGCTGCCAGTCCCAGGTGGAACTGGAGACGAAGTGGTGCAGGCTCTGCTCGGCGGCCGGCCCGCCTATCTGCGCGGCGATGTTACGGATCGACTTGCGGCCCTGCGCGGTGAGCAGACCGTAGAGGTACTGCTCGGCCTTCAGGCGCTGGTCGCGCCGCGGGAAGCCGGAGAAGAGCGCGGAACACAGCTCGGCGTAGGCCTCCTCGCCCGAACCGGCCGCACCGACGGGCATGGTGACGCTCAGGGGAACCGTCAAGGACGAGACGGCCCCGGTGGTGGCCCTGCGCTTGGTTGCGACGGATGTACTCACGACACTCCTGCCCGAAGGTTGCGCAGCTCCCTCCCGCTGCTCCACCACCGTCGCCCGTACCCGCCCCCCGGGACGAGGTGTACCCGGCACCCGAATCGGCCGCCGAATGGTGGCCGGACCACCTCCCCCTACATCACCCCAGGTCACGGCCGTCGCCACCGCCCCGCCCCGGACATGCCCTAGGGGTGTCCGGGGGATCTCCGGAACACCCCGCGGGGGGATCCGACGGATCCCGCGGGGGATCTGACAGACTCACCGGCGCCGCTTGACCCGTCGCGCGGAGTGGCCGGACCATCGCAGAGCGAGGTCGCACGGGCGTCGGCTCCCGGTTAATGCCCCAGGCCGGGAACCGTGCCCGTGCGCCTCGCCTCTACTTCCTCCGCACCCGTGCCCCGTAACCTTCCGGGCATGGGAACACGCGGAGAGACGGCGGTCGTCGGGGTCGTCGCCGCCGGGGGCGCCCTCGGCGCGGCCGCCCGCTACGGGGCCTCGCTCGTCTGGCCCACCCCGGCCCACGCGTTCCCCTGGACGACCTTCACGGTGAACGCGGTGGGCTGCGCGGTGCTGGGTGTCCTCATGGTGCTGCTCACCGAGACCCGCATCCGCGTGGCTCCCCATCCGCTGCTCCGCCCCTTCCTGGGCACCGGGTTCTGCGGAGGGTTCACCACCTTCTCGACGTACGCGCTCGACACCCAGCGGCTGCTGGCCGCGGGCGATGCCACCCGAGGCCTGCTCTACCTGGGGGCGACCGTGCTCACCGCCCTCGCCGCCGTCTGGGCGGGGGTCGCCGCCACCCGGGTGGTCGCACCGGTCCGGGTGAGGCCCGCGTGAACTGGCTCCTGGTCGTGGCGGGCGCCGCCATCGGCGCGCCCTTGCGCCATCTCACCGATCGGCTGGCGAAGGCCCGCTTCGGCCTCGGCCTTCCCTGGGGCACGTTCGCGGTGAACGTCGTCGGCTCGTTCGTGCTCGGGCTGCTCACCGGCGTCTCCTCGGAGCGGCTGCACCTGCTCCTCGGCACCGGTCTGTGCGGCGCCCTCACCACGTACTCCACCTTCTCGTACGAGACGCTGAAGCTGTACGAGGGCGGGGCGAAGGGGTACGCGGTGCTGAACGTGGCCGGGAGCCTGGCCGCCGGACTCGGAGCCGTATGGCTGGGAGTCGAGACGGCCAGGCCGTGGTGATCCTTACGCGGTGATCCAGTCGCTGGTCGCGATCACCGGCCGGACGCCGTCACGATGGATGGTGCCCTCGATCAGGCCGTACATCCGGTCCGCCGCGAAGTACACCTCGTTGTCGTTCTTCAGCCCGAACGGCTCCAGGTCCACGAGGAAGTGGTGCTTGTTCGGGAGGTTGAGCCGGACCTCGTTGACCGTGGAGACGTTGTCCAGGACCCGGTCGGCCATCGCGTGCAGGGTCTGCTGGAGCGAGTAGCTGTACGTCTCCGCGAACGCCTCCAGCATGTGGCGGCGCACCTTGCCGTACGAGCGGTCTGATCTGCGCGGTGCGGACCTCCTGGCCCTTGCGCACGAAGGAGTGCTGCTCCTTGCGCGTGGGCACCGAGACGCGCTCCCAGGCGTACTCCTCGATCCGGATCTGCGCCTCGTGGATCACGGGCTGCGAGGTCACGAAGTGCCGGGCGAGGAGGATGCCGAAGGCCTCGGGGGAGTCGACGCCGTGCTCCTTGGCGAAGGCGTAGACCGTGTTCTTGGTGGTGTCGGTCGGCAGGCAGTTACCGTTGTCGCCGGTCAGATGGACGTCGCGGTACTCGCCGCGCAGCGCCACCGACACGTTCAGGTCGCGGATCTCGTGCCACGCGCCGTCGTTGCCCTTGCGGGTGACCGTGACGATGCGGTTCTCGGCCTTGCCGTACTGGTTCTGCGCCAGGACGTGCTTGCTCATGTGCTGCTCAGCTCCTGCGGGTACGCGGATACGGATATCCCGTACGCCCGGCGTCCGGCGAACCCGTCGTCCCGAAGGTTCCGCCCCCCGCCGTCCGGCCCGTGAACGGCGGACCGCCCCGGGACTGACGAGCATCCCGGTCCGTAGGTGGTGTTCGGCACGAATGTATGTGCAGTACCGACGACTGGCAATGGCGACCGGTTGGCGGTGGCGGTGTCAGAGGACGGGGAACACCTTCGACTCGACCACCGGCAGCCCCTTCGCCCACCAGTGGTCGTAGCGCCGGTAGACCAGCGGATCCCGGCCCGCCAGGAAAGCCCCGAGGGCCGCGGCCTCTCCGGCGAGCTCCTCCCAGACGCGGGCCGGGAGCGGCCGGAACGCCGAGGCCTCGATCCCGCCGTCGACGGGCCGCCAGACCCCGGCGACGTACCCGTCGACGAGCAGCGTCGGCAGGACGTCGCCGTTCACGCGGATCACGGCCTTGCGGTACTCGGGCGGGATGACGCGGCCACGGTCCGCGTACGCCAGCAGGATGCTGTCCCACATGGCCATCAGCCGGGGCGGGGCCGGCACGTCCTCGTCGGGCCGGACCGCCCCGGGCACGTCGTACAGCACCACCCCGTCCGGCCCTTCCAGGGGCTCGACCAGGCCGTCGAGCGCCGCCAACGCCTCGCGCACCCGGCCCCGTTGCGTCATGGAGAACTGCGCGATGTCCGCCACGGACGCCGGCCCGAACCCCTCCAGATAGCGCCGGACGAGCACCGCGAGGCCCGCCGCGACCGCGTCCGGATCGGCGCGCTCCGGCAGCTCGTCCGCCGTGACGAAGGACTGCGCGGTGCCGTACGACCACGGCGGCCCCGTCGGGGCGTGCCACAGCGGCGCGTACTGGCGGATCATCCGCCAGGCCACGGATTCCACCGGACCGCCCCGGCACTCCGCGAGACGGCTCAGCATCTCGGCGCCGGTCCGCGCCCGCTCGGCGTACGCGAGGAGCCCGGGCAGCAGCGCGTCGGCGTCGGCCGGCGTGAACCCGGCGGCCCTGAACCGGTGGTCGCCGAGGCGCGAACCGCGCAGCGTCGGCTCCATGCCCTCCCGGAACGCCCGGTAGTCCTCGACGTGCACCACGTGCAGCGTGAGCCGCATCAGCGTCGACCGCACCGCCCGGAAGCCCTCCACCGCCCCGTCGAACAGGCCCGGGTCGAATCCCGCGACCCGGTTCCACAGGGCCACGTACGGCGAACCCGGCTGCTGCGCCTGAAGCGCGACCACCCGCCGCAGGGCCTCCTCGACGTCCATCGGGGCCCGTTCGAGGAGCAACTGGCGGGCGAGGGTGGAGCGATTGAGGGCGCGCGGGGTCATCACCATGCCCTGATTCTCGCGCGGCCCTCAGAAGCCCGGGGGCGGCGGGTTCCCGCCGCCGCCGGTTCACCGGCGTCACGTCCCCGAGTCACCCTGCGCGTTCACCCAGGACTCACCCGGTCGTCGCGAACGCGTGGCCGGGAGTTGCGCGCGGAACCGGACCATGAGGCCGCGCCCAGCCCCGCCCTCACCGGCGACTTTCCACGAGTACCCCACGCGCACCCCACGCGCACCCCCCCACGCGTCCCACGCGTATGTCACGCGTACCCCATGTGTGTCCAAGGGAGTTCAGATGAATCCGCGTCTCCTGCGCCGGCCCGCCGCCCTGGTGCTTCCCGTCTCCGCCGCACTCGCGCTCTCGGTGGTGGTGGGGACGGCCGACGCGACGCCGGCGCACCACGGCTCCGCCGCGCGGGTCGTCTCCACCTCGACCCTCCCCGACATCCCGCTCGCCGCGTTCAGCAACGACCTGCTGTCCGGCAGCGTCGACGACGACCGGGGCGTCGACCTGGGCGGCATCGGCAGCGACCTGTACCCGGCCGAACGGCCCGGCGAGTACTGGACCGTCACCGACCGCGGCCCCAACGGCCAGATATCCGTGGGGAAGGACAAGCGCCGTACGTTCCCGGTGCCCGGCTTCGACCCGGCGATCGTCAAGATCCGCGCCGTCGGCGGCCGTATCGACGTCCTGCGCTCCATCCCGCTCACCACGCGGTCCGGCGCCCCCGTGACCGGCCTGCCGAACCAGCCGGGCCGCGACGAGGCCCCGTACACGTACGACGCCTCCACCCCGCTCGCGTACGACCCGAACGGCCTGGACACCGAGGGCATCGTGCGGGACCGGGACGGCAGCTTCTGGCTCGTCGACGAGTACGGCCCCTCGCTCGTTCACGTCTCCGCGAAGGGCCGGGTCCTCGCCCGCCACGTCCCGAAGGGCCTCGGCCTCACCGGCGCCGGCTACCCGGTGATCGAGTCGCTCCCGTCGGTCTTCCTCCAGCGCAAGATCAACCGCGGCTTCGAGGGCCTCGCGCTGCTCCCCGGCGGCGATCTGGTCATGGCGCTGCAGAGCCCGCTGCTCAACCCCGACAAGGCCACCGGCGAGAACTCCCGCACCACGCGCCTGCTGCGCTTCTCGACCCGCACGAACGAGGTCACCGCCGAGTACGCCTACCGCTTCGACCCGGTCGAGGTCGTCGAGCCCGGCCAGACCAAGACCTCCGAGCTCAAGATCTCCGCCCTCGTCGCCCTCGGCGGCGACCGCCTCCTCGTCCAGGAGCGCACCGACAAGGCCTCCCGCCTGTACGAGGTCCGCCTCCGCCGCGGTGCCGACATCCTCGACACCGTCTGGGACACCCCCGCGACCCCCACCCTGGAGCAGCTCGACGGCGAGGCCGCGAAGGACGCCCCGATCCTGGCCAAGCGCCTGGTCCTCGACGTGAACACGGTCGAGGGAGTCCCCGGCAAGATCGAGGGCATCGCCCTCGAAGGCCGCTCGACTCTCGTCCTGCTCAACGACAACGACTTCGGCATGACGGACGGCCCCGCGGCCTTCGACGCGGCCGGCCGCCTGGTCGACAGCGGCGTGGAGACGACGCTCGTCCGCGTACGCCTGCCCCGCCCGGTCCGCTGATCACCCCGAAGATCCGCCAGGGCACCATGGCGCCGTGAACCGCACTTCCCGAACTCCGTGGCCGGCGCGGTCCGCGCCGACCTGGAGCAGTGAGCGGAAGGAGCCGCCCATTCACATCAAACTGCCCCGCGTTGGCGCACCCCGTCGAGGACGAGCGTCAGCAGGCGATCGGTTTCGGCCGCGCCGTCGCTGTCGTGTTCGGTGGCCAGCGCGATGGCTCCGACGAGCTTGAGGAGCCGGGTGATGGTGACCTCGGGGCGTACGGCGTGCGCCTGGTGAGCGCGGTCGAGTAGATCGCTGCCCGCGTTCAGGATCAGTGTGTGGCAGGAATCCCCGAGATCCGGATCGCCGCCGCCGGCACTGCTCTCGCCGGCCCCCGGCATCAGCGCCGCCCCCAGCCCCTTGTTGGTCACGGCGTGCGCGCCGACGGCGTGGAGCCAGGCGACCAGGGCGGCTTCCGGGTCGAGTTCGGCCGCGAGATCGCGTGCCGTGGCGCAGAGAGTCTCCACCCGGTCCTTGAAGACGGCCTCCAACAGCGCCTGCCGGGAGGGGAAATGCCGGTGCAGGGTGGCCGAGCCGACCCCCGCGTCCCGCGCGATCTCCTCCAGGGAGGCATCGACGCCGTGCCGGGCGACGGCGGCCCCGGCGGCGGCCAGGATCCGTTCGTGGTTGCGCCGCGCGTCGGCACGCATGGCACGCCGGGGAGGGGGCGGCGTGGTGGCGTCTCGGGTCATGTGCGCTCCTGGCGGCTTGCTAAACGGGGTGGTCCTCCATATCGTAGCCAACGCTAACCGGGGGACCACCCCACTTCGCTGCCGGGGAGAGACAGTGGAATCGACGGACAAGATCATCGTGGTGGCCGGCGCGACCGGCCTTCAGGGGCGGGCCGTGACCAGGCATCTGCTCGACGGCGGCTGGCGGGTGCGCGCCCTCACCCGCGATCCGGACGGGGCGCCGGCCAAGGCCCTGGCGAGCGCCGGCGCGCGGATCGTACGAGCGGAGATGGAGGACGTCCCGTCGCTCGTCGCCGCCGCCGAAGGCGCGTACGGAATGTTCAGCGTGCAGCCCACGGTGGGCTCCCCGGGCACGGCGCCCGACTTCTCCGCCGAGGACGAGGTCCGCTGGGGAAGGAACGTCGCCGACGCCGCCAGGGCCGCCGGCATCGGGCACCTGGTCTTCAGCTCGGTCGCCGGCGCGGACCGGCACGGCAGCGAGGCGTTGCCCCAGAACCTGATCAGCAAGTGGCGGATCGAGCAGCACATCGCGAAGCTCGGCCTGCCCGCCACGATTCTGCGGCCGGTGTCCTTCATGGAGAACTACACCGGTGAGTACGCCCTGCAAGGCGGAAACCTGGTCTCGGGCATCGCCCCCGACGTTCCGCTGCAGATCGTGGCGGTGGACGACGTCGGCTTCGTCACCGCGCTGGCCTTCTCCCGCCCCGAGGAGTGGATCGGGCGGTCGGCGGCGCTGGCCGGCGACGAACTGACCCCGGTCCGGATCGCCGCGCAGATCGCGGCGGCCATCGGGCGCCCGCTGCCGTACGCCAGGATCCCGATGGAGACGATCCGTGCGTTCAACGAGGAGTTCGCGATCGCCCACGAGTGGCTCAACGAACGCGGCTACCGGGCCGACATCCCCGCCACGCGACGGATCCACCCCACCGTGATGGACTTCCGCACGTGGCTGGAGCGCACGGGTGCGGCCCGGATCACGGGGTACCTGGACACCCGGGGCGCGCAGAAGGGGGAAGCGTGAAAGCCGTCCGCCCCCACCTCGGACGCGTCGGCATCTGGGCGGGCGAACTCGACACCTGCTCGGCGCCCGCGGTCCGCGAGGCGGTGACCGCGATCGAGGACCTCGGTTTCGGCACCCTGTGGTTCCCCGAGACGGCGGGACGGGAAGCGATGGCACAGGCGGCGATCCTGCTGTCACAGTCCGAACGGATCGTCGTGGCGTCCGGCAGCACGGACATCTACGCGCGCGACCCGGTGACGGCCGCCGCCGCGCAGCGCACCCTTGAGGAGGCGTTCCCCGGACGGTTCCTGCTCGGCCTGTGGGACAGCCATCCCAGCCTCGCCGAAGACGTCCGAGGCCACCGATTCGGCCTCCCGCTCCCGACCATGCGCGCCTACCTCGACGCGATGGACGCCGCCCCTTTCGGCCCGCCCGCGACGGCGCCCTCGCCCCACCGGGTGCTCGCCGCCCTGGACCCCGGCATGCTCGCCCTCGCCGCCGAACGCGCCTGGGGCGCGAACCCGTTGGGCATGCCGGTCGAGCACACCCGCAACGCCAGAGCCACGCTCGGACCCACCGCGCTCCTGGCCGTCACCCAACTGTGCGTGCTGGGCCCCGACCGCGCACACACCACCGAACAGGCCCGCGCCACGGCCGCAGCCGCCCTGCCCAACCGTCGCGCCCTGCTCCGGGATCTGGGGTTCGAGACCGCCGAGAACGCCCAGAACGCGGAAACGCCCGACGACCGGCTCATCGACGCGCTGGTGGCCCACGGCACCGCCGAGGACATCGCCCGCCGAGTCCACGAGCACCTCGCCGCCGGCGCCGATCACGTCAGCCTCCACCTCCTCACGGACACCCCCGACGCCCCACCCCTCCGCCAGTGGCAGGACCTCGCCGCACACCTCCTGCCCTGACCGGGCAGGGGGGCTACTTGGGCAGGGGGCTGCTCGGCAGCGGGGCTACTCGGGCAGTGGGCGGTCGTCGATGACGTTCTTCATGACGAGGGTGGAGGCCAGGCGCTGGACCCCGGGCAGCCGGGCGAGCCGCTGGTCGAAGAGCTGCTGATAGGCGGCCAGGTCGGTGGTGGCGACGCGGAGGAGGTAGTCGGGTTCGCCGAAGAGGCGCTGGGCCTGGATGACCTGGGGGATGGCGGTGATGGCCGTTTCGAAGGTGGTGACGGTGTCGGGGTTCTCCCAGCGCAGGGTGGCGAAGACGAGGGCTTCGAAGTTCAGGCCGACGGCGGCCGGGTCGACGACGGCGCGGTAGCCGCGGATGGCGCCCTCGCGTTCGAGGTCGCGCAGGCGGCGGTGGCAGGGCGAGACGCTGAGCCGCACACGGGCGGCCAGCTCGGTGATCGTCAGGCGGCCGTCCATCTGCAGCTCGGTAAGAATCTTCCGGTCCATGGCATCCATGGAGAAGATTCTCCCTCGGAACGCCCATTCATGGGGTAAGAACGCAAACACTTTCGGGCATATCCGCCCTAGCCTTCCCTCTCAGGACAAGGAATGCGAGAGGGAACGAGCGATGGACACGACGACACTGGCGGCCTTCCTGGCGGTGGACCTGCTGCTGGTGTTCACCCCGGGCGCGGACTGGGCCTACGCGATCTCGGCGGGCCTGCGCGACCGGTCGGTCGTACCCGCCGTCACCGGGCTGGTCGCCGGCCACGCCGCGTACGCGCTGGTGGCCGTCGCGGGCCTGGCGATGATCGTGGCGAGCTCCCCGGCCGCGGTCACCGCGCTGACCATGGCGGGTGCCTGCTATCTGCTGTGGCTGGGCTGGGGCGTTCTGCGGCAGCCGGCCGCACCGGCGGCGACCGCCGGAGAGGGTGCGACCGCCGGAGAGGGTGCGACCGCCGGAGAGCGCGCGGGCGCCTCCCCCACACGGGTCATGCTCAGGGGCGCCGGGATCAGCGGCCTGAACCCCAAGGCGCTGCTCCTCTACTTCTCGCTGTTTCCGCAGTTCATCGACGTCGCCGACGGCTGGCCGGTCGCCGCGCAGACCGGGCTGCTCAGCACGCTGCACCTGACCGCGTGCGCCGTCGTCTACCTCGGCGTCGGCGTCCTGGCCCGCACGGTCCTGAAGGCCAGACCCTCGGCAGCCCTGGCCGTCACCCGGGCCTCCGGTGCCATGATGATCGCCATCGGCGGGTTCCTGCTGGTGGAACGCCTGGCCGGCTGACACACACGACTCCACTCGACAGACGGGCGCGAAGGAGAGTACGTACGTGGAAGACGAGACACAGGGGGAACAGGAGGCAGGCCCCGCGATCCGGAAGCGCGTCCAGACCAGCTTCGATCGCCAGGGCCTGATGACCCACCTCGGCGCGCACCTCGCCCACATCGGCCCGGGCCGCGTACGCATCGTGCTCCCGGCCCGCCCCGAGGTGACCCAACAGCGCGGCTACGTCCACGCCGGCGCCACCAGCGCCATCGCGGACAGCGCCGGCGGCTACGCGGCACTCACCCTCTTCGACGAGGACTCCGAGGTTCTCACCGTCGAGTACAAGATCAACCTCCTCGCGCCCGCGGCGGGCGCCCACATCGAGGCGATCGGCACCGTGGTGAAATACGGACGCACCCTGACCGTCTGCCAGTTGGAGGTGTACGGCGTCCAGTCCGGCGGCGAGCGGAAGCTCGTCGCCAACGGCCAGCAGACCCTCATCCGCGTGAACAGGCCCGAGCGGTGAGCCGGCACCCCACCCCCGCGCTGCCGCGCTGGGCGACCTGGTGGCAGCGCCCCTTCCCCGACGCCAACACCCTGCTGCTCCACGGACGTCAACCGGCCCTGATCGACACCGGCTTCGTGGGCCACGCCGAGGAGACCGCCGCCTGGGCCCGTGCCCAAGCCGGGACGGCCATCGGCCTGGTCGTGAACACCCACTGGCACTCCGACCACGTCGGCGGCAACGCCCTCCTCCAGGCCCAGGGCGCCGCGATAGCGGCCGGGGCCCCGGAGGCGGAGGCCATCTCCCGCCGGGACCCCGGCTGTTGCGCCGCCGAGTACCTCGACCAGCCCGTGGCCCCGTACACGGTCGACGTCTCCCTCGACGACGGTCAGGTCCTCCGCCTCGGCGACACGGACTGGGAAGTCGTACGCACCCCTGGCCACACGCCGGGCCATCTGGCCCTGTGGCAGCCGGACGAACGCCTGCTCGTGGTCGGGGACGCGCTGTCGGACTACGACGTCGGCTGGGTGAACCTCGCTCTCGACGGCCTCGACGCGGCCACCACCGCGCTCGCCTCCCTCAAGCGGATGGCCGACCTCGCCCCCCGGGTGATCCTCCCCTCCCACGGCCCGATCCCCACCGACCCCGAGGCCGCGTTCGCCGCGGCCGTGCGCCGCGCGCAGCGACTGGTCGACGACCCGGACGGCGCCGTCCGGTACGGCGCCCGGCGGATCTTCGCCTTCGCCCTGATGATCCGCGGAGGCATCCCGGCGGCCGAGGCCGAGCCGTACCTCCACGCCCGAACCTGGCTCACCGACGCCGCCCGGCTCCTGGACACGACTCCCGAGTCACTGGCCACCGAACTGATCACGACCATGACGCGAGCCGGCGCGATCGCCCTGCGAGACGGCCGCCTGCACGCCACCACCCCCCACACCCCGTCCCCGGCCGAAACACTCCGAGTGCCCTACCCCCGCACCTGGCCGCCGCCGAAGCGACCCTGACACGCACCCCCGACCAGCAAAAAGACCCTCCCGAAGGAGGGTCGTCCGATCGGCCCCGCTGCGCGCACCGGCTGAACGCAGCGGGGTGTGGCCGGACAATGTCCCGGTCAGGCCGTGAAGGACTCGGGGCCGAAGCGGCCCCACACCACGAAGGCGGCCAGGGCGAGGTAGGCCAGGTCCACCACCATGTATGTGGTCTCGTGGCGCCGTATGCGGACGATCGCCGCGCCGGCCATCATCAGTACCAGGCCGAGAGCCGCCAGCGGGACCAGAATCGGCGCTGTGCCGAGCAGGGCGGGCAGGACCAGGCCCACCGCGGCCAGCACCTCGAGGGCTCCGATGGTCTTGATGCCGCCGGCGCTGAAGTCCTCGGTCCAGCGGGCACTGGCGCCGCTCGCGGCGATCTTCTCCTTCGGCGTGATCACCTTGAAGGCGCCGCCGAGCAGGTAGGCGGCGGCGAGAAGTCCGGTGATGATCCACAGGGCGAGGTTCATGGGATGTGTCCTTGCGTGGTGTCGGCTCGCGGAACCAGGGGGCGGCGGGCGGTTGGTCAGCCGTGCAGGCCGGGCTGGTAGTCGCCCGCGGGCTGCTGGATCATGACGTTGCCGCGGTTGAAGGCGTTGATGATGGCGATCTGGGCCACCAGGTCGGCGAGCTGGTCGTCGTCGTAGTACTTGGCCGCGTTCGCCCAGACGGCGTCCGAGACCCCGCCGGCCGTGTCGGCGATGCGGGTGCCCTCTTCGGCCAGCTCCAGGGCGGCGCGTTCGGCGTCGGTGAACACCGTGGCCTCCCGCCACGCCACGACCAGGTTGAGCCGTACCGCGCTCTCACCGGCGTGCGCGGCGTCCTTGGTGTGCATGTCGATGCATCCGGAGCAGCCGTTGATCTGGCTGGCGCGGAGCATCACCAGTTCCCGGGTGGAAGCGGGAACGGTCGACTCCGCGAGCGCCCTGCTCGCGGCGATGATGTGCTTCATGGCCTTGGCTGCGACGGGGCTGGTCATGAAGTTCAGTCGAGCGTTCATCGTGCACTCCTTGTTCCTGCTGTTCGCTGGTGCCCTCTAAGACAGGGCACCCCGGCAGCCTGTGACAGGGGCTGATGTGACGTGCGTCTCACCGTCGCGCGGCGGCGGCCCGGCGGCGGCCGCCGGGTCCCTCGGATACCCTCTGGGCGTCCTGTGGATCTTGGATTGAGCAGGCGGGGCGGCGTGCTCGGACTGGGCATTGCCGTAAGCGAGTTGAAGGAGAGGGTCCCGTTGCCGGGAGCGTCGGGAACGACGGATGTGACGGACGTAGCCGGCTATCGACCGCTGATGTTCTCCATCGCCTACGGGATGACCGGGTCGGTGGGCGACGCCGAGGACCTCGTCCAGGACGCCTTCCTCGGCCTGACCCGGGCGCACCAGGCGGGTACCGCGATCTCCACACCGAAGGCGTACCTGACCACGGCCGTGACGCGGTTGGGAATCAACCACCTGAACTCGGCACGGGTACGGCGGGAGACCTATGTGGGGAACTGGCTGCCCGAACCGGTCGTCGTGACCGACGACCGGCCGGGACCGGTCGAGCACGCCGAGCTGGCCGACTCGCTGTCCATGGCCTTCCTCGTCCTGCTGGAGGCGCTCTCACCGGTGGAACGGGCGGTGTTCATGCTGCGCGAGGTCTTCGCGTACGACTACCCGGACGTGGCGAGGACCACCGGGAAGTCCGAGGCGAACTGCCGCCAGATCTTCGCCCGCGCCAAGAAGCGCATCGCCGCGGCCGGGCCGGACGCGGACAGCGCGCCGCCCCCCGCCCAGCGGGCCGAGGGCGAGGGACTCGCCCGCAGGTTCTTCGAGGCGGCCGAAGGCGGCGACCTGGACGCGCTGCTCGGCATGCTCGCACCCGACGTCGTGTACTACGGGGACGGCGGCGGCAAGGCGCGCGCGACCAGGAACCCGGTGGCCGAGCCGCAGCGCGTCGGGCAGCTGCTCGTCGGCGGGTTCCGCCGGATCCGGAGCCTCGGTGCCGACCTCCGTCCGGCCTGGGTCAACAGCCGCCCGGGCGCCGTGACGTACGACCTTGAGGGCAGGGTGGTCAATGTGGTCGAACTCGACATCGTCGACGGTGTGATCCGGGCGATCCACTCCGTGTCCAACCCCGACAAGCTCGGCCACCTCGGCCCGGTCTCCGACATGGCACGGCTGCCGAAGGAATAGTCCACCCGACCCGACACCGCCTCTCCGTGCCGTGACGGCGATCGCGTCCATCACATCGGGAGGGAGAGGAGTCGCACCGGCTCCGCGGGCCAGTACGCGTCGTCGCGCAGGGGCGTCACCATGGTCCGCAGCGGCATGGTCACCACGCGGGTCTCGGGCTGTTCGACGAGTACGTCCTGGTCGAGCGGCTGCCACCCGAGGCGCTGGTACAGCGGCACGAGGGGAGGCCGGCAGAACAGGAGCGCGTGCCGAGGGCCCATCGTGCGCGCGTGGTCGAGTGCCGCTGCGACGACGAGCCGAGCCAGGCCATGACCGCGCATGTCGGGTGCGACGGCCACTCCGCCGACGCCCACCACCTCCGTCTCGGCGCCACCGATCGCAACAGGCAGCCGTAGCAGTCCGGCGTGGGCCACAAGCCGCTCGCCGTACCTGACACCGAAGTGCTCTTCCTTGGGCAGCCAGGTCAAGCCGGCCGCGGCGACGCCGAAGGGGTCGTCGCCGCCGCCGAGAATCTCGTCCTGATCCGCTTTCGTGTACCGGGGGAGCCGGACTGCGGCCGGTGCTGCAGAGGATGGGTTCTCAGGCATCCCCACATGATGATCTCTCCTCCGCGGTGTGGCCAAGCGCTCGGCAGTCGCTCGTACGGGCCCGCCGTCACTCGCCGGCGTCTACCCGCTGATGACCCGGGCCGACTTCAGGTCGCTCGAACCACCCGCGACGAATGTGACCCACGTCACGCGTGGCGCGTGTCAGGAATCGGGGCGCTGTCCCGCTCAAGTCACCGAGAGCCAAGCGAACCGACAGGAGCACCATCATGAAGCACCGCATCGTCGTCCTCGGCGCCGGCTATGCCGGGGCCTACGCGGCCGGGACCCTGGCCCGTCGGCTGTCCCCGGAGGGCACCGAGGTCACCGTGGTCAACGCCGAGCCGGACTTCGTTCAGCGGCTGCGGCTGCACCAGCTCGCGGCCGGCCAGGAGATCGAGGCTCCCCCGCTCACCGACGTCTTCGCCGGCACGGGGGTACGGCTGCGCCTGGCCCGTGTCACGGCCGTCGACCCCGAGCGCCGGATCGTCGCCGTGGCCGACGCCGACGGCGGCGGCGAACTCGCCTACGACACGCTTGTCTACGCGCTCGGCAGCCACGGGGACGACCGCGGCGTCCCCGGCGTGGCCGAGCACGCCTTCGACGTCGCCGCCCGGCCCTCCGCGCTGCGCCTGCGCGAGCGTCTGGACGGCCTGGAGAAGCGGGGCGAAGGCGTGAACGTGCTGGTCGTCGGCGACGGGTTGACCGGCATCGAGACCGCCACCGAGATCGCCGAATCCCGCCCCGGTCTGTCGGTGGCGCTGGTCGCCCGCGGAGAGCTGGGCGCCCACCTCTCCGCCGGAGCCCGCGGCCACCTGCGCCAGGCCTGCGACCGGCTGGGCGTCACCGTCCTGGAGCACACCAGTGTCGAAGCCGTCGAAGCGACGCGGGTGCTGTGCGCCGACGGCACCGCTCTGGCGGCCGACGCGACGGTATGGACGGCCGGGTTCACGGTCAGCTCCATCGCCGCCGCCGGCGGGCTCGAGGTCACCGAGAACGGTCGGATCGTGGTCGATCGCACCATGCGGTCGGTCTCGCACCCCGACGTCTACGCCGTCGGCGACAGCGGCTACGTCATCGGCGAAAACGGCCGACCGCTGCCGATGTCGTGCGCCTCGGCCGGCTACACCGGCCGGCAGGCCGTGGACGCGATCGTCGGACGCCTGACCGGCGGCAAGATCGCGAACACCAGGCTGGAGTACCCGGGCAACCACATCAGCCTCGGGCGGCAGGACGGCATCCTGCAGTTGGTCGACGACGAAGGACAGGCGAAGCCGAAGTTCATGGGCGGCCGGAAGGCGGCCCGGATCAAGGCGGGCATCGTCAGGATGTCGCTGTGGGCCACCGCGCACCCGACCTTCGGCCTGCCCAAGCGCAAGCACCACCTGGCCGCCGCGCCGAAGACGTCCGCCGCCGAGAAGGCGGTCGCGTAGCCGCCGGGTCGCGGCGTCGCGATCTTGAGCCACTCGACGCCGCGGTCGCCGCCCGCGACCTCGCCCCACTGCCGGCCGACGACCCGCGCGGCGCCGGACCGGCCGCCGACGCCCCTACCGCCACCGTCGAAGACGCGGCCGCGCAGCCGACCGCGCACGCGACGGTCTGACCCCCTCCTCGCCCACCGACCCGGCGCGCAACACCCCACCCCCGCAGGGCGAATGCCCCGAGGCGAGCCTTCCGCCACACCACTTAGGGTGGTCCGCATGGACAGCTCCGCCATCGATCGCTTCGACACCGGCCGGTTCGAGGCGAGCCGGAACAGGCTGGCCTCGCTTGCGTACCGGCTGCTGGGCTCCGCCACCGACGCCGAAGACGCGGTGCAGGACGCGTTCCTGCACTGGCAGGCCGCGGACCGGCAGCGCATCAAGGTGCCGGAGGCGTGGCTGACCAAGGTCGTCACCAACCTGTGCCTGGACCGGCTCCGCTCGGCACAGGCCCGCCGCGAACGCACCGCCGGCGCCTGGATGCCCGAACCGCTCCTCGACGGCGATGTGCTGCTCGGCCCGGCCGACACGTTCGTGCAGCGCGAATCGGTCTCCCTGGCCCTGCTGACGCTCATGGAGCGCCTGTCCCCCCACGAGCGGGCCGTCTACGTCCTGCGCGAGGCGTTCTCCTACGGTCACGCCGAGATCGCCGAGATCCTCGACATCACCGAATCCGCAAGCCAGCAGCACCTCCACCGGGCCCGGCGCCGCATCACCGCCGCGCGCCGCGGCGACGGCGAAGTCGACCCGGCATCCGCCCGCAGGATCGTCGAGGAGTTCCTCGCCGCCGCCGCCTCGGGTCGCACCGAGCGGCTGGTGGCACTGCTCACCGACGACGCGACCGCGATCTCGGACGGCGCAGGCGGCACGGCCGAGAAGCTGCTGCGGTTCGACACTCCGCAGCGCATCGCCGCTGTCGTACGGGCCGGCTTCAAGCCCACACCGGCGAAGCGGCGACTGGCCGGCGGCACACCGGCCATCCACTACGCGGTCGTCAACGGCGCCCCCGCCATCCTGTTCGTCCTCGCCGACCGGGTCATCGGCGCCGTGACGTTCGACATCGCGGGCGGCAGGATCGCAACCGTGCGCGGCATCGCCGCCCCCGCCCGCCTCGTCCGCCTCACCGAAGCCTGGCGGGAGCACGGACCGGACACGCCACTCGTCGCCCAGTGGTGACCCGCCGCCGACCGCGACACCCACGCTGAACAGCGAAAAGACCCTCCCGAAGGAGGGTCTTTCGTCGTGCGCCCCCGGCAGGACTCGAACCTGCGGCCAAGTGCTTAGAAGGGACTTGGCCGCAGCAGCGACCCTAGGCCGCTGACCAGGGACTTCGTTGCTCTCTCATGCGCTCTCCCGGAGCCTTCCCCGCGCATCCACCGGAGGGCTTGATTCCGGGCGCTGGTAGAGCATGTTCAATCTAGTTTCTGAATTATCGTGACTCAAGCGACTCATCGCGTCTCAGTGCAGGTCAGAGGGGGTGCCCCCAAGGAGGGCATCGCGACTCATCGCGCCTCAGATCGCGACTCAGCCCGCAACGCAGAAGAGACCACCGCGCGCGGCGGTGGTCTCTTCTCGACTGCACCGGCAGCCGTCATCGTGGTGGTCCGCCCCGGATGCCCGTTCAGCCGGGCAGCGGGCCGCCCCAGGCGCGCTCGGTCAGCTCGCCCCAGACTCCCGGCGCGACCGTCCGCGGGTCGACGGCCTCACTGGGTGCGGACGTCTTGTACGTACCGTCGGGCTGCTCGGATCGGTCGTAGTCCTTCACCCAGAACACCCGGCGGACGAACCTGCCAGTCGTGTCTCCGCTCGGGGCATCCGACTTGAGCACGGAGTAGCCCACCCGCCGGCCCGTCCCGTGCCACCCCACCGGCTTCCGCCGGGTCGTGGACAAGCGAGCTACGGTCTGGCGCACGTAGTCGAAGCCACCCACGTCCTCGGTCCAGACAATCTGTTCCTCGTGCTCCAAATCCGCACGGTCCTTCGACAAGGCCCCTCCTGAACTAGACACGGTTGCCCCGCTGGGCACCCTCCCCAGGCCTTGCGCTTCGCATGCCTGACTCAGCTCGACACTGTCTTGAGGTCCGAGAAGGTCGATCGCTTCTTGTTGTGCAGGAAGTGGCTTCCAGGCGCCCTCAGTTGACACGACCCGAAAGCTGCACGGAGAACGTCTCTTAAGCGGTGGCCATTGGTGGACAACGGCCACCAATGGCGTCTCAAGCGTTACGACATGCGTCGGAGGGCGTGTCTTGCCCCTCAGGTGCACCGGCGTTGCCGTCACAGGCTGCCGTCAGAGTGGTCCCGGCGGCGGCGCCGGGACCAGCCTCGACGGAGCGACGACGGTACTGCGGAGATTTCGGTCGCCGAGCCGCAACATGGGTGTCACCATGTGCCGGTGAGCAAGCCCAAGAAGCACCACTACGTTCCGCAGATGTACCTGCGGAACTTCGCGGACGCGGACAACCGAGCGCAGGTCGTGCGGCTTGAGCAGCAAACCTCGTATGCAGCCCGGATCAACACCATCGCAGCGGAGAATCACTTCCACCGCTTTACCGTCGGTGGTGAAGAGACCCTGTACGTCGAGGAGATGGCCACCAAGATTGAAGGGCACGCGGCGCAGCCCCTGCTCAGACTGATCAACCCGCAGAAGCGCGTGTGGCCCCTTCCGGCCGACGAGCGGCTGACCCTCGCTATGTTCATCGCGTTCCAGTTCCTTCGTGTGCCGGTGGCGCGGGACCAATTCGAGAGCTTGGTCGCACAGCTGCCCGACGTCTTTGGCTTGACGCCGGTGGAGTTCGAAGACTTGGACATTCCGCTGATGCACGGTGCCTCGATGGTGGGCGATGCCTTGCCCGAAGGGGCAGGAACGCTGTGCAATCGGTCCTGGACTATCGTCGACTTCAAACTGAAGGCGCTCGCCACATCTGACGTCCCAGTCGTGGTACTACCCGACGAGAACGCCACGCTACGAACTGCCGCCGGCCTTATGTCGCCCGGCGGCCTCTACTTCCCGCTGGCCCGCCGCGCAGGGTTGTTCATCGGCCCACCTGGTACTAGCCCTCAGGCTGACCGCATCGTTTCGGGGAACGCACTGCTTGCCCGCTCATTTAACAATGCGACTGTCCAGTGGGCGCGCGACTGCGTCTTCCACCATCCCGAGGATGATCCGCTGCGCGGGATTGAGCTGCCGGGACCGCGCCGCGGAGAAGTCCGGTGGGAGGACATGAGCCGCCCCGATCACTGAGCGTTTCCAGAGTGGCCACTGATCGGGTGACGCCGGTGAGGTTGAGGTGAGGGCCGCAACGCACAAGGCCCCGTGCCGTTGGGGAGGTGTTCGAAGTCTCAACCGCAAGTGCGGCTCCAGACGAGCCCACTCTTCACCCGAAGGATCTCCCCGCCCCATGCCCCACGGAAGGAGTCCCCAGCAGGAGCGTCACGCGACCCATCGGACACGACCTAGGCGAACCAAGGCGGGGCTTCCTCTTCCGGAGGTTCTGCCGTCGGACTCGGAGTCGCGGAGGGAATCGGAGTCGCGGCGGGAAGCCGACTGTCCCCACCGTAGAGGGTCAGGGCGGCACCGTATTCCTGGCGTAGGTGCTCGAAATCGCCCGGGTCGACATGCTGGCCCGTGGCTTCCCCGAGGAGGCGATGGTATCGACTCAGGTTGTCCAGCCGAGAGCTCAGTCTGATGGCGGACCGAACGGGGCGCCGCAGCCACCAGGAGCGGATCAACTCGGCCGGACGGGCGACCAGCGCCTCGGCGTAGCCGCCCACGTCGAGCGGATTGGCGGCCGCGTTGACCACGCCGGGCACGATGTCGATGAGCTGGTCCACCGTGCCGGCCGCGGCTTGGTCGTGCGGGTCGAGGTCGCCGCGCAGGGCGTCCAGAGCCGCGTTGAGTCGATGACGGGCGGCCTTGGCGTCGCCCAGGGTCGAGCCGGACTCAAGAGACTGCTGGAGCTCGGCCAAGGCCCGACGGAGTTTGCGGTGCTGGTGGCGCAAGTCGTCCACGGCCATGGCGATGTCGCCGTGTGCGCGGAGGTGGTTGAGGAAGAGAGCCAGCGCGGGCGGCAGGTACAGCGGGGCCGGGTTCTCGTCCTCGTACACCTCGTCCACGGTCGTACGGAAGGAGTCGGCGACGACCTCGTAGACGCGGTCCTGGACGGTGCGGCGCACGTGATCCGTGATGAGGTGGTAGGCCGGTAGCCGGTGGAGGGACGGCAGGAACGGAATGCGGAGATGGGCGGAGACGCGCCAGTAGGCGAAGGTGCGCAGCTGCGAAACGCCTCCGTATATCGCGCCGCTGTGGAAGTAGCCGATATTGTTGAGCATGGTCCAGCCGAGCGTGCGCAACGGATCGGACTGGAGCTCGGGGCGCGAGGACCGGATGCAGCCGGCGGAGAGATTACCCTCCACCTCGCCGCGCATGAGCGAAGCGATCCCCCGGCCACGAGGATTCGTGGATTCTCCGGACTCGTCCGGGTGGGCGAGCAGGAGGCGGACACTGTTGGCCACGTCTTCTCCGGACGCGAGTTCGTGTGGGTTCCAGGGCTCCTGGAAGGTTTCCGCGTCGCGCAGGAACCCGGTGAGTTCGTCTGCGATGTTCGCTGAGAGAGCGTGGGTGTCGACAGGTCGGAGGATGCGACGGTCGAGCAGGACTTGTCGCAGGGGCAGTGTGTCGGCGTCGTGTGGAAGCTGCGCGTCGAGGACGTAGAGCTCGTCGTAGAGCAGCAGCGCGTCAAGCAGCGTCGCCAAGTGGACCAGACGCTCGGCCGTGTCAGGCGTCCTCGCCAGCGGCAGACGCATCCCCATCTCCATCTCGGGCGCGTCAGCGCCCAACAGGAGCCGCGCTGCCTCACACAGCATCGTCTGGTCGATCAGCACTCGACTGGGCTTCGAGGTTGCCACGTCGTCTCCCCCTGCGATGACCGGCCGGACTCACCCGCCCATCTTGCACGATGTCTTCCCGCTCAACTCGCAATTTGGCCCGGTGCGTTCGCCGTCCTCGACAGGCAAGCGGCGTGAGGGGGAGCAGTGTTGACGGATACCTTCTGTCGTCGCCACGCGTGGCCAGACTCGCACCGTGACAGCCTTGACCCCCGCCAAACGCCGAGGTTGTGCTCCATGCCGATCTCGACGGCGTTCTCGACCTGCTCAGAGGTGCCGCCAAAGGCCTCGCGAGGGCGCCGGCCGCCATCGAGCAGGCCGAGCCGACTTTGGCCTGGCAGCCGACCGCGGCGCCGGAGATTGAGGCCCCAGCACGGTCGTGGCGGCCGAAGCGCAGCTCGTCGCCGAAGCCGACGAGTGCCCTGGTCTTCACCTAGGGCGGCTACCTGTCCTGGGTGGAGGTCTGTTCATGGAGCGACGACATCGAAGTGACACTGGCGCCAGCAGGACATCACGCGAGCGCGTCGTCGTCACGACCGGGCCAAGCGAGGGTGATCCCGCCCCGCTCGCTTATGCAGGATGATGAAATCCTGCGAATCCGCTATAGGTGCCGCTACTGAAGGGTCTCAGAACTCCGCTGACGATTATATTTACGGTGCCACTTTTCACGACTACGAGTGTCGAAATGTATCGCCAAACGGCCACATCGCCAGTTCTCAGGCCTGTCAGGCTTGTCGGAATTCCCGGAACCGAAAGTCCAGAGCCAGAGTATGCGGCACTGACGCTACTGCCATTGAATGACCTATCCAACGCCGTCGCGACAATTGAGGAGACGACTTGCGTGGACCCGTCAGGGAATCGATACAACACACTGCTGGTGCGGTGGATGGATAACTGGTGCGCCGAGCCGCTGGGGATCTGTGCGTTGGCTGGAGCTGTCGAGGTAGCGATGCACACAGTTCCGACAGACAGGGCGATAAGGAGCGCTCGCGCGCGAGAATCCATCATTCCCATTGTCCACCTTGCTATTCCATGAACAGGAGTAACCGGTCAGCATGCTGGGGCCCCCGCACCATACCAGTCATTCAGGGTTTGGTCGGCCGCAAGGTGCTCGAAACCGTAGCGAACGGGAGAGAAGTAGCCACCAAGAAGTGCACGTTCCGGCGCTCTGCGTCAGGGTGCTGAGTGCGCGATGAGCAGTGCCTTTCTTGTGATTCGAGTTTCGTGTGCTTTTTTGTGATGCGATAACGGCCGACCCATGATGGCTCAATCCTTTCCTTCATCGCTGCGGACGATCCAGAGGCGCCAGGGAACGCCACCCCTATGGCCTGTGTTCGGTCAGCTCCAGCAGGGCCTGCGCAACGCTGGTCATCCCGAGAACGACCACGTCCGCACCGGCGTCCGTCAGTGGCAGCTCCTTCGCTGGCTTGTTGGCAAAACCGATGCTTTTGGACGTCGCAGCTCGGGCCGCTTCGATGTCGGTCACAGAGTCCCCGATCAGGACGGTCCGCTCTGGAGCGGCCCCCAGCAGCGAGGCTGCTTCGAGCACGGGGTGCGGTGAAGGCTTCATGAGGTCCGGCCTCAGCACGGGACGGCCGACCACCCCATCGACCATGCCGAGGAGACCGTTCGACGACAGGTAGGCGCGGACGCACTCGGCCGAGTTGTTGCTCACGATAGCCACGCGTCGCCCCGACTCTCGCGCCGCCTTCATGGCCTCAGCGGCGCCCTCAATGGGCGGCCCGGCTACTCCGACCGCCCTGACTTCCGCCTGGGTCAGAGCCGCCTCTACAGCCGCGAGGGCGGCCTCTCCGCCCTGCGCTGAAAGTCGGTGTACCTCCATCGGGTCGTCCGTCGTACGCGCAGGGCGCTCCAACTCCGGGACCAGTCCGGCCAGCACGTCCGCGAGTTCGTGGGCCACGCCGGGGGCAGGGAGTCCTCGGAAGACGTGGCAGATGGGGCCGTCGAAGTCGAAGAGGATGGCGTCGCAGTCGGCCAGCAGGCCAGCCAGGTTGTCAGAGGGCATCCGAGTCGTAGTCCCTTCCGATCGTCTCCCACACGCTGTCGAACCACATCTGCGCCTGCTCCACCTGCTGAGCGCCACTGGACGAGTCACCCTCGTTCACGGAGTGGTGGAACAGGATCGTGTCCTTGCCCACGAGGTCGTAGATCTCGATGGCTTCCCCCTGCGCGATCACCTTGTTCGGCCGGATCGGGTAGTAGCCGAAGAACGCGTCGGCCTTGTTGATCACGTAGAGCTTGAAGAACTGCGTGCCGCTGTGGACCCGCACGCTCACGCTGCCCTCCTGCACAAGGCCGAGGTGCTCAAGCTCGCTGATCGAGTCCGCGATGCTGCGTGTGTAGCCGATCATGATGTCGTGCATGCGCGACCGCAGTCGCGGATCGTCTGCACAGTCCTCACGACGTACGGGCGCGGCCTGAGGAACGCCCATGTCGGGAACGAGGATCCGGATCCGGATGCTCGACGGGGTGAGTCGCCCGGTGCGAATCTTGTCGAGCGGCTCTTGCAGGGCACCGTGCAGGGTCTCGCTGGAGAACCCGGCGAAGTCGATGGTCACGTGTCGGCTGGCAAAGGCCTGCTCGACGTAGGGCCGCAGACCCGCCGGCCGCTCTGTTCGGCTCCGGACGAAGACCCCACTGCCCTTGCGTGAGACGACCAGGCCTTCGTCCTCCAGGTCCCGAATCGCGCGCTGGATCGTGGCGCGGGCGAACCCATAGTGCTCCGTCAGCTTCGCGTGCGACGGCAGCTTCTCCCCGGGGCCCAGCTTCCTGGTGCGGATCGCCGCGCCGAGACTGCGGGCCACCTGCTCGTACGGCGGTCGGTCGTCGTCCGGATCCAGAGGCTCAAGCACGAAGGTCATGCCCTCGATGCTACGGCCAACATGACTATTTGGACAGCCTGGATAGCCATGTATTGACGTGGCTATCCAGGCTGGCTACGTTGTTCTCGTGCCCACCGGGCTAGCCAGGTAAGTCAGGCTTGAGCGGGTGAGCTGTGCCTAATAGCGCAGGTCAGGGGGTGCGTAGCCCCGAGGAAAGCCCGCAAGGGTGAGTACGAAGGAAGCGCCTGTTGCTTGAGAACTGAACAGAGTGATCCACCGCAGCACGACGGCCGTGACAGCTCCGGCCGGTGGCGAGTGGAGATCAGCCGACTGAGACCGGGCCCGCGTCACAACCGGGCCCCACACCCCGTAGGGGGACACGCCATCGGCTCTAAAGACCCGCGTGGCACCTGCCCTGATCACCCCCCGAGAACCAGACCTCCTCGGGGCGAGGGGCACCACGCGTATCGGAGGTCTGAGCAACACGTCCCACCCCGCTGTTCGGGAGGTTGATGTGTACCAACGAAGTCCACGGGCGCCGATCAATGCTGGACCGGCATGACGGTCACGCCCGCTGAGTCCTCCTGATCCGCCGCCGTTTCGGCGCACCGGGCTAGCCGGTGATTCGCGGATGTCAGGTCACCCGCGCAGCGGTTGCTGCGGCCGGTTGCCTCCTCCGCCTGTCCGGGCCCCGATCGCGGGGCGCCGTACGGGCGGGGTTGAGGGGAGCCGGAGATTCCTGGTTCTGACGGCGGGAGGCCCCGGGGTTGCAGCCCCGAGGCCTCGGTTCGGGCCGTCCCACAGAGAGGAAGTACGACCCATGTCTGACGGTACCGCTGAGATGTACGCCGATTCGTCCGACCCGTTGCTCGCCGCCGTTTTCGCCGTCCACTCCGCCCGCCTGACCCGCGAGGTCTTCGCCGAGCTGGGTGGCGACTGGCAGCGGGCGGAGGACATCGTTCAGCACGCCTTCGAGGTGGCGCTCTTCATGCCGTCGAAGAGCAAGGCGGAGTCGCTCTCGGGTGTGAAGTACATGATCCGCCGCCAGCTCGACGAGGGCCTGGGTGAAATCGAGGAGCCGATCGAGATCCTCGACTCCGACGTGCCGGCCTTCGCGGCCGCCGAAAACGAGGTGGTCGAGGAGGACACCCCCGTCCTGGTGACGCTCGGACAGGTGTTGTCCGCACTGGGGGTGGCGGCATGAAGCGCCTGCCCGGTCAGTTCAGCGAGGCCTACGGCGACCCGTCCACCTGGACGCCGCAGCAGATCGAGCGGTACCTCAACGCCTGCGACGACGTGAAGGACATCTTCAACGCACTGCCGAAGGCTCTCGCGTTCGCGCAGGCCAACCCGGACGCGACCCCGGCCGAGATCGCGGCGCACCTCCAGGGAGGTGCCCGGTGACGGTCACCGAACTCCGCCCTCCCGAGGGTGATACGTACGCCGAGGGTCTGGCCCGCGCGGAGAAGGCGCAGGCGGAGGCCGAGGCCGCGCGGATCCGCAACGAGGCCGAGCGCCGCCGCCAGCAGCTCGCCGCCGACAAGGCGGAGGCGAAGGCGCAGAAAGAGATCGCCCGCGAGCTGGAGGCCGCCGAGGACGAGCGGCGCCAGCGCGAGGAGCAGCGCCGGACCGAGGCCGCGGCAAAGGCGAAGGCGAAGAAGTCCGCCGAGACGTGGCGGAAGTCGGCACTCGCGATCGCGGCCGTCTGCGTGGTCGTTTCCCTGCCGCTCCAGGTCCTGGCGTTCTGGGACCCGAACGCCTGGTTCCTCGTCGCCGCCCCGCTCGTCCTGGAGGGCGTGGCCTGGGCTCTGCTGAAGGGTGCGGAGGCCGCGATCGACGACGGCCGTCCGCCCTGGCACTACCGGCTTGGCGCGCTGCTCCAGGCGCTCGTCGCCGCGGGCATCAACTTCGCCCATGGTTCGGAGACTTACGGGATCGCGACGGGGATCGGCGGGGCGTTGTGCTCCGTGATCGGTCCGGCGATCTGGGACCTGCACGAGCACGGCCGGATCGCCCAGCGCGAGGGCCGCAAGACCCTCGCCCAGCGCCGCACGGAGAAGCGGGCGGCGAGGGCGGAGAAGGCCCGCGTCGCGAAGGTCAACGCGATGCGCCGCAGCAGCGACGAGGACGTGTGGGAGCGGGCGCTGTATCTGGCGGCCGCGCTCGGGGAGCTGGTCCCGAGCGAGAAGACCTACCGCCGTGCGTGGGACGAGCTGCATGGTGCGGAGGTCGGTTCGACCGCCGCCATCATCTCCGCGAAGCGCCTCGCCCGCCGCTCCGTACGCCTCGCCCAGAACGGCCCGCTGGACGGCCTGGAGAAGGGCGAAAACCCGCAGGTCGATTCCCAAATGGGCCCAGATAGTGACAAACCCTCCAAGGCTGCTTCGGAGCCTGGCGAGGACGGCCGGAAGAAGAACGGCGGGACGCCTCCCGTGCGCCGCCCCGGCACCACCACCTACGCGCCGATCGCCCGGCGGCAGATGTCGCTGGAACAGCTCCGCCCCGCTCAGGACTGAGCGCCCTTCACCCACCCCTGCATGACGTTCGAGGAGACAGCCATGCCCCGCATCATCCGCTCGCTCGCGCTGACCGGCGCCGCCGCCGTCGCCGTCCTGTCCACCGCCACCACCGCGACCGCCGAGACGCCCGAGCAGGCGACCGCGATCGTCGACCAGGCCGTCACCCGCGCCACCGGCACCCCGGTCTCCCTGCCCGACGGCCGCACCATGACCGTGACCGGTCTGGACACCGCCTCCTACCGGGCGAACGCCGCCCACACGGTCACGGTCGCCGACCTCGCGGCCGGCGCCCCGCAGTCGGGGGCCGCGCCGCAGCTCCAGCCCGGCGCCACCCCGCAGCTCCAGCCCCAGGCCGCCGCCGGGACCGGCGCGGTCGCGGTCGGCATCGTCCTGATGCTCGTCCTGGGGATCGTCCTGTTCTTCGGCATCAAGAACGGCAAGGTGTCCAAGGCCTGGGCCGGGGTCTGCGGAGCTTTCGGAATCACCCTCGGCTCCACCTTCGTCGGCCCGATGGTCCTGACGATCGGCGGCTCCGCGCTCGCCGCCGTCGGCCAGGTCCTCGGGTCCCTGTGATGGGCCGGGAGATCACCGACCCCGAGTTCATCGCCTACATGCGGGCCTTCGAGGAGTCGACCAAGCACCTCGGCTCCTGCCCGGCCTGCCAGAAGGGCGACCCGTGCAAGAGCGGCGCCCCGATCCACGCCGACTTCGAGACCAAGCAGGACGCGTGGGAGGCGAAGTCCACCCGCTGGAACTGACCACCACATCGCAGGGCGGGGCCCCGCGCCCCGCCCACCCTGGAGGGAGGAACCCCTGATGGCACTGGAGATGCGCCCCGACCGTGAGGACGAGGACATCATCGACGCGGAGATCGTCGAGGAGCCTGGCCGGATCGAGCGGGCGAAGGAGAAGGCCAAAGTCGGCTTCGACCGGCAGAAGGCCAACGTCGTGCGCCGCAGCGCGGAGTGGGCCACCACGAAGGACGTCGCCGACGCCGAGCTCGCCATCGAGATCGAGCGCAAGCGCCGGCGGGTCAGCGCCGAGGGCGACCGCGAGCTCGCCGCCCGAGTCAAGGCCCTGCGGACCCAGCTCCGTACGGCGACCGAGTACGAGGCGCCGGGCCTGCAGGACCGGCTGATGGTGGCCGAGTCGCAGCTCATGCTCCGGCAGGAGGCCGACGCCGACCTGATGAAGGTCTCGGGCAAGGACCTGATCCGGGCCCGGTGGGCGAAGAAGGCCACCCGCCTCGGCGGCCTCGCCGCGGGCGGCCTGCTCTTCGCCAATGGTCTCGCGGTCGAGCCCGCCCTCGGCCTGGCCGGTCTCGCCGCGCTGCCGGTCGGCTGGTTCTACCTCGCCCGCCCGTTCTCCACCGACCAGCTCCCCGCGGGCGGCCCGGTGGCCGTTCCGGGGCAGGCGTCTGGTGAGGCGGTACCGCCGACGTTTCTGCCGCAGACGCTCGCGGACATGTCCCGGGTCTCGCTCGTGAAGCGCGACGCGGGCCGGGTCCAGGGCGAGGCCGATCTCGTCACCGCGCTCGTCAAGGCCGGGATCATCTCCGAGGCCCAGCGCGACGAGACCCACCTCGCCGGGGTCATCGAGCCCGCCGGCCCCGGCTGGACCGCGACCGTCGAACTTCCGAGGGGCATCAAGGCCTCGGCCGCCGTGGCCAAGGTGGAGGAGCTGGCTTCCGCACTGCGGATCAAGAAGTCCCGCATCCAGATCTCCGCCGATACCTCCAGCGACGGGCACGACGGCCGGTTCGTCCTGTGGGTCGCCAACGCCGACAACCCCTACGGCACGGGGAAGGTCCCGTCCGCGCTGATCGAGGCGCAGGTCTGGAACTTCTGGGAGCAGGGCATCCCGCTCGGTCCGGACGCCCGCGGGGACCGGCACACCATGCACCTGCTGTGGTCCTCGCTGCTGATCGGCGGCCTCATGGGCTACGGCAAGAGCTACTTCGCCCGACTCGTCGCCGCGGCGGCCGCGCTCGACCCGACCGTCCGCGTCATCGTCATCACCGGCAAGACCGGCCCCGACTGGTCCCCGGCCAAGCACCTCGCCCACCGCTGGATCGCGGGCGCCACCCCGGAAATCATCCGGGAGGTCCTCGACGTCGTGAACGGCACCATCGGCGAGATGCAGGACCGGGGCACCGAGCTCGACCGCCTCTACGAGACCGACCCCGAGGCCGCCCCCGAAGGGAAGATCACCCCCGAGCTCGCCGCGAACGGCATGGGCCCGGTGCTCCTGGTCGTCGACGAGCTCCAGGAGCTCCTGGACGGCGCCGCGCTCGTCCAGGTCGCCATTGAGGACGACGCCACCGAGGGAGGTCGGACCAAGACCCGCTCCGGCCGGGACCTCATGGTCGAAGGGTTCGCCCGCTTCGTGCGCGTGACCCGCTTCGTCGGCGGCATGGGCGTGTTCATCACCCAGCGCCCGGACGCCGACTCCGTGCCGACCAAGCTCCGCGAGGTCTGCGCGAAGCGGGCCTCGTACCGGGTCAAGGGCGACCGCAGCGCCAAGATGGTCCTCGGCGACGACGCCGTCGCCAATGGCGCGGCCCCGCACCTGCTGACCGAGGACTCCAAGGGCGTCGTCGTCCTGGACCAGGGCGGCGAGGAAGGGCACCTCACCGTCAAGGCCGACGTCATCGACCTCCCGCAGTTCAAGGAGGTCTGCCTGCGCGGCCGCCAGCTCCGCATCGAGGCCGGCACCCTCACCGGCGACGCGCTGGAGTACGGGGCGAAGGACGCGGCGAAGGCCGCCGTCACCAGCCTGCTCACCGACTGCCTCGCCGTCCTCGACACCGCCGGCGTCGACCGGGCCCGCACCGAGCGTCTGGTCGAACTCCTCGCCGCCCACCGCCCCGACCAGTACGGCGAGCTGACCGGCGCCCAGCTCCAGGCCCGGCTGCGCGACGCCGGGGCCGGCACCACCCGCAAGCTCGGCCGCATAGACGGCATGGCCAACCCCAACGGCTACCTCCGCGAGCAGATCGCCGACGCCCACACCGGCAAATAGGCACAAACCACCCGGTCGCGAGGGTGGTCGACTCCCGGTCGATGCCCGAATCACCCCGGAATGCCCCCCGGTCGAAGAGAGTCCGAACCGGTCGACAGACCACCCTGGCCACCCTTGCGACCAGGTGGCAAACCGGGCCAAAACAGGCACCGACCGGGGGGTGACCACCCTCTCGACCACCCCGCAGACCGCCACAAACCCGACACCCCGTTCGGTGAACGGAATCGCCCCCGACACCTTCCGGCCGTGCCGACCGGCCAGGCCGGGCCCACCAGGAGGGAACAGCCCATGAGCACCCAGTACTACAACGCCGAGGTCCACGTCCGGACCGAGGCCGGCGACCTGGTCACCATCTACCACGACACGTCCGGCCCGGTCGGCATGTCCGCCTCGGAGGTCCGCGCCGCCGCCGAGAAGGTCGCCCTGGCCGAGGTTCCCGGCGGCAAGGTCGAGGGCTCCCGGGTCAGCACCGACGGCAAGCAGCGCTGATCAATCACCCGGGGCTCAGAAACAGGTACTGACCTCTGCACGAACCGGGGCGCCCCGCCCGCCTGGACAGCACCCGGGGCGCCCCACTCCACCCGGCACCACACCGATCCGGAAGGACCACCCCATGGCGCTCAAGGACCACTACCGCGCGACCCGCGGCGGCAGGAAGGACCTCCTCCGCGACATTCGTCCTGGCGATCACCTGTTCGTCATCAACGAGCACGCGGGGAACTGGGGCCCCGCGAGGACCTACAGCGAGTGGATCGTGACCGACAAGAAGGCCCCGTTCACCGGACACCCCCTGGCGCAGTCCCCCTCGCACGGCGGCTTCGACAGCGTCCCCAGCCTGCTGGCCAGGGAGCGCGACATCTACACCACGAGGCCGAACGTTCCGAACCTCGGTGTCCGGGACTCGCACAACGCCTTCAGCGACGTCGCGCACCAGGCTGCGCGAAGGGTCGCCGAGAAGCACGCCGAGGAAGCCGCCGCCGACATGGCCAGGCTCTACAAGGCCGTCGGACGCCGCTGAGCCCGACGACTGCCTGTCCGCCCCCGGGTCCACCACGGCCCGGGGGCGGGCGGGGAGTCGGGACAGACCCGGCCCAGGAAGGCCACGCCATGAGCAAGCCGAGCATCGGTGACCGCATCGGGTTCGCCCTCCACAACACCGGCGTCCGCGTCGCCGGAGCCAAGGGCGCGAAGGCAGCCGCCGTCCTCTCCGACGTCCTGATCGGCCGCCACCTGGAGGAGTGCGACGAGCGGTGCGGCGACTGCGGCGGGACCGAGGTCCTGCACAGCGACCACTGACCCCCAGTACACGAACGGGGCGCTCCCACCCGCCTGGACAGCACCGGGAGCACCCCACCCATCCGCGCACGACGAAGCACGCAGGAGAACCCATGACCCAGCGCACCGACCAGGAACTCGCCCAGATCGCCGTCGGAGCCGTACGGCTCGCCGGCGGAGACGCGAAGAAGACGAAGCGAATCCTCCTCGACACCGGTCTCACCGACGCCGAGCTCACCCGGGCGCTCCTCTACCTGGAGAGCAACCGCCCCATCCTCAACCGCTGACCCCGAGCACATGAACGGGGCGCTCCCACCCGCCTGGACAGCACCGGGAGCGCCCCTACCCCACCCGCGCACCGCGAAGCACACAGGAGGAACACCCGAGATGACCACGACCGTCACCCTGCCCGCAAGCCCGCCCGACACCGGGCTGGCCGACGACGCGGCCGCCCTGGTCGCCGAGATCGAGCGGTACCTCGCCGCCCGTACCCGCACGACCGCGCACCCGCTCGTCACCAAGACCACCGCCGAGCTCGTCGCCGAAGCCCTCGGCACCCCCACCACCCCGGCCGCGGCCGCACCCGTCCTCACCGCCCCGTCCCGCGCGCTGCGGATCCTCCCGGACTGGGTGCTGAACTTCCCGCTCCTGCGCCACCGCCACGGCGCCGGACGCCAGATCGCCGTCGCCGAGCACCTGGAGCTCACCGCCCTGGTCATCGAGCGCTACGGCTGGGCTCAGCGCTCGCTCCGGTCCACGTCCGGGCGCCGCTGCATCCTCGGTGCCCAGGCCGTGCTCTACCGCCTCGGCTACGGCGACGAGACCACCGCCCGCGCGGCCGGCGCCCGCCTCCAGGACGTCCTCGCGGGCAGGGGCATCACCCAGCCCTTCCCCGGCTGGAACGACGCGGCCGGCCGCACGGAGGGCGAGGTCCTCCACCTGATCCGCACCGCCGCCAACAACGCCCGCCGGAACGCCGCGTGAACGCCGCCGAGGTCCGCATCGGCTTATCCGCCCCCGGCGCCATCGTCATCGACACCGCCAACCTTCCCGCCCTGGCCCCCGACCGCGAGATCCGCGCGTTCGCCACCCAGCAGGTGCAGGAGCTCGACCGGCTCGCCCAGATCGGCTGGACCCGCATGGACATCGAGCTGCGCGGTCCCCACGCCACCGCCGTCATCCCGCTTCTGGTCCAGGGCCTCAAGGACCTGGACCACTACCCGGTTCTGTTCGTCACGGAGGACTGACCATGACCAGCTCCTGGCGCGACACCCGCACCATCGCCGACCTCGGCCAGACCATGGCGCTGTGGCTGGAAGGCCGCATCCCCTCCTGGCCCGGCTACGACGGCCCCTTCGGCCAGGAAGAGGAAGGCGGCGCCCGCCACCTCATCCCGACCCTCATCGCCCTGAACCGGGCCGGGTTCGTCACCACCAACTCCCAGCCCGGCGCCGCCGACCGGTTCGGCAGGCAGCGCGCATGCGTCGACGGCGTCATCCACGACCGCAGCCCGCTCCTCGGCCGCCTGCTTGGCCTCCAGGAGCAGGGATTCACCGTGCTCCGCGGCTGGCCGAGGCAGGCCACCGTCGTCACCGAGGACGACGGCCGCCCCTTCACCACGATCGGCGGGTTCCACCTGCGCCGAGACGAGACCACCCGTATGTGGCGCGGCATCGGCCGGCAGGCGCTGCGCGAGCTGAAGCAGCACGGCGCCGAGATCCACGTCATCGACATGCAGGGGGCCGCGACGACCGGCTCTGGACCGCACTGACGGGAGTGACCCAATGACCACCTTCACCCAGCTCACCACCGAGTACGCCGCCCGGATCGCCGACCTCATTGGCGCCTCCCGCAACCCCGCGGCCGTCACCACCGAGCGCGACCTCATCGCCCTCGTCCAGGACGCCGCCGACTCCCTGCGCGACTCCGTCCTGGAGGACCTCCAGGACGCGGCCGCCGACCTCGATACCGCCGCCTACCGCCTCACCGACGCCCTCGCCAGCCGTGGCACCGACCGGGACCTCCACCTTGCCCGGGCTGAGAGCCACATCCGCCTCGCCCTCGAACTCGCCAGCTGAAAGGGACCGACATGGGCATCAACGTCAGCCACGGCTCCAACCAGTGGGGCGAGGAACGCCGCTCCGCCACCTCCGTGGCCAACCTCGGCAAGCACCTTGCCCACGTCCTGACCTCCCGCGACTGGGACGTCGTCGCCGACCTGTTCGACGGCACGTTCCGCGACGAGGAGTACGTCCCCCCGGCCGAGGCCCGGCAGATCGCCGCCGTCCTGTACAAGGCGGCCGACCACCGGCTCATGCCGAGCGACTGGGGATCCGACGCCCGCCTCTTCGCCGACGCCGCCGCCCGCGCGGCCACCGCCGGCCAGAGCTGGCACTGGCGGTGACCGACGGGGCGGGGTCGCCGTAGCCCGGCCACGGCGGCCCCGTCCCGCTGGACCACCCACCGCTAGCCGCACCGAGCACCTGCAACCTCCGAGGAGACGCGGGGCCGCGCAGCGCTCCGGCGCCAAAGTTTCTGGACTTTCTGGACCCCCCTACGCACGCGGGCGCGCGAGCCCAGCTTCACCAGCCCCTTGCCCATCTGCCCCACTGCGGATCGCAGGTGTAACAGATTCGCCGGAAAAACGTACTAGGAGTTAAGGGTCTCGCCGCGAGACCCAGGCACATGCCCCTGACCTGCGGAAAGGGGCATCCGTGGAACCGGTGAGACCGTCCTACGCGCGCGGACGCGCGAGGTGTAACGAATCCGGGGCCCACTCCGTCCATAGCAATGCGAAGGGAGACGACCTGAATCACCGCGACCTATACGGGGACAACGCCCCTCGCTGCACCAACACCTAGCAATGGCTAGGGCGGGCCGCCTCTCGCCAAAGACTCGGCCCGCCCAGCCCTCCATCCCCTGTCAGAGAGAACTGGAGACATCCAGCATGACTCACGCCATCCCTATCCAGAGAGAAGACCGGACCGGCCGACTCGGCCTCGCCCTGCACCTGGCGGCCGGCGGGCTACCGGTCCTGCCCCTGCGAGTAGGGAAAGGACCGCTCGGCAACTGCCCAGACTGCGCCCACAACGTGTGCGGCGGACGGCCCAACATGAAGTCCCCCGGGCCCTGCCTCTGCCCGCGCCCGTGCCACGCCTGGGCCGCCGCCACCACCGACCCGCACGTCCTCGCCGCGCCCGCGTGGGCTACCGCCTGGCGCCACGCGGGGGTGGTCGGGTACCACCCGGGAGGTGCCGGGGTCACCGTGGTCGACCTCGACGACGGTGACGCAGTCGACTGGGCCCGCGCCACCCTGCCGCCGACCCGTACCGTGACCACGAACCGCGGAGAGCACTGGATCTACTCCGGCACCATGCGCTCGGTTAACCACGTTCGCGACGGGGTCGACATCAAATCCACGATGTCCTACGCGCGTTGGCTCGGCCCCGGTGTCGGGGCGATCGCCGTTCTGCCGCCGGTCGTCCTCATGCTCGTGGACAGGGAAGAGTCCACTCGGGGCCGCGCGGGGGTGGACTCTTTCTCCCTGGCCTCAGGCCGCTGGGACCGGAGCGTGGCCACCGGCTGTCGCCATACCGAGCGCTACGTCCTTACCGGCCTGAATCGTGGTCTCGCCCGCATCAAAGACCACCCCAACAAGGGCGCCGGAACGGCCGCGTACGGAGTCGCCCGGTTCCTCGCCGGCCAGCACACCCAGTGCCCCGGCCCCTGCGGCCTCGAGGCCATGGGCGAGCAGATCATCGCCGAGGCCGTCGCCGTCAACGTCCCCGAACCGTACGCCCGCCGCGCCGTCACCAACGGCATGGGCGCCGTCCTGGGAGCGACGACGTGACACCCGCCGACCGGCCTCAACCCCTTCGGGCCGTGGGCGCCTCGAAGGCCGTCGCCGAAGGCGTCCCCTCTAGCTCTGGTCCGCACCCGACCGAGGATCCCCGGATTGTCGCCCTGCTGCGGATCTCCGCGCCGGGACGGGACGCGACGCCCTCGGTGCGCTCGTGGTGCTCCTGTGGGCGGGACCTCGTGGCCTTCGGACAGCGCAAGGCCGCCGCGCTCATCGACGACCACACCCGCCACCGCTCCGTCTGCCCGCTGCTGACCGAGGGGAAGGAAGCCGCGTGACCGAGTCCGAGGAGCTTCCCTCGCCGTCCAACCCGCTTGCCGTCGCCCGCCGGATCGTTCCCGACTGGCACACGGAGGACGGACACCAGCGTCTGAGGCGTTGGCGCGGGTCGTGGATGCGGTGGACCGGGACCTGCTGGCGGGAGTACGACGAGCAGCAGATGCGCGCCGGGCTCTACCGGCGTCTGGAGCACGTCACCTTCTTTGCCGGCGTCGACAAGAACGGGGAGCCGGAGGTGCGGGAGTGGGCGCCGACGAAGACGAAGATCAGCAACCTGCTCGACGCGCTGAGCGCCATCACCTTCCTGCCCACGGACGTGGACGCGCCGTCGTGGATCGACGGCGAGCACGACCGCAACGACACGAGCCCCATCGTCGCCTGTAGCAACGGGCTGCTGCGGATCCGGGACCGGAAGCTGCTGCCCCACGGGCCCGGCTTCTTCAACTTGGTCTCCGTCCCGTACGACTACGATCCCGCCGCGACCGCACCCGCCTGGGAGGCGTTCCTGGCGGGGATCTGGCCGGAAGACCCCGAGTCCATCGCGGCCCTTCAGGAGTGGTTCGGCTACGTACTCTCCGGGCGGACCGACCAGCAGAAGATCCTGCTTATGAAGGGTCCCTCCCGCTCCGGGAAGGGCACGATCGCCCGGATCCTGAAGGAGCTGGTCGGCAAGGAGAACCTTGCCGGACCCACGCTCGCCGGCCTCGGCACGAACTTCGGGCTTTCCACCCTCGTCGGCAAGCCGCTCGCCGTCATCTCCGACGCCCGCCTGTCCGGTGACGGCGGCCAGGTCGTCGAGCGGCTGCTCACGATCTCCGGCGAGGACACCATCGACATCGATCGGAAGTACCGCGAGCCCTGGACCGGGAAGCTGCCGACCCGGCTCATGGTCCTCACCAACGAGCTGCCGAACTTCGGCGACTCCTCCGGTGTCATCGCCCGCCGGTTCATCGTCCTCAACATGACTGTCTCCTGGCTCGGCAAGGAGGACACCGAGCTGACGGACAAGCTTGCCGCGGAGATGCCCGGCATCATCAACTGGGCCCTCGACGGCCTCGCCCGCTTGGAGCGCATCGGCCGGATCACCGAGCCCGCGTCCTCGCAGGACGCAGTCACGATGATGCAGGACACCGCCTCACCCACGTCCGCGTTCGTGCGCGAGCGCTGCGCCACTGGCCCCGCCCGCGAAGTCCCCGTGGACGTCCTGTGGACCGCCTGGCGGGAGTGGGCCGAGGACAACGGTGTGAAGGCCATCGGGACCAAGCAGCTCTTCGGCCGCAACCTGCTCTCCGTCGTCCCCCAGCTCCACCGCACCCGGCCCCGCGACGTCTACGGCCGCCAGGTGGCCACATACGCCGGAATCACCCTCAACCCGACTTCCTGAGCCGCTTGAGTCGCGATGAGTCGCGACTCTGCGCAATGTCACTCCAACTTTTTCGTCCCGAGGAGGGACTCGATGGCTGGCATGGCCAAGGCCCGCGAGATGCTCACCGTCCCCGAGCTCTGTGAGGAGCTCGGCATTAGCAGCTCCACCTTCTACGACTGGCGCCTGAAGCGGCGCGCCCCCCGTTGCATCAAGCTCCCGAACGGAGCCATCCGCGTGCGCCGGGTCGAGCTTGAGATCTGGCTGAGCGAGCACGAGGACGCCGCTTGATGGACACGACGTACAACGTGAAGTTCTGGAAGACCGGCATCAACGAGGGCAAGAGGAAGACCACCTACACCGTCCGCTGGGAGTTGAACGGCCGGGAACAGCGCAAGACGTTCGTCACGGCAGCACTCGCCGAGTCCTTCCGTGCCGGGTTGGTGTCCGCGGCGCGGAAGGGAGAGGCGTTCAGCCTCTCCACCGGCCTGCCGGTTTCGCACATCTCCCAGGCGGCCGCCGTGACGTGGTATGACTTCGCGATCCAGTTCGTGGATCAGCTCTGGGCGCGGACGTCGGCGAACAACCGGCGGAACGTGGCGAAGGCGCTCACGCCCATCACGGTCGCCCTGCTCCGGTCCCAGCCCACGGCATTCAAGGGCGTTGACGTGCGCCGGGCCCTCCGTGAGTACGCCTTCAACACCCTCCGACGGGACCAGGCCCCGCCGGAGGTCGCTGTGATCCTGCGGTGGTTGCAGCGGAACTCGCTCACCATGGCGGCCTGGGAGGACGAGAGCACCGTGGAGACGGCGCTCCGGGCGGCCGGGACGAAGCTGGACGGGACTCCCGTGGCCGCCAGTTCGGCACGGCGGACCAAGCGGGTCCTGAACGTCCTCTTTGAGTACGCGATCAAGAAGAAGGTGCTCAAGGAGAATCCGCTCCCGAAGGGGAAGGGCGCCGGCGCCACCGCGGCCAAGACCTCCTCGGCCGTCGATAAGAGGTCGCTGCTCAACAAGGAGCAGGCCGCGAAGCTGCTCGGCTGGGTCTACGCCCGGCCGAGGGGTGGCCGGCGGCTGCATACCTTCTTCGCCGCGATGTACTACGCCGGCGCGCGGCCCGAGGAAGTCGTTGCCATCGACGTCGGAGACGTGCGCCTGCCCGACGCAGACGCCGACGACCAGTGGGGCGAACTGCTGCTCCACACCGCCCACCCCGAGGTCGGCAAGCACTGGACGAACACGGGGGAGGTGCGCGAGCAGCGCGGGCTCAAGGGACGGGCCGTCGACGACACCCGGACGGTGCCCTGCCGTCCCGCTCTCACCCGAATCCTTCGGGCCCACATCGAGACGGAGGGACTGAAGCCCGGCGACCTCCTGATGCAGGGGGAGAGAGGTGGGGACCTCGCCGGGTCCGTAATCCGGCGAGCGTGGCGGCGGGCCCGAAAGGAAGTGCTAACCCCCTACGAATTCGGGACCCCGCTCGGCCGTCGCGTCTACGACCTTCGGCACACCTGCCTGACGAACTGGCTCAACGCCGGCGTCCCGGCCGCGACCGTGGCCGAGTGGGCGGGCAACAGCGTCCCCGTCCTCCTTGCCACCTACGCCCGGTGCATCGATGGACAGCTCGACGACCTGAAGCAGCGGATCGAGGGCGCGGGGGAGCTGCCCGACCCTGCCGCGGCGGGGGTCTGAAAACTCCACCGCGTATTCACCGTGGCCACCCGCAGAAACGCGGGATGAGCCGGAGCCAGCCGGACACGTCACCTGCCCACCAGGAGGCGTGTCCGGCCTCGCGCCGCTTCCCTTGGACCTGCTCTGACCAGCAAAAAGACCCTCCCGAAGGAGGGTCTTCCGTCGTGCGCCCCCGGCAGGACTCGAACCTGCGGCCAAGTGCTTAGAAGGCACCTGCTCTATCCACTGAGCTACGGGGGCCGGGTGGTGGCCGTGTGGCCTGGAGGCCCTGGTGGGTGGGGTGTGGCCTGCCGGGACAAGGATAGGGCTCCGATCGCCTTGGCCCGGGTGCTTCACCTGCGTGGCACGATGTGGAGGTTCGGTGAAGCGGAACGATAATCGCAGGCAGGTGCGATTTGCGCAGCGGTTTTCACGCCGCTCGGGGCGGGTGTTGTGCACTCGTTATGCCTGTGGTCCCGGTCGCCCTTCCCTTCTCTCGGCGCGCAGGGCGCCTATACGCTTCAAAAACACTCATAAATTGGGCATTCTTCGCATGTGGTGACCTTGGACGAACGGCCTCAGCTGATCGACGCACTCTCCGCCCTGCGCGACCGTGTCGCCGCCGTGCGTCTCCCACTCCCCCTCCCCGGCGCATCACGCGCCCGGCAGACCCGGGCCGAGCTCCTCGCTCAGCTCGACGACTATCTGGTGCCCCGCCTGAAGGATCCCGACGCCCCCCTCCTCGCCGTCGTCGGCGGCTCCACCGGGGCCGGGAAGTCCACGCTCGTCAACTCCCTTGTGGGGCGGCGCGTCAGTGAGTCGGGGGTGCTCAGGCCCACCACCCGGACACCCGTGCTCGTCTGCCACCCCGAGGACCACCACTGGTTCGCCGGGATGCGCGTCCTCCCGCAGCTCACCCGCGTCTGGCTGCCCCAGGCCGACGAGGAGCACTCCACCGAGGAGCCGCCCGAGGAGAACGCCCTGCGGGTCGAGACCGCCGCCTCCCTGCCCCGGGGGCTCGCCCTGCTCGACGCGCCCGACATCGACTCCCTCGTCGTCGAGAACCGCCTCCTCGCCGCCGAGTTGATCTGCGCCGCCGACATCTGGGTGATGGTCACCACCGCCTCGCGGTACGCCGACGCCGTCCCCTGGCACCTGCTCCGTACCGCGAAGGAGTACGACGCCACCCTCGTCACCGTCCTCGACCGCGTCCCGCACCAGGTCATCGGCGAGGTCTCCCGCCAGTACGAGGCGCTCCTCGACAAGGCGGGCCTCGGCGACGTGCCCCGCTTCACCATTCCCGAGCTGCCCGAGTCCACCGACGGCGGCAGCGGACTCCTGCCCGACAGCGCCGTCGCCCCGCTGCGCGCCTGGCTCGCCCACCGGGCCGAGGACCCCGCCGCCCGCCAGCAGGCCCTCGGCCGGACCGCCACCGGGGTCATCGACTCCCTCGACAGCCGGCTGCCCGAGCTGGCCGGCGCGGTCGCCGCCCAGTACGCCTCCGCCGTCCGGCTCGGCGGCGCCGTCGAGGCCGCCTACCGCGAGCAGGGCAAGCGCGTGCGGCAGCAGTTGGGACGCGGCGCCGTCCTCGCCGGGGACGCCCGCACCCGCTGGCGCGGCTACCCCCGCGACAGCACCGCCGACGAACTCCTCGATGCCCTCGCCGAGTCCCTCGCCGCCCTCCTGCACTGCGCGGTGGCCGCCGCCGAGGAGCGCGTACACGACGCCTGGCAGCGCGATCCCTCCGCCGACGCCCTGGGCCCGCCGCGGGCCGGCGGCGACCGGGAGGCGGGGGAGCGGACCGGCGTGGAGGTACGCCGCTGGCGCCGCGTACTCGAAGAACTCGCCGAGGAAGAAGTGCGGAACGTCGAGCGGCCCTCCGGCTCCCGTTCTTCCCGCTCCTCCCGGGCCGCCCGCACCTCCGTCCCCGACGCCGAGACCGTCGCCGCCCTCCTCGCCGCCTCCCTCCTCGGCGGCCGGCGCACCCGGGCCGCCGGCGACCGCCTCGCCGAACTCCTCGGCGCCCAAGCCGCCCTGCGGCTGCGCGACAAGGGCGGCGAGCTGGTCCTCTCGTACGTCGACCGCGTCCTGCACGCCGAGCGCGACCGGCGCCTCGCCCCTCTCGACGGGCTCGACGTGACCCCCGAGCCGCAGGCGGAGCTCATCGCCGCGCTCTCCGTACTGCAGAAGGAGAAGTGACGTGGTGGATGACGAGCGAGGCCGTGGTCGTGGTCGTGAGAGTTGGGACGACGGGCTGATCGCCCGGCGGGCGAGTGAGAGGGCCGCCCTGGTGGAGGATCCGGAGCGGGATGTTCCGGAGGAGGATGCGCTGCCGCTCCTCGGCGGCAGCTACGGCGGCCCCCTCCGCACCCGCCTCGACGCCCTCCACGAGCTCGTCGGGCTCTCCCGCACCCGCGTCGAGAGCGAGGCCCTCGCCGAGGCCGGGCGCGTCCTCGACGAGGCCGCCGCCCGCCAGCGGCTCTCCTCCCGGCACACCGTGATCGCCCTCGCCGGCGCCACCGGAAGCGGCAAGTCCACGCTCTTCAACGCCCTCGCCGGCGTCCCCGTCTCCGAGACCGGCCTGCGCCGCCCCACCACCTCCGCGCCCATCGCGCTCAGCTGGTCCGAGGGCGCCGCCGGACTCCTCGACCGGCTCGCCGTCCCCAGCCGGCTGCGCCGCCGCCCCCTCGCCGGCGGCGCGGCCGACGCCGAACTCCAGGGCCTCGTCCTCGTCGACCTCCCCGACCACGACTCGGCGGTCACCGCCCACCGCGACCAGGTCGACCGGGTCCTCGGCCTCGTCGACGCCGTCATCTGGGTCGTCGACCCGGAGAAGTACGCCGACGCCGCCCTCCACGAGCGCTACCTCCGCCCCCTCGCCGGGCACGCCGAGGTCACCTTCGTCGTCCTCAACCAGATCGACCGGCTCGGCACCGAGGCCGCCGACCTCGTCCTCGACGACCTCCGCCGCCTCCTCGACGAGGACGGAGTGGCGCTCGGCGAACACGGCGAACCCGGCGCCACCGTCCTCGCCGTCTCCGCGCTGAGCGGCGAAGGAATCCCCGAACTGCGCGAACTCATCGGCCGTTTCGTCCAGGATCGCACCGCTCCCGAACGCCGGCTCGCCGCCGACATCGACGCAGCCGCCGGCCGGCTCCGCCCCGCGTACGTCGCCGACGGCCGCGCCGGCCTCGACGAGCGCGCCCGGGGGGACTTCGCGGACCGGCTCGCGGTCGCCGTCGGCGCCCAGGCCGCCGGAGAGGCCGCCGAGCGGGTCTGGCGCCGGGGAGCCATCCGCGCCTGCGGTACGCCCTGGCTGCGGCTCTACCGCTGGTACGAGCGGCTGCGCGCGCACGGCTCCACCGATCCGCGCCTCGACTCGCCCGCCGAGGACGAACTGACGGCGCGGCAGCGCGTCGAGCAGGCGGTACGGATCGTCGCCGACGAGGCCTCGCGCGGGCTCCCCACCCCCTGGGCGCAGGCCGTACGGGAAGCGGCGGCGCGCGGGGCCGAGGGGCTGCCGGAGGCCCTCGACGAGCTGACGGCGAGCATGGGCGACCCGGCCGCCCGGCCGCCCCGGCCCGCCTGGTGGCCCGCCGCCGTCCTCGCGCAGGCCGTGATGACGCTCCTGCAGATCTTCGGCGCGCTGTGGCTGGTGGGCCAGGTCGTGGGCGTCGTGGAGCCGGGGCTCCTTCCGCCGGTCGTCGTCATGCTCGGCGGCATCGTCGGCGGCCCGCTCGTCGAATGGGCCTGCGAGGGCGCCGTGAAGGGCCCTGCCCGGCGGTACGGGGAGGAGGCCGAGCGCCGGCTGCGGGAGGCGGCCGCGGCGTGCGGCCGGGCCCGGGTGCTCGACCCGGTGGCGGCGGAGCTGATGCGCTACCGGGAGGTCCGCGAGCAGTACGCGACGGTGGTCGGCACCCGGCCCTCGGCGCGGGTGGTCGGCGGGATCCGGTCCGGTGCGACGTCGCGGCTGGGGGCGACCAGGGCAGGCGTTCGGGGGCGGTAGCGGACCGGGTCGTAGCCACCGCTCGGCTCGACCGCTGGAATGTGCGGTTATTCCCCTTCCGGGTGAGGGAGTTGCCCCCAGTCGCCGGGTTGTCCACAGGTGCCGGCAGGGGCTTCCCTTCCGCCCCCACCATGGTGCCGACCGAGAGAAACGCACAGGTGGGGGCGGAACCATGAACGACACGACCGTGACGCTCGTCGGCAACGTGGCGACGGCGGTGGAGTACCGGGAGACGGCCGGGGGCGGGGTGGCGCGGTTCCGTTTCGCGGTGACCGCGCGGCGCTGGGACCGGGAGCGGGGGCTCTGGTCCGACGGGAACACCAGCTTCTACACGGTGTCGGCCTGGCGGTCGCTTGGGGCCAACCTCGCGGCGTCGGTCTCCGTCGGGGAACCGCTCGTGGTGCACGGCCGGTTGAGGGTGCGGGAGGACGAGCGCGACGGGCAGCGCAAGACCTTCGTGGACGTGGACGCCCTGGCCGTGGGGCACGATCTGACCCGGGGCACGGCCGCCTTCAGGCGCGCGGCGAAGGCGGAGTCGGAGCCGGGGCAGGGGCAAGGTCCCCGGCCGGGGCCGGAGCCGACCCTCGTGCAGTCACCCGAGCAGGACCCTTGGACCGAGGCCACGAAGCGGTTGGTGACCGTTCCCTGACCATGTGTTGTGGGGATTTGTCGACCAACTCGCCGGGGGGATAACGATTCTGAGACGGAATGGTTATCTGAACGTATGGCCGGGCACCGGGGGGTTCCGCATCCATAGGATTCCCAGGTACTCATGTGGCACGTGAGCCCATCGAGTCTGTGAGTCTGCTGGCGCGCGCTCCCCCCACGCGAATCGACCATGTTCGCGGAGCGGCTCGCCCGGAGGGGAATCCAATGTTTTCAGTTCGTGGGCGTGGCGCTGCCCGCCTGGCCGCCGCGACCCTGGTCTCCGGCCTTGTCGCGGCCGGTGCGATAGCGACCGCCGGTCCGGCGTTCGCCGATGAGCCCGCCCCGGGTACGGGCGGCGTCACGGCGAAGCTCGGCGGCCTGACCGAGGACGTCGCCGGCGTCGAGATCACCGAGAAGAACGGCGACAAGTGGCCGGTCCAGGGTGGTCTCTTCAAGATGGAGGTCGGTGGCGGAGGCACTCTCTTCACCTACTGCATCGACCTCCGCACCCCGGCGAAGCACGACTTCGACTACAAGGAAGTCGGCTGGGGCGAGTCCTCCCTGCACAACAACGAGAACGCGGGCAAGATCCTCTGGATCCTGGAGAACGCCTACCCGAAGTTCTCCGCCGAGACCCTCGGCGGCAAGGTCGGCGTCGACCTCTCCAAGAAGGAGGCCGCGGCCGGCACCCAGGCCGCGATCTGGACCCTCTCCGACGACGTCACCGCGACGCCGAAGGACGAGGACGCCAAGAAGCTGACCGAGTACCTGCTGAAGGAGGCCAAGCAGCTCGAGGAGCCCAAGGCTTCCCTGAGCCTGTCTCCCTCCTCCGTCGCGGGCAAGGCCGGTGAGCGCCTCGGCCCGATCACGGTCTCCACGAACTCCGAGATCGCCAAGGTCGCGGCCGCCCCCGGCGCCCCGGCCGGCGTCCAGGTCGTCGACAAGGACGGCAAGCCCGTCTCCGAGGCCAAGAACGGCGACCAGGTCTTCTTCGACGTCCCCGCCGGCACCGCCGACGGCACCGCCGAGCTGACCGCCGAAGCCACCACCAAGGTTCCGCTGGGTCGCGCCTTCGTCTCCATCGACGGCCCCTCGCAGACCCTGATCCTGGCCGGCTCCAGCGACTCCACCGTCAACGCCAAGGCCTCCGCGACCTGGGCGAAGAAGGGTGCCGTCCCGGCCGTCACGGTCGCGAAGGACTGCGCCAAGGGCGGCCTGGAGATCATCGCCTCCAACGAGGGCGACGAGGCCTGGACCTTCGACCTGAAGGGCACCTCGTACACGATCGCCGCCGGTGAGACGAAGACCGTGACGGTCCCGCTCGCCGAGGACGAGGCGTACAAGTTCACGATCACCGGCCCGAACGGCTTCGAGGAGACCTTCGAGGGCGTCCTGGACTGCAAGACGGCCACCCCCGGCCCGCAGCCCTCGGAGACCACCCCCACCACGGAGCCGTCGGCCGAGCCCTCGGAGACCCCCTCCACCCAGCCCTCGACGGAGACCCCGTCGGCCACTCCGTCGACCTCGGCCCCGGCCGGTGAGACCACCGGTACGACCGGCACCACCGGTGGCGGCGACCTCGCCGAGACCGGTAGCTCCAACGCGACCCCGATGATCGCCGGCATCGCCGCCGCGCTCGTCGTGATCGGTGGAGCCGCGGTGTTCATCCTTCGCAAGAAGAAGGCTGCCGGTCACTGACGGTGACCTCCGGAGCCTGACCTCACGGAGTGATCCGCGTCACACGCGCTTCGCTCCGTGAAGCTCCGCACGGCCCCTGTACGGCCCCTGTACGGCCCTGGCTCGCATCCGCGTCCGGGGCCGTGCGGGGGCCGTCGCACGTCGGGGGTCCCCCCAGCCCCTCCAGGCACCCTTCCGGGGCCTCGCCCGAGCCGCTCCCGTACGCCCCGACCCGGCCCCGCCCCGCCCCCGTCCCGGTGCCCTCTCGACCCTCGCGCCGGTCATACCGGTTTCCGCCTGAGGGTGGCGGTCAGGCAAGATGGGGTGTATCTGCCCACTCACTCTTTGCCGGACGGTTTCTCTTGGCTGAGTTCATCTACACCATGCGCAAGGCGCGTAAAGCGCACGGCGACAAGGTGATTCTCGACGACGTCTTCCTGAACTTCCTGCCCGGCGCCAAGATCGGTGTGGTGGGCCCGAACGGTGCCGGTAAGTCCACCGTTCTGAAGATCATGGCCGGGATCGAGCAGCCGTCCAACGGTGACGCGTTCCTCTCGCCCGGCTACAGCGTCGGCATCCTCATGCAGGAGCCGAAGCTCGACGAGTCGAAGACCGTCCTGGAGAACGTGCAGGACGGCGCCGCCGAGCAGATGAGCAAGCTCAAGCGCTTCAACGAGGTGGCCGAGCTCATGGCCACCGACTACAGCGACGCGCTGATGGAGGAGATGGGCAAGCTCCAGGAAGACCTGGACCACTCCAACGCCTGGGACCTCGACGCCCAGCTGGAGCAGGCCATGGACGCCCTGGGCTGCCCGCCCAGTGACTGGCCGGTCACCAACCTCTCCGGTGGCGAGAAGCGCCGTGTCGCGCTCTGCAAGCTGCTCATCGAGGCCCCGGACCTGCTCCTCCTCGACGAGCCCACCAACCACCTCGACGCCGAGTCGGTGAACTGGCTGGAGCAGCACCTCTCGAAGTACGCGGGCGCCGTCGTGGCCGTCACCCACGACCGGTACTTCCTGAACAACGTCGCCGAGTGGATCCTGGAGCTCGACCGCGGTCGCGCGATCCCCTACGAGGGCAACTACTCGACCTACCTGGACAAGAAGGCCACGCGCCTCAAGGTCGAGGGCAAGAAGGACGAGAAGCGCGCCAAGCGCCTCAAGGAAGAGCTGGAGTGGGTGCGGTCCAACGCCAAGGGGCGTCAGACCAAGTCCAAGGCCCGTCTCGCCCGCTACGAGGAGATGGCGGCCGAGGCCGACAAGATGCGGAAGCTGGACTTCGAGGAGATCCAGATCCCGCCGGGCCCGCGTCTGGGCTCCATCGTCGTCGAGGTCGAGAACCTCTCCAAGGCCTTCGGCGACAAGGTCCTCATCGACGACCTGAGCTTCACCCTGCCGCGTAACGGCATCGTCGGTGTCATCGGCCCGAACGGCGCCGGCAAGACCACGCTCTTCAAGATGATCCAGGGTCTGGAGACCCCGGACTCCGGCTCCATCAAGGTCGGCGAGACCGTCAAGATCTCGTACGTCGACCAGAGCCGCGCCAACATCGACCCCAAGAAGACGCTGTGGGCCGTCGTCTCCGACGAGCTGGACTACATCAACGTCGGCCACGTCGAGATGCCGTCCCGCGCGTACGTCAGCGCCTTCGGCTTCAAGGGCCCGGACCAGCAGAAGCCCGCGGGTGTGCTGTCCGGCGGTGAGCGCAACCGCCTCAACCTGGCGCTCACGCTCAAGGAGGGCGGCAACCTGCTGCTCCTCGACGAGCCCACCAACGACCTCGACGTCGAGACCCTGTCGTCGCTGGAGAACGCCCTTCTGGAGTTCCCCGGCGCCGCGGTCGTGATCTCCCACGACCGGTGGTTCCTGGACCGGGTGGCCACGCACATCCTCGCGTACGAGGGTGAGTCGAAGTGGTACTGGTTCGAGGGCAACTTCGAGTCGTACGAGAAGAACAAGATCGAGCGCCTCGGCGCCGAGGCGGCCCGTCCGCACCGCGCCACGTACAAGAAGCTGACCCGAGGCTGAGGTCAGTGACCAGGCACATCTACAGCTGTCCCCTGCGTTGGTCGGACATGGATGCCTTCGGGCACGTCAACAACGTCGTCTTCCTGCGGTACCTGGAAGAGGCGCGAATCGACTTCATGTTCCGGCTGGCGCCGGGGGACGGTTCCCCCTCGTTCTCGGGCGGGTCCGTCGTGGCCCGGCACGAGATCGACTACAAGCGGCCTCTGGTCCACCGGCACGAGCCGGTGACCATCGAGTCGTGGGTCACGAAGATAGGCGCGGCGTCGCTGACGATCGCGTACGAGGTCAAGGACGCGGACGTCGTGTACGTCCGGGCGTCCACGGTCGTCGTGCCCTTCGACCTGGAGGCTCAGCGCCCGCGGCGGATCACGGCCGAGGAGCGGAGCTTCCTGGAGGAGTACGTGGACGACGGGATGAACTCCGCCGCATGACCGTCCTCGCTCCGCTGCACTTCGCCGACGCCCGGGAGGCGGCCGCTCTCGCCGCCTTCCTGGGCCGGCTGGTCCATTACGACCGGGCCGCGGCCGTCCGCCTCCAGGCGGGCGGCGGGGCGCTTGCCGTCTTCGGGCGGCCGGCGTCCTTCGAGGTGCTCGCGATCCGTACGGCCCGGCTCGTCGACGCCGTCGACCTGGACGTCACCGTCTCCGCCGGCGAGCTCCTCGAAGGCATCGAGGAGTCGGCCGGCAAGGCGGTCGTCCCGGACTCCGTCACCGGTCCGCCCTGGGCGGGCGTGCTGCCGCCCAGGGCCGGCTGGGAGCCGGTCGCCGGACTGCCCGGCGTCCCCGAGATGCGGGGAGCGGTCGCCGCGGCCGTCGCCGAGTTCCGGGCGCGTGACGAGGAGCTGCCGGAGGAGCGGCGGACCAGGGACGAGCGCGACCGCATCGGCCGCGACATCTGGTCCCGGACCCTCGGCACCACCGGACTGCCCCTGCGGGCCGTGCACGCCGCGCAGTCGCTGGGCTTCCTGCCGCCGGGGCAGGAGGACGCGCCGGTCGCGCTCTTCGCCTCCGGGCCGTGGCTCCGGCTGCGTACCCCGTACGGCTCGATCGCCCTCCGCACGGCGCCGATGTCCCTCATGGTCACCCCGGGCCGTTGACGGACAGGCCCTAGCGAGGCCTCGGGTCCGCTTCGCGTCAGCGCTCCGCGTCGTCCGGCCACACCCCGATGTGGTCCTGCTCCAGCTCCAGCGCCACCCGGTGCTCCATCCCGAGCGCCTGCGTGTAGTCCGCCGGGAGCTGGAGCCGGCCCGCGCGGTCGAGCATCGCGTACTCCCGCGCCACCAGCGACTCCTTGCCCTGCTCGTCCACCTCGGTGCGGCGCAGCACCTCCGAGGAGGTGCGGCCGTCGCGGATGGCGACCGTGCGGCGGACCTCGGAGGCGACCGCCTGGTCGTGGGTGACGATGACGATCGTCGTGCCCAGTTCCTCGTTGGCGCGGCGGAAGGCCGCGAAGACCTGCTCGCCGGTGGCCGAGTCCAGCTCGCCGGTGGGCTCGTCGGCGAGCAGGACGGACGGGTTGTTGGCCAGGGCGACCGCGATCGCCACCCGCTGCTGCTGGCCGCCGGAGAGCTGGTGCGGGCGCCGGTCGCGGGCGTCCGCGATGCCCAGCATCGCGAGGAGCTCCTCGGCCCGCTCGGCCTTCCGCTTCGTCCGGCCCCGCAACTGCATCGGCAGCGCCACGTTCTGGGCGGCCGTCAGGTACGGGAGGAGGTTGCGGGCGGTCTGCTGCCAGACGAAGCCGACGACCTCGCGGCGGTAGCGCAGCCGCGCCTTGCCGTCCATCGCCAGCAGGTCGCAGCCCGCGACCCGGGCCGCGCCTGCCGTCGGCACGTCGAGGCCCGCGAGGATGTTCATCAGCGTCGACTTGCCGGAGCCCGAAGCGCCGACGAGGGCCATCAACTCGCCCTCCTTCACCAGGAGGTCGAGGCCCTGGAGCGCCTGCACCTCCACCCCGTCCGTGGTGAAGATCCGGACGAGCCGGTCGCAGGCGATGAGCGCGTCGTGCCCGTACGAGGGCCGGTCGCGCCGCGCTGTCGCCCGCTGCTCCAGCTCCTCCAGGGTGGTGCCCGAAGGGGCGGTGGGGAGGGTCGTACCGGTCTTCGTCATCGTGCGTCTCCTGCCCTCAGTTCCTTGATCGAGCCCCTGCGCCCCGCCCGCCAGGCCTGCCCCGCCGCCGCCAGTCCCGTCAGGACGACGACGCCGAGCGCGGGCAGGACCAGGGACCAGGGGTCCGCCCGCAGCGGGGCGCTGTCCAGCGGGGCCAAGCCCGGTGCCGTCGCGAGCGCGAGGCGGAACAGGTCGATGCCCGGGGCGAGCAGCGGCACCGTCGCCCAGCCGACCAGCACGCCGCCGAGCGCGGCGAGGACCGCCTGCGGCAGCGCTTCGAGGCCGAGGAGCCTGCGCCCCTGCTTCCGGGTCAGGCCCATCGTCCGCAGTCGCGCGAGGAGCGTGGTCCGCTCCGGCGCGTTCTGCATCAGGGAGAGCAGCACCGCCAGGGCCGCGTAGCCGGCGCCCGCGCCGATGGCCGCCGCGTAGAGTCGCTCGGCGCCCGACTGGAGCGGTGAAACGACGTAGGCGGAGCGCAGTTCGGTGCGGAGGGTCACGGTGAGGTCGTCGGACTTCGCCGTCTTCGCCGTCACGGCGGCGCGCAGGTCCGCTCCGCTCACCGAGGTTCCCGTGACGAGCAGCGCGGTGGGCTGCGTGCGGGTCAGGCCGGCGGCGTCGACGAGCAGGAAGTCGGCGTCGGGCAGGGCCGGGGTGGTCGACCGGACGGCGACCACCTTCACCCGGAACACCCCGGACGCCGACATGATCTGCTGCGGTTCGCTGCCGAGCCGCTCGGCGACCGAGGGCGAGGCGATCGCGGGCAGCACCCGATCGGTGTCCGCCACGGCGTCCTTGTCGCCCGCCCCGGTCCACGCGAGCAGCGAGGCCGGGAACGGGCCGAAGCCGGTCCGGTCCGCGAGACGGGTGTACGAGCCGGGCTCGACGCCCACGAGCGGCGCGTTCATCGGCTGGGCGGAGGCGCCCTGGTAGGACGGCAGAGCCACCCCGTACTCGACCTGGACGGCGGCCAGGTCCCGCACGCCCGCCGTGCCGCGCACCGATTCGGCGAGCCCGGCCGGCAGCGGTGTCCACTCCACGGATCCGTCGACTCGGGCGTCCGCGCCGGTCGCGAGGAGCGCGGCCCGGTCGCGGGCGTCGGCGACCCCGGCGAGGACCGAGCCGCCGAACGCGGCCGTGGTCAGCGCGAGGACCAGCGCGAGGAGCGGCAGGGCACCTGTCGAGGATGAGCGTCCGGCCCTGGCCAGGGCCAGCGGGCCGACCGCCCCGCGCAGTCGGCGGGCGGGCCGGGCCAGCCACCGCAGCGGCAGCGGATAGATCCGTACGAGGACGAGCGCGGCGATCAAGCCGACGAGCACCGGCGCGGCGCTCACGAGGTGGTTCCCGGAGTCGCCGGTGCCGCGCAGCCGCAGCGAGGCGACGGCGCCCACGGCGAGGACGAGCAGGGTGAGTTCGGCGACCGTGCGGCGGCGGGAGGGCCGGGCGGTGAGCAGGTCGTCGCGGCCGCCGTGCAGGCGCGGGCGGCGGTGCAGGACGACCGCCCGCAGCGGCAGGACCAGCATCGCGAGGGCCGTGACGAGGGCGGCGGCGAGGAGGGAGGGGGCGAGCGGGATGCCGACGGCGGTGCCGGGGGGTGCGCCCGCCGCTTCGGGCGCGCGCACCGTGACCACCGCCAGGACGAGGCCGAGCGCGGCGGCCGGTACGGCCACCACCGCGGTCTCGCCGAGCAGCCGCAGCCCGATGCCGGTCAGCGAGCCGCCGCGCGAGCGCAGCAGGGCCAGTTCGCTGTCCCGGCGGGTGGCGAGGAGACCGCCCGTCATCGCGAGGACGACGGCCGCGACCGCGCCGATCCCGAAGACGGCGACGGCCACGACCGGATCGATCGCCCCGCGCATCGAGACGTACGAGCCGACGATCGTGTCGAGTTCGGTGGTGAGGGTGCCGCTGGGCCCCGTGATCTCGCGCATCTCGACCAGGTCGGGGCCGCCGCCCACCGAGTCGAGCGCGGCGGCGAGCCGGTCGGCGTCCCGGGTGGTGAGGTGGTCCGCCGTGGGCATGAACTGCCAGTAGAGCTCCGGCTGTCCGGTGGTGGAGAGCAGCGCGGGCGCCGAGGCGGGGGAGAGGAGCAGGGCCCCCTGCCAGTACCGCTTCACGTCGATGCCTTCGACCGTGCCGAGCGACGGCGTGTGCAGCAGCGGGTCCACCGCCCAGTACGCGGACCGGGGGCTTCGCGGATCGACGATGCCGGTGACCGTGACGGCGATCGGCTCCGCGCTGGTCCCGCCTGGCACGTGCACGACCGAACCCGGCTTGATGTTCAGGGACGTGGCGGTCGCGGAGGTGACGACCGCCTCCGGGTCGCTGGTGCCGCCGGCGGGCAGGCGGCCCTTGCGTACGGTCGTGTGAGCGGGCAGGCCGGACGGGGCAGCGAGGACGAGCTCGGGGGGGAGGCCGTCGGGCCGGGCCAGCCACCGGTCGAGCCCCGCGACCCGCTTCACCGTACGGACACCGTGGACGGTCTGCTTCGGGTCGGTCCGCAGCGGTTCGGGGAACAATGCGCGCAGGCGGTCCTGCCTGTCCCTCATGACGGGGGCGAGCAGGTCCGCCTCGCGTTCGGCCTCCGCCCGGCTGGTGCCGAGTGGTTCGGCGGTCAGCTGGAGGACGCTGTTGCGGGGCTGGGCGGTCTCGATGTCGTGGCGCAGGCCTTCCGTCTCGTACGCGTCGACGGCTCGCGGGAGCGCGGCGGCGAGGTAGACGGTGACCAGGACGAGGAGGGCGAGCGCGAAGGCGGCCCGGGGCGCGGTCCGCAGCCGGGTCCGCACCCAGGGCGCCACGGCGCGGCGGGGCTTGTCGGACCGGGTCCGGGGCATGTCGGTGTTCTCCTTCTGCTGCCTGTTCTCCCTGCGTGCGGCGGTCATCAGCGCTCCCCCTGGTGGCGCAGGGTCACGACCGGGTCGGTGCGGCGCAGCGCGATCACCGCGACGATCGCCAGCGGCAGTGCGGCGACCCCGGCGAGCAGCAGTGCCACCTGGCCGAGGGGCAGTTCCACCAGGACCGGGGGGACGGGCCGGGTGGCCTGGCCGGTGAGGACGATGAGCGGGATGACGGCCCGGGCCAGGACCGTGCCGAGCCCGACGCCCACGGCGAGGCCGACGGCGATGAGGATGCCCTGTTCGGCGGCGATCAGCCGGGCGAGGCGGCGCCGCGGGGTGCCGAGCGCCCGCAGTACCCCGAACTCGGCGGACCGTTCCCGCATCGACCCGGCCGAGCCGACCGCGAAGCCGACCGCGGCGAGTGCCGCCGCGGCGACCGCCACCGCCATCAGGGCGGCGTTGGGGCCCGCGCCGAGCGGGTCGCCGAGCAGGGCGGCGGCGATCTCGTCGCGTACGAGGACCCGCTCCGGGTCCGCGTCGGGATCGGCCCGCAGGGCTGCGGCGACCTCGTCCGCCCGGCCGGGCGCGACGGACAGCCACCATTCGGTGGCCGCCACGGCCGCGGTCTGGTCGGTCGCGGTCTGATGGGTCGCCAGGTACTGGTTGACCGAGACCAGGTCGACGAGAACGGCGCCGCCGTCCTCGGGGGTGGCGGCGGGGGTCGCCGCGGAGACGTCCCGGGTGGCCGCGCCGGTGGTCGGCAGTTTCTCGACCACCCGGTCGATCGTGATGTCGGTCTGCTCGCCGCCGATGGTGATCTCGACCTTGTCGCCCGTCTTGGCGCCGGTCGCCGCCATGTACTCCTCGGTGGCCACGGCCGGCAGCCGGGCGGGCGCCTTCGGCCGGGGGGCGGTCAGCCGGACGGTGTACGCCTCGGTCCCCCAGTAGAGGAGGTCCCCCGGGTCCTTGCCGATGAGCGGGTACGAGACGGAGTACGGCGCCGGGCGGCCGCCGGGTCCGGCGGAGCCGGGACGGCCGGTCGCGGGGACGATGCCCTGCGGGTCGCCCAGCTGGGTCTGCTCGAAGGCGGAGGCCCAGGGGGCGAGGAGCTGCCCGGGGGAGTGCATCTGCTCGCTGCCGTCGGCGCGGACGGTGGCGAGCCGTTCGACGTGGAGGGTCTGCGTGTGCTTCGCTCCGTTGTCGATCTGCCCCGTGACCTCCAGGCCGGTGAGGATGAGCCGGCCGACGGAGCCGCGGCCCCCGCCGGTGCCGGTCCCGGTGCCCGTGCCGGTGCCGGTGCCGGTGCCGGTCCCGGGACCCGCGGCCATGGCGCCGAGGTCGAGGGTCAGCCGGTGCGTGCGGCCGTCGGAGGGCAGCGGCCCCACGGCCTGCCAGTACGGGATGCCGTTCGAGTCCTCCAGGACGGCCGTGACCAGCGCCCCGGGCGAACGGGCCGGCGTGGTGTGGCGCAGGTCCACGGTGAGCGCCCGGGTACCGGCGGGCAGCGGGAGCCCGGGCCGGGTCCCGGCCCGTGGGGCGAGCGGAGCGAGGACGGCGGAGGCAGGGGCGCCGGCGAGGTCGGGGCGGAGCAGCAGCCCGCCCGCGGCCGTGCGGGTGTCCACGGCCAGGACGGTCGCGCTCTTCCCGTTCACGTCCATCGAGGTGCGGTACACGGGGGCCACGGCCGTGACTCCCGGCATGGCGGCCAGGCGCTCGGTCTGCATCGGTTCGCCGGAACCGGTGCCGAGGACGCGGACGGCGGCGCCGACCCGGAAGTCGGCCTGGTCCCGCTGCGAACGCTCCCACGAGCCGCTCTGCCCGATGGCCAGCATGCCCATCGCCACGGCGAGGACGAGGAGGAGGACGGGGCCCGCGCCGCGCAGCGGCCGGCGGCTGAACTGCCAGCCGGCGAGCGCGGCGGAGAGACCGCGCCCGCGCGCCGCGCGCCGCTCGGCCAGCCTGGCGGCGGGCGGCAGCAGACGCAGGGTCAGGACGGTCCCGGCGAGCAGGGCGAGGGCGGGCGCGGCGACGAGCACGGGGTCCACGGAGGCCCCGCCGCCGGCGGCGCTCGCGGCGGCGGGCCGCTGCAACTGCCAGTAGGCGACGGCGGCGACGGCGAGCAGCCCGATGTCCGCCCCGGCCCGTACGGGAGCGGGCAGGGTGCCCGAGCGGGTCTTGCGCAGGGAGACGGCGGCACCGTCCCCGGCGGCGAGCGCGGGAGCCACGACGGCCGCCGCGCAGCACAGCGCCACCGCGGCGGCGGCCGACCAGACCTGGAGGGACGGCGTCGTGTCGAGCCGTACCCCGAGCGAGGAGAGCGCGGACCGCTCGGTGAAGAGCCGGGTCAGCGGACCGGTCAGGAGCGGGGCGGCGATCGCCGCGGGCAGCGCGAGCAGCAGCGCCTCGGTGGCCGCGAGCCCGGTGATCCGGCGCCGCGAACCGCCGCGGGCCCGCAGCAGCGCCGTCTCCCCGGAGCGCTCGGTGCTGAGCAGCCGGGCGACGAGCAGCAGGGCGTACCCGGCGAGCAGCACCAGCTGCACGGCCACGATCAGGAGGGTCGAGCGGGAGACGACGAGGGCCCGCTGGGTCTGTTCCAGGACGGCCGGGAGCGCGGTGGACGCGGAGACCGTCGTCCCGAACCGGTCGGTGGCGGCGGCCAGCTGCTTCGGCCCCGCGGCCGCCGAGTCGCGGAGGTCGTCCATCCGGTCGGTCGTGAGCCCGCTGAAGTCGGCGGTACCGAGCCAGGACGTGTCCCCGGCGCTGATCGCCCCGGAGGCGGGGACGGCCGGGGCGACGAAGAGCGGTCCGTACGTGGTGAACGCGACCGACCGCACACCGCGGCCACCGGCCGGGTCGAGCTGCCAGTACGGATCGGCGGTGTCGACGGGCCGGTAGACGCCGGTGATCCGGGTCTTCACCCGCTCGCCGTCGATCCGGTCGTCGAGCGTGAGCACGGTCCCGGGTGTGACCCGGAGCCGCCGGGCGGCCTCCTCGGGGATCGCCGTCTCGACCACACCGTCCGTGCGGGCGGCCGAGGGCCAGGCACCCCGGACGAGGGAGAGCCGCGAGCGGTCGAGAGCGGCGAAGTGGGTGAGGTCCGGATCGCCCTTGCGGGCGGCAGGCGGCTGAAGGCTACGGGGCAGCGCGTACGGCCCGGAGCGTTCGAGGCGCCGTACCGTCACCGGGAGCCCCTCGAAGGTCTTCCGCGCCCCGTCCCGCACGGCCTCCTCGGCGCTCGCCCGCTTCGCGGCGGGGACCTGCCCGGTCACGAGCAGTGAGGCGGCCGACGCGGACCGGCCCTGGAGCCCGGCCTGCAGCGCGGCGTCCCCGATGGAGGCGGAGAAGGCGGCGAGCGTGGCCAGCACGGTGGTGGTCAGCAGCACGGCGAGCAGTGCCGCGGCCAACAGCAGCCGGTGCGCCCTGACACGCAGGAATACGAACCCCGTCACCCATCCCCCTGGAACCCTGAACCACCCTGCGTGCGCCGGACGCCGCCGAAAGTTCTCCGCAAGCCCATCGAGTCCCCCCGGACTTCCCTGGGATGCTTTCAGAGTGCAGGTGCCGCTGGAAACCGCTTACGGACCGACCTTGATGCGATCGTGACCGTTATTTGACGTTCCGTCTCCGGAATGTGTCCTGTCAGGGGTGGTGTTCGTGTTCTCGGCCGAGCCCGTCAGCCGCCGTGCGGACCCGGCGGGGAGCGGTGTCAGCCGGCGGTGTTCACCATGGAGGCCGCCGCGTAGGTGAGGTAGCGCCACAGTTCCGCCTCGTGCTCGGGGGCGAGCGCGAGGTCGTCCAGGGCGGCGCGCATGTGGCGGAGCCAGGCGTCGTGGGCCTCCTGGTCCACCGTGAACGGGGCGTGGCGCATGCGGAGGCGGGGGTGGCCGCGGTGGTCGCTGTAGGTGCGGGGGCCGCCCCAGTACTGCATCAGGAAGAGCGCGAGGCGCTCCTCCGCCGGACCGAGGTCCTCCTCGGGGTACATCGGGCGCAGCAGCGGGTCCTCCGCGACGCCCTCGTAGAAGCGGTGGACCAGGCGGCGGAAGGTCTCCTCGCCGCCGACCTGCTCGTAGAAGGTCTGCTCCTGCGTCGTTTCCCCGGGAATCTCGTTCACCGTTCCATCGTCTCAGATGGCCGGGCCGAGGACCGGAGGCCTAGGACCGCCCGTACTCGTACCCGTACGGGCGGTCGCCCGGAGGCCCCTGCGGCGGGAGAGTGGAGGCATGGGCGGAGAGCCGTGGGGTGAGTTCGCCGGGGCCGGCGCGCGGGAGCGGCGGGCGCTCGTGCGGCGGATCGAGGCGGACGGCGCGCTGTCCGACCCCGCCTGGCGGGCCGCCTTCGCCGAGGTCCCGCGCCATCTCTTCGTCCCGTACTTCTACGTCTCCGGGACCGGCGGCTACGAGCGGCTCTGGGCCGGCGACCCCGACCCCGTGCGGCGGGAGCGCTGGCTGCGCGGCACCTACGCGGACACCGCGATCGCCACCCGCGTACGCGACGGGGAGCTGGTCTCCTCCGCCAGCCAGCCCTCCCTGATGGCGCTCATGCTCCACGCCCTGGACGTGCGCGACGGCGACGACGTCCTGGAGATCGGCGCCGGGACCGGCTACCACGCGGCCCTGCTCTGCCACCGGCTCGGCGAGCAGCACGTCACCACCGTCGACCTCGACGAGGAGATCGCCGAGTCCGCCCGGACCCATCTCGCCGTCGCCGGGTACCGGCCCGCGGTGCTCGCCGCCGACGGGGCCCGGGGCTGTCCCGACCGTGCCCCCTACGACCGGATCGTCGCGACCTGCGCGGTGCCCGCCGTCCCGTACCCCTGGCTCGCCCAGTGCCGGCCCGGCGCGCTGGTCCTCACCCCGCTCTCCACCGGGCTGCTCCTGCTGCGGGTGCGCGACGGCACCCACGCGGAGGGGCGGTTCCTGGAGACCTCGGCGTACTTCGTGGCGCTGCGGGGCGTCGCCGCCCACGTCCCGGAGAGTCGCGTCCCGCGCCACGGTCCCGCCGGGGACGAACGCTTCCGCTTCCTGTGCGGTCTCGTCGCCGAGGTCCTGGACAGACGCGAAGCGCTCTCGCTCTGGCTGCGCGAGGGACGGCCGGAGCGGGAGCGCTTCGGGGTGACGGTCAGCGGCGACCGGCAGTGGGCCTGGCTGGACGAGCCCGGAGGGCCCTACGCCTGGCCCCTGCCGTCCGCCGGTTAGGGCCTGTCCGGCGGATCATGGCCTAGCCGCGGCGGATCGTGATCGTCGTCCAGGCGCCGACGTGCACCCGGTCGCCCTCCTGGAGCTGGACGGGGACGTAGGGCTGGATCGGCTCCTCGCCGCCGTTGATCGTGGTGCCGTTGGTGGAGTTCTGGTCCACCACAGCCCACGACCCGTCCGGCTGCTGCACGAGCACGGCGTGCTGGTGCGAGACGCCCGGGTCCTCCGGCGGCACCGACAGGTCGATGTCGGGGGACTCGCCGGTGGAGTGCCGGCGGCGGCCGATGGAGATCTGGTTGCCCTGGAGCGGCAGGTGCTTGTCCGGCGAGTACGCGGGCAGGTTGAGGCCCGTGGCCTCCGGGCCGCTGCGGTGCATCATCGCCATGAAGTACTCGCGGTCCGGGCCGATGACCGCGGTCCACCCCAGAGGCGGCCGCGGCGGCTCGTGCTGGAACTGCTGCGGCTGCTGCTGGTGGTGTTGCTGCTGGGGCGGCTGCTGGTGCTGGAACTGCTGCTGCTGCGGGGGCTGCGGCGGGGCCTGGTGCTGCGGGGGCTGCGGCTGCGACGGCGGCGACAGGACCCAGTCGTCGTCCGCGCGCGGCTGCGGCGGCGCGGGCGGGACCGGCGCCTGGACCGGGGCCTGCGGCGGCGGCGCCTGGAGGTACGCGGGCGGCGCCTGCTGCTGCTGTACGGGCGGCTGCATCGGCTGCTGCATCGGAGGCTGCTGCACCGGCGGACGCTGCGGGGCCTGGTGGTGCGTGGGCTCGGCGCCCAGCGGCTCGGCCGGGCGGTTCACCTGGGAGGGGCGCGAGCCCTGGTACCCGAAGGGATCCTGCTGAGGCGGCTGCGGGGGCTGCTGCTGCGGCGGGGGCGGCGGCGGGGACTGGAAGCCGGGCGGCAGGTTCAGGCCGGGCGGCGGCCCGGACTGCTGCGGAGCCAGCGGCGTGTAGGAGGTCGCCGTGTTCGTGAGGAAGTTCCAGCGGCACTCCTCGCAGAAGGGCGCCATGTGCTCACGCGGGGTACGGCACTGCGGGCAGAGCTCCGCCTGCGCGGTCGCGTTCGGGTCGCCCCCGTGACCGAAGCCGCCGGGAGCACCGGGGCCGCCGTGCCCACCGGGAGCGCCGTGGCCGCCGGGCGGCGGGCCCATCGGGGGCTGGCCGGGGCCGCCGGGACCCGGGTATCCGTACGCGGGCGGCGGCGGGGGAGGCGGCGGTACGGCACCCGCAGGCGCGCCCGCCCCGGCCATGCGATGGCCGCAGACCTCGCACCAGTCGTCGGAGACCGACTGGTGTCCGTTCGGGCAGGTCGGCATGTCAGTGCTTCCCCCTCTCGTCGTCCGGCCCGGCGGGCCGGGCTGCCTCTACCTCTTGACGCGAACGGTCTTGGTGGAGCGGGTCTCGAGTGTCATCTCGTCCGCTTCCGCGACCTTCGCCTTCAAACGCACAGTACCCGTCGCCGCGTCGACGACGTCGACCACCTTCGAAAGGAGTTTCGCCGTATCCGCGTTGCCGGAGGCCGCCGCGAGCTGCACCGCGCGGCCCAGTTTCGCCGTCGCGCCGTCGTGATCGCCCGATTTGCGGGCATCGAGACCCTGCTGGATGACGTCCGCGAGCTCCGCCTGCCCCGTGTAGTGCGCGACCTGCGGATTGATCGACGTGGACATCACCAGGTCGTCCGTCCACACCGCCCGTACCAGTCCTTGAGACAGCGGCCGGGGGTCGCCGCCCGCCGGATCCGGGGCGATCAGGGAGACCCGGGCGGCGAGCATCTCCTGGCCGATCGCGGCCCGCGGGACGCGCACGCTCACGTGGTAGTCGCGGGACTCGTCGCCCCACGAGCCCGTCGGGTAGTCCCCGGCGCGCGGTCCGGCCTCGGTGCGCCGGCCGGTCAGGTCCTCGACCGTCGGCGCCACCTGCTTCACGTATCCGATCTCCACCCCGACCGGCGTCCACAGGCGCAGCACGACGTCCGCCACGCCCTTGCCCATCGCCTGCTCCATCATCGCCGTGAAGTCGGCGGCGAGACCGGCCGGGTCGGCGACGATGTCGGCCGTGCCGAGGAGCGCCGAGGCGATCGCCGTGACCTCCTTGACCTCCCAGTCCGTGCCGACCCCGCGCGCGTCACAGGTGAACCGGCCCGCACAGGCGTCCAGCGCGGCCCGCAGCTCCTCGGGCGACTCGTGCTCGTTGCGGCCGTCGGTGAGCAGGATGCCGTGCCGGATGGCGAGTCCGGCGGAGGAGAGCAGCCGGTCCGCGAGGCGCAGCCAGGTGCCGATCGCCGTGCCGCCACCGGCCGACAGGCTTCGCAGCGCCTGCTTTGCCTCCGCCCGGGTCCGGGCGTCCGCGACGGCCAGGCGGCCGTTCCCCGGGTAGACCTCCTTCGCCACGTGCGTACCGGCGACGACGGCGAAGGACGTGCCGTCGCGCAGGGTGTCGACGGCGGCGGCGGTCGCCTCGCGGGCGCCGCGCATCTTGGTGGCGGGGTAGTCCATCGAGCCGGAACAGTCGACCATGATCACCACGCCGGCCCCGCCGCCGTCCGCGTACCCGGAGACGCCGGTGGTGCCGCCCCCGGTCGAGGTGACCGTGACGATGGCGCTGACCTCGCGGCCGCCCTCAGGCAGGAACTCGTTCTGGTACACGTCCACGGAGAACTGCGGCGCGGTCGGCTTGGCGAAGTTCGCCATCTGTTTCGGCTCCTCGGGAGACGACGGGAAGAGTGCGGGGACAGGGGGGACCGGCGGCCGCTCAGGCGGATCCTGCCCCTGGGAGAGCGACGGTGAACGGCAGCAGCGCCACCGTGATGTTGTCGTGGCCTCCGCCGTCGAGGGCATGGCCGACCAGGGCCTGCGCGGCGGCCAGCGGGCGGCCCGCCGCGTCCGGCGGGACGACCCGCGCCATGTCCTCGGCGCCCTCCGCGTAGTTCCAGAGCCCGTCGGTGCAGACCACGACCACCCCGGAGCGGTCCGGCTTGAACGCGGCCGTGTGCGGGTCCAGTTCGTACGCGTCGGCGCCCAGCCAGCCGGTGATCGCGTGGGCGCGCTCGTCCGCGTACGCCTCGGCCTCGTTCATCAGGCCCGCCGCGACCATCTGGGCGGCCCACGAGTCGTCCTCGGTGAGCCGCGCGGACGGGGTGGTGCGGTCGGCCGGCACCCAGTAGACGCGGCTGTCCCCGACCCAGCCGACGACGAGCAGGCCGTCGGCGACGACGGAGCCGACGATCGTGCAGGCCGGGGAGTTCCGGTGCGGGTCGTGCTCGGCCCCGTCCGGGCCGGGCTCCTCCGCGAGGGAGTTGACGGCCTCTGCGGCGGCGACGATCGCCTCGTGCATCGCCTGCTGCGGATGGATGCCGCGGGGCAGCGCGGCGAGCAGCGCGGCGCCGGCCGCCTGCGCGGCGGCGGCGGAGGCCTCGTCGGGGCGGGTCGCCGAGGAGACGCCGTCGCAGACGATCGCGAAGGAGGCGGGGGAGCCGTCGGGGAGGGTGGTCGCCGAGACGGCGAACGCGTCCTCGTTGCGGTGGTGGCGCAGTCCCCGGTCGCTGACGGCGGCGACGGTGTCGAGCTCCTGCTCCATATGGTCCCGCTCGCGCGGCTGCGCGTGCCCGCAGTTCTCGCAGTAGCCGTCGGTGTCCACCCGCCCGGCCCGGCAGGCCACGCACAACGCGGCCGCGGCCGCGTCGGGGGCAGGCGCGGGCGCCGGCGGCTCGGCCTGGGCCTGGGGCTCGGCCGAGGGCTGGGCCCGGGGCGGGTCCACCTGTACCGCGGTACGGGGGTCGGGGGCGGCGAGCTCGAAGTCCCCGCCCGGCGCGGGCGTGCCCGCCGGCACCGGGCCGTCCGTGCGGACCGCCATCGTGGGCAGGTCACGGCCGCCGGAGTCGGTGCCCGGCAGGTCGCCGGGGTGCTGGGTCGCCGTCGAGAGCGAACCGGCCTCCCGGGGCGGGGCGGCCGGCCATTCGACGGGGGCGACGATGGCCACGGTCGGGCGGTCCGGCTCCGTCTCGGCCGCCGGGGCGGCCGTCAGGTCGTAGCCGCACGCCCCGCAGTACCGGTCACCCGAGTCCAGCGGCTCCGCGCAGCCCGGGCAGGCGGCGAGTCCGTGCGACGGCTTCGGCTTCGGCTTCTGGGACATCCTCACACCCACGTCCGGGGGCGGAAGCGGTTGGCCCGCTCCACCAGTTCGATCCTCTCCTCGCCCCGCTGGGCGAGCCGGGCCAGCACCCGGTACGAGCGTTCGAGGCCGAAGCGCAGTCCGCGCTCGTCCAGTTCACTCCCGAGCAGCAGCGCGCCGCCGCCCGGTGCCGCACCGGGACTCCCGGAGAGTACCCAGTCGAGGGCCGTCCCGAGGACCTCCGTCGACAACTGCTCCCGGCGGACCGCGTCGAGACCGAAGCCCTGGAGCGCGGAGACCTGCGCCGCGGCGGCCGTCAGTTCGGCGCCGAGCGGCTCGTGCGCCGGGCGCCGCCGGAGCCGCGCCCGCACGGCCGCGACCCGGGCCGCCGTGTAGTGGATCGAGGCCTCCGGCACGGACTCCAGGGTCCGTACGGCTCCGGCGCGGTCGCCCGCCGCGAGCTGCACGCGGGCGAGCCCGAAGGCCGCGCTGACGAAGCTCGGGTCGGTGGCCCACACGAGCCGGTAGTACTCCGCGGCGTTGTCCAGCTGGCCGAGGACCTCGGCGCAGATCCCGAGCGCCAGCTTCGGCGCCGGCTCCCCGGGGAAGGCGTCGTAGATCGCGTCGAAGGCGAGCGCCGCGAGCTCGTGGTCCCCGGTCACCAGCGACGTCACGCCCCGGTACCAGACCACCCGCCAGTCGTCCGGGTCCCGCTCCTCCAGCGCCGCGAGGGTCCGTACGGCGGTGGGCGCGTCGCCCAGCTCCAGGTGGGCCCGCAGGGTGCGCAGCCGCAGTTCGGTGGAGGGCGCGGGCGCGCCCTGGAGCGCGCCGAGCAGCTCGGCGGGGGCGGCGGCCAGCAGACCGGCGAGGAATCCGGCGTTCGGGTCGCCCGTGTCGACGCGCGGCACGGGCAGCGCGAGCCCGGTGGCGGACGCGTCGAGCGCCGCGAGCAACCACCCGAGCCCGGCCCCGGCCTCCGGTCCGCCGCCGGGAAGCGGCTGACGTGCACCGCCCCGCTTCCCGGTACCCTTCCGTGCCCCGAGCAGCGACACGTCCTCCGTCAGTTCGGCGAACAGCGCGGTGTCCGTCACCCGGACCTCCGTGCCGAACAGCGTCGAGAGCGCGGGACGCGGACGCCCCGACTGGAGCGCCACCACCTCCCGCAGGACGCCCGTCAGCTGCTCCGCCATCTCCTGCGCGGAGGAGAACCGCCGCGCGGGGTCCGGATCCGTGGCGCGGACCAGGAAGCGGTAGAACGACTCGTACGTCCGGAAGACCGTGATGTGCTCCGGGTCGGGCAGCGAGTCCACGAACACGTTCGTGTAGCCCTGGAAGTCGAACGTCATCACGGCCAGCGTCCGCGCCACCGTGTACAGGTCGCTGGCCACCGACGGGCCGACCTCGGCCACCTCCGGTGCCTGGTAGCCGACCGTGCCGTAGATCGCCGACTCGTCGTCGTCCATCCGCCGGACCGCGCCCATGTCGATGAGCTTCAGCTGGTCCTCGCTCTGGATGGCGTTGTCGACCTTGAAGTCGCAGTACAGCAGGTTCCGGCTGTGCAGATGGCCGAGCGCCTCCAGGGCCTCGATCCCGTACGCGCAGGCCTGCTCCACCGGCAGCGGGTCGCGTCGGCCGTCCGGGGTCCGCCGGTCGTTGGCGATCTCCTTGAGCGACTTGCCGCCGACGTACTCCATGACGATGTAGCCGTCCATGGAGCCGGTGCGCTGGTCGAGGTGCTCGACGAAGTTGTAGATCCGGACGATGTTGGAGTGCTCGATCTCGGCGAGGAAGCGGCGCTCCGAGATGGCCGCGGCCATCGCGTCCTGGTCGCCGGTGTCGAGCAGGCCCTTGAGCACCACCCACCGGTCGGAGACCGCCCGGTCGACGGCGAGGTAGACCCAGCCGAGACCGCCGTGCGCGAGGCAGCCTGCGACCTCGTACTGGCCGTGGACGATGTCCCCGCCGGTCAGCTTCGGCACGAAGGAGTACGGGTGCCCGCACTTGGTGCAGAAGCCCTCCGTACGGCCCGGCCGGTCACCGCGCGAACGGCCCACCGGCGCCCCGCAGTCGGAACGGGAGCAGAAACGCTTCCGCTCCGGCACCTCCGGGTTCTCCATCACCGCGCCCCGCGGGTCGGGACGCGGCACCTCGGGGATCGTCACCAGGCCCGCGCCCAGCCGGTTCCGGGCGGACTGCCCGGTCGACGTGCCCGAGCTGCGCACCGACACCGAGCGGCCCCCGGAGGCACCGGAGAGCGAGCGCGAGAGACGGCCGGACACCGAACGGCGGGACGTCGATGAGCGAGACGAGGCGCGCGAGGACGCCCGCGAGCTCCGCGACGAGCTCGAATCGGGCCCGCCGATGCCGCCCGTACCGGCTCTGCCGGGTACGGCCATGCCGGTCGGCGTCGAACCGATCAGCCCACCGGGAGCGACGACCGGCGCGAGCCCGCAGGTGTCGCAGTACAGCTCGCCGCCTCCCATGTCCTCGTACGAACCCTCGCACGAGGGACGCTGACAGCTCCCCACACCCGTCTCCCCGCTCACCACTGTCGTCCTCCGGCATCTCTCGGGCCGGACAGTACGTCCGCCGCCGCCTGCTGATAGCGCAGCACGGCCTGCTCCGCGACCCGCAGGTCGCAGGGCGCGCTCCACAGCATCCGGCGTGCCGCGTCGTACCGCTCGATGAGCAGCGGATCCTCCGCCGCCCCCAGCCGCGCCACCTTCGCCTTGTACGCGTCGAGCCGGCCGCGCAGCTCCGCCCGGACCGCGAGCGGCGCCGTGACCGCGGTCAGCGACTCCCGCGCCCGCATCAACTCGTCCTCCGCCTCCACCTCCAGGGACTCCAGGAGCGGGGAGAGCCGGTGCCACTGCTGATGCCTGCGGTACTCCGCGGCGGCCGCGAGCCGCTCCTGGAGCGCCGTCGGCGGCCCGCTGACGGCCGGCACCTCGGAGGCGGCGATCTTCGCGAGGACCTCGCCGCGCGCCGACCGCGCCTCGGTGAGCGTCCGGTCCGCGCGGGACAGCACGTCCCGCAGCCGCAGCAGCCGGTCCTCGGAGTCCTGCCGGACCGCGAGGACCGCCTCGATCTCACGCCGGATGTCCTCCAGGGCCAGGGCCGCCCGGTCGTACCGCGCGGTGTCCGGCCGCCCTCCGCCCGGCGCCGAACTTCCCGCGGCGGGCCGCCAGAAGGCGAGCGGATCGGTCACGACCTGCGAGCGCAGCGCGGTCAGCTCGGCCGTGATGTCCTCCAGCTCGTCACCGGCCGGGTGCTCCCCGGGCCGCACGCCGACCGAGTGCGCGAGCGAGCGCGTCCGGCCCAGCTCCGCGGCGAGCAGGTCTATCCGGGCGGGCAGTGCCGACCAGACGGCGTCGGCGGTGACCACCACGTCGAGCGAGGAGGCGTACAGCTCGTTCATCCGGCGGACGAGCCCTTCGAGCGTGAACCGCTCGGAGAGCAGGCCCTGTTCCCCCGCCCCGCCCGCGACGAGGACGCTCTCGCCGCGCAGCCGGTCGGTCAGCTCGACGAGCTCGTCCCGGCCGGGCCAGCGCCGCCGCGTCCGTATCTCACGGGCGTCGCGCAGGGCGCCCGTGTACACGTCGAAGCAGGTCCAGAGCAGGGTGATGGTCCGCTCGGCGGCCGCCCAGCGGTCCCGGGTCGTGCCGGTCAGCGCGGCCCCTTCGAGCAGCCTGCGGCCCGCGTGGTCCTGGAGGGCGAGGAGCGAGTCCTCGATCGCCTTGTGCTCGGCACCGAGCCGTGCCAGCGCACGGTCCACCTCGTCCCGGTCCATCACCGGACCGGGAGGTCCCGTGACGCCCATCGATCACCTCTTCCGCCGCGTGTCCAGCGGCTGCTCGCGGGGGCTGCCGGCCGGGTCACTTGTACAGGGGTTCGGGCGGCCCGGTTATCCCGGGCAGGTCCGCCTTGAGCCAGTGGTCGTACGCCTGCTTCCACGGCCCGTTCCGGTAGTCCACGAGGACCTTGTTGACCCGGCGGACCAGGTCGTCGTTCCCGAGCTTGGCGGCCACCCCGTAGTACTCCGTGGTGAACGGCTTGCCCTTGAGTTCGACCGCCGGGTCCTGGGCGGCCTGGCCGGCCGCGAGCGCGTTGTCCGTGACGACCGCGTCGACCTCGCCCAGCTGGAGCCGGGCCAGGCAGTCCAGCTGGTTGGGGACGGTCAGCAGGTCCTTGTCGTCCTTCGTGCCGTCGGCGTCGTCCTTGAAGACCGCGCCGAACGAGTTCTTCTCCAGCTCCTCGTAGGCCGTGGACCCCTCGGCGGTGCAGATCCGCTTGCCGCGCAGCGAGGAGTCGTAGCCGGTGATGCCGTGGTCGAGCCTGGCCGCGAGGACCTGCTGCCCGGCCTGGAAGTAGGCGGTGGAGAAGGCGACCTGCTGGATTCGCTTGCAGTTGATCGTCATCGTCCGCACGACGAGGTCGACCTTGCCGCTGTCCAGGGCGGCGATCCGCTGGTTCGTCGGGATCGCCCGGAAGATCACGGCCTTGTCGTCGCCGAGGATGTCCCGTGCGATGGCCCGGGCCAGATCGATGTCGAAGCCCTCCAGCGCGCGGTTCTCCGGGTTCCGGTAGCCCCAGCGGTAGCTGGACTGGTCGACGCCGACGACGAGCTTTCCGCGCGCCTTGATCGCCTGGATCGAGGGGCCGTCCACCGCGTCGGGCCGGAGCGAGGCCTCCGGGTTCTCACAGGTGTCGGCCGTGGCCTGGACGCCGACCTGGACGCCGGTGCCCACACCGGGGCCGGGGCCGGTCGTCCCGGGCACGGCCCCGGCGCCGCTCCCGTCGTGTGCCAGCGGCAGCAGCGTCAGCGAGGCGGTGAGCCCGCAGGCCACGGCCATGGCGGCGACCCCGCCCCAGCCACGCAGCCGCTGTGCGGCCCGCCGCACCAGCGGGTCCGTGCCGTTCGGCATCCCGCCCCCTCTCACCGGTACTCCGACAGTCTGCGGTTGATGCCGAGCACGGCGCCCGCCGCGCCCAGGATCCCGAGCGCCGCCGCGCCCAGCGGCAGCGCCGTCAGCGCGCCCCTGGCGTCGTCGGCGGAGCGGGTGAACTCGGCCTGCTCGTGGGCGAGGGCCCGCTCCAGCTCCGCGTCGACCTGGTCGAAGGACTGGCCCGTCGTCTTCTTGGCACCGACGATCAGGCTGAGCGCGCCCTCGTAGTTCCCGGCCTCGTCCTCGGCGCGGGCCGCCTTGTGGCGCTTCTGCCAGTCGGCCGTCCACTTCGTCGCCTCGTCCACCGGGAAGCGGCCGGCGTCGTCGTCGGCGAGCTCCCGGGCCGAGGCGAGCGCGGTCGTCAGGGCGGTCATGCTCGCCGCGTAGTCCGCCTCGTACTTGTCGTTCTTGCCGTCCTCCGTGAGGACGGCGCCCCGGGCGACCAGGGTGAGGTTCTCGTTGGCGCGGGCCGTGAGCGAGCTGATCCGGGCCTCGTTGAGGAGCTGGAGGGACTCCTGCCCGTGCGCCCGGGCGGCGTTCAGCTCGGCCCGCACGACGGTGTGCGCGGCGAGGAGCCAGACCAGGACGACCAACGAGGCGGCGGTGGCGGCGACGAGGCCCTGGTTGAACACCCGGTGGGTGCGGGCGTAGTTGCGGCGCTGGGCCCAGGCCAGCGCGCCGAGGGCCAGCAGGCCGAGCGCGAGCGACAGGAAGGGCCAGGTGCGAGCGGAGTCGTCGTCCTCGTGGAGCCGCCGGGTCTCCGCCGCGTACAGCCGCTCGGCGGCGGGCAGCAGCTCGGCGGTCATCTGCTGGTTCGCGTACCGCAGATAGGCCCCGCCGAGCGGCAGGCCCTGCCGGTTGGCGGCCCGGGCGCGCTCTATCAGGCCCGTGTAGCGCGGCAGCTGTTCGTTGAGCGTGGTGATCTCGCGGGCCGACGCGCTGGAAACCTCGGTGTTCGCCGCGGCCTTCACGAGGAGGCGGGCCGCCGTGGCGATGTCCTCGTCGTACCGCTTGCGGGACTCCGCGGGCTCCAGGGTGCCCGCGAGGAAGCCGCTGGCGGCGGTCGTGTCGGCGTCGGCGAGGGAGCGGTAGACGGCGGCGGCGTCGGCGCTCAGCGGCTGGCTGCGGCTGACCACGTCGTCGGCGGAGGAGCCGCGGTCGGTGACTTCGAGGGCGGTGACCGCCCCGAACGCGACGACGAGCAGCGCGAGTACGGCCCCGAGGATCTGGAGACGGCCGGGCTCGGTCGTCGCGGCCTCACGGAGTCGCTCGCGCCCCACGGCCCAGGCCCCGCGCCCCGCGGGCGGACCGCCGGCGGGCGCGGCCGACGGCTGCGCCGGCACCGTGCCCGGGCGCGCCGGAGCGGGCGCCGTGGCCTGCGCCGTCGCCGGGGCGGCGGGCGCGTTCGGCGGGTATGTCACTTGACCTCCCCCTGGGTCGCTGACGTCGGTCCGTCCGGCCAGCAGTATGGCCTCAGAGGCCTGCCCGCACAGCGGAATTGACGCGATCTTGTTCTTATCGTGCCTCATGCCCCCGGCACATCCGCAGGTGAACCCCCTCACCTTGAATACGTCCCCCGGCGGCGATCGGTTCCATTTCGGACATCGCTCGAAGGAGTGAACATGCGTGCGGGGCGCCTCTTCGGAAAGAAGAACCGCCCCGCACGCATGCCACTCACACCGCTCAGGCCCCGTAGTGCTCCCGCAGCCGGGCCGCCGCCGCCGGAGCCGCCGCCACCTCGTCCAGGGCGAGGAGCCCGGCCCCGAGGACCGGCGGCGCGGTGACGAAGCCGATCGTCGCCTTGGGCGCCCGGACGCCGAGGAGTTCGACGATCCGGTCCTCCAACTGCGGATGCCGCGCGGCGAGGACGCTGCCGCCCAGCATCACCGGTGCCTCCTCGTCGAGCAGCCCGAGCCGCCCGAGTGCCACCGCCGACAGGGCGGCGACCTCCTCGGCGAGCCGGTGCACGAGCGCCAGCGCGACCGGGTCGCCCGCCGCGCTCACCCGGAACAGCACCGGCGTCAGCTCGTGCCGCCGCTCGAACGGGATCCGGCCCAGATGCAGCGCCTCGATCAGCGCGTACATCGTCCCCAGACCGAAGTGCGCGGGCAGCGCGCGCGCCAGCTCGGTCGGCTCGCCGCGCCCGTCCTCGGCGCGCGCCGCGAACCAGAGCGCCTCCTCGGCCATGGCGCTGCCGCCGCCCCAGTCCCCGGAGATCTTCCCGATCGCGGGGAAGCGCGCGGTCCGCCCGTCCGGGGTCATCCCGACGCAGTTGATCCCGGCGCCGCACACCACCGCCACGCCCCGCGGCTCGTCGAGACCGGCCCGCAGGATGGCGAAGGTGTCGTTGTGCACCCGCACGGACCGGCTCCAGCCACGGGCCACCAGCGCGGCCAGCAACTCGGCTTCCTCGACGGGCAGATCGGCGTTGGCGAGACAGGCCGCGACGTGCGCGAAAGCCGGCGGAAGGCCCGCGCCCCGGGCTCCTTCCCACGCCCGCCCGACGATCTCCGCGAGCGCGTCGACCGCCGCCTTCACCCCCACCAGCGGGGGCTGGAAGCCGCCGCCGCGCGCCGCGCCGAGGACCGTGCCGTCCTCGGCGACGACGGCGACGTCGGTCTTGCTGTTGCCGGCGTCGATGGCCAGCAGCGTTCCGGTCAGGCCCACGCGAGGTGCTCCCGGTTGTGCGCGAGCAGCCGGTCCGTGAGGCCCTCGGCGTACGCGTACTGCCCGACCAGCGGGTGCGCGAGCAGCGCCTTGAACACCCGGTCGCGGCCACCGCGCAGCGCCGCCTCCAGGGCCAGGTCCTCGTAGGCCGTGACGTTCGCGATCAGCCCGGCGTACAGCGGGTCCACCGGCGCGACCGGCAGCGGCGCCGCACCGTCCCGGCCCACCGCCGCCTGCGTCTCGATGACGGCGTCGTCCGGCAGGAACGGCAGCGTGCCGTTGTTGTACGTGTTCACCACCTGGTACGGCGAACCCCCGCCGCCCAGCAGGGAGGCGGCCAGGTCCACGGCGGCCTCCGAGTAGAAGGCGCCGCCGCGCTTGCCGAGCAGCGCCGGCTTCTCGTCGAGCGCCGGGTCCCCGTACATCTCCAGGAGTTCCTTCTCCATCGCCGCGACCTCGGCGGCCCGCGAGGGCTTGGTGCCGAGCTCGCGCACCACCTCGTCGTGCGCGTAGAAGTACCGCAGGTAGTACGAGGGGACGACGCCGAAGCGGTCCATGACCAGGCGCGGCAGGTGCAGGTCGCCGGCGATGGTGTCGCCGTGCTCGGCGAGCAGCCGCGGCAGCACGTTCTCGCCGTCGGGACCGCCGAGCCGTACGCCCGTCTCCCACGTCAGGTGGTTGAGCCCGACGTGGTCGAGGTGGATCGCGGACGGGGCCACGTCGAGGAGCTTCGCGAACTTCCGCTGGAAGCCGATGGCCACGTTGCACAGGCCGACGGCCTTGTGCCCGGCCTGGAGCAGCGCGCGCGTGACGATGCCGACGGGGTTGGTGAAGTCGATGATCCACGCGTCGGGGTTGGTGCGCCGGACGCGCTCGGCGATGTCCAGGACCACCGGGACGGTCCGCAGCGCCTTGGCGAGGCCGCCGGCGCCGGTGGTCTCCTGGCCGACGCAGCCGCACTCCAGCGGCCAGGTCTCGTCCTGGTTCCGGGCGGCCTGCCCGCCGACCCGCAGCTGGAGCAGGACGGCGTCGGCGCCCTCGACCCCGGCGTCCAGGTCGGAGGTGGTGACGATCTTCCCGGGGTGGCCCTGCTTGGCGAAGATGCGCCGGGCGAGCCCGCCGACGAGTTCGAGCCGCTCGGCGGCCGGGTCGACGAGGACGAGTTCGGTGATGGGCAGGGTGTCGCGCAACCGCGCGAATCCGTCGATCAGTTCGGGGGTGTAGGTGGAACCGCCCCCCACGACAGCGAGCTTCATGGTGTGAGTCAGCCCTTCACTCCGGTCAGTGTGACTCCCTCGACGAACGCCTTCTGGGCGAAGAAGAAGACGAGGATCACAGGGGCCATGACCAGGACGGTCGCGGCCATGGTCAGATTCCAGTCGGTGTGGTGCGCGCCCTTGAAGGACTCCAGGCCGTAACTCAGCGTCCAGGCCCCCGGGTTCTCGGAGGCGTAGATCTGCGGCCCGAAGTAGTCGTTCCAGCAGTAGAAGAACTGGAACAGGGCGACGGCGGCGATGCCGGGCTTGGCCATCGGCAGCACGATGCGTATGAGGGTGCGGAACTCGCCGCAGCCGTCGATCCGCGCGGCCTCGATGTACTCGTTCGGGATCGTCAGCAGGAACTGGCGCAGCAGGAAGATGGCGAAGGCGTCGCCGAAGGCCATCGGGATGATCAGCGGCCACAGCGTGCCGGAGAGGTCCATCTGCTTGGCCCAGAACAGGTACATGGGGATGATCACGACCTGCGGCGGCAGCATCATCATCGAGATGACGAGCAGCAGCGACAGGTGCCGGCCGCGGAAGCGGAACTTGGCGAGCGCGTACGCCACGGGGATCGAGGACACCACGACGAGGGCGGTGCCGAGGCCGGCGTAGAGCAGCGAGTTCCTCCACCAGGTGAGGAAGCCGTCGGTCTCGAAGACCTTGACGTAGTTCTCCCAGTGCCAGGTGTTCGGGGTGAGGTCCCGGGTGAGCGCCTGCTGGTCGCTCATCAGGGAGGTGAGGAAGACGAAGACGAACGGCAGCACGAAGAACAGGGCCGTGGCGATGCCGAGCGAGTGCACGGCGATCCAGTGCAGGAGCGCCTTGCGGCGGGCGGTCCGCTCGGCGGGGCTCGCCGTCGCGGGGCGGCCGGTGCGGTCGGGGAGCGTTGCGGTCGTCATGGTTCAGTCACCCGAGCCGATCAGGCCGCCGCGCCGGCGCATGAGGAGCGCGGTGAAGGCCATGGAGAGGGCGAAGAGTACGAGCGCCACCACGCACGCCGCGCCGTAGTTGAACTGGTTGAAGCCGAGGCTGTAGACGAGCTGCGGGAGAGTGAGCGTGGAGTCGTCCGGGTAGCCGGGCTGGAAGGCCGCTCCGGAACCGCCCATCTTCCCCGAGGCGACCTTGGCGGCCACGATCGGCTGGGTGTAGTACTGCATCGCGCCGATGATCCCGGTGACGACCGCGAAGAGCACGATCGGCGAGATGTTCGGCAGGGTGATGTAGCGGAACCGCTGCCACCCGGACGCGCCGTCCAGCTCGGCCGCCTCGTACTGCTCCTTCGGTACGTCGAGCAGCGCGGCCATGAAGATGACCATGAGGTCGCCGATGCCCCACACGGCGAGGACGGTCAGGGCCGGCTTGGCCCAGTCGGCGTCGTTGAACCAGGAGGGGGCGGGGATGCCGACCGCCTCCAGGAACGAGTTGACCGGTCCGGTTCCGGGGTTGAGCAGGAAGACGAAGGCCAGGGTGGCGGCCACCGGCGGGGCCAGGTACGGCAGGTAGAAGAGGGTGCGGAACACTCCCGCGCCCGTCTTGATCCTGGTGATGAGCATGCCGACGCCGAGGCCGAAGAGCACCCGGCAGGAGACCATCACGACGGCCAGCCAGAGGGTGTTCTGCATCGCCGGCCAGAACTTCGGCAGGTCGGAAAAGACGTACGTCCAGTTCTCCACGCCCCGCCAGGTCGGCGCGTTGAGGCCGTCGTACCGCATGAACGAGAAGTACAGCGTGGAGAGGAGCGGATAGGCGAAGGAGAAGCCGAATCCGATCAGCCAGGGCGACATGAACAGCGCGGTGCGCAGCGCGTTCCGCCGGCGCTTCGACCGCAGGGTGTTCCGTCCCTCCGGGGAGGCGACGGCCGGGGCCGTCGCCTCCTTCGCGGGCAGGGTGTCCGTGCTCATGGGTGTGTTGTCCCGGCCGTCACTTCGCCGCGGCGATGTCGCGGTCGATCTGGGCCGCCGTGTCGGCGAGGCCCTTCTTCAGGTCCGTGACCTGGCCCTTCTCGTACTTGTGGGCGAGGTCGGAGAGGGTCTCCTGGTAGCTGGCGCCGTTCACCGCGCCGGTCATGGTGGTCGACTCGGGGTGCTGGGCGATGTCCAGGAAGGTCTTGAAGCGGTCGTCGAACTTCAGGTTCGGCGACTTCAGCGCCTCCAGGGTGGAGGGGACGTTGCCGATGTCGTTGGCGAAGCCCACCACGGCGTCGGTGTCCGTGGTCATGTACTTGATCAGTTCCCAGGCCGCGTTCTGCTTCTTGCTCTGCGGCGCGATGCCCATGATCGTGCCGGAGAGGTAGCCCTTGCCGTACTCGGCGAGCTCGTCGTCGGCGACGGGCATCGGCGCGACGCCGACCTCGAAGTCCACCTTGGCGTTCTTGACGAAGTTCAGCCGCCACTCGCCGTCCAGTTGCATGGCGACCTGGCCGGTGTGGAAGGGGTGCTTGGCGCCCCACTCGTCACCGAAGGTCGTGCGGTACTTGTCGAGCTTCTTGAAGCCGCCCAGGGCGTCCACCAGGGACTTCTGGTAGGTCATCATCTCGGCGAACGCCGGGTCCTTGGCGATGTTCGACTTGCCGTCCTTGTCGAAGTACGTGTGGTCCCACTGCGACATGTAGTGCTCGACGACCGTCTCGTAGCCGAGGTAGTTCGGCATGAAGCCGAGCTGCTCGTACGAGTCGCCCTTGGCCTTGGTGAGCTTCTTGGCGACCTCGGTGAACTCGGACCAGGTCTTCGGCGCTTCCTTGATACCGGCCTTCTCGAAGGCGTCCTTGTTGTAGTAGAGGCCGTACGCGTCGGAGAGCAGCGGCAGCGTGCAGCGCTTGCCCTCGAACTGCGTGTACTCCTGGAGGACCTTCGGGAAGGTCTTGTCGAGGTCCAGCTTGGACTTCTCGATGAACGGCTTGAGGTCCGCGAGGGCGCCCGAGGCGCAGAACTTGCCGACGTTGGAGGTGGTGAAGGAGGAGACGACGTCCGGTCCGTTCGAACCGCCCGCGCGCAGCGCCTGGCCCAGCTTGGCGTCGTTGATGTCGCCGACGACCTTCACCTTGATGTTCGGGTGGGCCTTCTCGAAGCGGGCGACGTTGTCCTTGATCGCCTTGACCTCGGCGGGCGCCGACCAGCCGTGCCAGAAGGTGATCGTGGTCTGGGCGTTCGGGTCGTCGTTCGCCTTGTTCTCGGTGGAGCCCGTACAGGCGGAGGCGAAGAGGGCGATCGAGGCGGTGGCGGCGAGCGCGGCGGCTGCTCTGCGCGGGCGGCGTACGGGCATGACGATGTCTCCCTGTGGCGGAGGGCTTACGGGACAAGGGCGAGAGGCGGGGCGGGTCGGGGGTCGGCGCGAGGTGTCGGTCGGCGCGAGGCGTGGGTCAGCGCGAGGTGTCGAAGACCTCGTCGCGCGTGGTCGCGAGGGCGCTTTCGAGGGCGCCGCGCAGCACGGGCTGCCGGGGTACGGCGGCGAGGACGAGCCGCGGACGGGAGGCCGCGAGCTCGGCGAGCTCGGACTGGACGCGGGCGCGGAGGGGTTCGCCGCCCGCGACGAGGACGTCACCGGAGAGCACGATCAGTTCGGGGTCGAGGACGGCGACGATCGAGGCGAGACCGGTGGCGACGCGCTCGGCGTACCGGTCGAGCAGCTCCGCGTACCGGGGGTCGTCCCCGTGGGTCTCGGCGGCCCGGGACAGCAGGCCGCTCGCGACCGGTACGTACGGCTGGTCGGGGGTCTCGATCCCGGCGGCGCGGGCGATCCGGGGGACGGACTGGACGCCGGCGAGCTCCTGGAAGCCACCGGAGTTGGCCTTGGTGACCTGCCGGACCAGCGGGGTGCCGGGGACGGGCAGGAAGCCGACCTCGCCGGCGCCGCCGGTGAAGCCGCGGTGCAGCCGCCCGCCGAGGACGAGGGCGGCTCCCATGCCCGCCTCGTTCCACAGCAGGGCGAAGTCGGCGTGGCCTCGGGCGGCGCCCACGCGCTGTTCGGCGATGGCGACGAGGTTGACGTCGTTCTCGTACTCGAAGGGCATGGGCAGGGCGGCGGCCAGCTCCTCCAGGAGGGTGGGGGAGTGCCAGCCGGGCAGGTGGGAGGCGTAGCGCAGCCGTCCGGTGGCCGGGTCGAAGGCGCCGGGGGTGCCGATGACCAGGCGCCGCACCTCGTCGGGGGCGATCCCGGCCGCCTTGACGGCCCCGTCGAGGGCGTCGGTGACCTGGCGGACGACGCCGGTGGCGGTACGGCCGGGGGTGCGGAGCTCGTACTCGCCGACGATCTCGCCGGTGACGTCGGCGACGGCGGCGTGGATGCGGTGTTCGTTGACGTCGAGCCCGGCGGCGTACGCGGCCCGCGCGTTGACCGCGTAGAGCTGGGCGTTGGGTCCGGGCCGGCCTTCGGTGGTGCCGGTGGCGACGACGAGCCCGGCGGCTTCGAGCCGGGCGAGCAGCTGGGAGGCGGTCGGCTTGGACAGGCCGGTGAGCTTGCCGATCCGGGTCCGCGAGAGCGGTCCGTGTTCGAGGAGCAGGTCCAGGGCGGCCCGGTCGTTCATGGCTCGCAGCACGCGCGGTGTGCCGGGGGTTCCCGGGGTCGTACCGGCCATGAGGGTGCACCTGCCCTTCGGAGCTGATCGGGTTCCGGCCATTCTGCTGCCTGCCGGGGACCGCTTCTTTCACCACACTGTTAGGAAAGTTTCCTATTCGGTGGGAGGAAAATAAGGCGCCCGTCACCGGGGCGTCAATACCCGGGAACGCACGACGCCCCCGAAGGCAACCAAAGCGTTACCTGCGGGGGCGTCTGCCCGTGCGTACTGCTACGCGCTACTTGGTGAGGTCCGTCCTCGGCAGCGGGGTCGCCGCCGCCGACTGCGGCGAGGTCGCCGAGGCGAAGGCCGACGGGGCCGCCATGCCCGCCGTCGGGTCGGCCGCGGACTCCTCGGCCTGGGCCGGGACCCCGCCCACGATCCGGATGCCGGCCGCGTCCAGGCCCTGCTTGATGCGCCAGCGCAGTTCGCGCTCCACGCCCAGCGCCTTGCCCGGCATCGTCTTCGCCGAGACCCGGACCGTCATCGAGTCGAGCAGCACCTCGCTCAGACCGAGCACCTCGACCGGCCCCCACAGGCGCTCGTTCCACGGCTCTTCCTTGGCCATGGACTCCGCCGCCTCGGTGATCACCGACCGCACCCGCTCCAGGTCCTCCGTCGGCTTGACGGTCACGTCCACGCCCGCCGTCGCCCAGCCCTGGCTGAGGTTCCCGATCCGCTTGATCTCGCCGTTGCGCACGTACCAGATCTCGCCGTCCACGCCCCGCAGCTTGGTCACCCGCAGGCCCACCTCGACGACCTCGCCGGAGGCCACGCCCGCGTCGACCGAGTCACCGACCCCGTACTGGTCCTCCAGGATCATGAAGACGCCGGACAGGAAGTCCGTCACCAGGTTCCGGGCGCCGAAGCCGATCGCCACACCGGCCACACCGGCCGAGGCCAGCAACGGCGCCAGATCGATCTTGAAGGCGCCGAGGATCATCAGCCCCGCCGTGCCCAGTATCAGGAACGACGCGACCGAGCGCAGCACCGAACCGATCGCCTCCGAGCGCTGCCGCCGCCGCTCGGTGTTGACGAGGAGGCCGCCGAGCGCCGTCCCCTCCACCGCCTGCGCCGAACGGTTCATCCGCTCGATCAGCTTCGTCAGGGCACGGCGGACGGCCATCCGCAGCAGGAGCGCGACGACCAGGATCAGCAGGATGCGCAGTCCGGTGTTCAGCCAGGTGGACCAGTTCTGCTCCACCCAGCTCGCCGCGTTCGTGGCCTTCTCCGCCGCCTCGTCCAGGGTCACCGGAATGGGTTCGGGTTCGGTGGCAGCCGCTAGGGCGGACCAAGACACGGGGGAACCTCCAGGCATCGCGTACGCAGACCATCCACACTAACGGGGCATCGGACGTGGTCCTGTTGTCGTGTTCGAGGGAGAGACGGACCTCACCTGGGCAAGTACCCGTAGAGATGCCGATGTGGTCGAGAACACCCCGGGCCCGTCACCCCGATTCCGGTACGTGGTGGCGTTCCGACCAGGCATGAGGAGAGACTGAGAGCAGTTCGTCCCGGCGCGAGCCACGCGCCGCCGGCGCCATTGGAGGCATCCGTGCCGCATGTCCTGGTCCTCAACGCGTCGTACGAGCCGCTCGGCGTCGTACCGCTCCGCCGCGCACTCGTCCTCGTACTGGAGAACAAGGCTCTCTGCCTCGAGGAGTCCGGCGCTTTCCTGCACAGCGAGACCCAAGTCCTCCCCGCGCCGAGCGTGGTGCGACTGAAGCGCTTCGTGCGGGTCCCCTACCGGGGGCCCGTTCCCTTGACCCGCAGAGCCCTCTTCGCCCGCGACGGCGGGCGCTGCATGTACTGCGGGGGTGTCGCGACCAGCGTCGACCACGTCATCCCGCGCAGCAGAGGGGGCACGCACGCCTGGGAGAACGTGGTGGCGGCCTGCCGCCGCTGCAACCACGTCAAGGCCGACCGGCACCTGCGCGAGATCGGCTGGCGGCTGCGGCACCAACCGGCCCCGCCGACCGGTCTGGCCTGGCGGATCATCGGGACCGGACACCGGGACCCCCGCTGGCTGCCCTACCTCCAGCCGTACGGTGCCGAGGACGTGATGGCCCGGATCGACTCCGTCGCGGACGCCCCAGTGGGGGCGCTGACGACGGGTTGAGCCGGGCCTTTCGCGTACCCGGGGCCATGCGCGTACGGGAGGCTCTTCGCGTACGGGGACGGGGCACCCGTCAGGGGGCGTCCTGCTCCTCGGGCGTGCCCTCAGGCCGCTCGGGTGTGCCCGCCGGCTCCTCGGGTGTGCCCTCCGGCTGCTCGGGCGTCTCCTTCGCGGGCTTCTTCGGCGGGTCCTGCGGGGCCACCGCATATGTCTCCACCGACCAGAGCGAGTAGCCGTACGGGGTCGCCCGCGTCTCTCCCTGTATCCGCAGGAAGCGCGTGTCCGCCGCGTCCATGCGGACCGACTCCCGGCCGCCGCGCCCGTCCGCGACGGTCGCCGCCGTGCGCCAGACGCGGCCGTCGGCCGAGACCTGGACGCGGTAGCGGGAGGCGTGGGCGTCCTGCCAGTGCAGCACGACCTGGCCTATCCGCGCGGGCTCGGCCAGCTCCAGCTGCCACCAGGCGCCGTCCTCCGCCGGGGAGGACCAGCGGGTCGCCGCGTCACCGTCCACCGCCGAGGAGGCGGGGAAGTCCGGAGTCTCGTCGCCCGAGGAGGAGGCCGTCGCCGCCCGCGCCAGGTCCGGGCCCGCCGTACGCGGGAAGGCCCGCACGGTCAGGACCCGCTCCTCGCCCGCGAAGGAGACCGGCACCCGGTACGCACCGGCCGGCACGTCCGCGCCCACCGACACCTCCAGGGGGACGGTCGTCCGCGTACCCCGCTCCACCACGGCCTGCTTCGGGAGCCGGACCGCGATCCCCTTCGGGGCCTTCGCCGTCATCGGCCCGCGCACCTCGCCCGCGCGCAGCCCCGTCAGCTCCACGTCCACCCGCTGCGCGGGGCCGCCGATCTCCGCGTCCGTCTCCGTGCGGGCCAGTTCGAGCCCGGCACGCGGCCCGTCGGCGAACCACGGCACCAAGGAGCGCACCTCGGGCGCCGGTCCCTCGCCGCTCCAGACGACCCGCAGCGCGTCCGCGCGCAGACCCTTCAGGTCGGCCTGCGTCCAGCCGGAGGCGGACAGCGGGCCGAGCACCCGCCAGCCCTCCCCGGGGACGTACGCCTCCACGCGCGCGTCCGTGCCCGCGCGTGCGCCCTGTTCCGCGCCAGCGCCCGAATCCGCGCCTGTGCCCGTGTCCGTGTCCGTACGAGCGGTCATCACCGTCAGGGCCTCCACGGGCCGCGCCCGGTCGAGCCGCACGGTGTACGAGTCGGGGGCGCGGTCTGCCTGGTTGGCCGGGGTCCGGTCGGCGCCGGTCCAGGCCGCCGACTCCGTCACCGCGCGCGTGAGGAACGGGTCGAGGACTCCCGCGCCGACCGTTACCCGGCTCGCCTTCAGGGCCTCCCTCAGCGGTTCGAGGCGCAACTGCGCCTGCCAGGCCGCCGCGCCGTCGCCGCGCGACTGGGCGAGCAGCATGTCCACCGCCGTCTCGCCCGCCAGGCCGTACCGCGAGAGCTGTTCCAGCCAGGGCCCCGTCTCGTCGTCCAGGGTGCCGCCGGCGGTGGCCGCGAGCCGCTCGGGGGCCTGCCGCATCACGGTGAACGCGGCCCGCAGTTCGCGCGCCGCCTTCTCCTTCGCGGCCGTGCCGGCGGCGCTGTCGGGGCTCGTGCGCGAGGCCCAGAAGGCGGCCATGAGCGGCTTCAGGTAGGCCGACTCGCCCTTCGGGTCGAGGATCGAGGAGGCGTCGTTCCCGGCGAGCGCCCGCAGGGCCTCGCGGGCGGCCGGGTCCGGGCCCGCGAGGTCGTCGACGGCGGCGCGCCAGGACTCCTGCGGCCGGTACCCCTTCGGGTTCCAGGCGTAGTCGGCAGCGGTGAAGAGCGGGATCCGGGAGGCGGCGGGCTGCTCCATGGCGTGGGCGAGGAAGGCGGCGGATCCGGCCGCCACGGCCGGGTCCCGGCCCGTGGAGGGGCCGAGGAACAGCCGGTCCTGCGCGTAGTCGTTGACCGGGTAGTTGTCCATGGTGACCAGCGGGTGGCCCAGCGCCTCGCGGGCCCCGGCCAGTTCGCCGCCGGTGATCGTGCGCGGGACGACCCCGACGCCCGTCCACGCGACGCGTACGTCCGCTTCGAGCGCCCCGGCGAGCTCCGTGCGGTAGTCGGTCGTCCCGTCCTGGTAGTACTCCGTCGGCAGCACCGTCAGCGGTTCGCCGTCCGGGTACCGCTCGGCGAGGTGCCGGGCGACGGCGTTCGCCACGCGCGCGTGGGCGGCGGCCGCGCCCTCGGCGTCCCGCCCGAAGGCGTCGGCGTCCTTCGCGCAGTGCCACTCGCCGTAGCCGGCGTCCGGGAACTGGAGCTGGAAGGAGCGCACCCCGAGCTCCCACATCGCGTCGATCTTCCGCGTCAGGGCCGCCACGTCGGCGCCGGAGGCCAGGCACATGGACTGGGCGGGGGCCACGGCCCAGCCGAGCGTCACGTGGTTGGCCCGGGCCCGCTCGGCGAGCGCGCGGAACTCCTCCTGCTGCGCGGCCGGGTAGGGCTCGCGCCACTGCGCCTGGCGGTACGGGTCGTCGCCGGGCGCGTACAGATAGCGGTTCTGCTTGGTGCGGCCCAGGAAGTCGACCTGGGCGAGGCGCTGCTCCAGGCTCCAGGGGCGGCCGTAGAAGCCCTCGGTGAGGCCGCGCTCGGCCGTGCCCGGCCAGTCGCGCACGACGACGCCGGGGATCTCCCCGCCCGCGCCGACGAGCTGACGCAGCGTCTGGACGGCGTGGAAGAGGCCGTCCTCGCCGACACCGTCCAGGACGACGGTGTCCCGCCCCTGGAAGCGGCCCGTCGCGAGCCGGTAGCCGCCGCGCGGCAGATCGAGTCGCTCGGGCACGCGCAGCGCCGTCAGCGCCGCCTCGGTGGCCTCGTCGGCGTCGGCTGCGTTGGCTGCGTTGGCTGCGTTGTCGGAGGGGCCCGTGACCCGGAACACCGGGCCGCGGCCGGGGAGTCCGGTGTGCACGGTCCGTACCCCGGCGGCCGTGAACAGCTCCCGCAGGGCGGTGAGGGCGTACGGGTCGGCGTCGGCCTCCGCGAGCAGCGTGACCTCGCTCCCGAGGCGTACGGCGGGTCCGCGGCCGGTCAGCGACTGGGGTCGGGGCCAGACGGCGGGCGTCCCGGTCGTGGCGGCACCGGCTGTGGCGGCATTCGCTGTCGCGGGCGCGCGCGTGGGGGCCGTGGCGGCCGATGACCCGGCAGAGGCCGGGGGAGTGGCCGTGGGAGACGTCGCGGGAGACGTCGCGGGAGCGGCCGTGGCGTCGGCCGATGGAGGAACGGGAGCCGCGTGGACCGCGCCCGGGGAGGCGCCTCCGAGGAGTCCGCCGATGACGGCGGCGGCGACCGCCGTCGCCGTGCGCTTCCTGCGCCCGAGGTGCACGGGAACTCCCTTCGGCCCAGGCCGGTGGCCCGGTCGGCCGCTCTGCCGGTCGGTCACGAGTGGGTCACGAGCCCACCACCCGTCGCACTGGGGTGTCAATGCGTGTGGCCGATGTGTCGGCTTTGCCCGGCGAGCCGTCACGGAGATGACGCCACTTCGCCACTTTCCGCCGGTAAAACGAGGTGCGGTGGGTAGGGCTCAGCTGTTGCCCCCAGGTCCCACCTGTCGAGACGAAACCGGGAGACCCCCGTGACCACGACCGCCCGCCACCTCGGACGGATACGGATTCCTCAGCAGTCGGCAGGCCCCGACTCCCCGCTGACCAGCGAACCGCCGCTGCCCGACACGACCCCCCTCACCAGCGAGCCGCCCCTGACCGAGGCGGCACCCCTCACCAGCGAACCCACCGTCCGCGGCAGCGCGGGCGGCACGGAGTCCCCCGGAGTGTGAAGTGACCCTGGCCCGTCTCGCCGCCCGTCATGGCGTCGCCACCGAGTACAGCCCGTCCGCGGGCGTCACCGTCGCCGTGCCGGACGCCGCCGTGGTGGCCGTCCTCGGCGCCCTGGGCGTCGACGCGACCACGCCGGAGGCAGTCGCGGCCGCCCTCGACGCGGCGGAACGGGCCGAGCGGGAACGCCTGTTGCCGCCCACCCTGGTCCGGCGGCGGGGCGAGGAGCCCGTCCGCCCGCCGGCGGACCTGCCGCCCGGCACCCGGCTGCGGGTCACCACCGAGGAGGGCGCGGTCCTCACCGGCCCGGACTGGGACCGGCTGCCCCTCGGCGTCCACACGGTCGAGGCGCAGGCCCCCGAGGGACGCTCCGCCACCGCCACCCTGATCGTGAGCCCCGCGCGCGTGCCCGGCCCCGGGCGGCGCACGTACGGGCTGCTCGTCCAGCTCTACTCGCTGCTCTCCACGCGCTCCTGGGGCATGGGCGACCTCGGGGACCTGCGGGAGCTTGCCACCTGGGCGGGCCGGACGCACGGCGCGGGCTTCGTCCAGGTCAACCCGCTGCACGCGGGCGTGCCCGGGGCGCCGAGCGACCCCTCCCCGTACCGCCCCTCCTCGCGCCGCTTCCCGGACCCGGTCCACCTGCGGATCGAGTCCGTCCCCGAGTACGCGTACGTGGACCCCGGCCGGCGCGAGGAGCTCGACCGGATCCTCGCGGAGGCGGCCGAACTGCGCGAACGGGTCCTCGGCAAGGGCGCGCTGATCGACCGTGACGCCGTGTGGGACGTCAAGCGGCGGGCCCTGGAACTCGTGGTCGGGAGCGTGGAGCTCGGGCCGGGGCGGCGCGCCGACTACCACGACTTCCTCGCCGAGCGGGGCCGCGCCCTGGAGGACCACGCCACCTACCAGGCCCTCGCCGAGCGCCACGGTCCCCACTGGCGCGGCTGGCCCGAGGAGCTGCGCGAGCCCCGCTCGGCGGAGCGCGTCGTGCGCGCCGATCCCGCCCTCGCGGCCCGGGTCGACTTCCACTGCCGGCTGGCCTGGCTGACGGACCGGCAGCTGGCCGAGGCCGCCGAGGCGGCCCGCGGGGCCGGGATGGAGGTCGGGATCGTCCACGACCTGGCCGTCGGCGTCCACCCGGAGGGCTCGGACGCCTGGGCCCAGCAGGAGGCCTTCGCCGCCGGCATGTCGGTCGGCGCCCCGCCCGACGCCTTCAACGCCCGGGGCCAGGACTGGGGCCTGCCGCCGTGGCGGCCCGACGCCCTCGCCGCCGCGGGCTACGCCCCGTACCGCGGTCTCCTGCGTGAACTCCTGCGCCACGCGGGCGCCCTGCGCATCGACCACGTGATGGGCCTGTTCCGGCTCTGGTGGGTGCCGGAGGGCAGCGAGCCCACCGAGGGGACGTACGTCCGCTACGACGCCGAGGCGATGCTCGCCGTCCTCGCCCTGGAGGCGCACCGCGCGGGGGCCCTCGTCATCGGCGAGGACCTCGGCACGGTCGAGCCGGGCGTACGGGAGGAGCTGTCCCGGCACGGGGTGTTCGGGACCTCCGTGCTCTGGTTCGAGCGGGACTGGGCGGGCACCGGCCGCCCGGTGCCCGCGGCGCAGTGGCGCGCCGAGTGCGTGGCCACCGCCACCACCCACGACCTGCCCCCGACGGCCGCCCGGCTCTCCGGCGACCACGTCGCCCTGCGGCACCGGCTCGGGCTCGTCGACGGCGACCCGGAGCGCGACCGGGCGGCGGACGCGGCCGAGACCACCGAGTGGCTGGGGCTGTTCCGGCGGCTCGGGCTGCTCCCGGAGGGGCCGGGGGGCGAGGAGGCCGAGATCCTGGCCGTCCACCGGTTCCTGCTGAGCACCCCGGCCCGGATGGTGGGGGTGTGGCTGCCGGACGCGGTGGGGGACCGCAGGCCGCAGAACCTGCCGGGCACCTGGGACGAGTACCCCAACTGGCGGCTGCCGGTCGCGGGCCCGGACGGGCAGCCGCTCACCCTGGAACGCCTCGTGGCCTCGCCCCGCGCCCATGCTCTGCTGCGCGAGCTGAACACCCGTACGGACCCCGGGAGCGCCCGTACGGTACCCCCGGGCGCGCGGCCCGTTTAGGTGTTCGCTACGTTTGCACCGTGGACAAGAAGAACGCCCTGCGCGCCGGCGCCGTTGCGGCCGGTACGACGCTGATGATGCTGCTCATGTCGTCCCCCGCGCTCGCGCTGACCCGCGACGACGGTGACGACCCGGCTCCCAAGCTGTCGGTCGTCGAGACCGTCGGCCTGTTCGTGGCCGCCCCGCTGGTGCTGTTCCTGGTCATCGCCGGCCTGGTGATGGTGCTCGACAAGTCCAAGAAGGCGTAACCGCCACCCCGTCTCTCCGAGGGCGCCGCACGGTACCGACGTACCGTGCGGCGCCCTCGCGTGCGTTCATGCCGGGCCGCGTGTTCAGGCCCGGCCGTGCGCTCACACGGTGGTCGCGAGCAGCTTGCGCAACAGTCCGGCCAGCTGCTCCGCCTCCTCCTCGGTGAGTGCCGACTCCAGGGCCGCCCGCTGCTGTCCGAGCCCGGCGCCGACGGCCTGGTCCACCAGCTCCTTGCCGTGCTCGGTGAGCGTGACCCGCAGTCCGCGCCGGTCGTGCGGGTCGGGGCTGCGGGTGAGCAGCCCGGCCTTCTCCAGCTTGTCCAGCCGGCCGGTCATCCCGCCGGTGGTGATCATCAGCGTGGCGGTCAGCTCGCGCGGTGAGAGCGTGTACGGCTCGCCGGACCTGCGCAGGGTCGCGAGCACGTCGAACTCCCCGAGCGCCATGCCGTAGGGCGCGTACGCCTTGTCGACCCGGCCGCGCATGGCGTTGGCCAGCCGGTAGATCCGCCCGAAGACGGCCATCGGCACGGTGTCCAGGTCGGGGCGGACGGCCGCCCACTGGTCGGTGATGGCGTCGACGGCGTCGTGCGCGGGGGTCTGCGTGTCCATGGCTCCAGTGTTCCCTTCTCTTCTCCTCGATGGCAACTAAGACGCTTGCAAGTAAGTAGCTTAGTGGTAAGTTAATCACCGCCAAGCCACTCCGGTGCCCGGCAGCACCGGAACTCCGTGTCAGGGGGGAACCGTCATGTCCAGCAAGGCCGCCGTCGTCATACTGACCGCCCTCGCCCCGATCTCCTGGGGCTCCACCTACTTCGTCACCACCGAGTTCCTGCCGCCCGACCGGCCGCTCTTCACCGGCCTGATGCGCGCCCTCCCCGCCGGACTCCTGCTCCTGGCGCTCACCCGCAAGCTCCCGCAGGGCGCCTGGTGGGGGAAGGCCGCCGCCCTCGGGGCCCTCAACATCGGCGCCTTCTTCCCGCTGCTCTTCCTCGCCGCCTACCGGCTCCCCGGCGGCGTCGCCGCCGTCGTCGGCTCGGTCGGACCGCTCTTCGTCGTCGGCCTCGCCGCACTCTTCCTGGGCGACAAGCCCACCGCGAAGTCCCTGATCACCGCCGTCGCCGCCGCCTTCGGTGTCAGCCTCGTGGTCCTCAAGGCCGGGGCCGCGCTCGACCTCGTCGGCGTGATCGCCGGGCTGCTCTCCGCCCTCTCGATGTCGGCGGGCGTCGTCTTCACCAAGCGCTGGGGCCGCCCCGAGGGCGTCGGCGCCCTCGCGCTCACCGGCTGGCAGCTCACCGCGGGCGGCCTGATCATCCTGCCGGTCGCCTTCCTGGTCGAGGGCGCCCCGCCGGCCCTGACCGGCACCAATCTGGCCGGCTACGCCTACCTCGCCTTCGGCAACACCGCGATCTCGTACTTCCTCTGGTTCCGCGGCATCGAGCGGCTCAGCGCCTCCTCGGCCACCCTCCTGGGCCCCCTGTCGCCGATCACCGCGGCGATCATCGGCTGGGCGGCGCTCGGTCAGGCGCTCGGCCCGGTGCAGCTGCTGGGCATGGTCATCGCCTTCGGCGCGACCCTGGTCGGCCAGATGGGTCCCCGTACTCCCCGTACTCCCCGTACTCCCCGTACTCCCAAGAGTGCGAAGAAGATTGAATCGTTCAGCTCAGCTGAAAAGAACGGTCAGGAAGTTTCGATGGACCTGGAGGGTTCCGGGGTGCGACGGTAAGCGGCATGAGCCTGATCACCGCACGCCACCCGACCGCTACAGCAGCTGACACGACCACCGAGAGGCCGGCGCCCGCGAGGAAGCTCGCGAAGGGCGCCGGCCTCGGCGTGCTCCTCGCCCTCCTCGCCACCGTCGTCTGGTCCGGCAGCTTCGTCGCCACCCGCGACATGGCCGACACCGTCCCGCCCGTCCAGGCCGTCTTCTGGCGCTGGATCATCGCGCTGCTCGCCGTCGCCCCCTTCGCCGCCCGCCCGTTCCTGCGGCAGTGGCGGACGATCCGTCGGCACCTCGGCTTCGTCGCTCTCGCCTCGCTGTTCGGCGTCGCCCTCTACAACACCCTCGTGCACCAGGCCGGACTGACCACCTCCGCCTCCAACATGGGCATGATCATGGCCGCCTCCCCGGTGATCATGGCGGTCTACGCCCGGCTCGGCGGCGAACGCCTCGGCGCCCGCCGGGTCCTCGGCATGCTGACCGCCGCCCTGGGAGTGCTCCTGCTCGTCGGAAAGGGCTCGCTCGCCGTCGACTTCACCGCGGGCGACCTGTGGATGTTCGCCGCGGCCCTGTCCTTCGCCTCGTACAGCGCGCTGCTCAAGCGCAAGCCCGCCGAGATCGACGGGCTCGCCTTCCTCTTCACCACCTTCCTGCTCGGCGCGCTGATGCTCGCCCCCGCGTACGCCGTGTCCCTCGCCGTCCAGGGCGGGTTCACCGTCGGCGCCGCGACCGCCGGCCCCCTCCTTTACGTCGGCGTCTTCTCCTCCGCCGTCGCGTTCTTCGCCTGGAACAGGGCGATCGCCCTCATCGGCGCGGCCCGCGCGGGTGTCGTCTACTACCTCCAGCCCGTCTGTGTCGCCCTCCTCTCGTACGCGCTCCTCGGCGAACGGCTCGGCGCCCTCGGCGTCGCGTGCATGGCGCTCATCCTCGGCGGAGTGGCACTGGCCTCGGCCCGGGGCCGCTGAACGCACTCCGGTGCGCCCGGTAGGTTGCGCCCCATGACCGAGTGGGACATCAAGAAGCTCCAGATCCTCCGCACCCTCCGTGACCGCGGCACCGTCACCGCGACCGCGGAGGCCCTGCTCATGACCCCCTCGGCCGTGTCGCAGCAGCTCACCAACCTCGCCAAGCAGCTCGGGGTGCGGCTCCTGGAGGCCCAGGGTCGCCGGGTCCGGCTCACCGACGCCGCCCATCTGGTGCTCCGGCACGCGGAGGTGGTCTTCGCGCAGCTGGAGCGCGCCGACGCCGAGCTCGACGGGTATCTGCGGGGAGAAGCGGGGCAGTTGCGGCTGGCGGCCTTCTCGACGGCCGTGCCCGCGCTCGTCGTCCCCGCCGTCCGGCAGCTGCGGACCGCCCACCCCGGGCTCGACATCCGCGTCCGGGAGGCCGAGGCGGCGGAGGCGTACGAGCTCCTCACGGCCGGCGAGGTCGACCTGGCGCTCTCGCTCGCCGCGCACGCGCCCTCGGTGCGCGACCCCAAGTTCAGCCGGGTGCCCCTCCTCGCCGACCCCCTCGACGTCGCCCTGCCCGCCGGACACCCGCTCGCCGACGCGCCCGGTCTCCGCCTCGCCGACCTCGCCGCCGAGCCGTGGATCTTCGGCGGCTCCGGCCCCTGGTCGGAGATCACCACCGCCGCCTGCGAGGCCGCCGGCTTCGTCCCCGAACAGGCCCACAGCGCCTCCGGCTGGACCGCCATCCTCGCCATGGTCGAGGCCGGGATGGGCATCGCGCTCGTACCCCGCATGGCCTCCGCCGACCGCCGGGGCGGCGCCGGGGTCGTCATGCGCGTCCTCTCCGCCGACCAGCCCCGCCGCCACGTCGTCGCAGCGGTACGGCGCGGGGCGGAGGAGGGCCCGGCGGTGGCCCGGGTGCTCGCCGCGCTCCGGCAGGCCGCCACGGCCCGCGAAACCGTTCAGCAGAACTGAAGAACACCATCGAAAACATTCGATGGACCGGAGGTGACGGGCGCGGGAGAGTCGAGTCATGAGCTTCGACGCGAACGACGAGAACACGGACCCGCACGCCAACGACGCCGCCCCCTACTCCGGTGGCGACCCGTACGCCGACTACCGCTCCGGTGACTTCCCCTTCACCGAGCTCGTCGACCTCGCCGACCGCCGCCTCGGCGGCGGGGTCGTGGCCGCCAACGACGAGTTCTTCGCCGAGCGCGAGAACCTCCTCGTCCGCGAGCGGGCCGTATTCGACCCGGAGCACTTCGGTCACAAGGGCAAGATCATGGACGGCTGGGAGACGCGCCGACGCCGCGGCGCCGACGCCGACAACGTCTTCCCCGCCCCCGAGGACCACGACTGGGCGATCGTCCGCCTCGGCGCCCCCGGTGTGATCCGCGGCATCGTCGTCGACACCGCGCACTTCCGCGGCAACTACCCGCAGCGCGTCTCGATCCAGGCCACCGCCGTCGAGGGCACGGCCGGCCCCGCCGAGCTCGCCGAAGCGAAGTGGGAGGAGCTCGTCCCGCCGACCCCCGTGCGCGGCCACGCCGCCAACGGCTTCGCGATCGACGCCGAGCGCCGCTACACCCACCTGCGCCTCTGCCAGCACCCGGACGGCGGCATCGCCCGCCTCCGCGTCCACGGCGAGGTCGTGCCCGACCCCGAGTGGCTGGAGCTCCTCGGCACCCTCGACCTGATCTCCGTACTCAACGGCGGCTCGTACGAGGACGCGTCGGACAAGTTCTACTCCTCGCCGACGCAGATCATCCTGCCCGGCACCTCCCGCAAGATGGACGACGGCTGGGAGAACCGCCGCCGCCGGGTCCGCGGCACCAACGACTGGGTCCGCTTCCGGCTCGCCGCCCAGGGCGCCGTCCGCGCCGTCGAGATCGACACCGCCTACCTCAAGGGCAACTCGGCCGGCTGGATCGCGCTCCAGGGGCGCAACGGGGAGACGGGGGAGTGGTTCGAGATCATCCCCCGCACCAAGCTCCAGCCCGACACCCTCCACCGCTTCAAGCTCCCGGCCCAGGCCGTCGTCACCCACGTACGCCTCGACGCCTTCCCCGACGGCGGCGTCGCCCGGATGCGGCTCCACGGCACGCTGACGGAGCAGGGCGCGTCCGACCTCCGCGCCCGGTACGCGGCGCTCGGCGGCTGACCGCGACGGCTGACCCCGCAGGTCCGCCACAGCTTCCGCCCGGCGGCGCGGCCGCGCGCCGACGCCCGCCCGCCGGGCGGACTCCAGACGCGGCGAAGGGGCACCTCCGTGGGGGAGGGTGCCCCTTCGTCGTTCCCCCGACGCCTGCGAAGATCATCCGGCTGTGCGCGACCGTCGAACACCTGGGGGACCGATGAAACGATTCCGATCGACAGCGAGAAGGGGAGTGGCCCGGCTCGCGGCCGCGCTCGCCCTCGCCGGGGCGCTGCTCGCCGGCCTCACCGCCCCGGCCTTCGCCGAGGACGTCGTCGACCCGGCCACCGCGCCGCCCGTCCGCACGATCACGTACAACGTGTGCGGCGCGCACGACTGCCAGACCGACCTCGACCTGACCGCCTGGACGGCCGAGCTCGTCGAGCAGACCCTGGCCTGGGACACGGACGCCCTCATGCTCCAGGAGCTGTGCTTCGGCCAGTGGGCGGCCCTGCGTGACGCCCTCCCCGGCTACAGCGGCGTGTGGACGTCCACCACGACCGATCCCGACTGCGGCGACTGGTCCGTCACCGGCGACACCCGGTTCGGCCTCGGCGTCTTCGTCAAGGCCCCCGCCGTGGAGCGGTACGCGGCGAACCTGACCGTCCCCGCGGGCAAGGAGCCCCGCTCGGTGCTCTGCGCGCGCGGCCCGGTCGACGGCCGCACCACGCTCGCCTGCACCACCCACCTCGCCCAGTACATCGAGCCGGACAACGGCTCCGCGCAGGCGATGGGGTACATCGACACCTGGGCCGCCGGAGCCCCGGTGATCCTCGGCGCCGACCTCAACGCGGGCACGGGCACGGAGTACGACCCCGTCCTGAACCCGATCCGCACAGGCCTGCCCGGCACCGGCCCCTTCGCCGAGGCCGACGGGACCGACCAGACCTTCTTCACCGAAGCGTGCAAGGGCAGCGGCGCCACCTCCTGCCACACCGGTGAGCCGACCATCGCGAGCGGCAAGAAGTTCGACCACGTCTTCCTCAGCGCGCGCGACTTCCACACCGTGCGGGCCGACGCGTTCGAACCCGAGTCGCCCGGCGTCAAGCCGCTCTCCGACCACAAGCTGCTCCGCGCCGCCGCCCGCCCGGTCTCCGCCGGCGACACCGATCTGACCGGCGACGGCCGCCCCGACCTCCTCGCGGTCAAGGACGACGGCAATCTGCGGCTGTACCCCGGGACGGGCGACGGCGTCCTGGGCAGCCAGCGCCAGATCGGCACCGGCGGCTGGGCCGGAGCCGTCGTCAGCCACCGCGGCGACTGGACCGGCGACGGCCGTCCCGATGTGCTGGCCCGCATCGGCAACGACCTGTGGGTCTATCCCAACACCGGCGGCGGCGATCTCGGCCCGCGCGTCGCCATGGGCGGCCGGCCGACCGGCTGGAGCGGCCTCACGCCGCTCGCTGCGGGCGACGTCGACGGCGACGGCCTGCCCGACGTCCTCGTCCGCAGCGCCACCGGCCTGTGGCTGCACCGGGGTGGCGTGCCCACGGCCGGACAGCCCACCTTCGCACCCAGGGCCGCCGTCCAGATCGGGTCCGCGGAGTGGGCCGGGTACGACGTGCTGACCCCCGGCGACACGGTCGGCGAGGTCAAGGCCGACGTGTGGGCCCGGGACCGCGCGACCGGTGAGATCAAGCAGTACCAGGGCAAGGGAACCCAGCACCTCGGCACCTCCCCGACCGTCCTCGGCGGCGCCGGTACGGCGACCGTCGCCGACCGCCGCCTCCTGCTGTCGGCCGGCGACGTGAACGGTGACGGCACCCCCGACCTGTGGTCCACCCGTACCGCGGGCACCGCCGAGAACCTGGAGTTCCTGCCGGGCACGCCCACCGGCTTCGCGCCCGCCGTGACCGTCGGCACCGGCGGCTGGCAGTGGATCGACTCCCTGGGCTGACCCCGCCAGGCACAGAGAGGAAGGGCCCCCCGGACCAGCCGGTCCGGGGGGCCCTTCCTCGTCTCACTCCCGTCAGGCGGCAGCCGCGTCCGCGGCCTGCGCCTTCAGGGCGCGCTCGACGCCCGCGCGGCACTCCGTCACCAGACGCCGCAGCGCCGGGGCCGGGTCGTGCTCCGCGATCCACGCGTCCGTCGCGTCCAGGGTCGCCTGCGAGACCTGGATCGTCGGGTAGAGGCCCACCACGATCTGCTGGATGATCTCGTGGCTGCGGGTCTCCGAGATGCCCTTGATCGACGCGAAGTACTTCGCCGTGTACGGGGCGAGCAGCTCGCGCTGGTCGGACTGGACGAAGCCGGCGATGACCGACTCCTGCACGGCGTTCGCCAGCTTGTCGTCCTCGACGACCGACGCCCAGGCCTCGGCCTTCGCGGCCTCCGTCGGACGGGCCGCACGCGCGGTCGCCGCATGCCGCTCGCCCGCCGCCGTGCGGTCGCGCTCCAGCTCGGCGGCGATCTCCGCCTCGTCGAAGCGGCCGGTGGCCGCGAGCCGCTGCACGAACGCCCAGCGCAGCTCGGTGTCGACGGCCAGGCCCTCGATCACCACACTGCCGTCGAGGAGCCCGGCGAGCACGTCGAGCTCGGCGTCCGTGCGGGCGGTCGCCGCGAAGGCCCGCGCCCACGCCAGCTGGTGGTCGCTGCCGCCCTTGGCGGCGCGCAGCTGCTCCTGGGCGAAGGTGCCCCAGCGCGCCAGGCCCTCGGCCCGCCACTCCGGCGCCGCGTACAACTCAAGGGCGGCCTTGACCTGGCCCTGGAGCGACTGGACCACGCCGATGTCGGACTCCTTGGCGACGCCGGAGAGCACGAGCTCCAGGTAGTCGCGGGTGGCCAGCTCGCCGTCGCGGGTCATGTCCCAGGCGGACGCCCAGCACAGGGCGCGCGGCAGCGAGTCGGCGAAGTCGCCGAGGTGCGCGGTGACGTTGGTGAGGGACACCTCGTCGAGGCGGACCTTCGCGTACGACAGGTCGTCGTCGTTGAGGAGGACGACCGCCGGGCGGGCCTTGCCCACGAGCTGCGGTACGGCGGTCAGCTCGGCGGCCTCGATGTCGAGTTCGAGGCGGTCGGTGCGGACCAGCTTGCCGCTCGCGTCGAGGTCGTAGAAGCCGATGGCGATCCGGTGCGGACGCAGGACGGCCTGGCCCTTGGCGCCGGCGGGCAGCGCCGGGGCCTCCTGCTTGACGGCGAAGGCGGTGATGGCGCCGTTCTCGTCGGTCTCGATCTCCGGGCGCAGGATGTTGATGCCGGCCGTCTCCAGCCACGCCTTCGACCAGGTCTTGAGGTCACGGCCGGAGGTCTCCTCCAGCGCGCCGAGCAGGTCGGAGAGGCGCGTGTTCCCGAAGGCGTGCGCCTGGAAGTAGGCCTGCACGCCCTTGAAGAACTCGTCCTCGCCGACGTAGGCGACGAGCTGCTTCAGGACGCTGGCGCCCTTGGCGTACGTGATCCCGTCGAAGTTGACGAGCACGTCCTCCAGGTCGTTGATCTCCGCCATGATCGGGTGCGTCGACGGGAGCTGGTCCTGGCGGTAGGCCCAGGTCTTCTCCGCGTTGGCGAAGGTCGTCCAGGCGTTCGGCCAGCGGGTGCCGGGCACCGAGGCCTGGCAGGCGACCGAGGTGAACGTGGCGAACGACTCGTTCAGCCAGAGGTCGTTCCACCACTCCATGGTGACGAGGTCGCCGAACCACATGTGGGCGAGCTCGTGCAGGATCGTCTCGGCCCGACGCTCGTACGCCGCGTCCGTCACCTTCGAGCGGAAGACGTACTGGTCGCGGATGGTGACCGCGCCCGCGTTCTCCATCGCGCCCGCGTTGAACTCCGGCACGAAGAGCTGGTCGTACTTGGCGAACGGGTAGTCGTACGCGAACTTCTCCTGGAACCAGTCGAAGCCCTGGCGCGTGACGTCGAAGATGTGGTCGGCGTCGAGGAACTCGGCGAGCGACGGACGGCAGTAGATGCCGAGCGGGACGCTCTGCCCGTCCTTCTCGTACGAGGAGTGCACCGAGTGGTACGGGCCGACGATCAGTGCCGTGATGTACGTGGAGATGCGGGGGGTGGGCTCGAAGTGCCATACATTCGAGTCGGGGCCCTTCGGCGTCTCCGGCGTCGGCGAGTTGGAGATCACCTTCCAGCCCGTCGGGGCCTTCACGGTGAACTGGAAGGTCGCCTTCAGGTCGGGCTGCTCGAACGAGGCGAACACGCGCCGCGCGTCCGGCACCTCGAACTGGGTGTACAGATAGGCCTGGTCGTCGACCGGGTCGACGAAGCGGTGCAGGCCCTCACCGGTGTTGGTGTACGCGCAGTCGGCGACGACCTTGAGCTCGTTGCGGCCGGCCGGCAGATGACGCAGGGCGATCCGGGAGTCCCGGAACACGGCACCGATCTCCAGCGGGTGGCCGTTGAGCACGACCTCGTGGACGGCGGGGGCGACGAGATCGATGAAGGTCTCGGCGTCGGCCTCGGCGGAATCGAAGCGGACGGTGGTGACGGACCGGTAGGTGCCGCCCTCCTGCGCACCGGTGAGGTCGAGTTCGACCTCGTACGCGTCCACGGTCAGCAGCGCCGCCCGCTGCTTGGCCTCTTCACGGGTCAGGTTTGTGCCAGGCACCCGGTCAACTCCTCGGTTTCGTGACGTTTGGCCCATCCTTCCACGCGGTGCCTCAGCGGCGCACGGCACATTTCCACGGTCCGTCACCGCTGATCCGCACCAGCCCGGGCCCCGGCACGGCCGCGCTCGCCCGCACCTCGCCGACCCCGTTGACCAGCAGGTCCCGCTCCTCGTCGTCGTAGAGCGGATCCTGCGGCGGAGCGTGCCGGTGCACGGTGAACCGGGACACGCCGCCGTGCAGGAAGTCGAGGACCCCGGACGGCCCTTCGTAGACCACCAGATCGTGGGCGAGCCCCTCGATGTGACTGTCGAAGCGGCGTGCGTGGGAGAGGGGCAGCACCCGCAGCGTCCAGGGCGCGTCGGCCTCCACGCGAAGGGTCAGCGGCCGGGCGCGCGGGACGAGCGCGACCGTACGGGCCCGGACGTCGTCCTCGTACGCCGCGAGCAGGTACTCCTCGGCGCGGCCCTGCGCGTCGCAGGACTCGATGGTGGTGGAGAGGGAGTGGTACGACTCGATCTCCAGGAGCACCCAGCGGCCCGGCGGCAGCCCGGGATCGCAGCGCACGGTCTCCTTGCCGCGCCCCTGATAGGTGGCGGGCCGGAACTCCCCGCCGTACGGATCGGCCACGGGCCCGGGCGGGGCGGCGCGCGGCGGCGGGGGCACCGGCGCGGCCGACGGCGGTACGTAGCCGGGGCCCGGGATCGGGGGCGGCGGGGGCTCCACCACGATGCCGAAGTCCGTCGCGAGCCCGGCGAGCCCGGTGGCGTACCCCTGGTCGACCGGACGGAAGCGCCAGCCGCCGCCCTCCCGGCGGAACTCCCCGAAGAGGAGGGCCGTCTCCGTCGTCGCGTCCCCGATCGCGCGGTACGCCACGGTGGCCCCGGCCGCGTCCGTGACCCGCACGTCGAGCCCGGGCACCTGCCCGAAGGAGCCGCCGTCGGCGGACGCCACGACCACCAGACGCTCCACCTCGGGCTCCACGCGCGCGAGGTCCAGCCACAGCCAGTCCGCCGCCGGGCTGCCGGGCGCGCCCGGGGCCGACCTCCCCAGGTGCCGTACGGCGCCCGACGGATGGTCGGTCCGGTTGTAGAAGACCAGATCCGCATCGCCCCGGACCCGGGCCCCGGACCCCAGGAGCAGCGCCGAGACGTCCACGTCGGGCACCCCGTGCCCGGTCCGCCAGCTGACGGCGACGTGGAGGACCTGAGGGGGCACCGCGATGCCGGCTCCCCTGGGTGTCTGGGTCATGAGGGAACTGTGGCACGGCCGGGTACGCCTGAGGGGCGGCTCCCCGCAACGGGAGGCCGCCCCTCATGGCCGTACGGACCGGTTCGGCTAGCCCTTGAGCTCCGCCGCGACGAGCTCCGCGATCTGCACCGCGTTCAGCGCGGCGCCCTTGCGCAGGTTGTCGTTGGAGAGGAACAGCGCGAGGCCGTTCTCGACCGTCTCGTCGACGCGGATGCGGCCGACGTACGAGGCGTCCTTGCCGGCCGCCTGGAGCGGGGTCGGGATCTCGGAGAGCTCGACGCCGTCGGCGTCCTTGAGCAGCTCGTAGGCGCGCTCGACGCTGATCGGGCGGTCGAAGCGGACGTTGACCTGGAGCGAGTGGCCGGAGAAGACCGGGACGCGCACGCAGGTGCCGGAGACCTTGAGCTCCGGGATCTCCAGGATCTTGCGGGACTCGTGGCGGAGCTTCTGCTCCTCGTCGGTCTCGAAGGAGCCGTCGTCGACGATCGAACCGGCGAGCGGGACCACGTTGAAGGCGATCGGGCGCTGGTAGACGGCCGGCGCGGGGAACTCGACGGCCTCGCCGTCGAACGCCAGCTGGTCGGCGGTCTCGGCCACGGCACACGCCTGCGTGCGCAGCTCGGCGACACCGGCCACGCCCGAGCCGGAGACGGCCTGGTAGGTGGTGGCGATCAGCGCGGTCAGGCCGGCCTCCTGGTGGAGGGGCTTGAGGACCGGCATGGCGGCCATCGTGGTGCAGTTCGGGTTGGCGATGATGCCCTTGGGGCGGTCCTTGATCGCGTGCGCGTTGACCTCGGAGACGACCAGCGGGACCTCGGGGTCGCGACGCCAGGCGGAGGAATTGTCGATCACGACGGCGCCCTGGGAGGCGACCTTCTCGGCGAGGGCCTTGGAGGTGGCGCCACCGGCGGAGAAGAGGACGATGTCCAGGCCGGTGTAGTCGGCGGTGGAGGCGTCCTCGACCGTGACGCCGTCGACGACGGTGCCGGCGGAGCGGGCGGACGCGAAGAGCCGCAGCTCGTCGAGGGGGCCAAGAGGAGAGTTGGCAGCCCGCTCGGCCAGGATGCTGCGCATGACTGTGCCGACCTGACCGGTGGCTCCGACGATTCCGACCTTCACGGGGACTCCTCCGTACGTATGTGCAGGGTGCTGCCGGTCCATGATGCGTATGTCCCGGGGCGCCTTGTCCAATCCATTGTCCACAGGTCGGGACGTCGATCCGGGCCGGATCGAACGTTTCGGACCGCTGCCGCGTCACAGGGGGGACGCGGAAGGGAAGGAGGCACGGTGGCGGTAGTGAGGAAGGCCTGGCGACCTGCGGCGGACGATCCGCTGGACGCGGCCCTCGTGGACCGGGTGAGAGCGATCCTGGCACTGGGCGGGGTGCCGCACGCGGAGCTCCAGGACGGTGTGCAGCAGGTACGGCTGAAGCTCCTGGAGTCCCGGGCGAAGGGGCGGGAAGCCCCCCGGTCCACCGCCGCCTGGTGCGCGGTGGTGGCCTCGAACATCGCCATGGACTGGCACCGGGAGCGCCGCCGGCGGGAGCGGCTCGACGAACGGCTGACCGCGCTCCGGCCGTGGGACACGGAGCAGCCGGGCGTTGAGGAGGCCAGGCTGCTGACGTTGTCGGTCGCGGAGGGGCTCGAAGCGCTGCCTCTGCCGCAGCGCCAGGTTCTGGTACTGCGGTTCTTCGCGGATCTGCCGGTGGCCGAGATCGCAGAGGCGCTGGAGGTTCCCGAGGGAACGGTCAAGAGCCGACTGCACGCCGCCGTGCGCGCGCTGCGGGCTCGGCTTCACATGGACGAGGTGGTGTGACGGTGGAGAGGAACGAGCAGGATCCCGTGCGACTGGCGGTGTCCGATGAGCCGATGCCCGAGGGGGCCGAGCAGGACCCCGAGGTGAGGGCGGCTCTGGCAGACGTGGAGACCCTGCGTGAGCAGCTGGCCTTCATCGCCACGGCGGTGGCCGGAACGGCCCCCGCCCCCGAGGCGTCGGCACACCCGCTGGTGGGGTCGCGCCCCCGCCGTCGGCGCGCCCTGCGGCGGGCGCTCGTCGCGGTGGCCGCGGTGGCGGTCCTGGGGACCGGGGCGGCCTACCTTGTGGCCCACAACGGGGAGCTGGGCGAGGAGGAGGGCACGGCGAAGCCCACCGCGGAGAGCCTGGTCGCGTGCGCCACGGACATCGCCGAGGGAAAGGTGACGCGGGTCGAGCGACTGGGGGGTGACCAGGGCGTGCGCGTCACCCTGAGCGTGGAGCGCACGTACAAGCCGGCCGGGACCGCCGCGACGCCGCCGGCGGGAACCCCCCTTGTCTTCACGGCCGCGGAATCCGCCGATCCGTACTTCCGGGAAGGCGCGCGCATGCTCGTCGTCGTCTCACGGTTCGCCGGAGAGGGTCCGGTCACGTTCCGGGAGGGAGACCCCCCACCGGGGGATTCCGGCGAGGACGTCGGAAAGGTGGATGATGGCCTGGAATACGGACGTAAATGGGTGGAGAAGGCTCTTCCCGGATCTGTCGGAATTGATTGCTCGGACCCTGGCTGATTCTTTGCGCGCCGATTCTTTTCCCTTGGCTGGATGATGGGTCGGTTCTACGTTTCCCTTGCTTGAACGCGAGATGAATGAACCATCCGTTTCGAAGCAAGTGGGGGTTTCGTGAAAAAGGGCAGACTGTCCGTGTCGGGGCGGATTGCGATGGCCTTGTCGGTCGCCGCGGTCGTCGGCGGGCTCGCGGCCTGGGGGAGCGCGGGGGGTGGCGCGGGGGGCAGCGCCGCCGCCGCGCACCGGGATGCGCAGCCCGAGCGCATCATGTCCGGGCGTGAGGTCTTCGACTTCAAGAGCCTGGGCGAGATGGTCGCCACCGCACCGGTCATCGTGAAGGCCGAAGTGGTGAGCGTCCAGCCGGGTCGGAGCATCGGCAGCGCGGAGGACGGCGGGATCGACCAGGCCCGGGATGTCACCCTTTCGGTGACCACCTCGTACAAGAAGTACCCGGCAATTCCCCTGACGATTGTCATGGAGGAATGGGGCTGGGACGGCGACGGAAACGGATATCAGGTCGAGAACCTGACCTGGAGCCAGGTCGGTGACAAGGGATTCTATTTCCTGGAGCGCAGCGACGGGGCCGACCGGTGGCAGTTGGTGAACACCCAGGGAAGGGCGCTGGACAAGGGCGGCTGGCTGGAACTCTCGGCCGACCCGAAGTCTGCATTCGCCACTTCCTTCTGGTGGGACACGCTGGATCTGGAGATTGAGCTGAGGCGGCTCACGGATACCAAGAATCCTCCGGCCGACCTGCCCCAACCGCAGACCGAGCCCGAGGTCGTCACCGGTGACGCGGCGAACTCGCCCGCGCCGGAGGACGGTGCGGAGGACCCGATTCCCAGCGACTCCACCGCGGACGGCTCGGAGCCCACGCCCTACCCGTCCCCGAGCTGATGTCCGCGCTCTCCCGCAGAGCCCGAAGCGACCTCCCCGACCCCAGGAAGCGAACGCCGATGCAGTTCTCCCTCCCCCGGATTCCGGCCGTGCTCGCTGTTGCGGCCGCGCTCGTCCTCACCATTCCCGCGTCGGCCCAGGCGGGCCACGACGACAGCGGAACCGACCCCGACAACCGGAACCAGGCGGTGAAGGGCTTCAGCCTTACCGCCAACGGTGTCAGCGCGATGAACCACGGCAAGGCCGAACTGGAGCGCAGCGTCATCACCACCTCGTGGGGCGGGGGTGACATCGAGGTGTACGACAGCGCGTACGGCGACACGAAGTGGCACGGGCGGACCGACTGCACGAACTGGAACGCCCTGTGGACCTCGTGCGACATCATCCGGGTGCGTCTCAACACCTCGTACTCCAAGAGCGCGTCCCAGTGGAAGAGCCTCGGGTGCCACGAGTTCGGGCACACGGCGGACCTGGGACACCGGTACTCGTCGACCGACACCGACAACAACTCCTGCATGCGGATCGAGATCTGGCCGACTCGCTACGACCAGCACGATCTGAACGCGATCAATGCGGGGACGTGACGCCGTGCGGAAGAGATTCGTCGCCGCGACCGTCGCGGTGAGCTCCCTGACCCTCGCGCTCACCGGGTTCCTGCTGACGCGGGACTCCGAGGAGGAGGCCTTCCTGAAGTCCGCCGAGCGCGTCGAGTTCTGCGCCGAGGCTGCACCGCTCGACCTGGCGAAGGCCGAGGAGCTGGACGCCCACAAGCGCCAGCACGTCATCGAGGACCTGGGCAAGCGGGCCCCGGAGGGCATCGGAGAGGACTTCGACCGTCTCAGTGCGTGGTACGACCATGCCGAACAGGAGCACAAGGACGCTGCGCGGAAGTCGAGTTACCGCGTGGGCGAGTTCATCGAGCGTGCGTGCCCCGACATCAACATCGGAGGCATCCGCTCCTGAGGTGCTGACAGAAGAGGGCTGACGGCACAAGGCAAGAAGGGGCGGGCGCCGGTTCCGGCGCCCGCCCCTCTCACCTGCGGGGTACTGCGGGTACTACGGGGTGACGGCGCCGATCAGGACGCTGCCGGCGCCCGCGACGGTGCCGCGGGCGTTGACCAGCTGGACCTCACCGAAGAACTGACGGCCCTCGGGAGCCGCACCGGCGACCAGGACCTCGGCCGCCACCTGGGCGGACGCGCCGTTGGCCAGGGGGTACGTCTTCGAGGCGTCGACCTGGACGGTGCCGAGCGCGGACGAGAAGTACACGTCCTTGTAGTCGTACGTGGTGCCGCCCTCGGCGTGGACCGCGTAGCCGTCGATGACGACGGTGTACGTGCCCGCGGCCGGCTTCACGAAGGAGACGGACTCCTCCGAGTCGCCGTCCGCCGACTGGCCGACCTGCTTGCCGTTCAGGAGAACGGTGAGGTCGAGGTCGGCGGCCTTGTCGGAGGTGTTGCCGATGGCGATGTCGAGCCGCTCCACGCCCTCACCGATGGTGACGGTCTTCGTCTGCTGCTCGTGGTGCTGGATGGTCGGCGTCTCGCTCTTCTGCGAGCCGAGCGAGCCGCCCTTGAGCTTGCCCTCGATGCCCGCGAAGCGGTTCGCGACCGTCCACTGGACCGGGGCCGGGGTGCCGATCTTCGCCTCGGCGACCGTCTGGACGGCCGGGTCGAAGTCGGCGCCGAGGACGGAGACACCCAGGGTGTACGGGTTGTCCAGGTCCGGCGACGTACGGCGGGACTCGACCTCGATCTCCCAGACGCCGGGCGTCGGGTTCGCGTAGGACCGCAGGTCCGGGCGGCACGTGTTCGCCGGGTTGTAGTGCGGGTAGCAGCCCGTGGTGGCGGTCGGGTCGACCGGCACGCCGTACGGGTGGATCGCGATGAACCGGGTCTGGCTCTTCGCCTTCAGACCGGCCAGCGACAGCTCCAGCGTCTTGGCGCCCTCGGGCACGGTGACGAAGTAGTGCTTGGTGCTGTTGCGCTGCACCGAGCCGGAGGCGGAGAAGCCGTAGCCCGGGGCGACCAGGTCGCTCGCGACGATCGAGGTGGCGAGGATCTGCTTGTCGACGCCCTCGGTGCGCTCGTCGTCGGCCTCCAGGATGACGCTGTGCGCGCCGGCGGTGGCGGCACGGGCCTGGAGCTTGACGGTGACCGGCTTGTTCAGCGGCAGGTCGATCTCGTCGTCGCCGAGGATGCGGAAGGTGCCGTCGTTGTACTTGAGGTCGAGCTCGTGCTCGATCGACCGGTCCGGGCCGCTCGTGCGCGTGATCGTGACGTCGTAGACGCGCTTCTGGCCGACCTTGAGGCCGCCCTCACGGTCGTACACACCGGTGCCGGTGTGCGGGGCCGGGAAGATCGCGGTGTCGACCGGGGCCTCGACCTTGTAGTCGTGCGCCGTGGCGCCGTCCTTGATCGAGTCCCAGGCCTCCTCGATGTCGATGAGGCCCGAGCCCTGCTCGTGCGCGGCGACACCGGGGATCCGCTGCGCGGTCGAGGTGAGGGCGGTGCGCAGGGTCAGCGGCGAGAGCGCGATGCCCTTCTGCTTCGCGGCCGACAGCAGCAGCGCGCTCGCGCCCGCCGCCTGCGGCGAGGACATCGAGGTGCCGTTGAGCATGCCGTAACCGGCGGGCAGCGCGTAGCCGGACTCGGGGACACCGGCGCCGGCCTGCCAGGTCGGGATGGTGTTCACGGACGAGCCGGGGGCGGTGATGGTCGGGGTGAAGCCGCCGTCCTCACGCGGGCCGCGCGAGGAGAAGGGGAACATGGCGTACTTCTTCTCGACGGCCGAGCCGTAGTTGGCGGCCCAGGTCTCCTTGGAGACGGCCGCGCCGACCGAGATGACCTTGTCGGCCAGGGACGGGTCGCCGATCGTGTTGATGCCGGGGCCCGAGTTGCCGGCCGAGATGACCAGCTGGACGCCGTACGTGTCGATCAGGCGGGTGTAGAGGCGCGAGCGGACGTTGTCGCCGTCGTTCTGCTGCGGCAGGCCGCCGATCGACATGTTGACGATGTCGACGCCGCGGTTGACGACGAGGTCCGTCATGCCCTCGGTGAGGGCGGTGTTGGTGCAGCCGCCGGTCCAGGTGCAGGCGCGCGAGGAGACGATCTTCGCGCCGGGGGCCGCGCCGTTCATCTTGCCGCCGAAGAGGCTGTTGGCGGCGGTGATGCCGGCGACGTGCGTGCCGTGGGAGGACTCGACGAGACCGATGTTGACGAAGTCGCGCTTCTGGCCGACCCAGCTGCCGCCGAGCGGGTCCATCGCGACGTCCTTGCGGATCTCGACGACGAACGGCGTCTTCTCGACGACCTCGGTGGCCGGGTTGTCGGTACCGAAGTAGCCGGTCTGGTACCCGTCCTTGTACGGCTTCATCGGCGCGTTGTCCGTGAAGTCGTTGTTCTGGTCGGTGTCCACGCGGACGGTGCCGGCGGCCGGGTCGTACAGCATGCCGAAGACGTCGGTGGTGTCGCCGTCGCGGTTGATGTCACCGGCCGGGTCGCCGCCCGCGGTGACCACCTCGGTGAAGCGGCTGAACTGGTAGGAGCCCTCGGGCGCCTTCCAGCTCTGCGTGGCGGCGGTGAAGACCGGGCCCGCGACCGGAGCGTTCTGCAGACGCCAGGTGGCGTCGCCCTCGGTGATCGGGTCGGTGGCCGTGACCCAGTCGACGATCTTGCGCTCGCCGGTGGTGGTCTTCTGGAGGGCCGGGTGACCGAGGTCGACACCGGAGTCCAGGATGCCGATGGTCACGCCGCGGCCGTCGGCCTTCGGGTGGTCCTTGACGAAGTCGACCGCGCCCGTCTCGTGCGAGGGGTTGTACGGGTTCTTCGCCGGGGTGTTCTTGCCCGGGACCGGGTACGTCGTCGTGACGGTGGTGCCGTCGACGGCGCCCGTGGCCGCGCCCGCGTCCGGGGTCGGGTCGTCCAGGGGGATCTCGGCCTGGAGGTCGATCGACTGCACCGAGGAGAGCTTGGTGGCGGCCTTGATGGCGGCCTCGGCCTTCGCGGTCGGCAGCGTCGCGCGGACGTAGCCGAGCGCGTCCTGCTGCTTGCCGACGGAGGCGCCGGGGACGGCGTCGAGCTGGCCCGCGACCTGCTCGGTGGCGCCGGGGGCGGTGGCGACGAGGACGGTGACGTTCTTCTCGCCGCTCGCCTCGGCCTCGGTGAGGCGCTGGGCGTCGATGGAGCCGAGCTTGTCGGCCGGGTTCGAGGACTTCACCGGGGGAGTGGACACCGGGGCCTCGGTGGCGAGCACGGGCGCGGCGCCGGTCGCGACGAGCGCGGCGACCAGGCCGGCAGCGGCGGCGATGCGGGCCGCGCGTCTGTGCCCGGGCGTCGAGCTTCCGGGTATGGAGCTCCGAGTTTCGGGGGTGGTCATTTACATCCCTGTTTGTGAAAGGAGAGAGTCCGGATTTCGGTGCCGGATGACCGCTCAGCCTTTCGTAAACGACAGGGGTTTGTGGAGAGTTACTCGGGGCCGGGTTTACGTCGCGGCGGAAACCCGCCAGCGCTCCAGATGCGCCACAGGGGAGAAAATGGTGCGAACAGGGGTGAGTTCGCGGTCCCGGCGGGTCAGCTCTCCTTCGTGCGGGCGTAGTGGCGCGAGGCCTTGGCCCGGTTGCCGCAGATCGCCATCGAGCACCAGCGCCGGGTGCCGTTCCGCGAGGTGTCGAAGAAGTGCAGGATGCACGCCTCGTGGGCGCAGGCCCGGATGCGGTCGGGCGCGGTGCGCAGCAGGTCGAGGTAGTCGCGGGCGGCGGTCCAGCCGGGCCCCCAGGAGGGGTCGGCGAACTCGGCCTCCTCGCCGGGACCTTCGGTGGTGAGGGTGGCCCGGATGCGGCCGTGGCCGAGGACGGCGTCGACGCGGGCGGTGGCGGCGGGGTCGCCGGGGGCGTCGACGAGCGCGGTGAGCGCGTCCCGGGCGGCGAGGGTGTGGCGCAGGGTGCCGGCGTCGGCGGCGAAGCGGCCCTCCAGGCCGTTGGCGGAGAGCCAGACGGCGAGCCCCTCGACGCCGGTGAGCAGGTCCTGGCGGACGCCCTCCACGTTCCAGCGGGTGTTGAGCAGGTCGAGGGAGACGGGCTCGCCGGTGAGCGGCCGCGGGTCGGTGGCGGTCATGGCGGGCATCCTCCTCGATGGGCTAACCCCTCAAGAGTACGTGAGCGGTTGACGCCCTGTGTTCCTAACCTCTAACCTAAAGGTAAACGGTTAGCCCTAGGGGGCGGCCACTGCGACGGAAGGACGGTCATGTCCGCGATCGGCACACTCGCCACCCATCACCCGGTCGCACTCACCTCCGCACTCCAGTGAGGCCCGTCATGGACCCGTACAACTCCGGCTCGCTCGCCCTGCAGGAACGCCTCGGTGTCCGCGACCTCGCCGCACACGTGGGCCGCTCCGTCACCCCCGGCATCCGCCCCGTCGCCGCCGCCTTCCTGGAGTTCCAGCCGATGCTGGTGATCGGCGCCGCCGACCCCACGGGCCGGGTCTGGTCGACCCTGCTCACCGGCGCCCCCGGCTTCACCCGCGCCACCGGCCCGCACGCCGTCTCCGTCGCCGGCGGCGTCCCCGCCCACGACCCGCTCGCCGCCGCCGTCACCGCCGCGGGCACCCCCGTCGGCACGATCGCCCTCGACCCCCGCACTCGCCGCCGCATGCGCCTCAACGGCATCGCACGGCCCAGCGCACGCGGGTTCGCGATCGAGGCCGAGCAGGTCTTCTCCAACTGCCCGAAGTACCTCCAGAAGAGAGAGCTGTACGGCTCCGAGACCGCCGCCCGTCCCGAGTCCGGTGTCGTGCGGCACGGCGAGGCGCTCACCCCCGACCAGGTGCGCCGCGTCCGTGCCGCCGACACCTTCTTCGTCGCCACCACCGCGCCCGACGGCGTCGACGCGAGCCACCGCGGCGGCAACCCGGGTTTCGTCCGGGTCGACACGCCCCGGGAGATCAGCTGGCGGGACTACCCCGGCAACGCCATGTTCCTGACCCTGGGCAACCTGGAGGAGGACGGCCGCGCCGGTCTGCTCTTCCTCGACTGGGAGGGGGGGGCGACCCTCCAGCTCAGCGGCCTCGCGCACACCGAGTACGGCCCCGAGGGGCGCGTCGTCCGCTTCCGGATCGACCACACGGTGGAGACCCCGGCCGGCAGCCCCCTGCGCTGGTCCGCTCCGGAGTACTCCCCGGCCAACCCGCCGACCCCCTGACCCTGACCCGCCACCCTGCTGACCCGCCGCTCCCTGAGGACCGAGGACCGCCCGTGCCCACCACCCAGGCCATCGCTCAGGCCACCACCCCGGCCCCCGTGACGAACACCGCTCCCGCCCGCCCCGGACCCCCCGCCCGCCCCCGCCCCCGCGTCCTTCTCGTCGGCACCGCGACCGCCGTCACCGCTCTCCTCCTCCTGGTCGCCATCGGCACCGTCCTCCACCAGCCCCTGCTCATCCCGCCGCTCGCGGCGAGCATGGCGCTGGTCGCGGGCGCCCCCGACCTGCCCCTCTCCCAGCCGCGCTCCGTCGTCGGCGGTCAACTCCTCTCCGCGCTCACCGGTTTCGCGGTCCTCGCCGTGGCCGGCCCCGGCCTCTGGGGCGCCGCCGTCGCGGGCGGCCTCGCGCTCGGCGTGATGATGTGCGCCCGCACCCCGCACTCGCCCGCCGCGGCCACCGCCGTGATCGTCGCCCTCCAGGCCCCGCCCTTCTGGTCGTTTCTCGGCCTTCTCGCCGCCGCCTCGCTGATCCTGGTCGCCGTCGGCCTCGCCGGCGCCCGTGCCGCGGGGCGGACGTACCCCGCGTACTGGATCTAACCTCGGTGCATGAAGCAGGAGTTGAGGGTGGCGGCCTACGCCGTGTGCGTCCGTGACGGCGAGGTACTCCTCGCCCGCTGGGTGTCGAGCGACGGCAACAAGCAGTGGACCCTGCCGGGCGGCGGGATGGACCACGGCGAGGAGCCCGTCGACACCGTCGTCCGCGAGGTCGAGGAGGAGACCGGGTACCTCACCGAACCCACCGCCCTCCTCGGCATCGACTCCATCCGCCGGAGCTGGCTCCGCCGCCTCGCCGGTCCCGGCGACTTCCAGGGGCTGCGGATCATCTACGAAGCGCAGGTCACCGGGGGTGCCCTGCGCAACGAGACCGGCGGCTCGACGGACCTCGCCGCCTGGCACCCGCTCGACGCCGTCCCCGGCCTGCCCCGCGTCTCCCTCGTCGACATCGGCCTCGACCTGTGGCGGGAGCGACCCCCCGTGGGCCGCTCCCGCCTCGCCGATCCGTCGAACAACTGAACCCCTCCCGCACAGGATCGAACAAGGCCGAATATCGCTCAACCATCCCCCTCCTGCTCAACTGTCCCGGCACCCCCGAAGTCCTCCCCGCCGACCGCAGCACAGCGTTCGCAGGACCAGGAACAGGGGAGCCCGCATGTCAGCCGCACGCACCGCCCGCACCGTCGTCGCCGCCACCCTGGTGGCCGGCCTCGCCGCCACCGCCCTCGCCACGCCCGCCCTGGCGGCGCCCGCACCGGCTCCCGCGCCCGCGAAGCAGGACCACGCGGCCACCCAGCAGGCGCTCCAGGCGGCGGTCGACGCCGGCGTGCCCGGTGCCGTCGCCCAGGCCCGCGACGGGCGGAACGCCTGGACCGGCACGGCCGGTGAGCGCAAGGGCAACGACCGCTACCGCGTCGGTTCCATCACCAAGACCTTCGTCGCCACCGTCCTCCTCCAGCTCCAGGCCGAGGGCCGCATCGACCTCGACGATTCGGTCGACAAGTGGCTGCCCGGAGTCGTCCAGGGCAACGGCCACGACGGCCGGAAGATCACCGTCCGCCAGCTGCTCAACCACACCAGCGGCGTCTACAGCGTCACCGAAGACGCCGACTTCCAGCAGAAGGTCTTCGGCCCCGGCTTCCTGGAGCACCGCTACGACCGGTGGACCCCGAAGCAGCTCGTCGGCATCGCCATGACCCACGCCCCGGACTTCGCCCCCGGCACCGCCTGGAACTACTCCAACACCAACTACGTCCTCGCCGGCATGGTGATCGAGAAGGTCACGGGCCGCCCGTACGGCAAGGCGGTCGAGAACCGCATCATCAAGCCGCTCAAGCTCCGCGCCACCAGCGTCCCCGGCACCGACGTGAGGATGCCGAAGCCGAGCTCACCCGCCTGGTCCACGCTCTCCCTCGAAGCCGGCCCGAACACGCCGGTCCACGACGTCAGCAAGCTGAGCCCCACCCTCGCCTACGCGGCCGGCGAGATGATCTCCGACTCCAACGACCTGCAGACCTTCTACCGCGCCCTGCTCAAGGGCAAGCTGCTCCCGAAGGCCGAGCTGCGGGAGATGACCACCACCATCCCGATCCACCCCGACTTCCCCGGAGCGGGGTACGGACTCGGGCTCATGAAGCAGAAGCTGAGCTGCGGCAAGGAGGTCTGGGGCCACGGTGGTGGCATCCACGGCTCCACCTCCGACGCGCAGGTCACCCGCGACGGCAACCACTCGCTGGCCCTGAACTTCAACGCCGACTGGACGGGCAGCTCCGAGTCGGTCCTGGAGGCCGAGTTCTGCGGCGCCGCGCCGAAGGGCTGACCCCTCACCGGGTCAGCGCGGCAGGACGACGACGTACGCGGAGGGCTGCCGGTCCGGCGCGGCCATCAGGGCCGTACGGACCACGGTGGCCTGCTGGTCGAGGGCCTCGCGCAGCTTGCGCGGGGTCAGGTGGACGACCGTGATGCCGAGCCGCTCCAGGTGCTCGCGCTTGCGGGTGTACTCGGACCACAGTGCGTCGTCGTCCTGCCGGGGCGCCCGGGTGTCCAGCTCGACGGCGACCGCCTGGTCCGGCCAGTAGGCGTCCACCCCGCCGAGGTGCGGGCCGCCCGGCAGTCGCAGGTCCACGTTCCACAGCGGGTCCGGCAGCCCGAACTCCCGCACCATCTCGTACAGCCGCTCCTCGGAGAGCGAGCGCCCCTCGGCGAGGAGCGTGTCCACCGCGTCCACCACGTGCGGCCGGGCGAGCAGCCGGGCCCGGCTCAACTCCCGCACGATCGCGGTCGGTTCGCAGTGCCCGCCGCGGACCGCCTCGGTGAGCAGCCGGCGTACGGTCTCGGCGTCCGAGAGGCCCGCGACCGCGTCGGCGACGGCGCGGGCGGCCGGGGCGACGGGGACGCCGGTGAGCTCCACGGGCTCGGGGTGCTCGGCGGCGCGCACCACCCGCACCCAGCCGGTGGAGCGCAGTCGCCGGGTGCGCGGGACGAGCACGTCGATCCGGTCCAGGGCGGTGAGCGGGGGAGCGGAGGAGAAGCGGTGCAGGGTCAGCGCGGCGAGCCCGGTGATCATCGCCTCGGGTCCCTGCGGGGGCACCGCCCCGGCCCGACGGGCGTACAGGAGCGCGGCGTTGAGCCGGTCCTCGCTGGTCGGGGGGCCGGCCTGGAGGAGGAAGACCCCCGGGAGGAGCTGCTGCCAGCCGCCGCCGGGCCGGCAGCGCGCGGCGACCTCGCCGGCGGGGACGCCCTGCGTCCTCAACTGGGCGGCGGACGCGAGTCGTTGGGTGCGTCCGGTGCGGGAGGCGAGGGGGAGGGGGCGGGGGGTGATGGGGGTGTTGTGGTTCATGCCGGGGGTCTTCCGCTCCCGAAGGCTCCCCTAACCTCTGTTACACGCTCGTCGACATTTAGGGACAACCTCGCCCTAAAGTACGCGCGTTCGAGTGCCGATGGGGGGCACGCGTCGACAGCCCCAGCGCCGCCCCCCCCGTACGCCGATGGGGGCCGCGCGCCGAAGCGCGCGACTCCCCCCGTACGCCGGTGGGGGCCGCCCGCCGAAGCGCGCGGCCCCCACCGTCCTCCGTGCTATCCGGCCAGGCGGTCGCAGGCCTGAGCGCGCAGCGCGCGCGCCAGGTCGTCCCGCGCCTCCAGGACGAGGCGGCGCAGCGCCGGGGCCGCCGACTCGTGCGCCGTCAGCCAGGCGTCCGCCGCGGCCAGCGTCTCGTCACTGTCCTGGAGCCCCGGGAAGAGGCCCTTGACCACGTCGATGCCGATCTGGATCGACCGCGCGGCCCACAGCCCCTCGATCGCCGCGAAGTACTTCTCCGCGTACGGGGCGATCAGCTCTCGCTGCGTCGGCTGGACGAAGCCCGCGATCGTCGCCTCCACCAGCGCGTTCGACAGGGTGTCCGACTCGACGACCTGCGCCCAGGCCTGAGCCTTGACCGCGGCCGAGGGCCGCGAGGCGAGCAGCCGGACCTGGTGGCGCTTGCCCGTCGCCGTGTCGTCCCGGGACAGCTCCTCGCCGATCCGGCCCTCGTCCGCCCGGCCGTGCGCGGCCAGCGGGGAGAGCAGCGCCCAGCGCAGCTCCTGGTCGACGTCGAGCCCGTCGATCTTCGCCGTACCGTCGAGCAGCCCCTCCAGGAGCTGGAAGTCGGCGTCCGAGCCGGCCGTGGCCGCGAAGAACCGCGCCCAGGTCAGCTGGTGCTCGCTGCCCGGCTCGGCCAGCCGCAGCTCGCGCAGCCCGCCCTCGGCGAGCAGCCGCCCGCCCTCCTCACGCCAGTCGGGAGCCGCGTAGAGGGAGACCGCGGACTTCGTCCAGGCGTGCACCATCTGGACCACGCCGATGTCGGTCTCGCGGCCCGCGAAGGCGAGCGCGACGGAGACGAAGTCCCGGGCCGGCATCAGCCCGTCACGGGTCAGGTTCCACAGCGCCGACCAGCACAGGGCGCGGGCCAGCGGGTCGCTGATGTCGCCGAGGTGCGCGCGCAGGGTGGCGAGCGAGCCCTCGTCGAAGCGGATCTTGCAGTACGTCAGGTCGTCGTCGTTGACGAGGACCAGGTCGGGCTTCTCCTCGCCCGCCAGCTCCGCGACGACGGTCCGGGCGCCGGTGATGTCGGTCTCGGCGCGCGCGAAGCGCACGAGGTCTCCGTCGGCCGACAGCCGGTAGAGGCCGACCGCCGCCCGGTGCGGACGCAGCTCCCCGCCCTCCTGGACGACGGCGAGCTCGGTGATCCGGCCCTCCGCGTCGTAGGTGACGGCCGGCGTCAGCGTGTTCACGCCGGAGGTCTGGAGCCAGGACTTCGCCCAGGTCGTCATGTCCCGGCCGGAGGTCTCCTCCAGGATCGTGAGGAGGTCGGCGAGGCGCGTGTTCCCGTACGCGTGGCGCTTGAAGTAGCGGCGCGCGCCCTCCAGGAACGCGTCCCGGCCGGCGTACGCGACGAGCTGCTTCAGGACGGACGCGCCCTTGGCGTACGTGATGCCGTCGAAGTTGAGCTTGGCGTCCTCCAGGTCACGGATGTCGGCCGTGATCGGGTGCGTGGACGGCAGCTGGTCGGCGCGGTACGCCCAGGCCTTGCGGTTGTTGGCGAAGGTGACCCAGCTGTTGGTGAAGCGGGTCGCCTCGGCGTTCACGAAGGAGCCCATGAAGTCCGCGAAGGACTCCTTCAGCCACAGGTCGTCCCACCACACCATGGTGACGAGGTCGCCGAACCACATGTGCGCCATCTCGTGGAGGATGACGTTGGCCCGGCTCTCGTACGCGGCCTGCGTGACCTTGCCCCGGTAGATGTACTCCTCGCGGAAGGTCACCATGCCCGGGTTCTCCATCGCGCCGAGGTTGTACTCGGGGACGAAGGCCTGGTCGTACTTCCCGAAGGGGTACGGGTAGTCGAAGTTGTCGTGGAAGAAGTCGAAGCCCTGCTTGGTGATCAGGAAGACGTCGTCCGCGTCGAAGTGCTTCGCGAGGCTCTTGCGGCACATCGCGCCGAGCGGGATCTCCAGCTCGCCGCGCGTGTAGCTGTCGGTCACGTAGTGGTACGGGCCCGCCACGACGCACGTGATGTACGTGGAGATCGGCGCCGTCTCGGCGAACCGCCACACGCCCTCGGCGTCCTGCTCCCCGGCGCCGTTCGACCAGACCGTCCACCCCTCGGGCGCGGTCACCGCGAAGCGGTACGGGGCCTTGAGGTCGGGCTGCTCGAAGTTGGCGTACACCCGGCGGGCGTCGGCCGGCTCGTACTGCGTGTAGAGGTAGACCTCGCCGTCCTCCGGGTCCACGAAGCGGTGCATGCCCTCGCCGGTCCGGCTGTAGGCGCACTGCGCGTCCACCACGAGCACGTTCTCGTCGGCGAGGCCGTCGACGGTGATCCGCGAGCCGTCGAAGACGGCGGCCGGGTCCAGGGAACGGCCGTTGAGGGTGACGGCGTTCACGGACGGGGCGATCAGGTCCACGAACGTGCTCGCGCCCTCGCCGGTGCGGCGGAAGCGGATCGTCGTCTCCGAGCGGAAGGTGCGCACCGCCTCGGTCGAGTCGCCGACCGCCGAGCGCAGGTCGAGGACGACCTCGTACCCGTCGACGGACAGCAGCGCGGCCCGCTCGTGGGCCTCGTCGCGGGACAGATTCTCACCGGGCACGGTCACTCCTTCGTGGCACGTTCGAAACAGCACCGATCCTCCCATGTGCCACTGTCACGCGGCACACGGGAATGCCTTCGAGCGCCCGTGGCGTTTGCTCCTTTCGGCGCACCACGCATCAGCACCACGCATCAGCACCACGCATCAGTACCGCGATCAGCTTCACCTTCATCACGGCCGTACCGAGGAGTGACATGTCCGAGAGCAGGACCACCGCAGACTTCTACTTCGACCCGATGTGCCCGTGGGCCTGGATGACCTCCCGCTGGATGCTGGAGGTGGAGCAGGTGCGCCCGGTCGACGTGCGCTGGAAGGTCATGAGCCTGGCCGTGCTCAACGAGAACCGGCTCGACGAGCTCCCGGCCGAGTACCGCGAGCTGCTGACCCAGGCCTGGGGCCCGGTCCGCGTCGTCGTCGCCGCCCAGCAGCTGCACGGCGACGAGGTCGTCGGCAAGCTCTACACGGCGCTCGGCACCCGCTTCCACAACAACGGCGAGGGCGCGACCCGTGAGGCGATCGTCGGCGCGCTGACGGACGTCGGCCTGCCGGAGGACCTGGTCGAGTACGCCGACAAGGACACCTACGACGCCGAGCTGCGCGCCTCCCACACGGAGGGCATAGAGAAGGTCGGCCAGGACGTCGGCACCCCGGTCATCGCGGTGCCGGGCCCGACGGGCGACGAGGTCGCCTTCTTCGGTCCGGTCGTCACCCCGACCCCGCGCGGCGAGGCGGCGGCCCGGCTGTGGGACGGCACGCTGCTCGTGGCGTCGACGCCGGGCTTCTACGAGATCAAGCGCACCCGGACGGCGGCGCCCAGCTTCGAGTAGTCCGCACCGCAGGCACAGAAGAACCCCCGTGATTCACGTCATCACGGGGGTTCTTCCTCTTCACGTCCGCAGGTGAAGGTTGAGAAGACGATCACGAGCAGGACGGCGGGGGGCCCTTCCGGGCTCTGGTCAGAAGGAGATCAGCGGGACCGAGGCCTTGGCGGCCTGGTAGCGCTTGCTCACGTCCTGCCAGTTGACGACCTGCCACATGGCCTCGATGAAGTCCACCTTCTGGTTCTTGTACTGCAGGTAGAAGGCGTGCTCCCAGGCGTCGAAGACGAGGACCGGGACCGAGCCCTGGCCGACGTTGCCCTGGTGGTCGTAGACCTGCTCGACGATGAGCCGGCCGCTGATCGGCTCGTACGCGAGGACACCCCAGCCGGAGCCCTGGGTGGTCGCGGAGGCCTTCGTCAGCTGGGCCTTGAACTTGGCGAAGGACCCGAAGGACTCGGTGATCGCGTCCGCGAGGTCACCGACGCCGTCGGCGGCCAGCGGCTCGCCGCCGCCCCCGTCCTTCGGGCTGTTCATGTTGTTCCAGTAGATGGAGTGGAGGATGTGGCCGGAGAGGTGGAACGCGAGGTTCTTCTCCAGGCCGGTGATCGAGCCCCACTGGTCCTTGTCGCGGGCCTCCTCCAGCTGCTCCAGGGTGTCGTTCGCGCCCTTGACGTACGCGGCGTGGTGCTTGTCGTGGTGCAGCTCGATGATCTGCGGATTGATCACCGGCTCCAGCGCCGCGTAGTCGTACGGCAGCTCCGGAAGTGTGTAGATCGCCATGTGCCCGGCCCCTTCAATGGCTCCTGCTTATTGCAACCTATGCGCAAGTGCAGGCTAACAGTAGGTGCGGGAGATGTTGATCAGTCCTTCGCCCTAGGTCCTGGGGTCCACTCATGGCGAAACCCCCGAACCGGAAGGCGGTTCGGGGGTTTCGGGACGAGACGGTACGGATCAGGAAGTGCGGCTCGCCGCCGCCTTCTGGCGTACGAAGCCGACGGCGGCGAGCAGCAGCGTCAGCCCGCCCGTCCAGTACAGCTGCACGCGCGTGCCCTCCTCGCGGGCCATCAGGACGAAGATCGCCGCCATGCCGGCCAGCGCCACCCAGGTCAGCACCGGGAAGGCCCACATCCGCACGACGAGCTTCTCCGGCGCCTCGCGCTCGGTGCGGCGGCGCAGCACCAGCTGGGAGGCGGCGATGAAGAACCAGACGACCAGGATGATCGCGCCGATGGTGTTGAGCAGCCAGATGAAGATGTCGTCCGGCCGCCAGTAGCTCAGCAGCACACAGCCGAAGCCGAAGACGGAGGAGACGAGGACGGCCGGGCGCGGGACGCCGCTGGAGAGCTTGCCGAGCGCCTTCGGGCCCTGACCGCGCGCCACGAGCGAACCGGCCATGCGGGAGGCGCCGTAGATGTTGGCGTTCATCGCGGAGAGCAGGGCGACCAGCACGACCACGTTCATGATCTGGCCGGCCGCCGGGATGCCCAGGTGGTCGAGGGTGGCGACGTACGGGCCCTTCTCCACGACCGCCTTGTCGTCCCACGGGACGAGGGTGACGATGACCGCCATCGAGCCGATGTAGAAGAGCGCGATCCGCCACATCGCCGTACGGACGGCCTTGGCGACGCCCTGCACCGGGTGCTCGGACTCGGCGGCCGCGATGGTGACCGTCTCCAGGCCTCCGTACGCGAAGACGGAGGCGAGCAGGCCGACGATCAGGCCCTCGGAGCCGTTGGGGAAGAAGCCGCCGTCACCGGTGAGGTTCGTGGTGCCGGGCGCGGGGGCGTCCGTGCCGGGCAGGAGGCCGGTGATGGCGAGCACGCCGATGCCGAGGAAGAGGACGATCGCGCCGACCTTCAGCGCGGCGAACCAGAACTCGAACTCGCCGAAGTTCTTCACCGCCGCCAGGTTGGTGGCGCAGAAGACCACCATGAAGAGCGCGACCCAGGCCCACTCGGGGCTGCCCGGGAACCAGCCGGTCATGATCTTCGCCGCGCCGATGCCCTCCAGGCCGACGGCGACACAGAGCAGGAACCAGAAGGCCCAGCCCGAGGTGAAGCCCGCCCAGGAGCCGAAGGCGCGCTCGGCGTGGACGGAGAAGGAGCCGGAGGCCGGGTTCGCCGCCGACATCTCGCCGAGCATGCGCATCACGAGCATGACGAGGACGCCGGAGAGGGCGTAGGCGATCACGATCGACGGGCCGGCGGCGGCGATGCCGGCGCCGGAGCCGACGAAGAGTCCGGCGCCGATGACGCCGCCGAGGGCGATCATCGAGAGGTGGCGCTGCTTGAGGCCGTGCGTGAGGCCCTCGGCGGGTGCGGTCGCGCCGTCCTTGCGGTCGGCCGGCGCGGGCGCGGTGGTCCGAGACATGGGCGAGCCCTGTTCACTAGCTGAGACGGGGAGGGAGCCCACAGTCTGGGTGGGCACACCGCTCAGAGGGAACCGATGTCCGCTATACGGTCACGACCTTCACACAAAGTGAAGGTTCATGCCCGGTTCGTACGCAGCTCCCGTACCCACGCGATCAGCAGCACCAAGCCGGTCGCCGCCGCCGACCACAGCACCTGCGGACGCGCCGCGTCGTCGGTGAGCATCAGGACGAGCACCGCCGCCATCGCGGCCAGCGCCACCCACGTCAGCCACGGGAAGCCCCACATCCGCAGCGTCAGCGTCTCCGGTGCCTCGTGCTCGATCCGGCGCCGCAGCTTCAGCTGCGAGACCGCGATCAGGGCCCAGACGAAGAGCAGCACCGCGCCGACCGCGTTGAGCATGTAGAGGAAGACGGAGTCCGGCCACTTCAGATTGAGGAGTACGGAGACGAAGCCGAAGGCCACCGAGGCGAGCACCGCCCGGCGCGGCACCCCGCCGGGCGAGACCCGGAGCAGCCCCTTCGGCGCCTCCCCGCGCTCCGCGAGCGAGAACACCATCCGGGACGACCCGTACAGGTTGGCGTTGAGCGCCGAGAGCAGCGCCACGAACACCACCACGTTCATGATCTGGCCCGCCGCCGGCACCCCGATCGCGTCCAGGACCGCCACGTACGGCGACTGGCCCGGCTCCATCGACGTCCACGGCAGCAGGGTCACGATGACCAGCATCGACCCCACGTAGAAGAGGAGGATCCGCCACACCGCGCTGCGCACCGCCCGCGCCACGTTCCGCGCCGGGTCGGCCGACTCGGCCGCCGCGATCGTGACGACCTCCAGGCCGCCGAAGGCGAAGATCACGGCCAGGACACCGGAGACGACGCCCGCCCAGCCGTTCGGCAGGAAACCGCCCTGACCGGTCAGATTGGCCATCCCCACGGGATCCGTGTCGGGCAGCCAGCCGACGATCGCGAGCGTGCCGAGGATCAGGAAGAGCACGATCGCGCCGACCTTCAGCGCGGCGAACCAGAACTCGAACTCACCGAAGTTCTTCACCGCCGCCAGGTTGGCGAGGGTGAAGACGACCATGAAGATCAGCACCCAGCCCCACTGCGGGACCCCCGGCGCCCAGCCGTTGGCGATCCGCGCCGCGCCCGTCGCCTCCACCGCGAGGACGACGACCAGCAGGAACCAGTACAGCCAGCCCACCGAGAAACCCGCCCAGCGCCCGAGGGCCCGCTCGGCGTGGACCGAGAACGCCCCGGAGGCGGGCATCGCCGCCGACATCTCGCCCAGCATCCGCATGACGAGCATCGCGAGCGCGCCCGCGATCAGATACGAGACCACGATGCCGGGACCGGCGACCGCGATGCCCGCGCCCGAACCGACGAAGAGCCCGGCACCGATCACCCCGCCGAGCCCCAGCATCGTCAGATGACGCTGCTTCAGACCGTGGGAGAGGGGCTCCGGTTCGGGGGCGAGGGAGTCGTGCATGTGGGGGCTCGTGCTCTCTGACGGTTTATGGAGACTCCACAGTCTCTCCAGTGAAGGCGCCTTGGTGCAAAAGGGACCTCCCTGTACGAGTTCCCAGTGACAAGCGTCACGTGGCGCGAGGCGCGATCGGCGGGGTTTGTTCGATCTCCACGAAGGGCTCGACCGCTGCTTTGTGGGCGGCTGACGGTGATCGGACGCTCACTCCTGGCATAGCGTCAACGTGTCCCACCCACCCTCACCCCGCGGAGTACCGATGAGCACCGCCGCCGCCCCCGTCCGTTCCCTCCGTGCGGGCACCGTCCTCGCCGACCTGCTCCCCGCGAGCCGCGCCCGCGACATCGCCCTGGTCGTCGGCGGCGCCGCCCTGACCGGCCTCGCCGCGCAGATCTCCGTCCCGGTCCCCGGCTCCCCGGTCCCGGTCTCCGGCCAGACCTTCGCCGCCCTGCTCGTCGGCACCGCGCTCGGCGCCCGCCGCGGCTTCCTCGCCCTCGCCGCGTACGCCGTGGCGGGCATGGCGGGCGTGCCGTGGTTCGCGCAGGCCACCTCGGGCTACGGCATGCCGTCCTTCGGCTACATCCTCGGCATGATGCTCGCCGCGACCGTCGTCGGCGCCCTCGCCCGCCGCGGCGCCGACCGCTCGGTGCTCCGCACGGCCGGCGCGATGGCCCTGGGCTCCGCGATCATCTACGCGGTCGGCGTGCCCTACCTGGCGCTCGCCACCGGCATGACCTTCGGCCAGGCCGTCGCCGCGGGCCTCACCCCGTTCCTCATCGGCGACGCCCTCAAGGCCGCACTCGCCATGGGCGCCCTGCCGGCCGCCTGGAAGCTCGTCGGCCGCAAGGGCTGAGCGTGTAGCGGTACGCGAGAGGGCCCGTCGTTCCGGGGGAACGACGGGCCCTCTCGTCTGCGTACGGACTACGGGCGCTCGGCCGGCGCCTTCGCCCGCCACTGCCGGACCAGCGCGATCGCGATCACGAGGGCGGCCACAAGCAGCGAGAGCACGACCTGCTCACGGGCGCTGCCGCCGTCGTACAGCATGTAGCCGAGGACGAAGACGATCATGCCGATCGTCGCCCAGGTCAGGTACGGGAAGAGCCACATCTTCACGACCAGCTTCTCCGGCGTCTCGCGCAGGATGATGCCGCGCATCTTCAGCTGGGTCACGCAGATGACCAGCCAGACGAAGAGCGCGACCGCGCCGGAGGAGTTCAGCAGGAAGGCGAAGACGGTGTCCGGCCACTTGTAGTTGAAGAAGACCGCGACGAAGCCGAAGACGACCGAGCCGAGGATCGCCGCCGTGGGCACGCCCCGCTTGTTGACCTTGGCGAAGGCCTTCGGCGCGTCGCCGCGCTGACCGAGCGAGAACGCCATGCGGGAAGCGGTGTAGAGACCCGAGTTCAGGCAGGACAGGACGGCCGTCAGGACGATCACGTTCATGATCTGGCCGGCGTTCGCGATGCCGATGGAGTCGAGGGCGGCGACGTACGAGCCCTTCTCGACGATCGACTTGTCGTTCCACGGCAGCAGGGCCAGGACGACGAAGATCGAGCCCAGGTAGAAGACGCCGATCCGCCAGATCACGCTGTTGGTGGCCTTGGTGACGGCCTTCTGCGGGTCCTCGGACTCACCGGCGGCGAGGGTGACGATCTCGCTGCCCATGAAGGAGAAGACGACCATCAGCACACCGGTGAGGACCGCGCCCGCGCCCATCGGGAAGAAGCCCCCGGTGTCGGTGAGGTGCGCGAACCCGGTGCCCGGGTTGTCCGAGCCGGGCAGCACGCCGAAGACCGCGAGCATGCCGATGAGGACGAAGGCGCTGATGGCCACGACCTTGATGCCGGCGAACCAGAACTCGAACTCGCCGTACGAGGCGACCGAGCCGAGGTTCGTGATGGTGAGCACCACCATCACGATGAGGGCCCAGCCCCACTGCGGTACGGCCGGGATCCAGCCCTCCAGGATCTTGGCGCCCGCGGTCGCCTCGACGGCGAGGACGACGACCCAGAAGAACCAGTACAGCCAGCCGATGCTGAAGCCGGCCCAGCGGCCGAGGGCCCGGTCGGCGTAGGCGGAGAAGGAGCCGGAGGACGGCCGGGCGGCGGCCATCTCGCCGAGCATCCGCATCACGAAGACGACCATGGCGCCGACGAGGAAGTAGGACAGCAGGATCGCGGGGCCGGCCGCGGCGATGCCGGAACCGGAGCCGACGAAGAGGCCTGCGCCGATCACGCCACCGATGGCGATCATGGAGAGATGGCGGTTCTTGAGCCCGGCCTTGAGACCGTCGGAGGACTGCGGAACGTCGGTCGTACCGGCCGTTCCGCCTTCCTTCTCCAGGGTCGGCTGCGTGTTCATGAACGCTTCCTAACGTGTGGGGGACGCTCGGGTCGCGAGCCCGTGCATTCAACCCTGTGGAAGGGGGTGATCGGAAGACTTCATTCCGGATAGTTGTGAGGGCCACTCCGCGAGAGGCGAAGGTCCATACCAGGTCGGGTGAACGCCCCGACCCCGCTGACCGCTACCCGGCCCGTGACATGCCACACTCGGCACCATGCGCGTCTACATCGGTTCCGACCACGCCGGATACGAACTCAAGAACCACCTCGTCGAGTGGCTCACGGCACACGGCCACGAGGTCGTCGACTGCGGTCCGCACATCTACGACGCCCTCGACGACTACCCGCCGTTCTGCCTGCGCGCCGCCGAGCGGACCGCCGCGGACGCGGACAGCCTGGGCGTCGTCATCGGCGGCTCCGGCAACGGCGAGCAGATCGCCGCGAACAAGGTGAAGGGGGTGCGCGCCGCCCTCGCCTGGAGCGAGCAGACCGCCGCCCTCGGCCGCGAGCACAACAACGCCAACGTGATCTCCGTCGGTGGCCGGATGCACACCCGGGAAGAGGCGACGAAGTTCGTCGAGATCTTCCTGAGCACGCCGTACTCAGGTGACGAGCGTCACACGCGCCGGATCGACATGCTCACCGCGTACGAGAACACCGGCGAGCTCCCCCCGATCCCGGCCCACCACCCGCAGGAGCCCACCGTCTGATGCCCGAAGGGCACACCATCCACCGGCTGGCCGCCGACCACCGCGAGCGGTTCGGCGGCCGGCCCGTGCGCGTCTCCAGCCCCCAGGGCAAGTTCGCCGACTCGGCGGCCCTGCTCGACGGGAGCGTCCTGGAGGCCACCGAGGCCCACGGCAAGCACCTCTTCCTCGCCTTCGAGGACAGGGAATGGGTCCACATCCACCTCGGGCTCTTCGGCAAGGTGAACTTCGGCGCCGCGCCCGTCCCGCCGCCCACGGACACGGTCCGGATGCGGATCGCCGACACGGACGGGTACGTCGACCTCCGCGGCCCGACGACCTGCGCGTACATCACGAACGCCGAGAAGCAGGCGATACACGACCGCCTCGGCCCCGACCCGCTCCGGCCCGGTGACGATCCCGACAAGGCCTGGCGTCGGATCTCGAAGTCCCGCACGACGATCGCGGCCCTGCTCATGGACCAGAAGGTCATCGCGGGCGTCGGCAACGTCTACCGCGCCGAGGTCCTCTTCCGGCACGGCATCGACCCCTACCGCGCGGGCAAGGACCTGACCGCGCGCGAGTGGGACGCGATCTGGACCGACCTCGCCGCACTGATGCGCGAAGGCGTCCGCCTCAACCGCATCGACACCGTCCGCCCCGAGCACACGCCCGAGGCGATGGGCCGCCCGCCGCGCGTCGACGACCACGGCGGCGAGGTGTACGTCTACCGCCGCACGCACCAGCCCTGCCACATCTGCGGCGACGAGATCCGCACCGCCGACCTCGCCGCCCGCAACCTCTTCTGGTGCCCGGGCTGCCAGACCCGCTAGCGGTCTAGAAGCCGTGCGGCAGCCACGGCGCCACCGGTGACCCGAACGCCACCGACGCCTCCACCAGCGCCCCTTCCCTCAGCTCCCGCACCCGCCCCGCCGCCGCGAGCGACATCAGCGAGGGCCCGCCCAGGTACGCCGCGCCCAGCTCCCGTACGGACAGTTCGAGGTCCGCCGGATCCGAGGTCCGGACGCAGGTCGCGCCCTTGGTGTCACCCGTCAGCCGCCAACGCCCCTCGTTCCAGGGGCAGAACGCGTCCTCGACCTCGAACACCACGTCCACCGGCGCCTGATACGTCCGCGCCTCCAGGGCCGCACCCACCTCCACCAGGCGCACGTGCAGCGAGTCCCGCACCGTCGGGGCGCAGCGCCGTACGTCGCTCACCAGGTGCTGCCAGGCGTCGTCCACCGGACGGCTGTGGACCCGTACCTCCCTGGTCAGGTCCACCGAGCAGAGGAACCGCCACAGCGCCGCCTCCGCCACCGCGTCGAGACCCATCAGCTGATGGACCGTGACGGACCCGTCGGCGCCCGAGAAGGACCACTCCGGCTTGATCGCGTAGTGGGCGAACCCGACGACCTCACCGTCCCGTTCGGCGAGCACGCACTGCCGGGGCGAGGAACCCCCCCGGTCGGCCGGCGGGTCGATCAGCGGCAGCCGCTCCCACTGGGGCTGCCGGGCGAGCATCCCCGGCCGCCGGGGCACCAGCTTCGCGTACACCGCCTCGCACGCCGCGGAGGACTCCGTCAGATCGGCCCGGCGCAGGGCGACCCCGTCCGTGCCCTCCGGCACCGAGAGCCGTACCCGGGTCGTGTCGATCGTCGCCCGCGCCGTGTACGCGGCGACGCCGTAGCCGAACCGCCCGTAGATCTCCGGCTCCGAGGCCGTGAGCACCGCCACCGACTCGCCCGCGGCCCGCAGGTCGTCAAGCTGGCGCCGCATCATCGAGGTCAGGATCCCGCGCCGGCGGTGCGTCCCCGCCACGCTCACCATCGTCACCCCGCCCACCGGCACCGACGCCCCGCCCGGCACCGTCAGCCGGAACGAGAACGCGCCCGCCGTCCCCACGCACAGATCGCCGTCCCACACGCCCAAGGAGCGGTCGAACTCGGTCAGATCACGCCATAGCGCACGCTCCTCCGGCGCCTCGGCCACACCCCCGAACGCCAGCTCCAGGACCTCGTACCAGCGATCCCACTCGGCCGGGTCGAGTACCCGCAGTTCAGTAGTCATATGCCATCGATATCAGCGCCGCGCGCCCGGGGCGACCCGATTTCGCGCACATTGTCACCGGGGTACCCCTGCGCGATGTCGGACGGGGTGGATAGGGTCCAGGCCAATGGGACACCGCGCGGGAGTGAACACGTACGCGGCCCGGACGCGCAGACGCGCCCGCCGGGCCCGCATCGCGCTGCGCAAATCCGGCGTCGACTACTTCCGCGGGGACGGCTCCGACTGGCTCGCCTTCGCCGGACTCCTGCTGATGATTCCGGCCATCGCCTGCGGCACCCTCCTCGACCCCGTCTGGTGCGCGCCCGCCGCGCTCGTCCTGCCCATCGTGGCCGGCGGGCTGCTGCTGCGCCCCGCCAGCCTGCTCGGCCTGTACGCGGCCGCCGCGGGCGCCCTCATCGTCGAGTCCGTCGTCCTCGGCCCGTACACCCAGGGCCCCGCCCGCGTCACCCCCGGCACCGTCCTCACCGTCGCCGCCTGCGGGCTCTTCGGACTCCTCATCGCCCAGTTCCGCGCCCGGGTCGGCGTCCCCTGGCGGCGCGGCGGCACCATGCTCTTCGACCTGCGCGAACGCATCCGCGTACAGAGCGCCCTGCCCCGGCTGCCGCAGGGCTGGCACCGCGAGATGGCGCTCCGCCCGGCCGGCGGCCAGTCCTTCTCGGGCGACTTCGTCGTCGCCGCCCGCACCCACGGCGGCCGCACCCTGGAGGTCGTCCTCACCGACGTCTCCGGCAAGGGCATGGACGCGGCCTCCCGCTCCCTGCTGCTCTCCGGCGCCTTCGGCGGCCTCCTCGGCTCGCTCCCGCCGCACGGCTTCCTCCCCGCCGCCAACGGCTACCTGCTCCGCCAGAACTGGGACGAGGGCTTCGCCACCTCCGTCCACCTCGTCCTCGACCTGGACTCCGGCGACTACGAACTCTTCTCCGCCGGCCACCTCCCCGCGCTCCAGCTCCACGCGGGCAGCGGCCGCTGGGAGGAGAAGGCCGCGGACGGCCCCCTCCTCGGCGTCTACGACGGGGCCGAATTCCACCCGGTCAAGGGCTCGCTGCTGCACGGCGACGTCCTCATGCTCTTCACCGACGGCCTCGTCGAGGCGGCCGACCGGGACATCGCCGAGGGCATCGACCGCCTCACCGGCGAGGCCGACCGCTGCGTCGTCGAGGGCTTCGAGGGCGTCGCCTGGCATCTGATCGAGGCCGTCGCCAAGGACGTCAACGACGACCGGGCGCTGCTGCTCATCTCCCGGCGCACCTGACCGGCCACCTCCGTGTGACGTGATCTTCTCCACGACGATTCGTCACGGCGCGGCGGGGGCAGGGGAGTTGATGGCACCATGGAGACAGCGGGGGGTGGTGTGCGACGTGTGCTCCCCGGCGGCAAGGCGGGACCGACCGAGGGTGTGATCAGTTGTGGCCATTTCACTGTCTGTGGTGTTGCTGTTGGCAATCATCCTGGTGGTGCTGATCCGCGGGGGGAACCTCAAGGGCGGACCGGCTGTGATCGCGGTGCTCTTCGGCTTCTTCCTCGCCTCCACCGGCATGGCCGACGACATCCAGCGCTTCCTGGACTCGATAACGCAGACGGTCGGCTCCATCAAGTTCTGAGCCGGCGCGGGCGGGGGACCGGCGTCAGGCCGCCGACTTCCGGGACTTGGCCGCCTTCGACTTCCCGGCCGCCGTCGCGGCCTTCGCCTTGCTGCCCGCGGCCGGCTTCTCCGCGGGGCTGTCGGCCGTCTTCGCGACCGGCGGCGCGGGGTGCGCGGCCGGCTTCGGGGCGGACCGCTTCGCCCCCATGTCGCCGCCCGACACGGCGGTACTCGGCTTCGCCGCCTCCCGGGGGGCCGCCGTCGACCACTTGAGCTCGATCTCCAGCTCGATCTCCCCGTCGCCGACCTCCAGTTCCACCTCGCTGCGGAACTCGTCGGGGATGTGCAGGCTCAGCGTTCCGGCCCCCAGCTCCAGTTCGGCCTCCCCGCCCTTCCTCAGCGCGGCGGCGAGGGCGGTCAGCTGATCGGCTGCCTCAAGACGGGACACCGAGCGCTTCCGCTCGAACTTCAGGTCCTTCATCGCTACCTCCGGTACGGCGGGAGACGGGCTGAGCCCAGTCTGCGCGAGCCTGCCGGACCCGGCATCTCGCGAGCCTCCGGAAACGCCTCAGGGCCGGTCCGGGAGGCTTCTCCGGACCGGCCCTGAGACCGTGGAGCGGGTGACGGGAATCGAACCCGCGTAGCTAGTTTGGAAGACTAGTGCTCTACCATTGAGCTACACCCGCACAGCATCGCGCCGCAGGTCACGAGGACCGCGGCACGAAGAGCATGGTAGCCGGTCAGAGGACCTTCGTGCACACCCCTTAAAACAGGGGGCGCCGCAGTGTCCCCGTCCATGTACCCTACGTGTCGCACCGACGGGGTGTGGCGCAGCTTGGTAGCGCGTCCGCTTTGGGAGCGGAAGGCCGTGGGTTCAAATCCCGCCACCCCGACCATGACGATCACAGGTCCGATGGACCTCGTTCTTGATCGCGTTGTGGCTGCCTCCCCGCTTGCGGTTACTATGCAAGCTGCGTGCCCGTGTGTCTTTCTGACCGGGCCGACCCGCCGGAACCGCTTTCACGCGGAGACGGTGGATTCCAGGAATCAGCCACAAGGAGACCTAACCGTGAAGAGCGCCGTGGAGACCCTGAACCCGACCCGGGTTCGGCTCACTGTCGAGGTGCCCTTCGAGGAGCTCAAGGACAGCCTCGACGCGGCGTACAAGAAGATCAACCAGCAGGTCACGGTCAAGGGCTTCCGTAAGGGCAAGATCCCGGCTCGCGTGATCGACCAGCGGTTCGGCCGCGGCGCCGTGCTGGAAGAGGCCGTCAACGACGCGCTCCCGAAGTTCTACACCGAGGCCGTCAACGAGGCCGAGGTCAACCCGCTGGGCCAGCCCGAGGTCGACATCACGGAGCTGAAGGACGGCGAACTGCTGGCCTTCACCGCCGAGGTCGACATCCGCCCGGCGATCGAGATCCCGGACTACTCCGGCATCGAGGTCACCGTCGACGCGGTCGAGGTCACCGACGAGGACATCGAGAAGTCGGTGGAGCAGCTCCGCGAGCGCTTCGCCTCGACCTCCACGGTCGAGCGGGCCGCCCAGGACGGCGACGTCGTCACCATCGACCTCGAGGCCAAGGTCGACGGCGAGGTCCTTCCCGACGGTGTCGCCGACGGTGTCTCGTACACCATCGGTTCGGGCGAGCTGCTCGAGGGCATCGACGAGGCCGTCAAGGGCCTGGAGGCCGGTGGCGAGGCCACCTTCACCTCGCAGCTGAAGGGCGGCTCCGCCGAGGGCAAGGACGCGGAGGTCACCGTCAAGGTCACCACCGTCGCCGCCCGTGAGCTCCCCGAGCTGGACGACGAGTTCGCGCAGATGGCGTCGGAGTTCGACACCCTCGACGAGCTCAAGGCCGACAGCCGCAAGCGCCTCGAGAACATGAAGCAGTTCGACCAGGCCACCCAGGCCCAGGAGCGCGTCCTCGACGAGCTCCTCAAGCTGGTCGAGGTCCCGATGCCCGAGAAGCTTCTCGAGGACGAGATCAACACCCGCAAGCACAACCTGGAGCACCACCAGCTCGGCCAGATGGGCATCGACCTCGCGAAGTACCTGGAGCTCCAGGGCAAGACCGAGGAAGAGTTCCTGGCGGAGACCCAGGAGCAGGCCGAGAAGGGCATCAAGACGCAGTTCATCCTCGATGAGCTCGTCAACAAGGAGAAGCTCGACGTCTCCCGCGAGGAGCTCACCGAGCACCTCTTCCGTCGCGCCGCCTCCTCCGGCATGAGCCCCGACCAGTTCGCCCAGGCCGTGGCCCAGGGCGGCCAGGTGCCGATGCTCGTCGGCGAGGTCGCCCGCGGCAAGGCCCTCGCGGTCGTCGTCGAGGCCGCCAAGGTCGTCGACACCAAGGGTGAGGTCGTCGACCTCTCCGACGACGAGGACGAGGTCGAGACCGCCGCCGAGGCCGTCGAGGCCGTCACCGGCGAGGCCGAGGTCTCCGAGGACAAGTAAGCGGCTCCGCGCCCCGGCGCGGAACCCCGCTCCACGGGCCCGTACGCACTGCTGTGCGTGCGGGCCCGTGGGCATCCCGGACCCCCTCATGCGCCGCCCCGTACCTTGCGCTCCCAGCGAACAGTTCGGGAACCGGGATGGCGTTGTCCTACCTGCGCGTTAGGGTCCATGAATACGAGGGCACTGCCCTCAGAACGAGACGCTGAGACGGCCTTGGCCGTCGGAGACGAGCAGGTGGATACGTGACGAATCTGAAGCCTTACGCCGCGGGTGAGCCGTCCATCGGTGGCGGCCTCGGCGACCATGTCTACAACCGGCTGCTCGGCGAGCGGATCATCTTCCTCGGCCAGCAGGTCGACGACGAGATCGCCAACAAGATCACCGCTCAGATGCTTCTCCTGGCCGCCGACCCGGAGAAGGACATCTTCCTGTACATCAACAGCCCCGGTGGCTCGGTGACGGCCGGCATGGCCGTCTACGACACCATGCAGTACATCCCCAACGACATCGTGACCATCGGAATGGGCATGGCGGCCTCCATGGGCCAGTTCCTGCTCACCGGCGGCACCCCCGGCAAGCGCTTCGCCCTGCCGAACACCGACATCCTGATGCACCAGGGCTCCGCCGGCATCGGCGGCACGGCCTCCGACATCAAGATCCAGGCCGAGTACCTCCTCCGCACGAAGAGGCGCATGGCCGAGATCACCGCGCACCACTCCGGCCAGACCGTCGAGGCGATCATCCGCGACGGCGACCGCGACCGCTGGTTCACCGCGGACGAGGCCAAGAGCTACGGCCTCATCGACGACATCATCACGCACGCCGCGGGTGTTCCCGGCGGCGGCGGCACGGGCGCCTGAGCCCCGGCAGTCCGCTCAAGAGCCCCAGCCCACCGAACGCCACCAGGACGGTGAACACCCAGATGCAGAACAACCTCTCCGCGAGCGGCCTTTACACCGGCGCGCCGATGGACAATCGCTACGTCGTTCCGCGCTTCGTCGAGCGCACCTCGCAGGGCGTCCGCGAGTACGACCCGTACGCGAAGCTCTTCGAGGAGCGCGTGATCTTCCTCGGCGTGCAGATCGACGACGCCTCCGCCAACGACGTCATGGCGCAGCTCCTGTGCCTGGAGTCGATGGACCCGGACCGCGACATCTCGATCTACATCAACAGCCCCGGTGGCTCCTTCACCGCGCTGACGGCGATCTACGACACGATGCAGTTCGTGAAGCCGGACATCCAGACGGTCTGCATGGGCCAGGCGGCCTCCGCCGCGGCCGTGCTGCTCGCCGCCGGCACCCCCGGCAAGCGGATGGCCCTGCCGAACGCCCGCGTGCTGATCCACCAGCCCTCCGGCGGCACCGGCCGTGAGCAGCTCTCCGACCTGGAGATCGCGGCCCGCGAGATCCTGCGGATGCGCAGCCAGCTGGAAGAGATGCTGGCCAAGCACTCCTCGACGCCGATCGAGAAGATCCGCGAGGACATCGAGCGTGACAAGATCCTGACCGCCGAGGACGCCCTCGCGTACGGCCTGGTCGACCAGATCGTCTCGACCCGCAAGAGCACGGCCTCCGCGGAGCGCTGACGCCCGACCTTCCCTCGGCACGGGGCACAGGACGCATTCCCGTCCATGTGAACCGTGCCAAGGGGGGCCCGAACGGGGGGCCCGGCAAGGTACCGTCGAATATGAGGCACCAGGAGTCGCTGAACCAAGCACTCCCAGGCGAAGGGGAAGCACCTCGTGGCACGCATCGGTGATGGCGGCGACCTGCTCAAGTGCTCGTTCTGCGGAAAGAGCCAGAAGCAGGTGAAGAAGCTCATCGCAGGACCCGGTGTGTACATCTGCGACGAGTGCATCGACCTCTGTAACGAGATCATCGAGGAAGAGCTCGCGGAGACGAGCGAGGTGCGCTGGGAGGAACTCCCCAAGCCCCGCGAGATCTACGAGTTCCTCGAGGGATACGTCGTCGGGCAGGAGCCCGCGAAGAAGGCCCTCTCGGTCGCGGTGTACAACCACTACAAGCGCGTCCAGGCCGGCGAGAACGGCGGCGGGGCGGGGCGGGACGACGCCATCGAACTGGCGAAGTCCAACATTCTGCTGCTGGGCCCCACGGGCTCCGGCAAGACGCTCCTGGCCCAGACGCTGGCGCGCATGCTCAACGTCCCGTTCGCCATCGCCGACGCGACGGCGCTGACGGAGGCCGGCTATGTCGGCGAGGACGTCGAGAACATCCTGCTCAAGCTGATCCAGGCGGCCGACTACGACGTCAAGAAGGCCGAGACCGGGATCATCTACATCGACGAGATCGACAAGGTCGCCCGTAAGAGCGAAAACCCGTCGATCACGCGTGACGTGAGCGGTGAGGGCGTCCAGCAGGCCCTCCTCAAGATCCTGGAAGGCACGACGGCCTCGGTCCCGCCCCAGGGCGGCCGGAAGCACCCGCACCAGGAGTTCATCCAGATCGACACGACGAACGTGCTCTTCATCGTGGGCGGCGCCTTCGCCGGCCTGGAGAAGATCATCGAGTCGAGGGCGGGCGCCAAGGGCATCGGCTTCGGGGCGACCATCCGCTCGAAGCGCGAGATCGAGGCGAGCGACCAGTTCCAGGAGGTCATGCCGGAGGACCTGGTGAAGTTCGGGATGATCCCGGAGTTCATCGGCCGTCTCCCCGTCCTCACCTCGGTCCACAACCTGGACCGCGAGGCGCTCCTCCAGATCCTCGTCGAGCCGCGCAACGCGCTGGTGAAGCAGTACCAGCGCCTCTTCGAACTCGACGGCGTGGAGCTGGACTTCGACCGCCCGGCCCTGGAGGCCATCGCCGACCAGGCGATCCTGCGCGGAACCGGCGCGCGCGGCCTGCGCGCCATCATGGAGGAGGTCCTCCAGTCGGTGATGTACGAGGTCCCGTCCCGCAAGGACGTGGCCCGGGTCGTCATCACGGCGGACGTCGTCCGGAACAACGTCAACCCGACGCTGGTCCCCCGGATCGTGAAGAACGACGGCAGGCACGAGAAGTCGGCCTGACGGTAAGCAATGAGTGAGGGGGTCCCGCCTTCGTGGCGGGACCCCCTCACTCATGTCCGGTCGGTGACTCCGAGGTTCAGAGCTTGACGCGGACTTCCTTGCGCAGCTTGGCGGCGATGGAGGCGGCGTCCTCCATCGAGCCTTCCTTGCCCGCGAGCATGTCGGCCATGTTCATCGGAACGACGAAGCCGACCGTGCTGTGGTCCGCCCACACGCAGACGGTCATGGCGAACGCCGGGGTGGACTTGGCCGGGTCGGCCTCGGACTTGGCCTGCTGGCACTTGAGGATGGCGCCGTCCAGCTCCGCGGGCGTGAACTCCTGCGGGCTGCCGACCAGATTCATCTCCGGCTCCCCGGGCTTGCTCTGGCCCTTCTCCTTCTCGGACTTCGCCTTGATGCCCGTGAACACGTCGTCGACGACCTTCTCGGGGTCGTCGATCTCGCCGTAGAGGCCACTGAAGGAGAGCATCTTGCCGCCGAGCGGGTTGGCGGCGTCCTTCACCTCATAGCTGGCGCCGACGTTCGTGGCGTTCTTGACGCCGTTCTGCTGGGCCTCCTTGAGGGAGTCCTTGTCGCCGCCCTCGCTGCCGGGCTTCTTCTTGTACTCGGTGAGCACCGTGTCCGGGGTGGTCAGCTTGTGCGGGCCGTCGTCCGCGACCGAGGCGCCTGCGCCGCCCCCGAACACGAAGTACGCGCCCACGCCGAGCGCCGCCACGACCGCGACCGCGCCGATGATCCAGCCGGCCTTGGACTTCTTCGGGGCCGGCGGGTGCGGGACGTAGCCGCCGGGGCCCTGGGGGGCGCCGTACTGCGGCTGCTGGCCGTAGGGGCCCGGCTGCTGAGGCTGCGGGTAGCCGTAAGGGGGCTGCTGCGGAGGGACGCCCTGCGGGGCCTGCTGCGGGTATCCGTAACCCGGCTGCGGCGCCTGCGGCTGGCCGTACGGGCCCGGCTGCTGAGGCTGCTGGCCGTACGGGCCCGGCTGGCCGTAGGGGCCGGGCTGCTGGGGCGGCTGGCCGCCGTACGGGCCGGGCTGGTTGTAGCTCATCGACAGGTTCCCCTCACAGGATGTTTATGGCTACCGAACATCCTGGCGGAACCGCCGAGGCGGAAGTGCGGCGGGGGCCACACCGTTACCGAACCAAAGCGTTTCAGGACGGGGCGGGGACACCCCTAAACTGGCCCCGTGACCGAGAACACTCAGCAGCAGACAGCGCCCACCACCGAACTGCCGACCCAGTACGCGCCGGCCGAGGTAGAGGGGCCGCTGTACGAGCGCTGGGTAGACCGGGGGTACTTCGAGGCGGACGCGAAGAGCGAGAAGCCCGCGTACACGATCGTCATCCCGCCGCCGAACGTCACCGGGTCGCTGCACCTGGGCCACGCCTTCGAGCACACGCTGATCGACGCCCTCACCCGCCGTAAGCGGATGCAGGGCTTCGAGACGCTGTGGCAGCCGGGCATGGACCACGCGGGCATCGCCACCCAGAACGTCGTCGAGCGCGAGCTCGCCAAGGAGGGCAAGTCCCGCCACGACCTGGGCCGCGAGGCCTTCGTCGAGCGCGTCTGGGAGTGGAAGGCCGAGTCCGGCGGTCAGATCGCCGGTCAGATGCGCCGCCTCGGTGAGGGCCTGGCGTGGAGCCGGGACCGCTTCACCATGGACGAGGGGCTGTCCCGCGCCGTCCAGACGGTCTTCAAGAAGATGTTCGACGACGGCCTGATCTACCGCGCCGAGCGCATCATCAACTGGTGCCCGCGCTGTCTGACGGCCATCTCCGACATCGAGGTCGACTACCAGGACGACGACGGCGAGCTCGTCTCCATGAAGTACGGCGAGGGTGACGACACCATCGTCGTCGCGACCACCCGCGCGGAGACGATGCTCGGTGACACCGCCGTCGCCGTCCACCCCGACGACGAGCGCTACGCCCACCTGATCGGCAAGCGGATCAGGCTGCCGCTGACCGACCGTACGATCCCGGTCGTCGCGGACACCCACGTCGACCCGGAGTTCGGCACGGGCGCGGTCAAGGTGACCCCGGCGCACGACCCGAACGACTTCGCGATCGGCCAGCGCCACGGCCTCGAGTCCATCGAGGTCCTCGACGAGCGCGGCGTCATCACCGTCCACGGCCCCTTCCAGGGCCTGGACCGCTTCGAGGCGCGCTCCGCGATCGTCGCCGCCCTGCGCGCCGACGGCCGGATCGTCGCCGAGAAGCGTCCGTACGTCCACTCCGTCGGGCACTGCTCGCGCTGCAAGACCACGCTGGAGCCGCGCCTGTCGCTCCAGTGGTGGGTCAAGGTCGAGACGCTGGCCAAGGCCGCCGGCGACGCGGTCCGCGACGGTCAGGTGAACATCCACCCGGCCGACATGTCGCAGCGCTACTTCGACTGGGTCGACAACCTCAACGACTGGTGCATCTCGCGCCAGCTGTGGTGGGGCCACCGCATCCCGGTCTGGCACGGCCCGAACGGCGAACTGGTCTGCGTCGGCCCCGACGAGCAGCCGCCGACGGGCGAGGGCTGGACGCAGGACACCGACGTCCTCGACACGTGGTTCTCGTCCGGCCTGTGGCCGTTCTCGACGATGGGCTGGCCGGAGCAGACGCCCGACCTGGAGAAGTTCTACCCGAACTCCGTCCTGGTCACCGGCTACGACCTCATGTTCTTCTGGGTCGCCCGCATGATGATGTTCGGCCTGTACGCGATGGACGGTCAGCCGCCGTTCCGCACGATCGCGTTCCACGGCATGGTCCGTGACGAGTTCGGCAAGAAGATGTCGAAGTCGTTCGGGAACACGGTCAACCCGCTGGACTGGATGGACAAGTACGGCTCCGACGCCCTGCGCTTCACCCTGGCCAAGGGTGCCAACCCGGGTGTGGACGTCCCGATCGGCGAGGACTGGGTCCAGGCGTCCCGGAACTTCGCCAACAAGATCTGGAACGCGACCCGCTTCGCCATGATGAACGGCGCCACGGTCGAGGGCCCGCTGCCGGACGTCGCGGACATGTCGGCGACCGACCGCTGGATCCTCTCGCGACTGAACAAGGTCGTCTCCGAGGCGGACGCCTTCTACGACGACTACCAGTTCGCGAAGCTCGCCGACGCCCTCTACCACTTCGCGTGGGACGAGGTCTTCGACTGGTACGTCGAGCTGTCGAAGACGACCTTCTTCGACGGTGGCGAGCAGGCCAAGGTCTCGGCCCGGGTCCTCGGTGAGGTCCTCGACGTCACCCTGCGTCTGCTGCACCCGATCGTCCCCTTCGTCACCGACACCCTGTGGACCACCCTCACCGGCGGCGAGTCCCTCGTCATCGCGGACTGGCCCAAGGACAGCGGCTTCCGCGACGAGGCCGCCGAGAAGGAGATCGAGCTGGTCCAGCAGGTCGTCACGGAGGTCCGCCGCTTCCGTTCCGACCAGGGACTCCAGCCCGGTCAGAAGGTTCCGGCACGGCTCGACGTGACCGGTACCGCGCTGGCCCCGCACGAGGCGGCCATCCGTCAGCTGCTGCGTCTCCAGCCGGAGGGCGAGGGCTTCTCCGCCACCGCCTCCCTGCCGGTCGCCGGGGCGACGGTCGCGCTCGACCTGTCGGGCACGATCGACGTGGCCGCGGAGCGCAAGCGCCTCGCGAAGGACCTCGCGGCCGCCGAGAAGGAGAAGGCCCAGGCGAACGGGAAGCTCGGCAACGAGGCCTTCCTCGCCAAGGCCCCGGACAACGTGGTCGACAAGATCCGCACCCGCCTCGCCAAGGCGGACGAGGACATCGCCCGTATCCAGACCCAGCTGGCGAACCTGCCGCAGGCCTAGTACGGCACAGGGAGGGGCCCGGAACCGGTTACTCGGTTCCGGGCCCCTTTCGCGTTGTCCGTCAGGACTCCGTGGCCACCGGGCCGACGCCCGCCGTCTCGGAGTTGCGGCGGGTCTTGGCCCAGCCGGTGCGGCCGCGGACTAGGCGGACGAAGCCGCGCGCCGAGACGATGAACAGGTGGTACGCGTACAGCCAGAGCGCGAAGCCCCACAGCAGGCCCTTGATCCGGGAGCGGTCAGGGGCGAACTCGCGGCGGTAGACCGGGCCCCAGAGGAGGAACGGGACGATCGAGACGACCGCCAGGGCGAGGGCGAGGGGCCAGGCGGCCAGCAGGACTCCGCCCCCGAGTATCAGCACGGCGAGCATGACGGCGGTCAGGAGCAGCGTCGCGAGGTGGGCTATGGGCTGGAAGAAGGTGTAGAGCGATTCCAGGACGCCGCGCGCCTTGTAGTGGCGGGAGCCGATGATCCGGCTGCTGTAGCGGACGCAGGTGATGTTGCCCTGGGCCCAGCGGGTGCGCTGCGTGAGGAAGCGGCGGGTGTACGGGAGTGCTTCCTGCGTGACCCAGGTGTCGTGGACGTGGGTGACCTGGTAGCCGGCGAGGCGCATGTGGAGGCCGAGCTCGTAGTCCTCCAGGAGGGCGTCCCGCTGCCACGGGCGGCGCTCGGCGGCGGCGATCCGGTCGAGGGCGGTGAGGCGGGTGAACTGGCCGTTGCCGCCGAGGCCGACGGAGCCGGTACGGCGGCGCAGGAGCTGCATGCCGGTGTTGGAGACGGCGAACTCGACGTCCTGCATGCGGATGAGGAGGCGGGCGTAGGCGTTGGCGAGCCTGCCCCGGTGTTCCAGGGGGCGTTCGTCGTCGATGTTGCGCATCCGTACGCCGATCTGGACGCCGCCCGTCTCGGGGTCGCCGAAGGCGTCCGGGCCGCTGACGTGCGCGAGGGCGTCGGGAGAGACCTGGCCGTCGGCGTCGACGACGCAGACGATCACACGGTCGCGGTCGACGGCGTCGCCGAGGTGGGTGTTCAGAGCCGTGTAGGCCGAGTTGAGCGCTGCGCCCTTGCCGACGCGCGCGTCGGGGCGGGTCCGGGAGACCAGGTGGATGTGGCGGTCCCGGCCCGCGAGGGAGGTGACGATCGGGGCGGTCAGGTCGTCGCTCGCGTCGTCGATGACCCAGACGTGGGCGGCGGGGAAGTCCGTACGCAGCCGGGTGACCGTCGTCGCGATTACGGCCTCCTCGTCGCGGCAGGGGACGAAGAAGTGCCAGTCGTACGCGGTGGGGTCGCCGAGCTCGGAGGGGCGGCGGCGGGCGTAGGCGTGGCGGGCGCCCGCCCAGTAGACGAGGAAGCCGCCGAGGAGGAGGAACGGGAAGACGTACAGCAGGAGGTGGAGGCTCATGGGGGTCTCCAATGGGGGGAGGGGAGCGGTGGGCTCAGGCGGCGGCGGTGGCGGCGGCATGGGCCGGGGCCGGGCGCGCGGCCGGGACGGCCGGGGCCGTGCCGCGTTCGGTGATCAGGGCCCTGAGCAGTCCGGCGATCCGGTCGGACGCGGTGCCGTCGCCGTACGGGCTGGGGAGCGTGGCCAGGCGTCGCAGGCCGAGTCCGCCCTCCGCGAGCCGGCGGCGGGCCGCCTCGCCGATTCCGGGGCCCGGCTCGACGAGGTCGGCGAAGTCGGCGAGGGACTCGGGGCGTTCGGTGGAGCGGCGGACGACCACGAGCGGGCGGCCGAGGACCGTCGTCTCCTCCTGGATGCCGCCGGAGTCGGAGACGATCAGCGCCGCGTGCCGGGCGAGCGCGAGGAACGTGCCGTACCCGGCCGGGGGCAGCACCGTCAGCCCTTCGAGGAGCGACAGCAGGCCCGCCGCCTCGACGCGGGCGTGGGTGCGGGGGTGGAGGGGGAGGACGACCGGCAGCTCGCGGGCGAGGGCGGCGAGCTCCTCCAGGACGGCGGCGAGCGCGGCGGGGTCGTCGGTGTTCTCCGGCCGGTGGACGGTGGCGAGGACGTAGCCGTCGGGCGCGAGACCGCTGACGGCGAGCAGGCGCGCCCGCTCCTCCGCCGGGGGGAGGTGGTCCTGGACGGCTTCGACGACGGTATTGCCGGTGACGGCGATCCGTTCCTCGGGCACGCCCTCGGCGAGGAGCAACTCGCGGTTGTCGGGGGTGGCCGCGCACAGGACGTCGGCGAGCCGGTCGATGAGGACCCGGTTGTGCTCCTCGGGCATGGCCCGGTCGTGGCTGCGGAGGCCCGCCTCGACATGGACGAGGGGGAGGCCGCGGGCGTTGGCGGCGAGGGCGCCGGAGAGTGCGGCGTTGGTGTCGCCCTGGACGACGACGGCGAGTGGGGGATCGGCCGCGAAACGCTCGTCGAGGCCGGTGAGCGCGGCGGCGACCTGCACGGCCCGGGGCTGCCCGCCGACACCGGTGAGGTACTCGGGCTCGGGCAGCCCCAGCTCGTCGAGGAAGCTGCCGGAGAGCGCGTCGTCGTAGTGCTGGCCGGTGTGGACGACCCGGGCGGCGGGGCCGAGGGACCGGATGAGCTCGGCGAGCTTCACGAGCTCGGGGCGGGTGCCGAGGACGACGGCGACGCTGCGGGCGGGGAGAGTCTTCATGCTGTCGAAGGTGACCGGCCTCGGTCGCGCGCTCCGGTGGCCGACGGTTGCGGAACGGTTGCCATGTGGCCGGGCGGGGGAGGTCGGGACGTCCGCCCGGGCCTTACGTCCCTGATCGGGGGTGGTACGCGTCACCCCGGGTCGGGCGGGGCGGCGGGGTCCCGTACCCCGGCTAGCCGCCCGCGCTTCCACCGATCCGTGCCGGGCGGTCCGCGCTCTCGTAGCGGTAGCCCAGGCCTCGTACCGCCTCCAGCGGGTCGCGGGAGTGGGGGCCGCCGGCGGTGCGGAGTTTGCGGCGGAGGCGGAGCACGGCGAACTTCACCCGGTCACGGCCGATGGCCAGCGCGTCGTCCCAGACCTGGTCGAGGAGCTGCTCGGTGGTCACGACCCGGCCCCGGTTGCGGACGAGGACCTGGAGCAGCCGGTACTCGATGTCACTGAGCCGGATCTCGCTGCCCTGCCAGAGCGCGGCGCGCCGCTCCGGTACGAGCCTCAGGTCCTCCTCGACGGGTTCGCCCGCCCATTTCCGGGGCCCCGACCTGCGGAGCAGGGCCTCGATACGGGCCAGCAGCTCCGTGTGGGCGAAGGGTTTGACCAGGTAGTCGTCGGCTCCCGAGCGCAGCCCGCGGACCCGGTCGTCGACATCGCCGAGGCCGGAGAGGACGAGGACCGGCAGATCGCTCATGTCCCGGGTGCGGTCGAGGACCTCCCAGCCGTCGAGTTCGGGCAGGAGGAGGTCCAGGACCATCAGGGACGGGCGTTCCGCGAAGAGGAGCCGGAGGCCCTCGCGGCCGTCGCCGGCCACCGAGACCTCGTATCCGCGTCGGGTCAGGAGGACCCGCAGGGCCAGGGCGAGGTCCGGGTCGTCCTCCACGATCAGCAGCCGGGTCACCGCCGGGCCGCCGCCCCTGCGGTGCGGCGGCCGGTGAGCGGCAGCCGTACGGTGAAGACGGCGCCCGGCCGGCCCTCGCGGTCGCGGACCGTGATGGTCCCGCCGTGCAGCCGCACGGCGTCCAGCGCGCCCGCCAGGCCGAGCCCGGTGCCGGGGAAGCCGTCGCGGCGGGCGTTGGGCGCGCGGACGAACGGCGTGAAGATCTCCTCGTGGTACTCCAGGGGGACCCCGATGCCGGTGTCCTTCACCTGGATCGTCCAGTGGCCGTCGGCGGCGCGGCCGACGACCTCGACCCGGCCGTCCTCCGGGGTGAAGCGCAGCGCGTTGCCGAGGAGCTCCTCCAGGGCGCCCGTCAGCATCCCGGCGTCGGCGACGAGCGGCGGGCCGCCGGGCGGGCAGTCGGCCGCGATGTACGGGCCGTCGCCCTCGGCCCGCTGGAGCGCTTCGAGGACCACGCGCTCGATCAGCTCGTCGACGAGGACCTCGCCGAGCCTCGGCTCCGCGCGGGGCGCGCCGACGGCCGCCCTCGGCAGGTCCTCGGCCACCGACCGCATCCGCTGCGCGTTGCGCCGGATGGCGTCCACGAACGAGGTCTGCTCCGGGTTCAGCGGTCCGGAGGCCGGGTCGAGGAGCAGTTCGGCGAAGCTCAGGACGGTGGCGAGCGGGGTCCGCAGCTCGTGGAGGGCCCGGCCGGCGAAGGCGGCCCGATCGTCGGCGAGCGTCACCAGATTCCGTACCTGCTCGTACAGGCCGTCCTCCGCCTCGCGCTGCCGCGTCACGTCCTCGACGAGCCACAGGTGCCCGAGCGGCCGGTCGCCGTCCCCGACCGGGGCCCGGCGGCGGCGCAGCACCCGGCCGTCCCGCAGGTGGTAGTCGGTGGTGCGGGTGACGGGCCCGTACGTCTCGCTCTCCTCCAGGAGCCGGTCCCGCTCCTCCGGCCGGTCCAGCATGCCCGCCAGATGGCCGACGATCCGCTCCCGCGGCGTACCGGGGGAGAGGTCCAGTCCCACGGGCAGCCGCAGGAGGGTGCTGAGGCGGCGGTTCACGCGGACGACCTGCAGGTCGTGGTCGAGGAAGAGGGCCGCCTGGGGGAGGGCGTCGAGGAGAGCGGCGGCGAAGGAGAGCTGCTCCTGGGATGCTTCGTGCACATTTCTGAGTCAAACAGCAATGTGGGCGAAGTGCCCGATCTCACACCAGAAGGGACTTCGGGTCCACGGCTTCGGGACGAAAGACCTTGGATGATGGACGGCATGTCCCGCCTCCCCACCGTCCCCGCGCTGCGCCGTTGCGTGGACCGGTGGGCCGTCTCGCCCCGCGCCCTCGACGTCGTCGCCGCGCTGAGCGCCTTCGGCCTGATGGTCCTCGACGTGCCCGGGCTCGCCCGCGCCGACAACTCGCTCACCGGGGTCACCGCGACCCTGGTCCTGGCGGCCGGTGCGGCCACGCTGGTGCTCAGGCGCCGGCTTCCGTGGGTCCCGTACCTCGTGGCGCTCGGGCTGATGGGGTGGCTCCACGAGCTCACCATGATCCAGTTCGCGCTGTACTCGATCGGCCGGTTCCGGGGGCGGCGGGCCGCCGTCGCCGCCACCGTGTTCTACATCGGCCTGTCGTGCCTCTTCTTCCAGCTGCCGGGCTGGCCCGCCCGGCACGGCGCCACCCTGAGCGACTTCCTGAGCATCGTCGTCCCGATCGGGGTCCTCGCGGCGGGCGTCGGCATCGCCGCGTACCGGCAGGACCTCGTGCGCGCCCTGGAGGTCCAGCGCCGCGAGGCCGCCGCCCGGCAGGCCGTGCAGGAGGAGCGGATCTCCGTCGGCCGGGACGTCCACGACCTGGTCGGCCGGGAGCTCACCGTCCTCGCGGTGCGGGCCGAGGTCCTCTCCGTACGGGCCCGGGACGGGGCGCACCAGAAGGACTTCGAGGAGCTCGCGGACACCGCCCGCCGCGCCCACCTCATGCTCAACGAGACGATCGTGCGCCGAGCCGACCGGGACGCGGCCACCCCCGGCCTCGAAGGGCTCGCCGCGCTCGCCGAGGAGAGCGAGCGGATGGGCAGCCCCGTCGACCTGACGGTCGCGGACGCGGCCAAGGCGCTGTCGCCGCTGCGTCAGGCGGCCGTCCACCGGGTCGTCCAGGAGTGCCTGACGAACACCGCCAAGCACGCGCCGGGCCTGCCGGTGACGGTCGCGATCACCGTGGCGGGACCCGATCTGCGGATCGAGGTGCGCAACCCGCTGCCGAAGACGCCGCCGGACCCGGCACCCGTCTCCACGGGCACCGGGCTGTTCTCGATGGAGGAACGGGTCGTCAGCATGGGCGGGACGCTCACGGCACGTGCGGAGGACGGGGCGTACGTGGTGACGGCGCTGCTCCCGACGGGCCTGGGGCGCTGATCGGCTAGCGGACCCGCTCGGCCTTCCCCATCACCCGCTGGAGGCTGTCGAAGTCCTCCACGCACCGCCCCGAGCCCAGTGCCACGCAGTCCAGCGGCCGGTCGGCGACGAAGACCGGGATCTCCGTCGCCGAGGCCAGCCGCAGGTCGAGCCCCGGCAGCAGTGCCCCGCCGCCGGTCAGGACGATGCCGTGCTCCATCACGTCGCCGGACAGCTCCGGCGGGCACTCCTCCAGGGTCGCCCGCACCGCAGCGATGATCGCCTCCACCGGCTCGTCGAGCGCCTCCCGCACCTCCGGCACCGTCAGCTCCACCGTCCGGGGCAGCCCGCTGACCTTCTCCCGCCCCCGGACGGTGAAGGTCGCCCGCTCCCGCTCCTCCTCGCCCGGCACCGGCCACGCCGAACCGATCGCGACCTTCACGTCCTCGGCCGTGCGCTCGCCGATGAGGAGCGAGTGCTCCTTGCGGACGAAGTCGGTGATGGCCGCGTCGAGGCGGTCGCCGCCCACCCGCAGAGACTGGGCGGTGACGATCCCGCCGAGCGAGATGACCGCCACCTCGGTCGTGCCGCCGCCGATGTCGACGACCATCGAGCCGCGCGGGTCGGAGACCGGCAGCCCGGCGCCGATCGCCGCCGCCATGGGCTCCTCGATGAGGTGCACCGCCCGCGCGCCCGCCGACAGCGAAGCGTGCACGATCGCCCGCCGCTCGACGGGAGTCACCCCGCTCGGCACGCAGACCACCATCCGGGTGCGGGGCCGGCGGCGGCCCGGGACGGCCTTGCGGACGAAGTGCCGGATCATCTCCTCGGCCGCCTCGTAATCGCTGATCACGCCGTCCTTCAGGGGGCGGATCGCGCTGATCGAGCCGGGCGTCCGGCCGATCGTCTCCTTCGCCTCGGTGCCGACCGCGAGCGCCTGCCGCGAGCCCTCCTGGACCGCCACCACGGACGGCTCGTTGAGCACGATGCCCTGGCCCCGGGCGTAGAGGAGCGTGTTGGCCGTGCCGAGGTCGATCCCTATGTCCATGATCGCCAAGTTTGCCCGGCGACTCCGGCGGACGGGGGACCGAAAGTCCCGAAAGGGGTGGGTCCATGGTCCTGTCGGTGCCCCTCCGTAGACTGGGCCCGTGAGCGAGCCGAGCGACCCGAGTGACCAGAGCGACCAGTTCGACGACATCGTCGACAACGAGACAACGCGCGACCCCGACCTGGCGGTGATCGAGGCCGGCAGCCGCACCCTGCGCGCGCAGGCCGGCCCGGTCCAGGGCGACCCCGTGCCCGGCCGTCCCGAGGACCCGGAGCTCGACAAGGCGCTGCGCGAGGTCGAGACCGAGCTGTCCAGCCGCTGGGGCGAGACCAAGCTGGAGCCCTCGGTCACGCGGATCGCGGCCCTGATGGACGTACTCGGCGAGCCGCAGCGCGCGTACCCCTCGATCCACATCACCGGCACCAACGGCAAGACGTCGACGGCCCGCATGATCGAGGCGCTGCTCGGCGCCTTCGAGCTGCGCACCGGGCGGTACACCTCGCCGCACGTGCAGACGATCACCGAGCGGATCAGCCTGGACGGCGCCCCGATCTCCGCCGAGCGGTTCGTCGAGACGTACGCGGACATCAAGCCGTACGTGGAGCTGGTCGACGCCCGCGAGGAGTACCGCCTCTCCTTCTTCGAGGTCCTCACCGGAATGGCGTACGCGGCCTTCGCCGACGCCCCGGTCGACGTGGCCGTCGTCGAGGTCGGCATGGGCGGCACCTGGGACGCGACGAACGTCATCGACGCCTCCGTCGCCGTCGTCACCCCGATCGACCTCGACCACACCGACCGGCTCGGCGGGACCACCGGCGAGATCGCCGGCGAGAAGTCCGGGATCATCAAGCAGGGCGCGACCGTCATCCTGGCCCAGCAGCCGGTGGACGCGGCCCAGGTCCTGTTGAAGAAGGCCGTCGAGGCGGACGCCACCGTCGCCCGCGAGGGCATGGAGTTCGGCATCGTCTCCCGCGAGGTCGCGGTCGGCGGCCAGCTCCTCACCCTGCGGGGTCTCGGCGGCGAGTACGACGGTGTCTTCCTGCCGCTGCACGGCGCGTACCAGGCGCGTAACGCGGCCGTGGCGCTCGCGGCGGTCGAGGCGTTCTTCGGGGTCGGCGCGGACCACGCGAGGACCCTGGACGCGGACACGGTCCGCCGGGCCTTCGCCCAGGTCGCCTCGCCCGGCCGTCTGGAGATCGTCCGCTCGTCCCCGACGGTGATCCTGGACGCCGCGCACAACCCGCACGGCGCACGCGCCACGGCGGAGGGCGTCACTGAGTCCTTCGGTTTCTCGCGGCTCGTCGGCGTGGTCTCCACGAGCGCCGACAAGGACGCCCGGGGTCTCCTGGAGGCCTTCGAGCCGATCTTCGCGGAGGTCGTCGTCACGGCGAACTCCAACCCGCGGGCCACGGACGTCGACGCGCTCGCCGCGATCGCGGTCGAGGTCTTCGGCGAGGACCGGGTGGTCGTCGAGCCGCGGCTGCCCGACGCGCTCGAAGCGGCCATCACCCTCGCGGAGGAAGAGGCCGAGTACGGCGGCGCGGGAGTCCTCGTGACCGGTTCGATCTTCACGGTCGGCGACGCCCGGCTGCTGCTGCGAAGGGGCTGACACCGATGCGCATGCTCTGTTCCTCGACGCTCATCGGCGAGTTCTTCGTCATCGGCTTCGCCGGTCTCGTCGCCATGAAGGACGACAGCCTGGCGATGTCGACCGTCTGGTGGGTCTGCGGCGTCGCGATGGTCCTCTCGGTGCTGCTGTGCGGGATGGTCACCCGTCCCGGCGGCGTGCAGCTGGGCTGGGCCCTCCAGATCGGCCTGATCGCCAGCGGTTTCTTCGTGCCGGTCATGTTCGTCCTCGGCGCGGCCTTCGCCGTCCTGTGGTGGGCCTCGGTGCACTACGGACGCAAGGTCGACGACATCAAGGCCCGTTGGGCCGAGTCGCAGGCGGGACAGGCCGGGCAGGCCACGGCAGGGCCTGACGCTGCGTAATCGAGGGGCGTGCGGGCCCTGTAGCCTCGGAGGCCCGCACACCGCTTTTCCGAAGGAGTTCCCCCGTGAGCCAGCGCACGCTCGTCCTGCTCAAGCCCGACGCCGTCCGCCGTGGCCTGATCGGCGAGATCATCGGTCGTATCGAGCGCAAGGCCGGCTGGACCCTCGCGGCCCTGGAGCTGCGCGAGCTGGACCAGGACACGCTGGAGCAGCACTACGGCGAGCACAAGGGCAAGCCCTTCTACGAGCCGCTGATGGGCTTCATGTCCTCCGGTCCGGTCGTCGCGCTCGTCGTCGAGGGTGAGCGGGTCATCGAGGGTGTCCGCCAGCTCGCGGGCCCCACCGACCCGATCGCCGCCGCGCCCGGTTCCATCCGCGGTGACTTCGGCACCATCGTCCGCGAGAACCTGATCCACGCCTCGGACTCCGAGGAGTCGGCGCTCCGCGAGCTCAAGATCTTCTTCCCGGGTCTCGTCTGATCCGATGTCGATTCGGTGCCGATCCGGTGCCGATCGAGTGCTGACCCGGCGTCAGCCGATCAGCACAACCCTGTGGGGCGACCGAAGGAATTTCGGTCGCCCCCAGGCATATGAACGGCAATCCCGGGAACGGATCGCCGCGTCCTGCCGTCACCAGTGTTGAGGTGGACCAACGCGCGGCATCCGCGCGGGCGGCACTACGATGGAAAAACTCCACGCCGCACCACTCTCAGCCATGGGAAATCAAGGGGAACTCAATGTCGTTCATCGGCCGTGACATGGCTGTCGACCTCGGGACCGCCAACACGCTGGTGTACGTCAGGGGCCGAGGCATCGTTCTGAACGAGCCGTCCGTCGTCGCGATCAACACCAACACCGGCGGCATCCTGGCGGTCGGTGCGGAGGCGAAGAAGATGATCGGCCGGACGCCCGGCAACATCGTCGCCGTCCGCCCGCTCAAGGACGGCGTGATCGCCGACTTCGAGATCACGGAGCGGATGCTCCGCTACTTCATCCTCAAGATCCACAAGCGCCGCTACCTGGCCCGCCCCCGGGTCGTCGTCTGCGTGCCCTCCGGCATCACCGGTGTGGAGCGACGCGCCGTCATCGAGGCCTCGACGCAGGCCGGTGCGCGCCAGGTGCACATCATCGAGGAGCCCATGGCGGCGGCCATCGGCTCGGGCCTCCCCGTCCACGAGGCCACCGGGAACATGGTCGTCGACATCGGTGGCGGCACCACCGAGGTCGCCGTCATCTCCCTCGGCGGAATCGTCACGGCACAGTCGATCCGCGTCGCCGGCGACGAGCTGGACAACGCGATCATCCAGCACATCAAGAAGGAGTACTCGCTCCTCCTCGGTGAGCGGACCGCCGAGCAGATCAAGATCACCATCGGCTCGGCCTACGACCTCGACAAGGACGAACACACCGAGATCCGGGGCCGCGACCTCGTCTCCGGCCTTCCCAAGACGGTGGTCATCTCCGCCGCCGAGGTCCGCAAGGCGATCGAGGAGCCGGTCAACGCGATCGTCGACGCCGTGAAGACGACCCTCGACAAGTGCCCGCCGGAGCTCTCCGGTGACGTCATGGACCGCGGCATCGTTCTCACCGGTGGAGGCGCCCTGCTGCGGGGCCTCGACGAGCGGCTCCGCCGCGAGACCGGCATGCCGATCCACATCGCCGAGGACCCGCTGGACTCGGTCGCGCTCGGCGCCGGCAAGTGCGTGGAGGAGTTCGAGGCCCTCCAGCAGGTCCTGGACGCCCAGCCGCGCCGCTAGAGCCGTACGAGCACCACACGGGCAACACCCCACAAGAGAACACGCACAGCCGAAGAACGAACCACGAGGAAAGGCACGGCCGCCGCACGTGAGGGACACACGAGAGAGCCGGCTGCTCCTGGTGCTGCTGATCGCCATCGCGTTCGCACTGATCACGGTGGACATCCGCGGTGGCCAGGAGTCACCCGTCGACGGTGCCCGGCAGGCCGCCGCCGCGGTCTTCGGACCCGTCGAGAACGGTGTGGCGGCGGCCGTCGACCCCATCGGGAACGCCATAGGCGCGGTCCGCGACTCCGGTGAGCGGCACACCCGGATCGCCGCCCTGGAGAAGGAGAACGCCGAGCTGAAGGCCGAGCTCGGCAGCGACGACCGCAACCGCAACCGGCTGCGCGAGCTCGACGCCATGCTCAAGACCGCAGGCGCCGGGCAGTACGGCATCAAGGGCGCCCAGGTCATCGCCATAGGAGCGGCCCAGGGCTTCTCCTGGACGGTCACCGTCGACGTCGGTGCCCGCGACGGCATCAAGCGGGACATGACCGTGCTCAACGGCTCCGGACTCGTCGGCCGCGTCACCACCGTCGGCCCGTCCACCTCCACGGTCCTCCTCGCCAACGACCCCGACTTCACCGTCGGCACGCGCATGGAGAAGAGCGACGAACTCGGCTTCGCCACCGGCCAGGGCGACGGCCCCCTGCTCGTCCAGCTCCTCAACGGCAAGGCCAAGGTGAAGACGGGAGACCGGCTCGTCACCTTCGGCTCCAGCGGCGACAAGCCCTTCGTGCCCGGCGTCCCGGTCGGCGAGATCGTCCGCATCGACCCCGCGGGCGGCGGCCTGACCCGCAACGTCTACGTCCGTCCGTACGTCGGCTTCACCAAGCTCGACATCGTCGGCGTCGTCGTCCAGGCACCCCAGTCCAACCCCCGCGACATGGTCCTGCCGCCGAAGCCCAAGCCCGCGCCGACCGTCACGGTCACCATCACACCGCCGCCACCGGACGGACAGCAGGCGAACGAGAACCAGCAGGGCGGGAACCAGCAAGGCCAGAACCAGCAAGGCCAGGACCGGCAGGGCCAGGACCAGGGGGACGCGACACCGTGAAGTTCAACCGCATCCTTCTCTCCGCGACCCTGATCGTGGTCGCCCTGGTCGTCCAGGTCTCCGTCCTCGCCCGCCTCCAACTCCCCGGCGCCGTCCCCGACCTGGTGCTCCTCACCGTGGTCGCCCTCGCCCTGGCCTACGGACCCGTCAGCGGCTCCCTGATCGGCTTCACCGCCGGTCTCCTCGCCGACCTCGCCCCGCCCGCCGACCACGCCGCCGGCCGCTACGCCCTCGTGCTCTGCGTCATCGGCTACCTGGTCGGCCTCGCCAAGCCCGAGAACGGCCGGCTGACCTCCGCGACCGGCCCCATGGCCGTCGTCGTCGTCGCGGCCGTCGGCTCCACACTCCTCTACGCGGGCGTGGGCGCCCTCGTCGGGGACACCGCCGCCCGCCATGTGGGCCTCGGCTTCCTGCTGTTCACCGCGGCGGTCTACGACCTGCTCCTCGCGCCCTTCACCGTGCCGCTCATCATGGCGCTGGCCCGGCGCGCCGAGAACGATCCGCTCGCCGACTCCGGCGGGGCGAACGGCACCGACGTGGCCTCCGGCTGGCTCTCCTCCGGCACGGGCCTGCGGATCGGCAACCAGCGCGGCGGCCTGCGCGTGAAGTCCGCCCGGAGCCGCGCCGCACGGGCCGGCCGCATCAAGGGCGTCAAGCGACTGTGACCGAGGGGGTCCCGGCAGTATGAGCAACATCCCCGAGACCGGGCGGACCCCGCGGGTCCAGATCCGGCTCGTCGTCATCCAGATCCTGGTCTTCTCGCTGCTCCTGACCCTGGGGGGCCGCCTCTGGTACCTCCAGATCCGCAACGGCAAGGAGTACACGGACGAGGCGAAGAACAACCACGTCCAGCAGGTCGTCCAGCCCGCCGTCCGCGGCTCCATCCTGGACGCCCGCGGCGTCCCGCTCGCCGACAACGAGACCCGCCTGGTCGTCTCCGCGTCCCGTACCGAGCTGATGAAGATAAAGGACAAGGGCAAGGCCGTCCTGACCCGGCTCGCGGACGTTCTCGAGATGAAGCCCGAGGACGTCATCAACAAGATCAGGCTCTGCGACTCCCAGACACCCAAGCCCTGCTGGAACGGTTCCCCGTACCAGCCGATCCCGGTCACCGACGAGGCCACCACCCAGCAGGCGCTGACGATCCGCGAGAGCACCGAGGACTTCCCCGGCATCACCGCCGAGCCCGCCGCCGTACGCCGCTACCCCGCGCCCGGCAAGGCCCGCACCTCGCAGGTGCTCGGCTACCTCTCGCCCGTCACCGACTCCGAGATCGAGAAGGCGAAGGACGGCGACTCGCCGTTCCTCCGCTCCGACCAGGTCGGCCGCTCCGGCATCGAGCGCACCTACGACAAGGAGCTGCGCGGCAAGGCGGGCGTGACCCGCTACGAGGTCGACAACCTCGGCCGGGTCATGGGCCAGACCGAGTCCGACCCCGGCGTCGCGGGCTCCACGCTCGTCACCAGCATCGACGCCCGCGTCCAGGCCGTCGCCGAGTACGAGCTCAACGCGGCCATGAAGCTCGTCCGCGGCGAGACCGACAAGATCACCAACCGCAAGTACGAGGCCGACGCGGGCGCCGTCGTCGTCATGGAGTCGAGGACCGGCCGCGTCGTCGCGATGGCCTCCCAGCCGGACTACGACCCCAACGCCTGGGTCGGCGGCATCTCGGCCAAGGACTACGCCGCTCTCACCAGCAAGAAGTCCAACTACCCGCTGCTCAACCGGGCCATCCAGGGCCAGGCCGCCGCAGGCTCCATCTTCAAGGTGGTGTCGGCGAGCGCCGCCGTACGGGCCGGCCACGACTTCAACGACAAGTACAACTGCAGCAGCTCCTACAGCCTCGGCAGCCGCAGCTTCGCCAACTTCGAGTCCCAGGGACACGGCCCCATCACCCTGGGCGAGGCCCTCAAGTTCTCCTGCAACACCGTCTTCTACGCCCTGGGCCACCAGGAGTGGCAGCGTGACGGCGGGATAAAGCCCAAGCAGGGCGCCAACGACTGGTTCTACAAGACCGCCCGGGACTTCGGACTCGGCTCCGAGACCGGCATCGACCTGCCCAACGAGGTCAAGGGCCGCATCCCCGACCGCCAGTGGAAGCAGAGCTTCTGGGAGGCGAACAAGGACGCGTGGTGCAAGCAGGGCAAGAAGGGCGGCACCTACGTCCAGCAGATCGCCTACGAGAGCTGCCTCGAAGGCAACCAGCTCAAGGCCTACGACAGCATCAACTTCGCCATCGGCCAGGGTGACGTCCTCGTCACCCCCATCCAGATGGCCACCGCCTACGCGGCCATCAGCAACGGCGGCACCCTCTACGACCCCACCGTCGGCAAGGCCGTGATCAGCCCCGACGGCAAGCAGGTCCGCGAGATCAAGCCGACGGCCCACGGCAAGCTGCCGGTCGGCGCCGAGACGATCCGCGACCTCGACAAGGGACTGCGGTCCGTCGTCGAGCCCGGCGGAACCGCGGCCTGGCGCTTCGGCGGCTGGCCCCAGGACAAGATCCCGCTGCGGGCCAAGACCGGCACCGCCCAGGTCTACGGCAAGCAGACCACCTCGTGGCTCGCGACCTACACCGACGACTTCACCATCATCATGACGATCTCTCAGGGCGGCACCGGCTCCGGCGCGTCCGGCCCCGCCGTGCGCAACATCTACGACGCCCTCTACGGCCTGGACGACGCGGGCAACCAGGACCTCAAGCGGGCCCTGCTCCCCGGGCCGCAGAGGGCCCTGCCGAAGGTCAACGCCGACGGCACCATCGACGCCCCCGACATCAAGGCGTACGACCCGAAGTCGCAGCTGGTCGCTCCCGTCGAGAACGCCGGTGCGCCGCCGCTCGCGGGCCCGCCCCCCGGAAGGCGGGACTGACCCGATGACGACACGTACCAGCTTCTCCGTCTCCCGGTACGCACCCGAGCGCGGGCCGGTCGCGAGGCTCACCGCCCGCGACTCGATGCTCCGCCGCCTCGACTGGCCGATGCTGCTCTCGGCGCTGGCGCTCTCCTTCATCGGGGCGCTGCTCGTCTGGTCCGCCACGCGGAACCGCACCGAGCTGAACCAGGGCGACCCGTACTACTTCCTCTTCCGGCACGCGCTCAACACCGGCATCGGGGTCGCCCTGATGATCGGCACGATCTGGCTCGGCCACCGCACCCTGCGCGGCGCGGTCCCGATCCTCTACACCCTCTCGATCGTGCTGATCCTCGCCGTCCTCACCCCGCTCGGCGCCACGATCAACGGCGCCCACGCGTGGATCGTCGTCGGCGGCGGCTTCTCCCTCCAGCCCAGCGAGTTCGTGAAGATCACGATCATCCTGGTCATGGCGATGCTGCTGGCGGCCAAGGTCGACGCGGGCGACCAGCTCCACCCCGACCACCGCACCGTCGCCAAGGCCCTCACCCTTGCCGCCCTCCCCATGGGCATCGTCATGCTGATGCCCGACCTCGGCTCGGTCATGGTCATGGCCGTCATCGTGCTCGGCGTGCTGCTCGCCTCCGGCGCCTCCAACCGCTGGGTCCTCGGCCTGATCGGCGCGGGCATCGGGGGCGCGGTCCTCGTCACGACGCTCGGCATGCTGGACGAGTACCAGATCAACCGCTTCGCGGCCTTCGCCAACCCCGACCTCGACCCCGCGGGCGTCGGCTACAACACCAACCAGGCCCGCATCGCGATCGGCTCCGGCGGCCTCCTCGGCGCGGGCCTCTTCAAGGGCTCGCAGACGACGGGCCAGTTCGTCCCGGAGCAGCAGACCGACTTCGTCTTCACGGTGGCGGGGGAGGAGCTGGGTTTCGTCGGCGCCGGTCTGATCCTCGTCCTCCTCGGGATCGTGCTCTGGCGGGCCTGCCGGATCGCCCGCGAGACCACCGAGCTCTACGGCACGGTCGTCGCGGCCGGGATCATCGCCTGGTTCGCCTTCCAGTCCTTCGAGAACATCGGCATGACGCTCGGCATCATGCCGGTCGCGGGCCTGCCGCTGCCGTTCGTGTCGTACGGCGGTTCGTCGATGTTCGCGGTGTGGGTGGCGATCGGGCTGCTGCAGTCCATCAGGGTGCAGCGCCCGATGACCGCATAGGTCTAGATTCGTCTCATGGCGGAGACGAAGCGCGAGATCGAGCGGAAGTACGAGGCCACGAGCGGGACCCGGGTTCCGGACCTCACCCGGGTCCCCGGGGTCGCGGCCGTCGTGGACCGGGGCGTCATGGAACTCGACGCGGTCTACTACGACACCCCCGACCTGCGGCTCGCCGCCGACGCCATCACCCTGCGGCGGCGCACGGGCGGGGACGACGAGGGCTGGCACCTCAAGTTCCCGGTCGCCTCCGGTATCCGCGACGAGATCAGGGCCCCGCTGGCCGACACCCTCCCGGGTGAGCTGGCGGGGCTTCTGCGTTCCCGGGTCCGCGGCGGCGAGGTCGTCCCCGTCGTCCGCCTCCGCTCCGCGCGGGACGTCCGCCACCTGACCGACGCGTCGGGCACGCTCCTCGCCGAGCTGTCCGTCGACACGGTCCGCGCCGAGCGGCTGCCCGGGGGAGCGGAGGCCACCTGGAAGGAGATCGAGGTCGAACTCGCCGACGACGACGCCGACGAGGCGATCCTCGACGCGGTCGAGAAACGCCTCGCGAAGGCCGGCATCCGCGCCTCGGAGTCCGCCTCCAAACTGGCGAGGGCCCTGACGGAGACAGAGACGGAGACGGAGACGGCACCGAGCGCCGAGGCCCCGGCCGCGGACAAGGCCCCCGCCCCCGGCACCGCCGGGCACGCCGTCCTCGGCTACGCGCGCGAGCAGGTCGACGCGATCGTCGCGCTCGACCCCGCCGTCCGGCGCGACCTGCCCGACGCCGTGCACCAGCTGCGGGTCGCCTGCCGCCGCCTGCGCAGCGCCTTCACGTCGTACCGGAAGGTCCTCGACCGGGACGTCACCGACCCCCTCGGCGCCGAGCTGAAGTGGCTCGCGGCCGAGCTCGGGATCGCCCGGGACCAGGAGGTGCTGGCCGAGCGGCTGCGCGGCCGGATCGGCGACCTGCCCCGGAGCCTGCGGCTCGGACCGGTCCGCGGCCGGCTGCGGACCTGGGCCGCGGCCCGCGCCCGGGGCGGCCGGCGCCGTACCCTCGCCGCGCTGGACTCGGCCCGCTACCTCGCCCTCCTCGACGCCCTCGATGCGCTGCTCGCCGACCCGCCCCTGCGGAAGGCCGCGGCCCGCGACGCCCGAAGGGTGCTCGCCCGGGCCGTCCTCAGGGACCACGACCGCCTGGCCGCCCGCGTCGACCGGGCCCTCGCCCTCGACCCCGGAGAGGACCGCGACCTCGCGCTCCACGCGGCCCGCAAGGCCGCCAAGCGCACCCGGTACGCCGCCGAAGCCGCCGCGCCGACCCTGGGGAAGCCCGCACGCAAGGTCGCCAAGCGTGTGAAGTCCGTCCAGTCCCTCCTGGGCGAACACCAGGACGGCGTCGTCGCCCGCGAGGCCCTGCGCGAGCTCGCGACCCAGGCCCACGCGGCCGGGGAATCCGCTTTCACCTGGGGACTTCTCCACGGCCGCGAGGAAGCGGCGGCGGAGGCCGCGGAGCGGGAGCTCCCCGGGGTCTGGGCCAGGGCCGCGGCCCCGGAAATCCGCGCGGCGCTGACCCGCTGAGCACCGGGGTACGCTTGAGAGTCGCCCCCCTGCCAGCTCACGAAGGTTCGAGATGTCTGCTGCCGAGTCTGTCTTCCCGCAGCTCGAAGCTCTGCTCCCGCACGTGCAGAAGCCGATTCAGTACGTCGGTGGAGAGCTGAACTCCACGGTGAAGCCGTGGGAGTCCGCCGATGTCCGCTGGGCGCTGATGTACCCGGACGCGTACGAGGTCGGTCTGCCCAACCAGGGCGTCATGATCCTGTACGAGGTGCTCAACGAGCGCGAGGGCGTCCTCGCCGAGCGCACGTACAGCGTGTGGCCGGACCTCGAAGAGCTCATGCGCGAGCACAAGGTCCCGCAGTTCACGGTCGACTCGCACCGTCCCGTCGGCGCCTTCGACGTCTTCGGCCTGAGCTTCTCGACGGAGCTCGGCTACACGAACATGCTCACCGCCCTCGACCTCGCCGGCATCCCGCTGGAGTCGAAGGACCGGACCGTCGACCACCCGATCGTGCTCGCCGGAGGCCACGCCGCCTTCAACCCCGAGCCGATCGCGGACTTCATCGACGCGGCGATCATCGGCGACGGCGAGCAGGCCGTCCTCGACATGACCGAGATCATCCGCGGCTGGAAGGCCGAGGGCAGGCCGGGCGGCCGCGAGGAGGTCCTCCTCCGTCTCGCGAAGACCGGCGCGGTCTACATCCCGGCGTTCTACGACGTCGAGTACCTGCCGGACGGCCGCATCGGCCGTGTCGTGCCCAACAGGTCCGGCGTGCCGTGGCGGGTCTCCAAGCACACCGTCATGGACCTCGACGAGTGGCCGTACCCGAAGCAGCCGCTCGTCCCGCTCGCGGAGACCGTCCACGAGCGCATGTCCGTCGAGATCTTCCGCGGCTGCACCCGCGGCTGCCGTTTCTGCCAGGCCGGCATGATCACGCGCCCCGTGCGGGAGCGAAGCATCACCGGCATCGGCGAGATGGTCGAGAAGGGCCTCAAGGCGACCGGCTTCGAGGAGGTCGGCCTCCTCTCGCTGTCCTCCGCCGACCACACCGAGATCGGTGACATCGCGAAGGGCCTCGCCGACCGGTACGAGGAGGACAAGGTCGGCCTGTCGCTCCCCTCGACCCGTGTCGACGCGTTCAACGTCGACCTGGCCAACGAGCTCACGAGGAACGGCCGCCGTTCCGGCCTCACCTTCGCCCCCGAGGGCGGCTCCGAGCGCATGCGCAAGGTCATCAACAAGATGGTCTCGGAGGAGGACCTCATCCGGACCGTCTCCACCGCGTACGGCAACGGCTGGCGCCAGGTGAAGCTGTACTTCATGTGCGGCCTGCCGACGGAGACCGACGAGGACGTCCTCCAGATCGGCGACATGGCGGTCAAGGTCATCGCCGAGGGCCGCAAGGTCTCCGGTCAGAACGACATCCGCTGCACCGTCTCCATCGGCGGTTTCGTCCCCAAGCCGCACACCCCGTTCCAGTGGGCGCCGCAGCTGTCGGCCGAGGAGACGGACGCGCGGCTCACGAAGCTCCGCGACAAGATCCGCGGCGACAAGAAGTACGGCCGCTCGATCGGCTTCCGCTACCACGACGGCAAGCCCGGCATCGTCGAGGGCCTCCTCTCGCGCGGCGACCGCCGTATCGGCTCGGTCATCCGCGCGGTGTACGAGGACGGCGGCCGCTTCGACGGCTGGCGCGAGCACTTCTCGTACGACCGCTGGATGGCGTGCGCCGAGAAGACGCTGCCCGGCTTCGGCGTGGACGTCGCCTGGTACACGACCCGCGAGCGCACCTACGAGGAGGTCCTGCCCTGGGACCACCTGGACTCCGGTCTCGACAAGGACTGGCTCTGGGAGGACTGGCAGGACGCGCTCGACGAGACCGAGGTCGAGGACTGCCGCTGGACGCCGTGCTTCGACTGCGGTGTCTGCCCCGCGATGCAGACCGAGATCCAGGTCGGCCCGACGGGCAAGAAGCTGCTGCCGCTGTCGGTCGTGAAGTAGCACGCCGCAGGCACAGGACCGGACGAAGGCCCGGCCACGGACATCCGTGGCCGGGCCTTCGTCCGTCCGAAGCGGTGGCTTCACCGGATACGAAGAGGCGCCCGGAGCCATCGGCTCAGGGCGCCTCTTGTGCGTGTCGCTAGTGGTCGGACCCGGCCGCGGTGAGCTCGTCCTGGTCCGCCGGCCGGGGGCGGAGCACCCCGGGACCCTCGGCCGATCGCGGCGCCGGGGCCGGGTGGCGCTCGGCGACGGGGACGACGGCCGGCCGCAGCGACTCCTCGCCGAGGAAGACCCGCCGGACGACCCGCTCGGCCGCGAAGCCGTCGTCCCAGGCGCAGAACCGCTCCCGGAAGGCCTGCCGCAGGGTGGCCGCCGGCTCGCCTTCCCAGGCGCCGCTGCGGAACGCCTCGATCAGCTCGTCCTCGGTCGTCGTGAGCACACCGGGGGTGTCGCCGGGCTCGCCGGAGAGCAGGTCGAAGGTGACGCCTCGGCAGGTCCGGTACGCCTCCCAGTCGTCGGCGTACGTGACGATCGGCCGGTCGAGGTTGGCGTAGTCGAACATGATCGACGAGTAGTCCGTGATCAGGGCGTCCGCCGCCAGGCAGAGCTCCTCGACGGACGGGTGCCGCGACACGTCGACGAGCGCGCCCCGCTCGGCGAGGGAGCTCAACTCCCGGTCGGCGCCGTAGAAGTAGTGGGCGCGGACCAACAGGACGAAGTCCGGGCCGAGTTCGCGGGCGAAGCGGGCGAGGTCCAGCCGGGAGACGAAGGCGTCCTTCTGGTGGTCGCGCACGGTGGGGGCGTACAGGATCGCCGTCTTGCCGTGCGCGATGCCGAGCTCGTCGCGGATCCGGCGGACGTCCGCCGCGGTGGAGCGGTAGTAGACGTCGTTGCGCGGGTAACCGGAGTTCACGGTCCGGAAGGCGGCCGGGTAGACCCGCTCCCAGTTCTCGGTGGAGTGCTGGTTCGACGAGACGCTGAAGTCCCAGCGGTCGACGCGCTCCAGCAGCTTCCCGAAGTCCATGCTGCGGGAGACGGCCGGGTAGTGCTGCTGGTCCAGGCCCATCCGCTTGAGCGGGGTGCCGTGGTGGGTCTGCAGGTGGATCTGGCCGGGGCGCTTGATCACGGCGTCGGGGAAGTTGACGTTGTTGACCAGGTACTTGGCCCGGGCGAGCGCCTTCCAGTAGCCGAAGGTGGCCGGGGCGATCCGCTTCAGTCCGGGCTGCACACTGCCGGCGTACTCCTGGTTGACGATCCACACCCCGCGGATGCCGGGCGCGAGCCGCTTGGCCGCCTCGTGCACGGCGAGCGGGTTGCAGCCGGGGGTGCGGCCCCAGTACGCCGAGTACACGGCGAGGTTCTCGTCGACGGGGAGGCGGCGCTGCACGGCGTAGTAGGCGCGCAGGGCCTTGCGGCCGCCCCAGCGCTTGGACCGGCCGACGGAGCGGATGCCCGCCTCACGGGTGCCGTTGACCACCTTGAGGCCTTCGAAACCGGTGTACGAACCGCTCCGCAGCACCTTGAACTTCAGGCCGAGGATGCCGGGCGGCGGGGTGAAGCCCGCGGGTTCGAGGTCGCGGTAGACCTTGGAGGCCTGCTTCAGGTACGCGCGACGGTGGCCCTTCGGTATGCGGAAGTCCCGGGCGAAGGTGAACAGGAAGTGGGAGATCATCCGCGTGAAGACGGCCGTGCGGTACTCGTCGAGGCCGGGGCGGCCGTCGAGGTACTCGAAGACCCTCCGGTACTGGTCGAAGATCACGAAGTGCTTGCGCGGGGTGCTGCTGCGCATCGAGCTGCCGACCCGGCGCTGCCGGTACTCGACGACCACGTACTCCAGACCCGCGACGCGCTGGGCGACGGCCATGGACGTGTAGACCATGAGCGCGTCCTCGTACAGGCCGTCGGTGAAGGCGTAGCCCTCGCCGGTGAAGAAGTCGCGGCGGTAGAGGCGGTTCCAGACGACGGCGAACATCCGCAGCAGTTCGAGGCGGTCGGCGGGGCGGATCACCTGGTCGCGGATGCCGGCCAGGTACGGGCCGGAGTTGCTGGGCTCGACGGCGCCGTCCACATGGGTGCGGACGTGGTCGAAGAGCAGGACCTCGGGGTCCTCGGCCTCGGCGAGCCGGTCCGCCATGGCCTCCAGGGAGCCGGGGCGGATCGAGTCGTCGCCGTCGATGAAGAGCAGGTAGTCGCCGCGGGCGTGCTCGACGCCGGTGTTCCGGGCGGCGCCGATGCCGCCGTTCTGGGCGCGGTGGACGGCGCGCACCCGCGGGTCGCGCGCGGCGAACTCGTCGATGATGGCGCCGCTGCCGTCGAGGGAGCAGTCGTCGACCGCGATGATCTCGAAATTCCGGTAACTCTGCGTAGTCACCGATTCGAGGCACTCGCGGATGTAGCCCTCGACCCCGTACACCGGGATGATCACGCTGAATCGGGGGGTATCTGCAGCCGGCATGCGTCGTGTCTCCTCAGTCGAACCGCTCAAGCGCAGTATGCAGGAGGCCTTCCGCACCCCGGAAACCGCAGCCACTCGTGTGCGGGGTGAACATCCTCTTCCTTGCGGGTGAGGGACGGCCCAACGACGGGAGAACGCCGGAATTGCGGATCGTCTACCCTGGACAGCTGCGGCGGCCGGGGGCCGCCGCACAGTCATGCAGGCAGATGGACCGGTGAGGAATGTCCCGACCGACCCTGGTGGTCCCCATACGCAACGCGTGCTCCCGCATACCGGGGCGCGCGGAAACGGTCCTGCGTTCTTCTGTGTCTCTGGTCACGGCTCCCCGCGTCACGGTGCGGCAGGTCCGCTTCCTTTCGGGGCGGTCCGGAGGGCGGCAGCTAAGCTGCGGACCGGGTACCGGGACAAGTACTGCAGTTCGACGGCGGGCGTGCGGCCCAGCACGTCGCCCGGCGGATCCTCCCCGGAGGGTGGAGACACCCCCCGCCGATCCGCCGGAAATCCCCAAGCACGCCACCCCGTCACCCCCTCAGGCGCTCGAGCTCGTCGAGCGGGTCTGAACCAGAAAGGAACGCAGAACTCCATGGCACCCCGGCTCAGCGTCATCGTCCCGATCTACAACGTGGCGGAGTACCTTCCCGCCTGCCTCAACTCGTTGGCCGTGCAGACCTTCCAGGAGCTGGAAGTTCTCATGATCGACGACGGGTCCACCGACGACTCCAACGCCATAGCGGCGGAGTTCGCGGACAAGGACGCCCGGTTCCGGCTGATCCGCAAGGAGAACGCCGGCCTGGGTGCGGCCCGTAACACGGGACTGGACAGCCTGGCGCCGGAGAGCGAGTTCGTGACGTTCGTCGACAGCGACGACATGATCCCGCCGGACGCCTTCCGGCTGATGATCAGCAGTCTGGACGAGACCGGCTCCTCCTTCGCCACGGGCAACGTGGAGCACATCAACTCCACCCGCGTGTGGCAGTCGCCGATGCACCGGTTCCTTTCCCGGGGCGCCGTGAAGCGCACGCACGTCCGGAAGAACCGGAACCTCCTGACGGACCGCCTCGCCTGCAACAAGCTCTTCCGGCGTGACTTCTGGGAGCAGCACGGCCTGCGCTTCCCCGAGGGCGTGCTGTACGAGGACACCCCGGTCATCGTGCCGGCCCAGTTCCTCGCCGAGTCCGTCGACATCATCAGCGACGCCACGTACTACTGGCGTCTGCGCGACGGCGAGGCGAACCCCTCGATCACCCAGCGCCGTAACGAGCCCAAGGCCGCCCGGGACCGGGCCACCGGCTGCGAGCACGTCAGCCGGTTCTTCGCCGAGCAGAACGACCCCGCCGCCGACGCGCTGAAGCTCGCGTACGACAAGACCGTCCTCACCGGCGACCTGCGCATCTTCCTCAACGTGATGCCCGACGGCGACGAGGAGTACCGCGCAGAGTTCATGCGCGTGGCGAACAAGTTCCTCGACCAGATCGACGTCAAGCTGATCAACACGCTGCCCACGGCGCTGCGCGTCAAGTGGCTGCTGGTCCGCAAGCACGCCGCGAACGAGCTGGTCGACTTCATCGAGGCGGAGCGGCTCGGCGAGCCGGTCGGGCTCGACGGCGTTGTCCGCAAGTACGCCCGGTACTCCGCGCTGGAAGCCCGCGGCGACCTGGTGCCCAAGAAGCTCCTGCGCGTCGACAAGGACCTCCAGCTGCGCTCCCCGCTGGACGACCTGACGTGGGAGAACGGCAAGCTGAAGCTGTCCGGCCACGCCTGGATCGACCGCGTCGACCAGACGGGCAAGCGCAGCGTCGTCAAGCTCCTCCAGCTGAAGAAGGACGGCACCCAGCGCCGCGTCCTCGTCCCGCTGGGCAACATCTTCGCCCCCGAGGCCACCACCGCCTCCGGGCACAAGGGCCGCGGCCACAGCTTCGACTGGGCCGGCTGGGAGACGACCATCGACCCGGCCCGGTTCCGCAAGGGCGGCAAGTGGCAGGAGGGCCTCTGGCACGTGGGCATGCGCGTCATGTCCGGCGGCCTCGTGCGCTCCCGCTCCGTGCACTCGTACGGCACGGACCGCCTGACCTACCCGCCCTACCAGTGGCTCGACGACGACTTCCGGATCGTCCCGGAGATCCGGCGCGCGGCGCTCAAGCTGCGCATCGAGAAGGTGCCGGTCGTCGTCACCGGCTTCAAGCCCGAGGGCGACGAGATCGTCGTCGACGGCGTGTTCCGTGAGACCTTCGCCATGGGCACCGAGATCATCCTCCGCGTCGCCAACCAGAACAGCGGCGAGGTGCTCACCTACCCGGCGGAGGTCCTCGACGTCACCGGCGGGCACACGCGGCTGCGCCTCCGCGTGCCCCTGGGCGACATAGCCCTGCTGCCGGAGCACCAGGACAGCGCCGAGGCCGCCTCCGGCGGTGGCGCCGACGCCGCGAAGACGATGCGCCGCAACTGGAGCACCCAGATACGCGTCACGGAGCCCGGCCAGAAGCAGCGCTCCGTCAAGGTCGTCGTCAAGGACGGCGTCCCGGACCTCCAGGTCCGCCTGCCCGCCGAGTTCGGCGGCGAGGAAGCCATGCAGAACGAGGTGGCGGTTCTCTCCGGAGCCAACGGCTACCTGAAGTTCTCCGGCCGCCCGCTGCGCGCCAGGATCACCGGCATCGCCTTCGCCGACGGGACGTTCCTCGTCCGCGGCGCCGCACCCGTGGAGCTGTCGGACCACCGCCTCGTCATCAGCGCCAAGGGCCGCTTCGACGAGCGCACGGTCCCGCTGAACGTCCTGCCGGACGGCACCTTCGAGGCCTCCTTCCGCCCCTCCACGATGACGGGCACCAACAGCCGGCTGCCGCTCAAGGCCGGCCGCTGGGTGCTCCGCCTGGAGACCCCCGACGAGGAGCAGTCCCTGCCGCTCGTCGTGGACCGGCTCGCCGTGTCGCAGTTCCCGCTGGAGGGCTCGCACAACGGCCGCGACTACCGGATGGAGGTGCACTGGCAGGACCACCCCCAGCTCAACTGCCTGCCCGACCTCACGGACATGGAGCGGGGCGCCAACCGCCAGTACCAGCTGCGTCACGAGGTCTACGAGCGCGGCCGCGAGCTGCCGCTGCGCGACGAGGTCCTGTACATCAGCTACAACGGCAAGCAGTTCTCGGACAGCCCCCGCGCGGTCCACGAGGAACTGCTCCGCCGCGGCTCGGACCTGAAGCACCGGTGGCTGGTCCGCGACGGCCAGGTCGAGCTCCCCGACACGCTCGAGCCGGTCCGCTTCCAGGGCACCGACTGGTACGACGCCCTGGCGCGCTCGCGCTACATCATCACCAACGCCCACCTCCCGCACTGGATCAAGCGGCGGCCGGGACAGGTGATCGTGCAGGCCTGGCACGGCACCATGCTGAAGAAGATCGGCCTGGACATCGAGGCGCCCAAGTTCGACCCGAACTACCACGAGCGCCTGGTCCAGGAAGCGGCGAGCTGGAACATCCTCGTCTCGTCCAACCGCTTCAGCACGCCCATCCTGAAGAGGGCCATGGGCTACAACGGCCTGATCGCCGAGACGGGCTACCCGCGCAACGACTACCTGTACGCCGAGGACCGCGACGAGCGGGCCAAGGAGGTCAAGGCGCGCCTCGGGCTCCCCGAGGGCAAGACGGTCGTGCTGTACGCGCCGACCTGGCGCGACGACCTGTCCCACGCCCGCGGCCAGTTCAAGTTCGACCTCCGCGTCGACCTCGAAGACGCCCGCCGCCGCCTCGGGGACGACCACGTCTTCCTCATCCGGCGCCACTCCAACATCGTGGACAGCATCCCGGGCGCCGGTAACGGCTTCGTCTTCGACGTCTCCGAGTACCCGGACATCGCGGACCTCTACCTGGCCGCCGACATCATGATCACGGACTACTCCTCGGTCATGTTCGACTACGCGCACCTGCGTCGTCCGATGCTGTTCTTCACGTACGACCTGGAGCACTACCGCGACCGGCTCCGCGGCTTCTACTTCGACTTCGAGGAGGACGCACCGGGCCCGCTGGTCGAGACCTCGGACGACCTGCTCACGGCCATCCGGGAGATCGACGAGGTGAAGGTCGCGTACCAGGAGAAGTACGACGAGTTCCACCACCAGTTCTGCGACCTCGACGACGGTCACGCGGCCGAGCGTCTCGCCGACCTGATGTTCAAGACGGCCGAGGACGGCGCGCCGCTGTAGGCGGTGCCCCCGGGCGTACGGAAGAGCCCCGGCCCGCAGGTCTCCCTGCGGGCCGGGGCTCCGTCGTGCGCGGGCCGGGACCGGCAGGGCCCGTCAGGCCCCACCGCTCGCCGGTCACTTCTTGTCGATGATCTTCAGTGAGAGCTGGCCGTTGCTGGAGAAGTACGGGCGCAGCTCGTGGTTGACCGGGGCGCCGGGGACGGAGGCCAGACGGTTGCGCCAGACGCTCTTCGACTTGGTGTCCGCGGCGGCCGCGACCGGGGCGCCGGAGCTCTTCACCACCGGGTACGGGTAGGTGAAGACGTCCATCGGGGTGAGCACGTCGGTGGCCAGCTTGCAGACGCGGATCCGGGCGGAGTTCTTGTCCGGCAGCAGCCAGAGGTCCCAGACGTCCTCGGCGCCGGCCTGGTGGAGGCGGGCCGCGGCGGCGTTGTCCAGGGTGGCCGTGAAGCGTCCGTCGGCGCCGGCCTTCACCGGGAAGGTGAAGTTCTTGTCGGCCTCCTTGCGGTGGACGGCCTCGATCACGCTGCTCTTGCCGGGCTCGACGCCCCAGGCCGCGGCGTCGATGACGATCGAGGTGGCGCCGGCGTGCAGGGCCGCGACCTCGACGTGCTGGGCGCGCACCCGGCTCTGCACCCGCAGGGTGCCGTCCGTGTGGGCGTACGGCAGCAGCACGGACAGGGCGGGGCCCTCGGTGCGGGGCAGCTTCAGCGACAGCATGTGGAGGGTGTCGCAGCCGGCCGACCGCAGCGGCAGGTCGAAGCCGGCGGCGCGGACCGCCAGCTCCCAGTCGCCCTCGACGAGCTTGCCGACCGCGGGGACCAGTGCCTCGTCGCCGACGAAGGGGACGACGACCTCGTCGGCCTTCTTGCGGATGTCCTTGCAGACCAACTCGGCGCCGCTGTCGGCGGACAGCCCGTCGACCAGCACCCGGACGTCGCCCTGCGGGTTGACCACGGCGGCGGCCGTGCGGGGGATGCCCCGGCGGGCCCGCATGGTCTCCACGAGCCGCTCGAAGCGGGCGACGGTCTCGGCCTCCTGGAAGCGGACCACGTTCGTCACCGCGGCGGCCGCCATCTTCCGGCGCAGGTCCTCGTCGGAGATCAGCTTCTCGATGTGCTCGGCGAGCGCCACCTTGTCGCCGAGCGGCACGACGTAGCCGTCCTCGCCCTGCGTGATGATGTTGCGCGGGCCGTGCGGGGCGTCGTAGCAGACCGCCGGCAGGCCGGCCGCCATCGCCTCGACGGTGACGTTGCCGAAGGCCTCCAGGTGGGAGGGGAGGACGAACACGGACGCCTTGGCGAACTCCGGGGTGACCGGGGTGGCCGGGCCCATCAGGAAGATCTGGTTGTTGCTGTCCGTGTCGTTGATCTTCTTGCGCAGGTTGGCGCGCTCGGGGCCGGAGCCGTAGATCCGCAGGCTCCAGTCCGGGTGGCGCGGCGCCACGGTGGAGAAGGCCTCGATGAGGTCGCCGAAGCCCTTGTGGGTCTTGAGCAGACCGGCGGTGACCACGATCTTGTTGTCACCGGTGGACATCTGGCCCTCGTGGGCCGGGATGCAGTTGGGCATCGGGGAGAGCAGGTGGCTCACCGCGGGCACGACCCCGGCGATGGTCCGGCACTCGTCCGGCGTCGGCGCGGTGATCGCGTCCATCTTCGGGTACGCGTCCTTGAAGAGGGCGTCCCGGATGTGCGGGCCGTACCGCGCGGGCCGCGAGTGCTCCATCGCGACCTTCAGGAAGTCGCCGTCCGCATAGGCCAGCATGATCGTGATCTTGGGGTTGTTGCTGACCACGATGTCGGCGTCGGTCGTGGCCAGGTACTCCATCAGCCGCTTCTCGGCGAGACGGCTGACCCACGGCTTCTTGTCCGTCGGCTCGTTCGGGTAGATGTGCGGGAAGACCTCGATCATCGGGTCGTCACCGTCATACGTGTGCGAGTGCTTCCGCATGTCGGTGAGGGCGAGGGTCTTCACCCGCGGGTCGAGCGGGAAGTACGCCTGGTCGAGGTTGCGACGGAGGGAGACCAGCTCGACCTCGTGGTGGTCCGCCAGCGCCTTGGCCAGGTTGTGGATGGCACTGACCACGCCGCCGATATGACAGCGGTCGACCAGAAGGAAGGATATTTTCATACCGAGCCTCAACGTGTCCTGGGGTAGGTGGGGGGATGCGCAAGGTGTGTGTGGGGGGACGGGCGTAGGGACCTAGGCTAATGGGCCACTCCTGGAGGCGGTGCCGAACAGTCCGGATCCGGCGGCCGGGGATGAACCGTGAACGGACCTTTCGCGTCTCCCGTCACATGTACCCGGAGAAAGCGGCCCCCCGGCCGGAACCCGAAGGCTGTCTGACGGCGGCCATCAGGATTCCCGTACGGATCGTCGTGCTTGTCGTCGTCGTCCCCGTCCGCCTCGTATGGGACGCGCTCGTCCTGTGCGGCGGTTTCCTGGGCCGGGTACTGCTGCGCCCGCTGGGCCGCGCGTACGACTGGTTCCACACGCACGTGCTCGCCCCCGTGGGCCGTGCCGTCGCCCGGATGGCCGAGGCCGTCGCCACGGCGACGTGGTGGCTGTGCAAAGCGGTCTTCTACTGGCCCTGGCTGGGCCTGTGGCGCTACGTCGTCGTGCCGCTCGCCGTCCACCTGATCGCCCGTCCGCTGGCCTGGCTGTACCGGGCCGTCCTCACGCCGCTCGGGCACGGCCTGGCCCGCGCGTCGGCCTGGGTGTACGCACGGCTGCTCGCGCCCCTCGGGCGCGGTACCGGGCTGGTGCTGTGGGCGGTGCTCGTCTGGCCGTGGACGGCCCTGTGGCGGTACGTGGCCGTGCCGCTCGCCTCGGGGACGTACCGCTACGTCCTCACCCCGCTCGGCCATGCCCTCACCTGGCTCGGCCGCGGTCTCGCCTGGGTCGGCAGGGGCCTCGCCGCCGGCCTGATGTGGCTCGGGAAGATCCTCGTCGTCCTCCCCGCCGTCTTCCTCTACCGCTGGGTGCTCACCCCCGTCGGACGTGTCCTCGCGCTGATCGGCCGCGAGATCGCCGACGCCCTCGTGGTCGCCTGGCGCGTGGCCGGGTACATCTCGCTCGCGGTCGGCCGCGCCCTGAAGTGGCTCGCGTGGAACCTGGTCGGCCTGCCCGTGAGCTGGTTCTACCGGAACGTGTGCACCCCGGTCGGCCACGTCGTGCGCGACGCCGTGTGGCGCCCCGCCAGGAAGGCCGCCGTGGAGACCGGCCGGGCCGTCCGCGGGGCTCTCGCCTCGGCGCGCGAGACCGTGCGCCGGGCGCGCCGCGACGCGTGGCACGCGCTGGTCGGCGGGGAGCGGCAGCCGGAGCCTGTGAACGCCATACGGGGTCAGGCGCGTAACCTGGGAGGTGCTGCACCACAACAGACCGTTCCCGGCGTGGTGGCCGAGCCCGAGATCTCCCTGCACAAGCGGGGGTGAGCCGGCCGGCCCCGAGGGAACCCCCGTACACCCGAGGGCGGCGCGTCACCCGCGCCCGCCCCGCACCGAGGAGAAGAACCACTGGGCAAGCGACAGCCCGAAGGCCCGCCGCCCGCACCGGCGGTGCAGCGCATCCGACTGCGCTACACCAAGCGCGGCCGCCTCCGGTTCACCAGCCATCGTGACTTCCAGCGCGCCTTCGAGCGTGCGCTGCGCCGCGCCGAGGTGCCCATGGCGTACTCGGCGGGGTTCACCCCGCACCCCAAGGTGTCGTACGCCAACGCCGCCCCGACCGGTACGGGCTCCGAGGCCGAGTACCTGGAGATCGCGCTCACCCAGACGCGCGACCCCGAGATGCTGCGGGCCCTGCTCGACGAGTCCCTTCCCACGGGCCTCGACATCACCGACGCCGTCGAGGCCCGGACCTCGGGTCTCGCCGACCGCCTCACCGCCTCCGTGTGGGAGCTGCGGCTCGAAGGCGTCACCGTCGAGGACGCACAGAAGGCCGCCGACGCGTTTCTCGCGGCCGAGACCGTGGAAGTACAGCGCAAGACCAAGAACGGCATCCGCACCTTCGACGCCCGCTCCGCGGTCACCGAGCTGACGGTTTCCTCCGCCCAGGGCGATCCCCAGGGTGAGAGGACGCCGGACAGCGCCTGTGCGATACTGCGGCTGGTTGTTCGGCACGTGACACCTGCCGTACGACCCGACGACGTCCTGTCCGGTCTCCGAGCTGTGGCCGACCTGGCGCCGCCGGTCCCCGCTGCGGTGACCAGGCTGGCGCAGGGGCTCTTCGACGAGGAGTCCGGCACGGTGACCGACCCGCTCGCGCCCGACCGCGAGGCAGTCACGGCCGCTTCATCCACGGCCGCCGCGACCGCCTCAGCGACGGCGCCGGGTGCGGGTACCGCGTAGGGAGCGGTCGTTGTAGCGCCGCCCTGGTACTCGGGAGCCACCTGGGTCGGGCAGCGCACAGACCAGGAGACTTTCGCCAGGCCGTACGCACAGGGCGTACGGAACCGGCGAGCCAGACATCAGCTCCCGTGCGGCGCCCGCGCCCCGGACGGCGGCACCGCGCCACAGGCGTGATCGTGCCGCCGGACCGGAACCAGGCGCGGCGCCCGGGAGCGTGACGGGAGAACCGCCCGCATGCTCGAGTCCAACGAAGACACCAATGCCCCCGGTGACAAGCTGCCGCCGCGCCGTCGGCGCCGCGCCGCTTCCCGCCCCGCCGGTCCGCCGGTGACGGCGGGCACCGAGGCCGCCGAGACCACGGCTACCGCCGAGACCCCGGCCGTGGAGGCCGCGCCGGTCGAGGCCGAGGCCGCCCCCGCGCCGCGCACCCGCCGCCGCGCCACCCGCAAGGCCACCGCACCGGCCGTGGAGACGGTCGAGGTCGGCGCCCCCCTCGCGGAGACCGCCGCGGTCGAGACCGCGCCGGTCGCCGAGACCGCCGCCGCTCCGGCCGACGAGGCCGCTCCGGCGCGTCCGGCGCGCCGTCGTGCCACCCGCAAGGCCACCGCGCCCGTGACGTCCACGGCCGCTGTCGAGGAGCCCGCGGTCGAGGCCGCGCCGGTCGCCGAGGCCGCCGCCGCCCCGGTCGTCGAGGCCGCCGAGGCCGCGCCGCGTACCCGCCGTCGTGCCACCCGCAAGGCCACCGCGCCCGTGACGTCCACGGCCGCTGTCGAGGAGCCCGCGGTCGAGGCCGCGCCGGTCGCCGAGGCCGCCGCCGCCCCGGCCGACGAGGCCGCCGCGCCCGCCCCGCGTACCCGCCGTCGCGCCACCCGCCGGGTCACCTCGCCCGAGGCGACCCCCGAGGCGGCTCCCGAGCCCGCCGCCACCGGCGAGTCGCTGCCGCAGGCCGCCGTCGCGCAGATCGCCGCCGACGAGGCCGAGGTCGCCGCCGCCGAGACCGCCGCCACCCGGGGTCGCGGCCGCCGCCGCGCCACCTCGCCGCAGTTCACCTCCGAGCCCGTCACGAAGCCGGAGACGTCCCGCGCCCGCCGCGCCGAGCGTCCCGCCGTCGCCGTCTTCCAGGCCCCGGTCTTCTCCGAGCCGATGTTCCAGACCCCGGAGACGGCCGCCATGGCAGCCGCCGAGGTCGTGGAGCCGGAGGAGCTGGAGGAGGACGAGCTCGACGAGACTGTCGAGGCCGTCGAGGCCGAGGCCGTCGAGACGGCCGGCCCCATCGAGATCCCGGAGGCCACGGAGCGGGCCGAGGCCGGCTCCCGCCGTCGCCGTCGCCGCCGCGGCGAGCCCGTCGCCGTCGAGCCCGTCCCCGCCACCGTCGCCGACGAGCCCGAGGTCGAGGCCGCCGCCGACGAGCTCGACGAGACCGAGGAGTCCGAGGAGACGGACGAGTACGGGGACCGCCCGTCCCGCCGCCGCCGCCGTGGCGGCCGTCGCCGTCGCCGCGGTGAGCTCACCGAGGTCGAGGAGTCCGAGGAGTCCGACGAGCTCCGCGCCGAGGACGACACCGAGGCCGAGGAGGGCGAGGAGGAGCAGGACGACGCCGAGGCGTACGCCGGCGGCTCCAGCAGCTCCCGCCGCCGTCGCCGCCGTCGCCGTCGCAGCGGGGACGCCTCCGCCGACGCCGAGGGCACCGACGAGGAAGGCGTCCGTACGGTCGTCAAGGTCCGCGAGCCCCGCCCGGCCCGCGAGAAGGCCGAGGCCGGCACGAGCGTCGACGAGGTCCAGTCCATCAAGGGCTCGACCCGCCTGGAGGCCAAGAAGCAGCGGCGCCGCGAGGGCCGCGAGCAGGGCCGCCGCCGCGTCCCGATCATCACCGAGGCCGAGTTCCTGGCCCGCCGTGAGGCCGTCGAGCGCGTCATGGTCGTCCGCCAGAGCGGCGAGCGCACCCAGATCGGCGTCCTGGAAGACAACGTGCTCGTGGAGCACTACGTCAACAAGGAGCAGGCCACCTCGTACGTCGGCAACGTCTACCTGGGCAAGGTCCAGAACGTCCTGCCGTCGATGGAGGCCGCGTTCGTCGACATCGGCAAGGGCCGCAACGCCGTCCTGTACGCCGGTGAGGTCAACTTCGAGGCGCTCGGCATGGGCCACGGCCCGCGCCGCATCGAGACCGCCCTCAAGTCCGGCCAGTCGGTCCTCGTGCAGGTCACGAAGGACCCGATCGGCCACAAGGGCGCCCGTCTGACCAGCCAGGTCTCCCTGCCCGGCCGCTACCTCGTGTACGTGCCCGAGGGCTCGATGACCGGCATCAGCCGCAAGCTCCCGGACACCGAGCGCGCCCGCCTGAAGACCATCCTCAAGAAGATCGTCCCCGAGGACGCGGGCGTCATCGTGCGCACCGCCGCCGAGGGCGCGAGCGAGGACGAGCTGCGCCGCGACGTCGAGCGACTGCAGGCGCAGTGGGAGGACATCCAGAAGAAGGCGCAGCAGATCTCGACGAGCGCGCCGAGCCTGCTGTACGGCGAGCCGGACATGACCGTCCGGGTCGTCCGCGACATCTTCAACGAGGACTTCTCCAAGGTCATCGTCAGCGGCGACGAGGCGTGGGACACCATCCACGGCTACGTCTCGCACGTCGCCCCGGACCTGGCCGACCGCCTGTCCAAGTGGACGAGCGAGGTCGACGTCTTCGCGACGTACCGGATCGACGAGCAGCTCATGAAGGCGCTGGACCGCAAGGTCTGGCTGCCGTCCGGCGGCTCGCTGGTGATCGACAAGACCGAGGCGATGATCGTCGTCGACGTCAACACCGGCAAGTTCACCGGCCAGGGCGGCAACCTCGAAGAGACCGTGACGAGGAACAACCTCGAAGCGGCCGAGGAGATCGTGCGCCAGCTGCGCCTGCGCGACCTCGGCGGCATCGTCGTCATCGACTTCATCGACATGGTCCTGGAGTCCAACCGCGACCTGGTGCTGCGCCGTCTCCTGGAGTGCCTGGGCCGTGACCGGACCAAGCACCAGGTGGCGGAGGTCACCTCGCTCGGCCTGGTCCAGATGACCCGCAAGCGGGTCGGCCAGGGCCTCCTGGAGTCCTTCTCCGAGACCTGCGTCCACTGCAACGGCCGCGGTGTCATCGTCCACATGGAGCAGCCGGCGGTTTCCGGCGGCGGTGGCGGCAAGCGGGCGAAGAAGCGCCGCGGTGGCGCCGAGCACGTCCACGAGCACGAGCACGAGCACGAGGCCGTCGAGTCCGGTGCCGAGGCCGAGCTGGAGGCCGAGTCCGAGGCCGAGGTCGCGGCGGAGCTGGCCGCGCCGGTGGCGCTGCCCGAGCCCATCGCCCCGGACGAGGAGCTGTACGGCAGCATCGCCGAGGCCGAGGCCGCCGCCACGCGCGGTCGTGGCCGCCGCCGCGCCACCCGCAGGGTGTCCGCGCCGGTCGCCCCGGCCCCGGTCGTGGAGACCGAGAGCTACGTGGTGGAGCCGGAGCCGGTCGTCGCGCCGGCCCCCGTCGCCGAGCCCGTTGTCGAGCCGGTCGTCGAGCCGGTGGCCGAGGAGACCGCGGCCCCGGCCCCGCGCGGCCGCCGTCGTGCCACGCGCCGGGCGACGTCCCCGGTCGTGTCGACCACGGAGGCCGCCGAGGCCGCCGTCGTCGAGCCGGTGGCCGTGTCGGTCGCCGAGGAGGCCCCCGTGGCCGCCCCGGAGCCGGAGCCCGTCGTGGAGACCGCGCCCGAGCCCGCCGTCGAGGAGGCCCCCGTGGCCGCCCCGCCGCGTGCCCGTCGCCGGGTCGTCCGCAAGGCCACCGCTCCCGCCGGTTCGCCCGCGGGCGCCGAGGAGGCCGCCGTCCTGGTGGTCGCCACGGCCCCGGCCGAGTCCGAGGCCGCCACGGCGGACGGGGAGGCCGAGCCCGAGGCCGCGCCGGTCAAGAAGACGGCCGCGCGCAAGACCGCGAAGAAGGCCACCACCACGGCCAAGAAGGCCGCCACCAAGAAGACGGCGGCGACCAAGAAGACCGCGGCGAAGAAGACCACCGCCAAGAAGGCCCCGGCCAAGAAGGCGGCGGAGAAGACCACGACTCCGGCCCAGGACTGATCCACCGGGTGCGGGCCGTCCCCTGAGGGCGGCCCGCGCGCGGTCGGGCGAATTTGACCCCTTGTGGCAGCCGCCCGTAACCTAGACCGTCGGCGTGTCTGACTGGATACGTCGCGCCTCTGAGCACCTCCCTCCCGCTCGCCGGGAGAGGCCGCTCGTCCGATTCCGGAACGCCGCGGGCCCTCGGGCCCGTGTGAGTGGCTGGCTTCAGAGGTTTCATCCCGAGTGAGAGAGAGATCCGCGTGTACGCCATCGTGCGCAGCGGTGGTCGCCAGCACAAGGTTGCTGTCGGCGACATCGTTGAGGTTGACAAGATTCCCACTGCCAAGGTTGGCGACACGGTCGAGCTCTCGACCCTGCTCGTTGTCGACGGCGACGCCGTGACCAGCGACCCGTGGGTCCTGGCCGGGATCAAGGTTCAGGCCGAGATCGTGGACCACCACAAGGGCGCCAAGATCGACATCCTGCGGTACAAGAACAAGACCGGCTACCGCCGTCGCCAGGGTCACCGCCAGCAGTACACGGCGATCAAGGTCACCGGTATCCCCGCGGCTGCGAAGTAAGAGGGACTGAGACATGGCACACAAGAAGGGCGCATCGTCCACCCGGAACGGGCGCGATTCCAACGCTCAGCGGCTCGGCGTGAAGCGCTTCGGCGGTCAGGTCGTTTCCGCTGGTGAGATCCTCGTCCGCCAGCGCGGCACCCACTTCCACCCCGGCGCGGGCGTCGGCCGTGGCGGCGACGACACGCTGTTCGCCCTGCTGCCCGGCTCGGTGCAGTTCGGCACCCACCGTGGCCGCAAGGTCGTGAACATCGTTCCGGTCGCCTGATCGGATCTTTGCGGAGGCGGACCTCACTTCCCGTACGGGAAGCGGGTCCGCCTTTCGCGTGTTACTAGATAGACATTCCGTACTCCCCCACCCTTCGGCCGGGGGTACCCCCAAACTGGAGGCACAACCATGACCACCTTCGTGGACCGCGTCGAGCTGCATGTCGCCGCGGGTAACGGAGGCCACGGCTGCGCCTCCGTTCACCGGGAGAAGTTCAAGCCGCTCGGCGGACCCGACGGCGGCAACGGTGGCCGCGGCGGCGACGTGACCCTGGTCGTCGACCAGTCGGTCACCACGCTGCTCGAGTACCACCACTCGCCGCACCGCAAGGCCACCAACGGCCAGCCCGGCGCCGGTGACAACCGCTCCGGCAAGGAGGGCCAGGACCTCGTCCTGACCGTGCCCGACGGCACCGTCGTCCTCGACAAGCAGGGCAACGTCCTCGCCGACCTCGTCGGCGAAGGCACCACCTTCGTCGCGGGCCAGGGCGGCCGCGGCGGCCTCGGCAACGCCGCGCTGGCCTCCGCCCGCCGCAAGGCCCCCGGCTTCGCCCTCCTCGGCGAGCCCGGCGAGTCGCGGGACATCGTCCTGGAGCTCAAGACCGTCGCCGACGTGGCCCTCGTCGGCTACCCGAGCGCGGGCAAGTCCTCGCTCATCTCCGTTCTCTCGGCCGCCAAGCCGAAGATCGCCGACTACCCCTTCACGACGCTCGTCCCGAACCTGGGTGTGGTCACCGCCGGCTCGACCGTCTACACGATCGCCGACGTGCCGGGTCTGATCCCGGGCGCCAGCCAGGGCCGCGGCCTGGGCCTGGAGTTCCTGCGTCACGTGGAGCGCTGCTCGGTCCTCGTGCACGTCCTGGACACGGCGACGCTGGAGTCCGACCGCGACCCGGTCTCCGACCTCGACATCATCGAGGAGGAGCTCCGGCAGTACGGCGGTCTTGAGGACCGGCCCCGCATCGTCGTCCTCAACAAGATCGACATCCCGGACGGCCAGGACCTCGCGGACATGATCCGCCCGGACCTGGAGGCCCGCGGCTACCAGGTGTACGAGGCCTCCGCCGTGGCCCGTACGGGTCTCAAGGAGCTCTCCTTCGCCCTCGCCGGCATCGTCGCGGAAGCGCGCGCTGCCAAGCCGAAGGAAGAGGCGACCCGGATCGTCATCACCCCGAAGGCCGTCGACGACGCGGGCTTCACCGTCACGTACGACGAGGCCGAGGACGTGTACCGGGTACGCGGCGACAAGCCCGAGCGCTGGGTCCGCCAGACCGACTTCAACAACGACGAGGCCGTCGGCTACCTGGCCGACCGCCTCAACCGCCTCGGCGTCGAGGACAAGCTGATGAAGGCGGGCGCCCGCGCCGGCGACGGCGTCGCGATCGGCACCGAGGACAACGCGGTCGTCTTCGACTGGGAGCCGACGATGATGGCGGGCGCCGAGATGCTCGGCCGCCGTGGCGAGGACCACCGTCTGGAGGCCCCGCGTCCGGCGGCGCAGCGCCGCCGCGACCGGGACGCGCAGCGGGACGACGCGCAGCGCGAGTACGACGAGTTCGACCCCTTCTAGGACGAACTCGACCCCTTCCCAGGGGCCGTCGCGAGAAGAGGGCCGCCGATGCGTTCGGCGGCCCTCTCTTTTGCCTTCCGTGCTTACGGTCCGTGTGCGCACCGCTACGATGCCCGGATGATCGAGCCCCCCAGGCCACTCGTCACGGCACGGGTCAGTGTCGTCGTCATCGCGTACAACGACGCCGAGCACGTAGGCGAGGCGATCCGTTCCGCCCTGGCCCAGGGCGATGCCGTCGGCGAGGTCGTCGTCGTCGACGACGCCTCCCGGGACGCGACGCCTGACGTGATCGCCGGGTTCGCCGGCGAACCCCGGGTGCGGCCCCTGCTCCGCGAGGTCAACAGCGGCGGCTGCGGCACCCCCCGTAACGACGGCATCGCCGCCGCCGCCCACCCGTACGTCCTGTTCCTCGACAGCGACGACGTGCTGATCGCCGGTGCCGTCGACGCACTCCTCGCCGTCGCGGAGCAGGAGCGCGCGGACGTCGTCACGGGCCTCTGCGTGCGGCGCGAGCTCCCCGAGGGCCGCGAGACCGTCTGGGCGGCCTCGCTGTACGACGTCTCCCGGGGCGCCACCCTCCCCGGCACCGTCCTCGACGGCGTCGAAGGACACCCCGAACTGGTCCTCGACACCCTCTCCGTCAACAAGCTCTACCGCCGTGACTTCCTGAACGACCATGCGATCCGCTTCCCCGAAGGCGCCTTCCACTACGAGGACTTCGTCTTCGGCGCCCGCGTCCAGGCCGCCGCCCCCCGGCTCGCCGTCACCGACGTGCCCCTGTACGTCTGGCACGTGCGGCGCCGGGCCTCGAACCTGTCGATCTCGCTGCGCCAGGCCTCCCTGGCGAACTGGGAGCACCGGGTCGCCGCGCACCGCGCCGTCGTCGAGGTGTTCCGCAAGGCCGGGCATCCCGCGCTCGCCGTCGCCGCGCAGACGAAGTTCCTCGACTACGACCTCCCCATGTACCTCCGCGAACTGCCGCGGCGGACCGCCGCCTACCGCGCCGACTGGTGGACGCTCACCCGTGACCACCTCGCCGGCTTCGACGACGCCGCGGTCGCCGCCGCCCCGGCGCCGAACCGCTGGCTCTACGCCGGGATCACGGCCCTCGCCGCCGTACCCGAAGGGCGCGAACTCACCCGGTTCGCCGAGCTCGCCGCCGGCCGCCCGCGGCTCGTCCCGCCGTACCGCCGCGCCGAGGACGGCGGCCCGGTGCTGGCCGCCGCCCCGGCCGACGTACCGCTGGACGGTCTCGCCGAGCTGCCCCCGGCCCGGCTGCCGGTCGCCGTGGACGGTGCCTTCTCCGTCGGCGGGGCCACCCGCGTGACCCTCACCGTGCACGAGCTGTACGGGCGGGTCGGCACCCTGCGCCCCGTCTCCGTCCGGGTCGGGTTCACCGAACGCGTATCGGCCGCGACGCTCTCCGCCGAGGCCCCGCTGCTCCCCGCCGACGAGGGCTGGACCGCCACCCTCCGCGTCCCCACCGCGAAGCTGCTCCGCGCCGGCCGGCTCGCCTCCTGGTCGCTCCGCGCCGAGCTGCGGTACGCGGACGGCTCGACCGGCTGCGCCGAGGTCCGGGCCCCGGAGGGGTTCGCCGGCCGGCGCGGCGTGGTCCTCGGCCGGTTCGGCCGCGTCCTCCTCGTCCAGGTCGTGGCCTCGGCGAGGCGCGGCCTGACCCTCCGGCTCACGGGCGGCGCGGCGGGGGCCCGCCAGGTGGTATCCGGACGGATCAGGAGACTCCTGGCGAAGCGGTGAACACCACCCGATGAGAGGGAGACTGGTTTCGGAACAATTTCCCGCCGGTTCGTGACTTGACGGTCGGCGGGGGCGTTCATCAATCAACTGTGAGCGCGCTCTGTACTACCGCATGCCTGTGTGAGAGGACTTGGATGCCGACTAGCGACGTCCCCGATGTGAGCGTCGTCGTCATCGTCTACAACGATGAGGAACGGCTCCCGCGAGCGGTTCGGTCCGTACTCGACCAGACCCTGAACAATCTCGAAGTGATCATCGCCGACGACTGCTCGACCGATGGCACCGAGCGTGTCGCGCGCGCCCTGGAGGCCGCCGACCCCCGCGTGCGGTACGCGCGCCTGGAGGAGAACAGCGGCGGCTGCAGCGCCCCCCGCAATCGCGGCATCGCGATCGCCCGCGCCCCGTACGTCATGTTCCTCGACAGCGACGACGAACTGCCGCGGCACGCCTGCAAGAGCATGCTGCTCGTCGCCGAGGAGGCCGGCGTCGACTTCGTGACCGGTGAGGTGACCCGGCTCTACGAGGCCTCCGACACCACGGGCCTGTGGTACCCGCACCTCTTCGCCGAGCAGCGGGTCGTGGCGGGCATCGCCGAGCGGCCCGAGTACTTCTTCGACCACCTGTCGACGAACAAGCTCTACCGAACCGGCTTCATCCGGGACAACGGGCTCGCCTTCCCCGAGGGCATCCACTACGAGGACCAGCTGTTCTCCGCGCAGGCGTACACGCTCGCGGAGACCTTCGCCGTCGTGCCGTGGTCCGTCTACACCTGGCGCCTCGCACCGGAGAGCGTCTCCATCTCGTCGAGCCGGCACAAGATCCAGAACGTCCGCGACCGCATCGGCGTGGCCCGGCTGATCGACGCCTGGCTGGAGGAGCGCGGCGAGACCGGGCTCCGTGCCGAGAAGGACCACAAGTTCCTCCGTCACGACTTCCGCCTGTACCTCGGCGACCTGCCGTTCCGAGACGGCGACTGGATCGCGGAGTTCGCAGCCGAGGTCACCCCGTACCTCGACGAGATCTCCGACGAGACCTACGAGCGGCTCTCGCGCGAGGAGCGCGTCTGCCTCCATCTGCTGCGCACCGGCAGGCTGGAGGAGGCCGCCGTGGCCGCCCGCCAGTTCGGCCGGCCGCAGCTCGCGCCCCGTGCCGTGACCGAGGTGGACGGCGTCCCCTACTGGGGCGACGTCGCACCCGCCGACGCCGCGAGCCGCAGCGAGCTGGACCTCGGCGAGTGGCACCTGCGCGAGCAGGCCCTCGGCACCGGGCGCCTGCGGCACGAGCTGACCTCCGTGTCGATGCTCGGCCCGGTCCTGCGCCTGGAGATCCGTACGTACGACCCGGTCGGCCTGATCACCGAGGACACCCGGGCCTCGGTCAAACTCGCCGCCCACAAGACGCCGCTGACGGTGCCGCTCACGCTCGTCCCGGACGGCGACGGCCTGTACGTGTCCAAGGCCGAGCTGGACCTGCGGAAGGTCCCGGTCGGCAAGGTCGGCGTGGCGACCCGCCGCCACCCGGTGATCGCCCTGGAGCAGGACGGCGCGCGGCGTACGGACATCCTGCTCGCCCGGCACGACCAGCCCGACTTCCGCGCCACCCTCCGGTACCACAAGTTCGGCATCCACCACCTGCGGGTCCAGGCCGAACAGAAGGGCGCGGGCCGCCTCGAGGTGACCTGGCAGCGCTCCGGCGTCCTGAAGTCCCTCGAACCGCTCGGCCCCTACGCCCGCAAGACCAAGGCCAAGGTCGGCAAGGTCAAGAAGATCCTCGTCGGCAACGAGGGCAAGGCGACGGCCTACGACGCCGTCGCCAGGCTTCCGCGCAAGCGCGGCCTGGCCGTCTTCGAGGCGGTGGAGGGCCGCGGCTACGCGGACAACCCCCGCTACGTCTACGAGGAGCTCAAGCGCCGTGCCCTCCCGATCGACGTGGTCTGGGCGTACTCGGGAAGCCGGGACTCCTTCCCCGACGACGTCACGCTCGTGAAGCGCGGCAGCTTCGCCTACGGCCGCGCGCTGGCCCGGGCCACGTACTGGGTGGACTCGCACAACCTGCCGTACCTGTACGCGAAGCCCAAGGGCACCCGGTACCTCCAGACCTGGCACGGCCAGACCTTCAAGGCGATGGGCTTCGACGTCCCGTCGCTGCGCGGTGCCTCGGAGATCGAGAAGGGGCGGTTCCGCGCCGCCGTCGGCCGCTGGGACGCGCTCGTCTGCCCGAGCGCCGAGTTCGAGCGGACCTTCGTCCCGGCCTTCGAGGTCCAGGCCGACCTGATCCGCTCCGGCTACCCGCGCAACGACGTGCTCGTGCGCTGGGCGGAGCCGGAGCAGCGGGCCAGGGCGGCCGCCGCCCGCGAGGCCCTGGACATCCCGGCCGGCCGCAAGGTGCTGCTCTACGCCCCGACCTTCCGCGACGCGGCCCGCCGCACCGGACAGTCGATCCGGGTGGACTTCGAGGCGCTGGCCTCGTACCTGTCCGACGAGTGGACCGTCGTCGTGCGCGCCCACCCGTACGACCGGTTCACGGTCGCCCCGGAACTCGGCCACTTCCTCCGGGACGGCTCGGCGTTCGCCGACGTCAACGACCTGATGCTGGCCTCGGACGCGGTCCTCACGGACTACTCGTCGCTGATGTTCGACTACGCGAACACCGGTCGCCCGATACTGCTGTACACGGACGACTACGAGGACTACAAGGGCGGCGAGCGGGGCACGTACTACGACCTCGAGGAGATCGCGCCGGGGCCGATGCTGACGACCACCGAAGACCTCGCCGCCGCCGTGCTGGACCTGGAGGGCGTGCGGGAGCGGCACGCCCAGCGCTACGCGCGCTTCCAGGAGATGTTCTGCTCGTACGAGACCGGCCACGCGAGCAAACTGGTGGTCGACGCTTTTTTCGAAGGCGGCACCCATGACTGAGGCCTCCCCTGCCCGCAACGTGTTCTTCGTCGGTGTCGACGTCGACTCGATGGGCGGATCCCAGCGGGTGCTGCACACCCTCGCCCAGGGCATGGGCGAGCGGGGCCACCGCGTCGAGCTGATCGGCATCCGGCCGAGCCCCGAGCCCTTCCCGTACAACGCCACGCGCGCGTACCGCCATGCGACGCTCTATCCGCTGGCCGCGGCCCCCAGGCCGCCGGTGCGGACGGTCGGCGACCGGCTCAGCCTGGCGCGGCGTGCCGACGCCCGCCGGGCGCGGGCCGCCCGCGAGCACGCGCGGGCGGAGATGCAGCGCCGGCTGTCGGCGGTCGAGGACGGCTACGTCGTCTTCGGTTCGCCGTGGGCGGTGGACTGGGTCATGCCGCTGGAGTGGCGTCATCTGAAGGGCATCGGGCAGTACCACGAGTCCTTCGCGCAGGCCCGGCGCAGCGCCAACCTGAAGCTGATCCGGCGCCACTACCCGGCCCTGGAGCAGACCCTGGTCCTCTCCCAGGGGGACGCGGTCGAGTTCGTCAACCAGCGCGTGCCGAACGTGCGGGTCATGCCGAACCCGCTGCCGTTCTACCCGGACGAGCGGGCCCCGCTCGACACCCGCAGGATCGGCGCGGTCGGCCGGCTCGACCCGATCAAGCGGTACGACCGGATGATCGAGGCCTTCGCCCAGGCCCGCGCGAGCGGCCGGGGCGCGGGCGGCCGGGGCGCGGGTCGTGAGGGCTGGGAGCTGCACCTCTTCGGCGACGGTCCGCTGGAGAACGAGCTGCGGATGAAGGCCGAGGACCTCGGCGTCGCCGACCAGGTCGTCCTGCGGGGCACGGTCAAGGACATGGCGGCCGCCTACCGCGAGCTGTCCGTCGTCGCGATCAGCAGTGAGCGCGAGGGACGCCCGATGGCGCTGGCGGAGGCCGCCGCGTGCGGGGTGCCGTGCGTGAGCTTCGACGTGTCGGGCGGTGTCCGGGAGCTCGTCGACGACGGTGTCACGGGCACCCTGGTGCCGCCGGGCGACGTGCCGGGGCTCGCCGCCGCGTTCGGCGAGCTCATGGACGACGCCGGGCTGCGGCGGCGGTACGGCGAGGCGGGACGCGAGCACGTCGCACGCCTGTCGCTGCCGAGCGTCCTCGACCGGTGGGACGCGGTGTTCGCGGAGATCGAACGCTAGGGGAGCGGTGGTGAGCGGCCCCCGGTGGACCCTTCCGCGGTCCGCCGGGCGGCCTCCGGCTTGTGGCTAAACTGTCGGAATGACCTGGCTCATCACCGGCGGCGCCGGATACATCGGTTCCCACGTCGTCAAAGCAATGACCGAGGCCGGCGAGCGTGTCGTCGTGGTCGACGACCTCAGCACGGGCAACCCGGCGCGCGTCCCCCAGGGCGTCGCGCTCGAGAAGGGCTCGGTCCTGGACCGCGAGTTCCTCGACCGGGTGCTGCGCGAGCACGCGGTCAAGGGCATCGTCCACCTGGCGGCCAAGAAGCAGGTCGGCGAGTCGGTCGAGCTGCCGCTGTTCTACTACCGCGAGAACGTGACGGGTCTGCAGACCATCCTGGAGGCCGCCGCCGGCGCCGGGGTGAAGAGCTTCCTCTTCTCCTCCTCCGCCTCCGTCTACGGCATGCCCGACGTGGACCTCGTCACCGAGGACACCGAGTGCCTGCCGCTCAGCCCGTACGGCGAGACCAAGCTCGTCGGCGAGTGGATGGCGCGGGCGGTCGGCCAGGCCCACGGGATCTCCACCGCCTGCCTGCGGTACTTCAACGTGGCGGGCGCCGCGGCCCCCGAGCTCGCCGACACCGGTGTCTTCAACCTGGTGCCGATGGTCTTCGAGCGGCTCGACGCCGGCGAGTCCCCGCGCATCTTCGGTGACGACTACCCGACGCCGGACGGCACCTGCATCCGCGACTACATCCACGTCGCCGACATCGCGGACGCCCACCTCGCGGCGGCCCGCACGCTCGCCGCGGCGGGCGAGGCCGGCGAGACGGCCGCGCTGACCCTGAACATCGGGCGCGGCGAGGGCGTGTCGGTGCGCGAGATGGTCGACCTGATCAACGAGATCACCGGTCACAGCGTCGAGCCCCTCGTCACCCCGCGCCGGCCGGGCGACCCGGCCCGCGTGGTCGCCTCCGCGGAGCGCATCGAGTCGGAGCTCGGCTGGAAGGCGCGTCACGACGTCCGCTCCATGATCAGCTCCGCCTGGGAGGGCTGGAGCGCGAACCGGTCGTCCCGCACGGCGTAGCTCGCAGCCAGTAGTAGGGAGTGGGGCGTCCCGGGTCAGGCCCGGGGCGCCCCACTCCGTCGTGTCGTGGGCAGGTGCCGTCAGGGGCGGTGGATGCGGTCCACGCCGTAGTACGTGGCCGCGCACTGCGCCGCCCAGTCCCGCTCGTACGTGCGGGCGAACAGCGGCTCCGTCAGCCCGCCGACGAGGAGCGGCTCGTAGGCGACCTCGCGGGCGCCCGCCGCGACCTCCGCCCGGATCCGCGCGTTCTGCCGGTCCCAGGCGGTCGCGCGTACCACCGTGCTCGTGGTCAGCTCGTACACCGGCCGCACCAGGGCGGCCGTGCTCCCGACGGCGACCGCGCCCACCGCGACGAGCACCGCGGCGCGGGCGGCGGGCCGGCCGGGCGCCCGGAGCAGGAGCCCCAGCCGGTAGCCGCCCCACGTCCCGTACGCGCAGAGCGTGAGCAGCAGCGGGAGCAGGAAGCTCGTCCAGGTGCGCCCGTACGTCCAGCCCACGTCTCCGTAGCCGGTGCGCAGCCCGTACGTGACGGCCAGGCTCGCGAGGGCGATGAGCGGCAGCGGCAGGAGCACCGCGATCCGGAACAGCCCGCGCGCAGGGAGTCCGACGGCGGTCCCGCCGTGCGCCGGGGCGCGGTCCGGGGCGCGGGTCAGGCCCAGGCCGAGGCCCAGGAGCGCGCCGACGGCGGCTGCGCCCGCGTACGCTCCCTGGCCCCCGATCGTCTCCCACACGTGCCACCAGTCGCGGAACGTTTCTCCCACCGCCGCGGCCGTCAGCGGCTCCTGCGGGTGCTGGGCGCGCCGCCACCGCGCGCCGGGTGACGTGGAGAGCAGGACGAGGCCGGCGGCGAGCCCGAGGCATGCCGACGCGCACCAGGTCGGCACGTACCGGTCCTTCGTCCAGCCGAGCCTGGGCAGGCAGAGGAGCGCGGTGGTGCCCGCGAGCAGCCCGGCCACCATGGCGAAGGGTTCGCTGAGCATGCCGAGCGCCGCTCCGACCGGGAACGCCGCGGCCACCGCCGTGGTCCGGGCCCACCGGTGGCCGCTGCGCGCGGCCCGGACGGCGCAGAGCACCGCCCCGAGGCCGATCACGCTCGGCAGGGTGTGGGAGATCGTCGCCGGGGCCCAGAGCAGCACCTGGTACGAGCGGGTGCCGGCGAAGAACAGCAGCGCGGACAGGAGCGCCGCGGCCGCGGCGAGCAGGACGGGGGGAGGGCCGGGCAGGCGCAGGGCGCGCAGCGCGGCGCGGCCGAGGAGGAAGAGTCCGGCGCCGATCGCGACCACGAGGAGGGCGGGCAGCAGTTTCGGCCCCCGCATGTCGTCGGAGTAGACCAGGCCGGTGAGGAAGGCGTTGGTGACGCGCCCGTTCTGCGTGCGGTAGAAGTCCCAGGTGATGCCCAGGACCCCCATGTCGCGGGCCTTCCACAGGGCGCACCAGTCGTCCGACGTGGGGCGTACGTAGAGCCCGAGGAAGGCGCCGACCGAGAGGAGCGCGCCGGCCCCGGCGGTGACGACGAGGGCGATCCAGGACAGCGCCCGCCGGGGGCCGACCGCGCCCCCGCCCTTGCGCCCGTCCCCGGCTCCGTCCTCGTCCCTGGTGTCGGTCGGGAGCGGCGCATCACTGTGCTCCGGAGGGGTCGTCCTACTCACCGGTCATCGCTCCAGGTGGTCAAGGTTCGCGGCACGGCGTCTCTATGGGTGACAAATGGGTATGGATGCCCGGTATATGAATATCTTCCCCGCATGCTTTGCTGCATGGACGACATGCCGACCGGGAGAGGTCACCCGCGCGATGCCCGGCGGTCACCGCCGCTCAGTACCGTGGCCGCGCTGCTCGAAGGAGAGTTCGGTGGCGGTCCCTCAGGACGTACTCTCGCTCATCCCTCTGGAGTGACCGTTCCATGACCAGGCTTTCCGTCGTCGTCCCCTGCTACAACGAGGAGGACGTCGTCGAACGGTTCGACGCGCGCATGCGCCAGGTGCTCGACGGCCTCCCGGTCGGCTACGAGATCTGTTACGTGGACGACGGCAGCTCCGACGGAACCCTCGGCAAGCTGCGCGCGATCGCCGCCCGGCACCCGCACCGCACCCAGTACGCCTCCTTCAGCCGTAACTTCGGCAAGGAGGCCGCCATGCTCGCCGGCCTGCGCAAGTCCACCGGTGACGCCGTGGTGATCATGGACGCCGATCTCCAGCACCCGCCCGAGCTCCTCGCGCGCATGCTCGACCTCTACCAGCAGGGTCACGACCAGGTCATGGCGCGGCGGACCCGTGAGGGGGACAAGAAGCTCCGCTCGGCGCTCAGCCGCGTGTACTACCGGGCCGTCAATCGCTGGGTCGACGTGGAACTCACCGACGGGGTCGGGGACTTCCGGCTGCTGTCCCGCCCCGCCGTCGACGCCCTGCTCTCGCTGCCCGAGTACAACCGCTTCTCCAAGGGTCTCTTCTCCTGGATCGGCTTCGACACCGTCACCTTCGACTACCAGAACGCCGCGCGCGAGGGCGGCGAGACGAAGTGGAAGTTCAGCTCCCTGCTCAACTACGGCATGGACGGGCTGATCTCCTTCAACAACCGCCCGCTGCGCATCGCGCTCTGGCTGGGCATGATGCTCAGCGGCCTCGCCGTCCTGTACGCGGCCTGGGTGGCCGTCGCGGCGATCACCCAGGGCGTCACCGCACCCGGATACGTCACCCTGGTCGCGATCATCGTGGGGCTCGGGGGAGTACAGATGGTGATGCTGGGGCTGATCGGCGAGTACATCGGCCGGATCTACTACGAGACGAAACGGCGGCCGCACTTCCTCGTGAAGGAGACCCACCGCTCCTTCGGGCGGGGGGCGGCCGAGCGTGCCGCCGCCGAGCGCATCCGCGTCGTGGCCACCGACAGGGAGCACTGATGGCGTCCGGCACGTCCGGCGCGGGGGGCGCGCGGGCCGTGGGGGGCGCGCGGCGGGCGCGGCTGGCCGAGATCTTCCGGTTCGCACTGGTCGGCGGCGTCAACACCTGCACGTTCTTCGGGTGTTACCTGCTGCTCCATCCCTGGATGCCGTACTTCGCCGCGTACTCCCTCGCCTTCCTCCTCAGCATGATCGGCTCCTTCTTCCTCAACACCTACTTCACCTACCGCACCCGGCCGACGTGGAAGAAGTTCGCCCTCTTCCCCCTCACCAACGTCACGAACTACCTCGTGCAGAGCGTCGGCCTGTACGCGCTCGTCACCTGGGCCGGCATGGACGACAGGATCGCGCCCCTCGTCGCGGCCGTCGTCGCGATCCCGTTCACCTATCTGATCTCCCAGCGGATCCTGGTGCCCCGCAAGCCGCCCGAGGGCCCGGACGGGTCCGGTCCAGAGAACGGAATGGACGAGCGGCAGCCCTCCCGGCTCGCGTAGATTGCCTGGCAGTCGCGGCGGGGCACACGCGGCGCGCGGGACAGCCGAGTGAGGACGACGCAGGTGACGACGCAGGTGACGGGACAGACGGACGTGGCAAGGCAGTACGTGACGGAGGCCCGCAGGATCGTCGTCAAGGTCGGCTCCTCCTCGCTCACCACCGCCTCCGGAGGCCTCGACGCCGACCGCGTCGACGCCCTCGTGGACGTCCTCGCCAAGGTCCGGAGCGGTGGCGAGAAGGAGATCGTCCTCGTCTCCTCCGGCGCCATCGCGGCAGGTCTCGCTCCGCTCGGCCTCACCCGCCGCCCCAAGGACCTCGCCCGCCAGCAGGCCGCCGCCAGCGTCGGCCAGGGCCTCCTCGTCGCCCGCTACACCGCCTCCTTCGCCCGCTACGGCGTCCGCGTCGGCCAGGTCCTCCTCACCACGGACGACACCAGCCGCCGCGCCCACTACCGCAACGCCTACCGGACGCTCGACCAGCTCCTCGCCATGGGCGCGCTGCCCGTCGTCAACGAGAACGACACCGTCGCCACGGACGAGATCCGCTTCGGCGACAACGACCGGCTCGCCGCCCTCGTCGCCCACCTCGTCCGGGCGGACCTGCTCGTCCTGCTCTCCGACGTCGACGGGCTGTACGACGGCGACCCGGCCAAGCCCGGCACGGCGCGGATCGCGCAGGTCACCGGCCCCCAGGACATCGCCCACGTCGAGATCGGCGCGGCGGGCAAGGCCGGCGTCGGCACCGGCGGCATGGTCACCAAGGTCGAGGCGGCCCGGATCGCCGCCGCCGCCGGCACCCCCGTGGTCCTCACCTCCGCGAGCCGCGCCGCCGACGCCCTCGCGGGCCGTGACACCGGCACGTACTTCCACCCCACCGGCCGCCGCTCCGCCGACCGGCTCCTCTGGCTCGCCCACGCGTCCACCCCGCAGGGCTCCCTGACCCTCGACGCCGGAGCCGTACGGGCCGTCGTCGAGGGCAAGAAGTCCCTGCTCGCGGCCGGTATCGCGGGCGTCGAGGGCGACTTCGTCGCCGGTGACCCCGTCGAACTCCGCGACACCGAGGGACGGGCCGTCGCCCGCGGACTCGTCAACTTCGACGCCAAGGAGATCCCCCAGCTCCTCGGCCGGTCCACCCCCGAGCTCGCCAGGGAACTCGGCCCTGAGTACGAGCGCGAGGTCGTCCACCGCGACGACCTGGTCGTCATCCGCTGAAACGGCTGAAAGTACGGCCATCCGGAAGGGACGTTTACCAAAACCGCCCCATCTGCCGCCTCGGGCTGGTCAACTTTGTCTCGGGGGTAAGTAGCAAGGCGGGGTACAGCACCACACACAGGAGGCCGCCGGTGAGACGAGCGCGCCCTGGGGCATCGCCCCGCGGGACTGCCGAACGCGCCCTGACCAGTGTCGAGGCCGGAGCCGACTTCGACGAGGCACGGGACAGGTCCACGGACACGAAGACCGAGACCACCACCGAGACACGGGAATCACGCGCCGAGGAGCGGCCCCTGTCCAAACTCTGGCACATCACCCTCAGCGTCTCCGGAGCGGAGTCACCGCTGAAGGAGGTGCGGCGCGGGCTCGAACAGCTGGCACATGACCACCCCTTCCTGCTGACCAGCCGCTACGCCAACGACCACGCCGAGATCCGGTACTGGGAGGAGGCCCGCGACCTGCACGACGCCGCGGCCGTCGCCCTGCGTCTGTGGGGCGAGCACCGCCAGACCGCCAAGCTGCCGCCCTGGGAGATCGTCGGCCTCGAGGTCATCGACCGCGAGACCTACCACCAGCGGATCGCGGAGGGCTACGGCCCGCCACCGGCGGCCCCGGTCGGTGTCCACCCCTACTGAGGGTGTCTCGGAGTGCGGGATACGTGAGGGATGTCCGCAGGGGTGCCAGTACCCTGCGGGCATGACCTCGCTCACGCCCCTCGACAACCTCTCCCCGGTCACCCGGGCCGCCTACCGGGCCCGTGGCGCCGCCGCCGAAATCGCGCCACTCCCGCGCTCGGCCAAGGACGATGCCCTGCTGGCGATCGCGGACGCCCTCGAAGTCCGTACCGCCGAGATCGTCGAGGCCAACGCCGAGGACATCGCCAAGGCCCGCGAGGCCGGCACCGACGAGGGCATCATCGACCGGCTCACCCTCACGCCCGAGCGCGTCCGGGCCATCGCCGCCGACGTCCGCCACGTCGCCGCGCTGCCCGACCCCGTCGGCGAAGTCGTCCGCGGCTCGACCCTCCCCAACGGCATCGACCTCCGCCAGGTCCGCGTCCCGCTCGGCGTCGTCGGCATCATCTACGAGGCCCGCCCCAACGTCACCGTGGACGCCGCCGCCCTCTGCCTCAAGTCCGGCAACGCCGTCCTGCTCCGCGGTTCGTCCTCCGCGTACGCCTCCAACACCGCCCTGGTGAAGGTCCTGCGCGACGCCGTCGGCGGCGCCGGACTGCCCGCCGACGCCATCCAGCTCGTCCCCGGCGAGTCCCGCGAATCGGTCCGCGAGCTGATGCGCGCCCGCGGCCTCGTCGACGTCCTCATCCCGCGCGGCGGCGCCTCCCTCATCCGCACCGTCGTCGAGGAGTCCACCGTCCCGGTCATCGAGACCGGCACCGGCAACTGCCACGTCTACGTCGACGCCAACGCCGACCTCGACATGGCCGTCGACATCCTGGTCAACTCCAAGGCCCAGCGGCCCAGCGTCTGCAACGCCGCCGAGACCCTCCTCGTCCACCAGGACATCGCCGACGCCTTCCTGCCCCGGGCCCTCGACGCCCTCGCCGAGGCCGGCGTCACCGTCCACGCCGACGAGCGGGTCCTCGCCCACGCCCCGGCCTCCAAGGCCACCGTCGTACCGGCCACGCCCGAGGACTGGGAGACCGAGTACCTGTCGTACGACATCGCCGCCGCCGTCGTCGACTCCCTCGACAAGGCCGTGGAGCACATCCGCACGTGGTCGTCCGGTCACACCGAGGCGATCGTCACCACCTCGCAGGCCGCGGCGCGCCGTTTCACCCAGCTGGTCGACTCCACCACGGTGGCCGTGAACGCCTCCACCCGGTTCACGGACGGCGGGCAGTTCGGATTCGGCGCCGAGATCGGCATCTCCACGCAGAAGCTCCACGCCCGGGGCCCCATGGGGCTTCCCGAGCTGACCTCGACCAAGTACATCGTCACCGGCGACGGTCACGTTCGATAACCGGCTCCTTTCGGTACGGGCGGGGAGGGTTCGCACTCTCCCTGCCCAAAACCACCTCCCGGGTCTACTCTGAAACCGTGCCGGACGACGTGGGGGGCACGCCGTTTCCGGACGGCGGGGACCCTGAGGACTCTGTCGACCGCGGAGGCGCGTCCGAGGACTTCGCCGCCGTGGTCTTCGACGAGGCCTTCGTACGGGCCGCCACGGTGCACGAGCCGAGCGCCGTCGAGCGACTCCTCGCCGCTGCCCAGGCCCGCGCCGAGGCCGAATCCGCCCGGGCCCGCGCCGGCGGCGGATCCGCCGACGACGACCCCTACGAGGACGGCCGCGACCCCGTCGGCCTCACCTACGAGCCCGACGACATCGGGGACGACGCCAGCCCCTACGGCCGCCACGGAGGCGCCCTGCGCCCCTACCGGGGCAGCCCTCGCTGGCACCGGCCCGTCGCCTGGGCCCTGGCCCTCCTCATGGGCATCGGCATGGTCGCCCTCGCCTTCAGCGCCGTCTATCGCGGCGCCGTCGCCAACCGCCAGGACCGGATCCCCCCGCCTGCCACCACCGGCGTGGACACCCCGAACCCGGCCCCCGCCCCGCCCGCCGCATACGCGCCGCCGCGGGTCTCCGTCGCTCCCCGTACACCCTGACGGCGGAACTCTTCCGAAGTTGTCGCGCACCTCGGCGTTTACCAAAGCCCCCGCCGACCTACCCTGAAGGTATGGCAGGGCGTGGCGACCCGCCTGAGGGGACACCCGAGGGTCTCCCCGGCGGTGGTGAGGACGAATACCGATCCGTCGTCTTCGACGAGGCGTTCGTCCGTGCTGCCCGCCTCCAGGAGTTCTCCGCCCAGGAGCGGATGGGGGAGTACGCCCAGGCCGTCCGGTCCCGGGCCGCCCGGGAGGGCCGAACCGGCTCCCGCCAGGCCGTCCTGCTGGTCCTGCTGATCCTCCTCGCCTTCGGCACCGCCATCTACCTGGGCGTGCGCAACCCGTACCAGCCCCCCGTCGACCAGCGGGCCGCACCGCTGCGGACCACCGTGGTCCCGCTCGCCCCGCAGGGCACCGTCCCCGGCGGGCAGCCCGATCAGCTCTTCGACCACAGCCCGGTCGCCGAGTACCGCACGGGAGCCGCCGGCATCAATCTGCCCGTCGTCGGACGCACCTCCCACTTCGCCGAGAGCCAGGTCGTCACCGCCCTCGCCATCGCCAAGGACTACCTCGTCGCCTCGTCCCTGGAGCCCGACACCCTCTCCGGGACGACCGTGCGGCCCGTCCGGCTGCTGCTCGACCCCGACCAGCTGGAGCAGTTCGACCGGAGCGTCGAGTCACCGGCCGACGACGGACGGCACGCCCTCGCCGGCTGGCTCGTCCGCTTCGACCCGCGGCAGGTCGCGCTCGCCGACCCCGGCACCCGCGTGCAGGGCACGCTCCGCTTCGAGGAGTCCGGTCCGGACACGCTGGACGTCACCGCCGACCACACGTTCACCTACGCGCTGCGCCCGGCGACCGAGGGCGCCGGACCGGCCGCCGCGGCCTCGCTCTTCACCGTCCACCGCGTGGTGCACTTCCGCTTCGACCGTGAAGACCTGCGCATGCACCGGGCCGAGCTGCTGGCCAGCACGGTGGAGGCCGGACCGCAGGCGTGCGGCCCCGGCTCCACCGGCATCCTGAAGCCGCTCCTGGCCGGAGCGCGGGCCCCGGAGGCGGGCGGGCCGGCGGTCACCGACCCGTACGCCACGACCAGGCCCGCGGCCCCGTCCCTCTGCGGTGCGCTGGCGCCGAGCGCTCAGCCCTCGCTCTGACCGTCCCCGGTCCTGCCGTCCGCCGCCTTACCGTCGGCGGCCCCGCTGCCGGGCTCTCCGTCGGTCTCCTTGGAGCTCGGACCGCTGCCCTGGCCGCCGAAGCGGTTGCGCAGTCGCCCGCCCAGGTCGCCCGCGAGGTCACCGGCGCCACCGGCTATGTCCCCGACGAGCTTGATCAGCGGATCCTTGCTCGTCCGCACCGTCTCGGCGTAGTGCCCCGCCGACTCGCGGAAGGCGTCCGTGACCGAGGTGTCCTTGTCCTCGGAGCGCCGGGGGTAGTGCCCGTCCATGATCCGCTGGTGGTCGCGGCTCTCCGACCACTTCTTCAGCTCGGCGGCCCGCACGGTGGTGAAGGGGTGCGAGCGGGGCAGCACGTTGAGGATCTTCAGGACCGAGTCCCGCAGGTCACCGGCCTTCTCGTACTCGTCGGCCTGGGCGAGGAACGCGTCCACGTTCATCTCGTGGAGGTGGTTGCCGCCGGCGATCTTCATCAGACCGCGCATCGAGGCCTGCACGTCCTGCCCGACGAGGAGCCCGGCCCGGTCGGCGGAGAGCTCCGACTTCCGGAACCACTCGCGCAGCGCCGTCACGATGGCCGTGATCGCCACGGTCCCCAGCGGCACCCAGGCGATCTTGAGCGCGAGGTTGGTGAGGAAGAGGAGGATCGTGCGGTACACGGAGTGGCCGGAGAGCGCGTGCCCCACCTCGTGGCCGATGACCGCCCGCATCTCCTCCTCGTCGAGCAGCTCCACCAGGCCGGTGGTGACGACGATGATCGGCTCGTCCATGCCGATGCACATCGCGTTGGGCTTGGGGTCCTGCGTGACGTACATCGACGGGACCTTCTCCAGGTCCAGGATGTAACAGGCGTCCCTCAGCATGTCGTTGAGCTGGCCGAACTGCGCGTCGCTCACCCGGACGGAGTCGGAGAGGAAGAGCAGTCTCAGGCTGCGCTCGGGGAGGAGTCCGCTGAGTGCCTTGAAAGCGGTGTCGAAACCGGTGAGTTTCCGCAGCGCGACCAGCGCGGAGCGGTCGGCCGGATGTTCATAGGCCCGCGAGGAGATGCCGGGGAACCGCTTTCGCTGCCTGCTCGGCACGTTCCCCTGGTGGTTCTCGGTCATGGATGCCCCCTGTTCGTACGAGTCGGTGCTCGTCCCCCTGACGGAACCCAGCCTAGGCGTTGGCACCATGGCGTGCCGGAGCCTGTGGATAACCGAGGCCGGCACCGACACCAACATCGTCGACAACGCGAACGCCTGAGTCGGCGTGAGAGTGCCCGGACGGCCCGCATACGATGTGCGCGAAGTCTCCGCTCCCATTCCCGATCGATAGGTCCTGCTGACGATGAGCCTCCACAGCACCGCTGCCAACCTGGTCACGCTCGCCGAGGGCGCCGCCGAGCACGGTGGCAACCACGACAGCCTCAGCCCCTACGTCACCGGCCTCGGCGCCCTCGGTGCGCTGCTCCTGCTGCTGTGGATCACCACGCGCTTCAACCGCGACCGCTGATCCGAGGACCGCTGATCCGGCGTCCGCCGCGGTGCCAGTAGGCTCTGCACGCATGGGAGAGCAGGAAGTGTCTACCGGCGGCCGCGGCAAACGCCGACTCGGCGTGATGGGCGGAACGTTCGACCCGATCCACCACGGTCACCTGGTGGCCGCCAGCGAGGTGGCCGCCCTGTTCCACCTCGACGAGGTGGTGTTCGTGCCGACCGGGCAGCCGTGGCAGAAGGGGCACAAGACCGTGTCGGCGGCGGAGGACCGCTATCTGATGACGGTCATCGCCACCGCGTCCAACCCGCAGTTCTCGGTCAGCCGGATCGACATCGACCGGCCCGGCGCGACCTACACCATCGACACGCTGAGGGACCTGCGCTCTCTCAACAGCGACTCGGACCTCTTCTTCATCACCGGGGCCGACGCGCTGTCGCAGATCCTCACCTGGCGCGACGCCGAGGAGCTCTTCTCACTCGCGCACTTCATCGGCGTCACCCGGCCGGGCCACGACCTCACCGACGACGGACTGCCCAAGGGCGGGGTCTCGCTGGTCGAGGTTCCCGCGCTCGCCATCTCGTCCACCGACTGCCGGGCGCGGGTCGCGCAGGGCGATCCCGTCTGGTATCTCGTCCCGGACGGTGTGGTGCGCTACATCGACAAGCGCCAGTTGTACCGCGGCGAGTGAGCTTCGGGGAGGGCCACCGGTGAACGACCAGCAGAATCCGTACGATCCGTACTATCCGCAGCCGCAGATCATCGGCTACGACGAGTACGGACAGCCGGTGTACCAGCAGCCGCAGCCACCGCAGCAGTCCGGTCAGCAGCACTACGACCCGTACGGCGGTCAGCAGCAGCAGTCGCAGCAGCCGCCGCAACAGCAGGCGTACGGCTACGACCCCTATGCCCAGCAGCAGCAGCCCGCCCAGCCCGTCCAGCAGCCGCAGTACGACCCGTACGGGCAGCAGGGCTACGCCTACCCCTCGTACGACACGGACACCGGGCAGCAGTGGGCCGCGCAGGCCGAGCCCGCCCCCGTACAGGCCACGCAGGCGATGCCGACGACGCAGGCCATGCCGACCACCCGGGCGGTGCAGGCCGCGCCCGCCGGTCCCGTCGCGGCGCCGGCCGGTGTCCCCGGTCAGCGCCCCGCGTCCGAGCGGCCCGGCCCGGCGCGCCAGGGCGAAGACGACGACCGGGAGTACCGGACCGAGCAGTTCTCGTTCATCGAGGAGCCCGACGAGGACTCCGAGGACGTCATCGACTGGCTGAAGTTCACCGAGAGCCGCTCGGAGCGGCGCGAGGAGGCCAGGCGGCGCGGCCGCAACCGGATCGTCGCGCTCGTGGTCGTCCTCGTGCTCGCCGCCGTGGGCGGTGTCGGCTACCTCTGGTCCGCGGGGATGCTCCCCGGCACCTCCGCCCCGGAGCAGCAAGAGAACACGGCGACCGGCCCGCAGAAGCGCGACACGATCGTCGTCCACCTCCACGACACGAGGCGCGGCGGGACCTCCACCGCCCTGCTCGTGGACAACACCACCACCAAGCAGGGCACCACCGTCCTGCTCCCCGACAACCTCGCCGTTGCCGACGGAGAGGGTTCCGCGACCACCCTCGGCAAGTCGGTCGAGGAAGACGGTTCGGGCGGCACCCGCGAGGCGATCGGCAACCTCCTCGGTGCGAAGATCACCGGCACCTGGCGGCTGGACACCCCGTTCCTGGAGAACCTCGTCGAGCTGGTCAGCAGCATCGAGGTCGACACGGACACGGCCGTGCCCGACACGAGGAAGGGCGCGGGGCCGCTCGTCCAGAAGGGCGAGAAGCAGACCCTGAACGGCCGCGCGGCCGTCGCCTACGCGACCTACCGGGCCCCCGGCGAGGCCGAGGCCAAGCAGCTCCAGCGCTTCGGTCAGGTCCTGTACGGGGTGCTGCGGAAGATCTCCGACGACCCCAAGGCCGCCACGGTCACCGTCGAGTCCCTGGTCCAGATCCTCGACCCGTCGCTCCCCGAGAAGGACCTCGGCGCCTCCCTCGCCAAGCTCGCAGAGCACGCCAAGATCGGCGCACACAAGACGGCCCTGCTGCCGGTCGCCCAGGACGGCTCTCTGGCCGAGGGCGCGAGCGACAGCGTGGTGAAGGACATCCTCGGCGGCAAGGTCTCCGCCCCCGACGCCGGCGATGTGCCGCGGGTCTCCCTGCGGGACGGATCCGGCAAGGACGCGACCGAGGCGGCCCGGGTCGTCCTGATCAACGGCGGCTACGCCTTCATCGGTGGATCCGAGACGGACACCCAGGAGAAGTCGCAGGTCATCTACGGTGACGAGGCCCAGAAGGCGACGGCGGCCGAGGTGGCCAAGACCCTGGGTCTCCCGGCCGGCTCGGTCGAGAAGGGCAAGCCCTCGGGAACGGCCTCGGTGACCGTCGTCCTGGGCCAGGACTACAAGGTCCCGGAGGCCCGATAGCGGCCCCCGGTAAACGTTGGCGGCGTCGTCGGCGGTCCGTGAGACCCTGGAGGGGTACTGGACCGCCGACGAAAGCCTGCTTGTGACCGCTACGGATCGCTCCATCGAGCTCGTCAACGCCGCCGCCCTGGCGGCTGCCGACCGGCTCGCTCACGACATCATCGCGTACGACGTCAGCGACGTGCTGTCGATCACCGACGCCTTCCTGCTCGCCTCCGCCCCCAACGACCGCCAGGTCAAGTCGATCGTCGACGAGATCGAGGAGCGGCTCAACAAGGACCTCGGCGCCAAGCCGGTGCGCCGCGAGGGCGACCGCGACGCCCGCTGGATCCTCCTGGACTACGTCGACATCGTCGTCCACGTCCAGCACAGCGAGGAGCGTGTCTTCTACGCGCTCGAGCGCCTGTGGAAGGACTGCCCCGAGCTCCCGCTGCCCGAGGAAGCCCTGAAGACCCGCGGCAAGGCAGCCGAGCACGCCGCCCTGACCGGTGCCGACATCGACGCCGGCTCCGGCCTGCCCGAGGGACCGGACGGTGAGCTGAGCTGAGCACCACCAAGGGCGGCATCGGCCGCCGTATCGTCCTCTGGCGTCACGGCCAGACCTCCTGGAACCTGGAGCGCCGGTTCCAGGGGTCCACGGACATCGAGCTGACGGAGACCGGCGTCGCCCAGGCGCGCCGGGCCGCCCGGCTGCTCGCCGCGCTGAAGCCGGACGCCGTCGTGGCCTCCGACCTGAAGCGGGCGGCGGCCACCGCCGCCGAGCTCGCCGCGCTCACCGGCCACACCGTCGCCCACGACTCCGCGCTGCGCGAGACGTACGCGGGGGAGTGGCAGGGGCTGACCCACGACGAGATCGTCGCCCGGTACGGCGAGCAGTACGCCGCCTGGAAGCGCGGCGAGCCCGTGCGCCGGGGCGGCGGCGAGCTGGAGACCGAGGTGGCCGACCGGGCCGCTCCGGTGGTTCTCGAACACGCCGAGAAGCTCCCCGAGGACGGCACGCTCGTCATCGTGAGCCACGGCGGCACGATCCGCACCACCATCGGCCGGCTCCTGGGCCTGGAGGCCCAGCACTGGGAGAGCCTGGGCGGGCTCTCCAACTGCTGCTGGTCCGTCCTCGGAGAGGGCGCCCGTGGCTGGCGCCTGATGGAGCACAACGCGGGCACGCTGCCCGAGCCGGTCCTCGGCGACGACGACTGAGGCACGTGAGCGGCCTGCCGGACCCGGATTTCACTTTCCGGCAGGTCACAGGCTAAAGTTCTTCTTGTTCGCAGCGCAGAGCGCGAAGAACACGAGGGGCTATAGCTCAGTTGGTAGAGCGCCTGCATGGCATGCAGGAGGTCAGGAGTTCAATTCTCCTTAGCTCCACAGTCGCCGAATCCCGTCCCCAACAGGGGGCGGGATTCGTTGTTTCCGCCCAGCCCGCGGATCGCACGGCGGCTCTCCTCGTCGTTGGGCGTGTACGTCACGATCCGGCACTCCGGCATCCCGTTGACGGACAGGGAGACCGAGGTCATCCGCATCTCGCCGACCGACTCGTGACGGAAGGTCTTCACCCGGGTCCCCGGCGGGACCACGTCGCCGCTGCGCCAGAGCCGCGCGAAGAGCGGGCTGGCCTCCGCCAGGCGCCGGACGAACGCCTCCCAGGAGGGCTCGCCCACGTGCCGTCCGTAGGCGCCCCGCAGCTGGGCCACCATGAGCGGCAGCTCCTGCTCCCGGTTGACCAGGGGGCACGTCGGCTCCGACGCGGTGAACAGCGCCCACAGCACGTTGCGTAAACCGAACGGGCCCGTGTCCATCCTGCTTCCCTCCCACAGGAAGAGCCGCTCGTAGGTGGTGTTGGTCGCCAGCACGTCGTACCGCGCGTTGTAGAGCACCGCCGGGTGCGGGTCCAGCGCGTCGAGGATGCCCTGGATCTCGGGGCTGACGACCTCGATGTCGGGGGTGGTGTGCTCGGGGGCGTACGGCACCTCGGCGAGGTGGTAGAGGTGCTCGCGCTCGGGCCGGTCGAGGCGGAGCGTACGGGCGACGGCGTCGAGCACCTGCGCCGAGGCGTTGATCGGACGGCCCTGCTCCAGCCAGGTGTACCAGGTCACGCCGACCCCGGAGAGCTGGGCGACCTCCTCGCGGCGCAGCCCCGGTGTGCGGCGGCGGAGTCCCGGCGGCATGCCCACGTCCTCCGGGGTCACCCGGGCCCTGCGGCTGCGCAGGAACGCGGCCAGCTCAGGCCGTCGGCGCGGCTGGATCGGTACAGCTGCCAAAGTCGTCACACCCCCATGGTCGAGTCCCCGTGCCGCCGTTGCCAGGTGGTGTCAGTACCAGTATCGGCGGGCTCTCGTTACCCGTATCAGACCGGGGGCACGCTCCTCGCATGCCCTCGACCACAACACGTCCCGTACTCAGTAAAGACGGTGGCACCGACAATCGCCCCGGACCGCTGCTCAGCGTGGTGCTGGCCGCCCAGTTCATGGCACTCCTCGACGTCTTCATCGTCAACGTCGCCGCCCCCACCATCCGCGCCGAACTCTCCGCGTCCGGAGCCGGACTTCAGCTCGTCGTCGCCGGATACACCATCACCTACGCGGTGCTGCTCATCACCGGCGCACGCCTCGGCGACCTGCTCGGCCACCGCCGGATGTACCTCGGCGGCCTCGCCCTCTTCACCGCGGCCTCGCTGGCCTGCGGACTCGCCGCCGAAACCGGCCAGTTGATCGCCTTCCGGCTGGTCCAGGGCGCCGGCTCCGCCCTGATGATCCCGCAGGTGCTCAGCCTCATCCAACGGAACTTCACGGGCGAGAACCGGGTCAGGGCGCTCGGCGCCTACTCGGCGGTCCTGGCCACCGGCGCCGCCGCCGGCCAGGTCGTCGGCGGCGTCCTCGTCAGCGCCGACCTGTTCGGCGCCGGCTGGCGGCCGGTCTTCCTGGTCAACGTGCCGATCGGGCTCGCCCTGCTCGCCCTCGGCGCCCGGACCCTCCCGCGCGACGCCCCCACCGGGCCCGAGCGGGCCCGCGGCCTCGACCTGCCGGGACTGCTGCTCCTCGCGGCCGCCGTGTCCCTGCTGACCGTCCCCCTGGTCCTCGGGGAGGAGCAGGACTGGCCGCTGTGGTCATGGGTCTCGCTCGGCGGCTCCCTCGCGCTCCTCGCCGTGTTCGGCGCGTACGAAGCGGGCCTCGCCCGGCGCGGTGGCGCGCCCCTCATCGCCCCGCGCGTCCTGCGCGTTCCCGGCATGGGACGGGCGGTCCTCCGGATCGCCGTGGCGATGGGTGTCAACGCCGGGTTCCTGTTCACCCTCACCCTGCACCTGCAGGGCGGGCTCGGACACAGCGCCCTGCGCGCCGGACTCACCTTCGTTCCCGCCGCGGTCGCGTTCGGCGTCGTCGGACTGACCTGGCGGCGCTGGCCGGCCCGGACGCAACGCGCGCTGATCCCGGGCGGATTCCTGCTCGCGGCCGCCGCCGCACTCGCCCTCGGCCTGTCCCTCGCGGACGGCGGCACGGGCGGCTGGGCGCTCTACCCGGCCCTGTGCGGAGTGGGTGTGGGCATCGCGCTGGCCTTCAGCCCCGCCCTGACCGGCGCGCTGGCCACCGTACGGCCCGAGGACGCGGCCGATGCCAGCGGACTGCTCGCCACCGTCACCCAGCTCGGCCAGCTCATCGGAGTCGCCGTCTTCGGCACCGTCTTCCTGGGGCGCCTGACGACTACCGGAGCGCAGGGGTCCGCCGACGCGCTGTGGGCGACCACCCTCGCCCTGGCCGCCGCGGCGGTCGTGGGCGCCCTGTCCGGGCTGCCCCGGCGAGCGCGCTGACCCCCTTGCGGGGCCATGGCAGAATCGGACGGCCGGAGGGGGACGAGGATCCGGACGGGAGGGTGACCCAAGTGCTCGGCGACAACGGCAGGGTGTCCTATGGGTGCACGGCCTGCGGCCACAGCTGGAGCTGACTGATGGGTGCACACAGGCGGAAATGCGACTGGTGCGGCAGCGGTACGCCCATCGTGCGCGACATGGACCCCGTCAATCCCGAGTTCCAGTACTGGTGCGAGGAGTGCGCGCGGGCGCTGATCATAAAAGGCGACCCCATCGAGACGTACCGCGAGCTGGAAGGGGAGCCGATCTACGGCCGGCTCCTCGACGAGCACTGCACCCTCAAGCGGTTCTACTCCTTCGCCAGAGCCTGATCCCGGGCCTGACGCCGCTCCGCCAGTACGTACGCCACGAGCAGGGCCGTCGCCGTCAGCGGATAGACGGCGGACAGCAGCATCTGGCCCGCGTTCTGGTCCAGTTCGGGACGGCCCGGGTCGTGCGGCACCCACCACAGCGCGAACGACGTGAAGGCCACGGCCACCACACCGGTCACCGGCCACGCGCGCGTGGCGCGGTCCGCGAGCAGGATCAGCAGGGGCACGCACCAGACCCAGTGGTGGGACCAGGAGATCGGGCTGATCATCAGCGCCGTGAACGCGCAGATGATCACGGCCACCGCCTTGTCGCCGCGGACGGCGGCCCGTACCGCGAGGAACATCGCCGCACCGCCCATGACGGCGGCGGTCAGCACCCACCAGATGCCCGGGGAGTCCGTGTGCATCAGCCGGGCCAGGACGCCGCTGATGGACTGGTTCGCGGTCTCCTCGGCGAAGCCGACCCGGCCGGTCGCGAAGAGCGTCTCCGTCCAGAACTTATTCGAGTCCGCCGGCAGGGCCAGCGCCACGGCCAGCGTCGTCGCCAGGAACACCCCGGTCGCCGTCACTCCCGTGCGCAGCCACTGGTTCCAGCGGCGGTTCCGGCGCCACAGCAGCAGACCGGCGGCCAGCAGCAGGACCACGAAGAGCCCCGGTGTGAGCTTTACCGCTGTCGCGAGACCGATACCCAGACCGGCCCAGCGGCTGCCCTCGCGGCGCGTGAGGTCCCACAGGACCGCCACCGCTATGAGCAGGTTGATCTGGCCGTACCGCAGCGTCGTCCACACCGGCTCGCACCAGACCACGGCCGCGGCGACCAGCAGTGTCGTACGCCACAGGTCCGTCCGGGACAGCGCCGGGCGGACCAGCTGGAGCGACAGCTGGACCAGGGCGATCACCAGGAGCAGGTTCCCCGCGGTCGCGAGCGTCCGCATCACGGGGACGCTCACCAAGGTCAGCGGGACGAACAGCAGGGCCGCGAACGGCGGATAGGTCATGGCGAGGTCCGCCGAGGTGGCGCGCATCGCGTAGAGGTCTCCGCCGGCCCGTACCGTCTCGCCCTCGGCCCGGTAGACCATCACGTCGAGCATGTTCACGTGGGCGAGGCGTTGTGCCACCCAGAAGGACACGAAGGAGAGCAGGCAGACAGCCGCGGCGGTGGCCAGGGGCCACGGCCGGGCGCGGGTTTTCGAGAGCACGGAGACGGACACAGTCGGCGACCCTACCGGGCAGGTCGGAGGGGGTCCGAGAATCGATTTGGAGATCTGCCGGGGAGCCGGTTAATGTTCTGTCTGTCGCCGCGAGGGAAACCGAAACGGAGACGGAAAACAGCAAGGGGCTATAGCTCAGTTGGTAGAGCGCCTGCATGGCATGCAGGAGGTCAGGAGTTCAATTCTCCTTAGCTCCACAGAAAAGAAGCGGGTCACCCGGATCGGGTGGCCCGCTTCTTCGTGTCCACGCGTGGAACTCCGGTGCGGCCCGCGCGGGCGCTGCGGTACCCTGGCGCCATGCGTGCCGTACGCCTCCTGCTTACCGAGCCGCGCTGATCAGTCCCGGCGCATGACCGTCGTCCCGTCGACCGTCATCCCGTCGGAGTCGGCGCGGCTTCCCCTCCTGTGCGAGGGGATTTTTCATTTAGCGGCAGTTCGTGGCAGTGGGCAGAGACGATCGATGGAGCTTCAAGGACCATGACCGAGATCAATACGACCGCCGAGACGGCGGCCCCGCATCGCTACACGGCAGCCATGGCCGCCGACATCGAGGCACGCTGGCAGGACTTCTGGGACGCCGAGGGCACGTACGAGGCGCCGAACCCCTCCGGTGACCTGGCGGGCGACCCCGAGATCGCCGCCCGGCCCAAGAAGTTCATCATGGACATGTTCCCGTACCCCTCGGGTGCGGGCCTGCACGTCGGCCACCCGCTCGGCTACATCGCCACGGACGTCTACGCCCGCCACGCGCGTATGACCGGTCACAACGTGCTGCACACCCTGGGCTTCGACGCCTTCGGCCTGCCGGCCGAGCAGTACGCCGTGCAGACGGGCACGCACCCGCGCGTGTCCACCGAGGCCAACATGGAGAACATGAAGGTCCAGCTGCGCCGGCTGGGCCTGGGCCACGACAAGCGCCGGTCGTTCGCCACGATCGACCCGGAGTACTACAAGTGGACCCAGTGGATCTTCCTGCAGATCTTCAACTCCTGGTATGACGACGAGGCCGGCAAGGCCCGTCCGATCGCCGAGCTGATCGCGCAGTTCGAGAACGGCACGCGTGAGGTCCCCGGCACGCGCGCGTGGAGCGAGCTGACCGCCGCCGAGCGCTCCGACGTCCTGAGCGAGTACCGCCTGGCGTACGCCTCCGACGCGCCCGTCAACTGGTGTCCCGGCCTGGGCACGGTCCTGGCCAACGAGGAGGTCACCGCCGACGGTCGCTCCGAGCGCGGCAACTTCCCCGTCTTCAAGTCCAAGCTGCGCCAGTGGAACATGCGGATCACCGCCTACGCGGACCGCCTGCTGGACGACCTGGACGCGCTGGACTGGCCCGAGGCCATCAAGCTGCAGCAGCGGAACTGGATCGGCCGCTCCGAGGGCGCCCGCGTCGACTTCAAGGTCGGCGACACCGGCGCGATCACCGTCTTCACCACCCGCCAGGACACCCTGTTCGGCGCCACCTACATGGTCCTGGCTCCGGAGCACCCCCTGGTCGACGGCGCCGCGACGATCGTCCCGGCCGTCTGGCCCGAGGGCACGCACGACGTGTGGACCGGCGGACACGCCACCCCGGCCGAGGCCGTCGACGCCTACCGCAAGCAGGCCGCCTCCAAGTCCGACGTCGAGCGACAGGCCGAGGCCAAGGACAAGACCGGCGTCTTCACCGGCGCGTTCGCGACCAACCCCGTCAGCGGCGAGCAGGTCCCGGTCTTCATCGCCGACTACGTCCTGATGGGCTACGGCACCGGCGCCATCATGGCCGTCCCGGCGCACGACACCCGCGACTTCGCCTTCGCGCGCGCCTTCGAGCTGCCGATGCGCTGCGTCGTCGAGCCGTCGGACGACCGCGGCACGGACCCGTCGGTCTGGGACGACGCCTTCGCCTCGTACGAGGCGAAGCTGGTCAACTCGGCCAACGACGAGATCTCGCTGGACGGTCTGGGTGTCGTCGACGCCAAGGCGAAGATCACCTCCTGGCTGGCCGACCGCGGCATCGGCGAGGGCACCGTCAACTTCCGGCTGCGCGACTGGCTGTTCAGCCGCCAGCGGTACTGGGGCGAGCCCTTCCCGATCGTCTACGACGAGGACGGCGTCGCGCACTCGCTGCCCGAGTCGATGCTGCCGCTGGAGCTGCCGGAGGTCGAGGACTACTCGCCGCGCACCTTCGACCCGGACGACGCGGACACCCAGCCGGAGACCCCGCTGTCCCGTAACGAGGACTGGGTCAACGTCACCCTGGACCTGGGCGACGGCGCGGGTCCGCGGAGCTACCGCCGCGAGACCAACACCATGCCCAACTGGGCCGGCTCCTGCTGGTACGAGCTGCGCTACCTGGACCCGCACAACTCCGAGAAGCTGGTCGACCCGGCCGTCGAGCAGTACTGGATGGGCCCGCGCGAGGGCATGCCGACCGGTGGCGTCGACCTGTACGTCGGCGGCGCCGAGCACGCCGTGCTGCACCTGCTGTACGCGCGCTTCTGGTCCAAGATGCTGTTCGACCTGGGCCACATCTCCTCGGCCGAGCCGTTCCACAAGCTGTACAACCAGGGCATGATCCAGGCCTTCGTCTACCGGGACGCCCGCGGCATCGCCGTGCCGGCGGCCGAGGTCGAGGAGCGGGACGGCGCCTTCTGGTACGAGGGCGAGAAGGTCAGCCGCGTCCTGGGCAAGATGGGCAAGTCGCTGAAGAACGCGGTGACGCCGGACGAGATCTGCTCCGAGTACGGCGCCGACACCCTGCGCCTGTACGAGATGGCGATGGGCCCGCTGGACGTCTCGCGTCCCTGGGACACGCGCGCCGTGGTCGGCCAGTACCGGCTGCTGCAGCGGCTGTGGCGCAACGTCGTCGACGAGTCGACCGGCGAGGTCACCGTCGTCGACACCGCCGCCGACGAGGACACGCTGCGTGCCCTGCACAAGGCGATCGACGGTGTCGCGCAGGACATGGCGGCGATGCGCTTCAACACCGCCATCGCCAAGGTCACCGAGCTGAACAACCACCTGACGAAGACCGGTGGCGCGCTGTCCCGGCAGGTCGCCGAGCAGCTGGTGCTGCTGGTCGCCCCGCTGGCCCCGCACATCGCCGAGGAGCTGTGGCGCAAGCTGGGCCACACCGAGTCGGTCGTCCACCAGGGCTTCCCGGTCGCCGACCCGGCGTACGTCGTCGACGAGACCGTGACCTGCGTCGTGCAGATCAAGGGCAAGGTCAAGGCCCGCCTGGAGGTCTCCCCGTCGATCACGGACGCGGAGCTGGAGGCGCTGGCGCTGGCCGACCCGCACGTGGTCGGGGCGCTGGGCGGCGCGGAGATCCGCAAGGTGATCGTGCGCGCGCCGAAGCTGGTCAACATCGTCGCGGGCTGACGGCTGACGGCTGACGGCTGACGGCTGACGGCTGACGTCTGACGTCAGACGGAGGTATGGGGGGTTTCCCCTACGGGCAGGTTAGGGGTTCCGATGGAACCACTGGCCTGCCCGTTCCGTTTACGGTGGAGGGACCACAGTCGTGGGGACTCGACGGATGCCGGAGGGGCGGACATGGAAGCCGCGATTATCACGATCATGGCGCTGCTCTTCTTCGCCTTCGTGGCGCTCGGGGTCTACGCCACCGTGAAGGTGGCCAAGGCGGCCAAGCGCGGGGTGGACCGCACCCTGGACCAGGCGCGGCGCACGGTGGAGGACACCACGCTGCGGGCCAAGAGCTTCGGCCAGGCCGGGGCCGCGAGCGAGCTGGCCCGGCTGCGGCTCTCGCTGCGCACCTCGATGCGGGCCACGCAGGAGGCGTTGCAGGCGGGCGTCGGCGAGGACGCCTCGCTGAAGGAGTCGCTGGACCTGTTCCACCGGCTCAGCGCGCACGGGCTCGAACTGGACGAGGACCTCAAGCGCATGGAGCGGGAGCCGGACAAGGCCTATGTGGCCGGACAGCTTTCCGACCTCGCGCGGCGGACGGAGCAGATCACGGGGTCGGCCGACGCGCTGCGCCGGGCCGCCCGGGACCGGGCGCTGAAGTTCGCCGAGGACGACCTGTCGTCGCTGAGCGCCCAGATCGACGTCGAGGCGGGCGCCCTGCGTCACTGGGACGGCCCGGAGACGGCGCCGGAGTCGGGTGCCGCGGAGGCGTGGGGGAGCCCCGCCGGGACGGCGGGTCCGCAGGTCGGGGACGAGCCGCCCGCGATCACGGCGCGTGATCCCCGGCGCACGGCCTACCCGTGGGAGAAGTCGGCCCGCCCGGAGACCACTACCTGACCTGACCTGACCTGACCTGACCGTGCCGGGAGGGACGTGGGGGACGTCCGGCGGGGGGCCGGGCTGCCGCGCCGGGGCTTCGACGGGTAACCTCCCGCTCATGTCCCGGCATGTCGCGATCGTCACCGATTCCACGGCCTACCTGCCACCTCAGACGAGGGAGCGGCACGCCATCACGACGGTCCCGCTGACCGTCGTCATCGGCGACCGCGCGCTGGAGGAGGGCACCGAGATCTCGGCCCGGTCGCTCGCCGAGGCCCTCCAGAAGCGGCGGCCCGTCACCACCTCGCGACCGAGCCCCGAGGTCTTCGCTGCGGCCTACCGCGAGGCGGCGGAGGCGGGGGCGCGGGGAGTCGTCTCGCTCCATCTGTCCGCCGAGGTCTCCGGGACGTACGACGCCGCCGTGCTCGCGGCGAAGGACGCCCCCGTGCCGGTGCGCGTGGTGGACACCCGCATGGTCGGCATGGCGCTGGGCTTCTGCGCCCTGGCAGCGGCGGAGGTCGCGGAGGCGGGCGGCTCTCTCGACGAGGTGGTCGCGGCGGCGGAGAAGCGCGTCGCGGGAACCTCCGCATACTTCTACGTCGACACGCTCGACTATCTGCGCCGGGGCGGGCGCATCGGCGCCGCGCAGGCGCTGCTCGGCTCCGCGCTCGCGGTGAAGCCGCTCCTGGAACTCGACGGCGGCCGGATCGAGCTGCGGGAGAAGGTGCGGACGGCCTCGAAGGCCATCGCACGCCTGGAAGAGATCGCCGTGGAACGGGCCGGCTCCGGTGCCGTCGACATCGCCGTGCACCACCTCTCCGCGCCGGAACGGGCCACCGTGCTGGCCGACCGGCTCAGGGAGCGGATCCCCGGGATCGGGGAACTCCACGTCAGCGAGGTGGGGGCGGTCATCGGCGCGCACACGGGCCCGGGGCTGCTCGCGGTCGTCGTCTCGCCGCGCTGAGCGTCCTCGCCTCCCCGTACGAGTGACGGAGATATCCACAACCGGAGTCTTTTCCACGGGCCTTGGGTGAGTCCCGCACGGGGTGCTCGTGATCTCTACCGTCACGAGCATGGCACTTCGTACACGTATCGCATCGATCACCACCGGAGTCGCGGACAGGCCGGGGGCTCCCACGAGCGGGCCCGGGAGGGCGCCGGGTTCGGACGGGCGCAGCCGTCCCGGAGGGCGCGGAGCGCCTCCTGGGCGGGCTCGGAGGCGCACCCGGGTGCGTCGGGTCTCCGAGGTGCCCGGAGCCGTCGTGCGGCGGCGGGGGGACGCCCTGTTCCCGCCGGTGGCACAGCCGGCGCCGCCGGTGCCGGCTGCGGGGCGGCCTGAGACGCCGGAGGCGCCGGAGCGTGGTTCTCCGACGCGGGCGCGGGAGCGGCTGGCGGCGGCGTTACGGGAGCGGACTCCGCTGTGGGTGCAGACGCGGTGCGGGCTCGAACCGAGGGCGCTGGCCGCGCTGACCGTGATTCTGCTCGTGGCCGCGGGCCTCGCCGGCGGGTACTTCTGGACGGGGCGGCCGGAGCAGGTACGGGCCCCCGAGATCGTCCGCGCCGTCCCAGCGGCGGCCACGCCCGCCACAGCCACAGCCACAGCCACAGCCGTGGCACGGGCCGGGCCCGGGAGCGAGCCGGGTCCCGGGCCCGGAGCGGGTGGGGCGAAGGTGGTCGTCGACGTCGGCGGCAAGGTGCGCAGGCCCGGAGTGCTGACCCTGCCCGCAGGCTCGCGGGTGACGGACGCACTGAGGGCCGCGGGCGGGGCGGAACCCGGGGCCGATCTCACCGGGATCAACCGGGCCCGCGTCCTCATGGACGGCGAGCAGGTCCTGGTCGGGCTGCCAGGGATGCCGGGGCTGCCGGTCGGCGGCTCCGGTCCCGGCTCCGGGACCGGTGGGCCGGGGCCGCCGTTGAGTCTCAACGCGGCCACCGTGGAACAGCTCGACACCCTGCCCGGCGTCGGTCCTGTCCTCGCCCGGCACATCGTGGACCATCGCACGGAGCAGGGCGGCTTCCGGTCGGTGGCCGAGCTACGGGAGGTCAACGGCATCGGGGAGCGTCGGTTCGCCGACCTCGAACCGCTGGTCCGGCCGTGAACCGGGCCGGGACGGAGGGGCCGGCCGATCTGCGGCTCGTGCCCCTCGCGCTGGCGGCCTGGGCGGCCGCGGCCTGTGCTGTGGGCGTTGCCGGGTGGTGGACGGTGGCCGGGGTCACGCTCTGCCTCGTGGGGGCGGCCGCCCTGCTGGCTCCGGGCCTGGCCCGGCGGCTCGGAGATGCGGGTGGTTCCCGGGGCGCGTCAGGAGGGGAGCCGGACGTGCCGGGGGCCTCTCCGGTGTCGCCGGGGTGGCGGTTGCGGGCGACCGCGTGCGCGGGGGTCCTGCTCTGTGCCGCGGCCGGGGCGGCCTCGGCGGGGCTGCACGCGGCGGATCTGCGGCGCGGTCCCGTACCTGCCCTGGCACGGGAGTACGTCCGGGCGCAGATGGAGGTCACCGTGACCTCCGATCCACGGCTCACCCGGCCCCAGGTGCGGGGCAACGCGATGGCGCCGGTCTCGGTCGTCCTCGACGGAGAGGTGACCCGCGTCGAGCGGTCGGACGGTGCGGCGCACCGGACGCGTACGCCGGTGCTGCTGATCGTGCCGCCGGGGGAGGGCCGGGAGGAGTGGCTGCGGCTCCTTCCCTCGACCCGGCTGCGGGTCGGAGCCCGGCTGGCGCCGCCGCTGCGCTCCGGTGAACCGTTCGCCGCGGTGCTCAAGGTCGACGGGGAGGGTCCACCGCGGATCGTCGGTCCGCCGAGCGCTCCGCAGCGCACGGCGGGCGAGCTGCGCGCCGGGCTGCGGAGAGCGACCGAGGGGCTCGATCCGGACGCGCGGGCCCTGCTGCCCGGACTGGTCGTCGGGGACACCTCCAGGATCGGCCCCGAACTGCGGGACGCTTTCGAGGCCACCGACCTCACCCATCTCCTCGCGGTCTCCGGCAGCAATCTCTCCGTCGTGCTGCTCCTGCTCGTCGGGCGTCCCGGGCGGGCGCATCAGGTGGAGCGGGGCGGGCTCGCTCCCCGGCTCGGTCTTTCGCTGCGGGCGACCGCGGTGGCCGGGGGAGCGCTGACGCTGGCCTTCGTCGTCGTCTGCCGACCCGATCCGAGCGTGCTGCGCGCGGCGGCCTGCGGGCTCGTCGTCCTCCTGGCGATCGGCACCGGGCGTCGGAGATCGCTGATCCCCGCGCTGGCCACCGCCGTCCTGCTTCTGGTGCTCTACGACCCTTGGCTGGCGCGGAGCTACGGGTTCCTGCTCTCGGTCCTGGCCACCGGGGCCCTGCTGACGGTCGCCCCGCGGTGGAGCGAGGCGCTGCGGCGGCGCCGGGTGCCGGGGCGGCTCGCGGAGGCGCTGGCGGCGGCCCTCGCGGCGCAGGCGGTGTGCGCGCCGGTCGTGGTGGTCTTCGCCGCCCGGGTGAGTCTGGTCGCGATTCCGGCGAACCTCTTCGCCGAACTGGCCGTCGCGCCCGCGACGGTGCTCGGCTTCGCCGCGCTCGCCCTGGCGCAGGTGTGGGAGCCGGCAGCGGCGGGGGCGGCGTGGGTGGCGGGATGGCCGGCCGGGTGGATCGCGGGGGTGGCCCGCGCGGGCGGGGAGCTGCCGGGAGCCCAGCTGTCCTGGCCCGGCGGGTGGTGGGGCGGGCTGGTCCTCGCGCTGCTCACGGGTCTCGTGCTGCTCGGGGCGCGCAGACTGCCGTACCGGGGGTGGGCTGCCGCGCTCGTCGCCGGGCTGCTTCTCCTCGTGGTCGTCCGGCCGGTGCCACTGACGCGGTGGGCCACCGGGTGGCCGCCGCCGGGCTGGGTGTTCGCGATGTGCCAGGTGGGGCAGGGGGACGCGACGGTGCTGGCGGCGGGCGGGGACGCGGCCGTCGTGGTGGACGCCGGCCCCGATCCCGTACTGGTGGACCGCTGTCTGCGGGAGCTCGGGGTGCGGCGGGTGCCGTTGCTGGTGCTCACGCATTTCCACGCCGACCATGTGGCAGGGCTGACGGGGGTGCTACGGGGGCGGTCGGTGGGGGCGATCCAGACGACGGGGCTCGAAGAGCCGCCCGCCCAGGCCGCGTTCGTGCGGCGGATCGCGGCCGCCGCAGGGGTGCCGTTGGTCCGTGCGGGGCCGGGGGAGCAGCGGAGGAGCGGGGCCCTGGAGTGGCGGGTGCTGTGGCCGCCGGCGGGTTCCGGAGGGTCGGTCGGCGGGGCGGTCGGCGGGTCGGCCGGTGGGGCGAACGACGCCAGTGTCACGCTCCTCGTCCGTGCTGCCGGAGGGCTGAGTCTGCTGCTCCTCGGTGACCTCGAACCGCCGGCTCAGCGCGCGTTGCTGAGGAGCAGTCCGGGGCTGGGCCCGGTGGACGTGCTCAAGGTCGCCCACCATGGGTCCGCGCACCAGGACCCGGGGCTGATACGGGCGGCGCGGCCGCGTCTCGCGCTGGTCTCGACAGGACGCGACAACCCGTATGGACATCCGTCGCCCCGGACGGTGGAGGCGTTGCGGGCCGGTGGGGCGCGGGTGCTGCGGACGGACGAGGACGGGGCGATCGCGGTGGTGGGTGCGGGGCGCGGGCTCGTGGCCGTACCGAGGGGAGGGTGAGTCATCGGAGTGAGAGAGCGATTCGATGTAAAGAAATCCTTGTAAAGAAGTCTTTCTAAAGATAGCTTTTCATTATGCCGGAGATCAGCGAACCGCGACCCGAGGGCGAGCAGCCCCGCAGTATCCGCCTCACCGACCCGCGCGCCCTGCGGGCCTACGCCCACCCCCTGCGGATGTCCCTGGTGGGACTGCTGCGCAGCAGCGGCCCCTTCACCGCCACCAAGGCCGCCGAGCTGACCGGTGAGTCCGTGGCCAGCTGCTCCTACCACCTGCGGATACTCGCCAAGTACGGCCTCGTGGAGGAGGCGCCGGGGGGCCGGGGGCGGGAGAAGCCCTGGCGGGCCACCGCCCGGTACACGGAGTGGCCGGAGTACAGCGAGGACGACACGGTCGCGGAGGCCGCCGGCGCCCTGACGGCCGCCGTCACCGAGCTCTACTTCGAGCGGGTCACCCGGGCCATCGAGCGCCGGCACACGCTGCCGAGGGAGTGGCGGGAGGCCGAGCAGTTCGGTGACTCCCTGCTCTTCCTCACCCCCGAGGAGCTGACCGGCCTCGGAGAGCGGATCGACGGACTCCTCCGCCCCTTCGAGGGGCGCGAGTCCGACCCGTCCCTCAGGCCCGAGGGCGCCCGGGCCGTCAGCATCCTGCGGATCGCCTACCTGGACCAGGAAGTCCCCCACCGCCAAGAACACGAAGAGGAGTAAGCGAGATGGCCCTCGTGGAACGCATACCAGCACTGCTGCGCGAGCGGACCTTCCGCCGCTACTGGACCGGGCAGACCATCTCGCTCGTCGGGGACCAGATCTCGCTCATCGCCATCCCGCTCGCCGCCGTCCTGATCCTCGGCGCAGACGCCGCCGAGATGGGCTGGCTCAAGACCGCCGAACTCCTCCCCGCCCTCCTGCTCAACCTGCCGCTCGGCGCCTGGGCGGACCGGCAGGCCCGCCGCAGACGCGTGATGATCGTCGCCGACCTCGGGCGGGCGGCTCTGATGCTGACGCTCCCGGTGGCCTACGCGCTCGACGCGTTGACGCTTGGTCAGCTGTACGCGGTGGCCTTCGGGATCGGCGCGCTCACCGTGCTCTTCGAGGTCTGCAACGCCACGCTCATCGTGGCACTCGTCCCCACCGAGCGGTACGTGCAGGCGAACTCGCTGGTCAACGGAAGCCGCTCGATGTCCTGGCTCGCGGGACCCGGGATCGGAGGCGTCCTCGTACAAGTCCTCACCGCGCCCTTCGCCCTGGTCGCCGACGCCCTCACCTATGTGGTGTCGGCCGGCTACCTGGCCCGGGTCAAGGCGGTCGAACCTCCGCCGGCCGCCGTGGTCAAGGGGCACTTCACCGAGGGGATGCGCTGGGTGGTCCGGGACCGTTCGATGCGCGCGCTGTTCTCCGCCTCCGGCACGGTCCAGTTCTTCAACTACATGTTCCACACCCTCTTCGTGCTCTACGCGACGGCCGAACTCGACATCGGCGCCGGGCTGCTCGGCCTGGTCCTCGGAGCCGGTGCGGTGGGCGGTCTCATCGGGGCCGCGTGCAGTGGAGCGGTCGTCCGGCGGATCGGCATCGGCGCCTCGCTCGTCACCGGCTTCCTCGGGTTCACGCTGCCCCTGCTCCTGATACCCCTGGCCGGCGGGCCGCTGCCGCTGGTGGTGGCCGTGTTCTTCGCGGCGGAGTTCCTCTCCTGCGCCGGGGTGATGATCGTGGACATCGCCGCGGGATCGTTCCAGATGGCGGCGATCCCCGATGCGATACGGGCCCGGGTCATGGGCGCGTTCCGCACGCTCAACCACGGCTTCCGTCCCCTCGGCGCACTCGCAGGAGGCCTGCTCGGCACCGCGATCGGGCTGCGCCCGACGCTGTGGATCGCCACCGGCGGAGCCGTCCTCGCCGTGCTCTGGCTGCTGCCCTCGCCGCTGGCGCGGATGCGTGAACTGCCCACGAAGGGTGAGGAGTCGACCCCGGTGGGGGCGTTGTGACGGTGCGAGAGGAGGGAGACTGGCCGCATGAGTGACGCAACGGATGCCCCCTCCCCGGCTGCTCCCGGCCGTGCCGCGCCTGACCCCGTCGCGCCCGCCCTCCCGGACGCGGGTGCCTATCTGGCGCGGATCGGCGCGCGGCGACCCGCGCGTGCCGACGCCGACGCCCTGCGCGAGCTGCATGTGCGGCACCTGCTGAGCGTGCCCTTCGAGAACCTCTCCATCCATCTCGGCGAGGACATCGTCCTGGACGAGAAGGCGCTGGTCGACAAGGTGGTCGGCGGCCGCAGGGGCGGCTTCTGCTACGAGATCAACACCACGTTCGCGGTCCTGTTGCGGGAGCTCGGCTACCGGGTGTCGCTGCTCCAGGCGCGCGTCGTCGACGCGGAGGGGAGGCCCGGGATCCCGTACGACCACATGGCGCTCCTCGTGGAGACGGCCGACGGGGAGCGGTGGCTGGCCGACGTCGGCTTCGGCGACCACAGTCACTACCCGTTGGCCTTCGACGAGCGCGGGGACCAGGAGGACCCCGGCGGCCGCTTCCGTGTCCAGGAGGCCGCCGACGGCGATCTGGAGGTGCTGCGGGACGGGAAGCCGCAGTACCGGCTGGAGGTGCGGCCCCGCGAGCTCGCGGACTTCACGGCCGGGGCCTGGTATCACCGGACCTCGCCCGACTCGCACTTCCCGCGGTCCCTCGTCTGTTCCCTGCTCACGGAGGAAGGCCGGATCACCCTCAGCGACCGGAAGCTGATCACCCGCGCCCACGGGGAGCGCGTCGAGCGGGTGCTCGACGGGGACGAGGAGGTACGGGGCGCGTACCGGGATCTGTTCGGCATCGTGCTCGACGAGCTGCCGGTCGTCGCGAAGCCGCGTTCCTGAGGCGGAGTCGCCGTCGTCCCGAGGCGCGCGTAGTCGGCGCGCGTGGTTACGGGGCCTCCAGCCAGCCCTCGTGCTCGGCGGCGAACTCGTCGAGCGCCGCCGCGTCGAGCCGGCCGTCCGGGTCCTCGACGACCACCAGCCACTGGGCGTCCTCGGCGTCGTCCTCCCCGGCCAGGGCGTCCCGGACGAGTTGCGGCATCTCGGCCACGCCGAAACGGTCGGGGAGTTCCTCGGCGACCTCCTCGGCGGCGTCGCGGTCGGGGAGTACCAGTACGTGTCGTCGTTCGCTCACTCGGCCATTCTCGGGCATGGCGGTCGGGCGTAGCCGTCGGGTGCGGTTGTCGGGTGCGGTTGTCGGGTGCGGTTGTCTGGCCTGGCTGTCGGGCATGGCTGTCGGTGGCCCGTGGGATGCTGGATCGCGATGGCCACCAGAAAGACTTCCCCCGACGACCTCCTCGGCCCCGTGACGCTCGCCGTGGGCCAGGAGGACCTGCTCCTCGACCGCGTCGTCCAGGAGGTGGTGGCGGCCGCCAGGGCCGTCGACGCCGACACGGACGTGCGCGACCTCACGTCCGACCAGCTCCAGCCCGGGTCGCTGGCGGAGCTGACCAGCCCCTCGCTCTTCGCCGAGCGCAAGGTCCTGGTCGTGCGGAACGCGCAGGACCTCTCCGCCGACACGATCAAGGACGTCAAGGCCTACCTCGACGACCCGGTCGAGGACATCTCGCTCGTCCTGCTCCACGCCGGCGGTGCGAAGGGCAAGGGCCTGCTCGACGCCGCGCGCAAGGCGGGGGCGCGGGAGGTGGCCTGCCCGAAGACGACGAAGCCGGCGGAGCGGCTGACGTTCGTACGGCAGGAGTTCCGGGCGCTCGGGCGCGCGGCGACGCCGGAGGCGTGCCAGGCGCTGGTGGACTCGATCGGCAGCGACCTGCGGGAGCTGGCGTCCGCGTGCGCGCAGCTGACGGCGGACGTCGACGGGACGATCGACGAGGCGGTCGTCGGGCGCTACTACACCGGCCGCGCGGAGGCCTCGTCCTTCAACGTGGCCGACCGGGCCGTGGAGGGGCGTGCGGCGGAGGCCCTGGAGGCGCTGCGCTGGTCTCTCTCGACCGGGGTGGCGCCGGTGCTCATCACGAGCGCGCTCGCGCAGGGCGTACGGGCGATCGGCAAGCTCTCGTCGGCGCGGGGCGGCCGGCCGGCGGATCTGGCGCGTGAGCTGGGCATGCCGCCGTGGAAGATCGACCGCGTGCGGCAGCAGATGAGGGGGTGGACCCCGGACGGGGTGTCCCTCGCGCTGCGGGCGATCGCGGAGGCGGACGCGGGGGTGAAGGGCGGGGGCGACGACCCGGAGTACGCCCTGGAGAAGGCGGTGGTTGCGGTGGCGCGGGCGGCGCGGCTGCGGAGGTAGGGGGGCGGGGGTTTGGGGTGCGGGCCGGGGCCGGTGCGGGTGCGTTGCGCCGGGACGGTTGATTCCCCCCACCCCGCCCCTTCCCGAAACCCTGCCGGGGGCTGGTGGCGGCTGAGGCCCCCGGGGCTCCGCCCCGAACCCCTGCGGCGGCTTCGCGCCGCGCGCCGGGTTGGGCCGTGCCCCCTGCGGCGGCTTCGCGCCGCGCGCGGTTGGGCTGCGCCCCTTGCCGTGGCTTCGCGCCCGTATCGCGCCCGCCGGCGTTGGCGTCCCTGCGGTTGCTTCGCGTCGCCCCGGGTGGGCTGCGCCCCCGGGCCCTGCGGTCGCTTCACGCTGGGCTGGGTGGGGGTGCGACCCCTGGCGGTTGCTTCGCGCTGCCTCGGGTGGGCTGCGCCCCCGCCACGGCGGCTTTGGGCGGGTCCCCTGCGGTGGCCTTGCGTCGCGTGGGTGGGGTGTGGTGTCCCACGTCGCCCCCGGCGGATTTGCGCCGCGTTGGTGCGGCCGTGGCCCCGCCCCCCATGGCGGCTGCGCGCCCAGGTTGGGGGTGGGTGCGGCGAAGGCCCCGGCCGGCTCCTGGGGTGGAGGCGGCGGGGCCTTCGGCGTACAGCTGGGTGGGCTCGCACCCGCGTGGCGAACGCGTCCGCGTGCGAGTCCTGGTGGTCGGGCGGGAGCGGGAGAGAGGGCCCGCTGGGTCCCGTACGACCGGTTACATCAGAGCTCAGCCCTGGAGGGAGGAAACCTTGATCGCCAGCGCCGACTTCTTGTTGGCGGCGGCGTTCTTGTGGATGACACCCTTCGAGACAGCCTTGTCGAGCTGACGCGAGGCGGCGCGAGTGGCAACGGTGGCCTTCTCGAGGTCGCCGGCGGCGACAGCCTCACGGGCCTTGCGGATCGCGGTCTTGAGCGACGACTTGACGGCCTTGTTGCGCAGGCGCGCCTTCTCGTTGGTCTTGTTCCGCTTGATCTGGGACTTGATGTTCGCCACGAAAGAGCCTTTACAGGTTCGATGTTCCTTCTGGAGTGTGACTCGCAGCTGAGAGGGCATACGAGGCACAGCTGTCCACAGTATCAGTCACTCTCGGGGCCGCCCAAACCGGGCGTAGGGCGGCGGGCATGGGACCATGGAGCCTACGTATCGATCCGACATCGCCCCGAGACGAGACCCTGCGTGCCCGCGACTCCTACCAACGTGCCCGAGCCGAGCCGTACCGACCCGGCTCTGATCCGCAACTTCTGCATCATCGCGCACATCGACCACGGCAAGTCCACGCTCGCCGACCGGATGCTCCAGCTCACCGGTGTGGTCGACCAGCGGCAGATGCGTGCCCAGTATCTCGACCGGATGGACATCGAGCGGGAACGCGGCATCACGATCAAGTCCCAGGCGGTCCGTCTGCCGTGGGCCCCGACCGACGGGCAGGGTGAGGGTCGCACGCACATCCTGAACATGATCGACACTCCGGGGCACGTCGACTTCACCTATGAGGTCTCGCGTTCGCTCGCGGCCTGTGAGGGCACGGTCCTGCTGGTCGACGCGGCCCAGGGCATCGAGGCGCAGACGCTCGCCAACCTGTACCTGGCGATGGAGAACGATCTGACCATCGTTCCCGTGCTGAACAAGATCGACCTGCCGGCCGCCCAGCCGGAGAAGTTCTCCGAGGAGCTCGCCAACCTCATCGGCTGCCAGCCGGAGGACGTCCTCAAGGTCTCCGCGAAGACCGGTGTCGGTGTCGACGCGCTGCTCGACCGGGTCGTCCGGGACGTCCCCGCCCCGGTCGGCGTCGCCGACGCCCCCGCCCGCGCGATGATCTTCGACTCCGTGTACGACTCGTACCGGGGCGTCGTGACGTACGTGCGAGTCATCGACGGGCAGCTCAACAAGCGCGAGCGCATCAAAATGATGTCGACCGGCGCCACCCACGAGCTGCTCGAGATCGGTGTCTCGTCTCCGGAGATGACGCCGTCCGACGGTCTCGGCGTCGGCGAGGTCGGCTACCTCATCACCGGCGTGAAGGATGTCCGCCAGTCCAAGGTCGGTGACACGATCACCTCCCTGCACAAGGGCGCGACCGAGGCGCTCGGCGGCTACAAGGACCCCAAGCCGATGGTGTTCTCGGGCCTCTACCCGCTGGACGGCTCGGAGTACCCGGACCTCCGCGAGGCCCTCGACAAGCTCCAGCTCAACGACGCCGCGCTCGTCTACGAGCCGGAGACCTCCGCCGCGCTCGGCTTCGGCTTCCGCGTCGGCTTCCTGGGCCTCCTGCACCTCGACGTGATCCGTGAGCGGCTCGAGCGCGAGTTCGGGCTCGACCTCATCGCCACCGCCCCCAACGTGGTCTACCGCGTGGTCATGGAGGACGGCAGCGAGCACACGGTCACCAACCCGAGTGAGTTCCCCGAGGGCAAGATCGATGACGTCTTCGAGCCCGTCGTGCGCGCCACGATCCTGGCCCCGAGCGAGTTCATCGGCGCGATCATGGAGCTGTGCCAGACCCGTCGCGGCACCCTGATCGGCATGGACTACCTCTCCGAGGACCGGGTCGAGATCCGCTACACCCTCCCCCTCGCCGAGATCGTCTTCGACTTCTTCGACCAGCTGAAGTCCAAGACGCGCGGTTACGCCTCCCTCGACTACGAGCCCACGGGCGAGCAGGCCTCCAGCCTGGTCAAGGTCGACATCCTGCTGCACGGCGACAAGGTCGACGCGTTCTCCGCCGTCACCCACAAGGACGCCGCGTACGCCTACGGTGTGCGGCTCGTCGCCAAGCTGCGCGAGCTCATCCCGCGCCAGGCCTTCGAGGTGCCGATCCAGGCCGCGATCGGCTCCCGGGTCATCGCCCGCGAGACCATCCGCGCCATCCGCAAGGACGTCCTCGCCAAGTGCTACGGCGGTGACATCTCCCGTAAGCGGAAGCTGCTGGAGAAGCAGAAGGAAGGCAAGAAGCGCATGAAGATGGTCGGCTCGGTGGAGGTGCCGCAGGAGGCCTTCATCGCCGTCCTGTCGAGCGACGAGTCCTCCGGCAAGAAGAAGTAGCCGGCCGGAGGGGAGTGCAGCGAGTAGCTGCTCTGTGCATCTAACGGGTCCACGTGCCGACGGCGCGTGGACCCGTTCGTTATGAAGCGGGGCCCTGCAAGCTCTTACGCGCCGGTCCTCGGGCCTTTACTCTGATCCCGAATCGAAGGTTACTCGCCAGTTAGTTACGTAGACGGTTAGACGGTTACGTAGTTACGCACCGCCAGCAGGCACCGCCGCCGCCCGGAGGACGTCGTGAGCGACACACAGACCCTGATCGAGAACCGGCCGCCCTCCGTGGCGACCCTCTTCCTTGAGCGCGTCGAGCGGACTCCCGACGCGGAGGCCTACCGGTACCCGGTTCCCGCCGCGTCCGGTGCCGGTCCCGACGACTGGAAGTCGCTCAGTTGGGGGCAGGCCGCCGAGCGGGTCTACGCGATCGCCGCCGGTCTCGTCGACCTCGGCGTGCAGTCCGAGGAGCGGGTCGCGCTCGCCTCCGCCACCCGGGTGGAGTGGGTCCTCGCCGACCTCGGCGTGATGTGCGCGGGCGCCGCGACCACCACGGTCTACCCGTCGACCAACGCCGAGGAGTCGGCGTTCATCCTCTCCGACTCCGAGTCCAGGGTCCTCATCGCCGAGGACGCGTCCCAGCTCGCCAAGGCCGTCGAGCGCCGCGCCGACCTGCCGGACCTCCGCCACGTGGTCGTCATCGACGCCGAGGGCGTGGAGACCGACGGCGACTGGGTCCTCTCCCTCGCCGACCTGGAGGCACGCGGCCGCGCGTACCTGGAGAAGCACCCCGAGTCCGTCAAGGAGCGGGTCGCCGCGATCACCGCCACCCAGCTCGCCACCCTCATCTACACCTCGGGCACCACCGGCCGCCCCAAGGGCGTCCGCCTCCCGCACGACAACTGGTCGTACATGGCCAAGGCCATCGCCGCCACCGGTCTCGTCACCCAGGACGACGTCCAGTACCTGTGGCTGCCGCTCGCGCACGTCTTCGGCAAGGTCCTCACCTCGGGCCAGATCGAGGTCGGTCACGTCACCGCCCTCGACGGCCGGGTAGAGAAGATCATCGAGAACCTGCCAGTGGTCCAGCCGACCTACATGGCGGCTGTGCCCCGCATCTTCGAGAAGGTCTACAACGGGGTCGCAGCCAAGGCGCGCGCCGCCGGCGGCGCCAAGTACAAGATCTTCCAGTGGGCGGCCGAGGTCGCCCGCGAGTACGCCAAGGCCAGCCAGGACAACTTCCGCCGCACGGGCACCGCCTCCGCGCCCTTCGGCCTCACCGTCAAGCACAAGGTCGCCGACGTCCTCGTCTACAGCAAGATCCGTGAGGCCTTCGGCGGCAACCTGCGCGCCTGCGTCTCCGGCTCCGCCGCGCTCGCCCCCGACATCGGCTACTTCTTCGCCGGCGCGGGCATCCACATCCTGGAGGGCTACGGCCTCACGGAGACCTCCGCCGCCTCCTTCGTCAACCCGGGCGAGGCCTACCGCACCGGCACCGTCGGCAAGCCGCTCCCCGGCACCGAGGTCCGGATCGCCGACGACGGCGAGATCCTGCTGCGCGGACCCGGCGTCATGGAGGGCTACCACGGCCTGCCGGAGAAGACGGTCGAGGTCCTGGAGTCCGACGGCTGGTTCCACACCGGCGACATCGGCGAGCTGTCCGCCGACGGCTACCTCCGGATCACCGACCGCAAGAAGGACCTGATCAAGACGTCCGGCGGCAAGTACATCGCGCCGGCCGAGGTCGAGGGCCAGTTCAAGGCCGTCTGCCCGTTCGTCTCGAACATCCTGGTCCACGGCGCCGACCGGAACTTCTGCACCGCCCTCATCGCCCTCGACGAGCCCTCCATCCTCGGCTGGGCCGCCGACCACGAGCTCGCGGGCAAGTCGTACGCCGAGGTCGTCGCCGCCCCGCAGACCCAGAAGCTCATCCAGGGCTACGTCGACCGCCTCAACGAGGGTCTCCAGCGCTGGCAGACGATCAAGAAGTTCCGTCTGCTGCCGCGCGACCTCGACATCGAGCACGGCGAGCTGACGCCGTCGCTGAAGCTGAAGCGGCCGGTGGTGGAGCGGGAGTACAAGGAGCTCATCGAGGAGATGTACGCGGGGTCCCGCGAGTCCTGACCTGCGTGGACCTCGGTTGTCCACAGGCAGACCGTTTACCTCGGGCGGTACGGGACAATGGGCTCATGCCTTCCGTACTGCCCGATGGTGAGACCGTGCCCGAGACCGGGGCGCTGCCCGCGCACGCCCTGGAAGGGGCGGCCGAGCGGCCCCTCGGGTTCTACCTGCACGTGCCGTACTGCGCGACGCGCTGCGGGTACTGCGACTTCAACACGTACACCGCGAGCGAGCTGCGCGGTGCCGGTGGCGTGCTCGCCTCCCGGGACAACTACGCCGGGCAGGTCGCCGAGGAGATCCGGCTCGCCCGCAAGGTGCTCGGGGACGACCCCCGGCCGGTGCGGACGGTGTTCGTCGGCGGCGGCACGCCCACGCTCCTCGACGCCGGCGACCTCGTACGGATGCTGGGGGCCATCCGCGACGAGTTCGGGCTCGCGGACGACGCCGAGGTGACGACGGAGGCCAATCCGGAGTCCGTGAATCCGGCTTACCTCGCCGAGCTGCGGGAGGGCGGGTTCAACCGGATCTCCTTCGGCATGCAGAGCGCCAAGCAGCACGTCCTGAAGATCCTCGACCGGACACACACGCCCGGGCGCCCCGAGGCGTGCGTCGCCGAGGCGCGGGCGGCCGGGTTCGATCACGTCAACCTCGACCTGATCTACGGCACGCCGGGGGAGACCGACGACGACTGGCGGGCCTCGCTCGACGCGGCGATCGGCGCCGGGCCCGACCACGTCAGCGCCTACGCGCTGATCGTGGAGGAGGGGACGCAGCTGGCGCGCCGCATCCGGCGCGGCGAGGTGCCGATGACCGACGACGACGTGCACGCCGATCGGTACCTGATCGCGGACTCCGTCTTCGCCGAGGCCGGATTCGAGTGGTACGAGGTGTCCAACTGGGCCACCTCCGAGGCCGGGCGCTGCCTCCACAACGAGCTGTACTGGCGCGGCGCCGACTGGTGGGGCGCCGGGCCGGGCGCCCACAGCCACGTGGGCGGCGTCCGGTGGTGGAACGTGAAGCACCCCGGGACGTACGCGGCGGCCCTCGGGGCCGGCAAGTCGCCGGGCGCCGGGCGGGAGCTCCTCTCGGAGGAGGACCGGCGGGTGGAGCGGGTGCTGCTCGAGCTGCGGCTTCGGGAGGGGGTCGAGCTGTCGATCCTCAAGCCGGCCGGACTCGACGCCTCGCGGAAGGCGCTGGCGGACGGGCTTCTCGACCCCTCGTCGTACGAGGCGGGGCGGGCGGTTCTGACCCTGCGGGGTCGGCTGCTTGCCGACGCGGTCGTGCGGGACCTGGTCGACTAGGGCCTGTCCGGCCATGATCCGCCGGACAGGTCCTAGGGTGCCGTCACGAAGTCGATCAGTTCTTCCACTCGGCCCAGGAGTTCCGGTTCCAGGTCCTTGTAGGACGTGACCTTCGACAGGATGTGCTGCCACGCCGCGCCCGTGTTCGGCGGCCAGCCCAGGGAGCGGCAGACGCCCGTCTTCCAGTCCTGGCCGCGCGGGACCGTCGGCCAGGCTCTGATGCCCACGGAGGACGGCTTCACGGCCTCCCAGACGTCGATGTACGGGTGGCCTACCACCAGGACGTCCGGGGACGTGACGGTCGCCGCGATCCTTGATTCCTTCGAGCCCGGGACCAGGTGGTCCACCAGGACGCCCAGGCGGGCGTCCGGGGCCGGGGCGAACTCCGCCACGATCGACGGCAGGTCGTCGATGCCTTCGAGGTACTCGACGACCACGCCCTCGATCCGGAGGTCGTCGCCCCAGACCCGTTCGACGAGTTCGGCGTCGTGCCGGCCCTCCACGTAGATCCGGCCCGCCCGCGCCACGCGCGCCCGCGCGCCCGGGACGGCGACCGAGCCGGAGGCCGTACGGGTGGGGCGTACCGGCGCGGCGGCGGTCGGGCGGACCAGGGTGACCACCCGGCCCTCCAGGAGGAAGCCGCGTGGCTCCATCGGGAAGACCCGGTGTTTGCCGAAGCGGTCCTCCAGGGTCACCGTGCCCGCCTCGCAGCGGATCACCGCCCCGCAGAAGCCCGTGGTGACCTCTTCGACGACCAGGTCGTGGTCGGCCGGGATCTCCGGGACGGGCGCCGAGCGCTTCCAAGCGGGCGTCAGGTCCGGGTCGTAGCTGCGCATTCGGGCGACGTTATGCGACCGAGAAGCGGCGTGCCAGTTCCTCGCGCTGGCGTCGTACGAACGTGGCGTCCACCACCGCTCCGTGACCCGGCACGTACAGCGCTTCCTCGCCGCCGAGCGACAGCAGCCGGTCCAGCGCGTCCGGCCAGCGGGACGGGATCGCGTCCGGTCCGGCCTGCGGCTCGCCCGACTCCTCCACCAGGTCCCCGCAGAAGACGACCTCGCGCTCGCCGGGGACGCAGAGCGCCAGGTCGTGGCCGGTGTGGCCCGGGCCGACGTTCGCCAGGAGCACCTGCCGGCCGCCCAGGTCGAGCGTCCACTCGCCGGAGACCACGTGCCGCGGGGCCACCAGGACGTCGGCGGCCTCCGTCGCCGCCCGCTCGTCGACCCCTTGTCGTACGGCGTCCCCGCGCAGGTCCTCCCGGTCCCGTTCCCGGCCCAGCAGCTCGTCCACGCCCACCGCGCCGAAGACCTCCGCGCCCGCGAAGGCGGCGGTGCCGAAGACATGGTCGAAGTGCGGGTGGCTCAGTGCGATGTGCGTCACTCTTCGGCCGTCCGTCAACGCCGCGATCTGCGCCCGCAGCTCGGCCCCCTCCGCGAGCGTCGAGCCCGTGTCGTAGAGCAGGACCGCCTTCGCGCCCACCACCAGGCCCACCGTGGCGTCCCAGCCGGGCAGCCGGCGCCTGCCCACTCCGTCCGCCAACCGCTCCCACCCGTACGCTTCCCAATCGATGTCCATGGGGCGACGCTAACCGGTGCGCCCCCGCCTCCTTGCCAGGAGCGTTGTCCGCCGCCGTACACTGGCCGGGGGATTGCTGGCACTCGGGCAGGGTGAGTGCCAAAACCGGAGCAACCGGAGCATCCGGAACGACGACGACAGCTGGAGGTGCGCACGATGCTCAGCGAACGCAGACTCGAGGTCTTGCGCGCCATCGTCCAGGACTACGTCGGGACGGAGGAGCCGGTCGGCTCGAAGGCGCTCACCGAGCGCCACAAGCTCGGCGTCTCGCCCGCCACGGTCCGCAACGACATGGCCGTGCTGGAGGAGGAGGGCTACATCGCCCAGCCTCACACCAGTGCCGGGCGCATCCCGACCGACAAGGGCTACCGGCTCTTCGTCGACCGGCTGGCCGGCGTCAAGCCGCTGTCGACGCCCGAGCGGCGCGCGATCCACAACTTCCTGGACGGTGCGGTCGATCTCGACGACGTCGTCGGGCGTACGGTCCGGCTGCTGGCTCAGCTGACCCGTCAGGTCGCCGTCGTCCAGTACCCCTCGCTGACCCGCTCGACCGTCCGTCACGTGGAGCTGCTCGCGCTGGCCCCGGCCCGCCTGATGCTTGTGCTCATCACGGACACCGGCCGCGTCGAGCAGCGCGTCATCGACTGTCCCGCGCCGTTCGGCGAGACCTCCCTCGCCGACCTGCGGGCCCGGCTCAACAGCCGGGTGGTCGGCCGCCGGTTCGCCGACGTGCCGCAGCTGGTGCAGGACCTCCCCGAGTCCTTCGAGGAGCTCGAGGACCGCGCCACGGTCTCGACCGTGCTCGCGACCCTCCTCGAATCGCTCGTGGAGGAGCACGAGGAGCGGCTGATGATCGGCGGAACCGCCAATCTCACCCGCTTCGGACCCGACTTCCCCTTGATGATCAGGCCCGTCCTGGAAGCCCTGGAGGAGCAGGTCGTGCTCCTCAAGCTGCTGGGCGAGGCCAAGGAATCGGGCATGACCGTACGCATCGGGCACGAGAACGCCCACGAGGGGCTGAGCTCCACCTCGGTCGTCTCGGTCGGCTACGGTTCGGGCGGCGAAGCAGTCGCCAAACTCGGCGTGGTCGGACCGACCCGCATGGACTACCCCGGAACGATGGGAGCGGTACGCGCAGTGGCACGTTACGTCGGACAGATCCTGGCGGAGTCGTAAGTGGCCACGGACTACTACGCCGTACTCGGCGTGCGCCGCGACGCTTCCCAGGACGAGATCAAGAAGGCTTTCCGGAGGCTCGCGCGCGAGCTGCACCCGGACGTCAATCCCGATCCGAAGACGCAGGAACGCTTCAAGGAGATCAACGCCGCCTACGAGGTCCTCTCGGACCCGCAGAAGAAGCAGGTCTACGACCTCGGCGGCGACCCGCTCTCGGCCTCCGGCGGCGGCGCGGGCGGCTTCGGGGCCGGTGGCTTCGGCAACTTCTCCGACATCATGGACGCCTTCTTCGGCACGGCCTCGCAGCGCGGACCGCGCTCGCGGACCCGCCGCGGCCAGGACGCCATGATCCGCCTGGAGATCGACCTCAACGAGGCGGCCTTCGGCACCACCAAGGACATCCAGGTCGACACGGCCGTCGTCTGCACCACCTGTTCGGGTGAGGGTGCCGCGCCCGGCACCTCCGCGCAGACGTGTGACATGTGCCGCGGCCGCGGTGAGGTCTCCCAGGTCACCCGGTCCTTCCTGGGCCAGGTCATGACCTCCCGGCCCTGCCCGCAGTGCCAGGGCTTCGGCACCGTCGTCCCGACCCCGTGCCCCGAGTGCGCGGGCGACGGCCGGGTCCGGTCCCGTCGCACCCTCACGGTCAAGATCCCGGCCGGTGTCGACAACGGCACCCGGATCCAGCTCGCCGGCGAGGGCGAGGTCGGCCCCGGCGGCGGCCCGGCCGGTGACCTGTACGTCGAGATCCACGAGATCCCGCACGACACGTTCCAGCGGCGCGGCGACGACCTGCACTGCACGGTGACCATCCCGATGACGGCGGGCGCGCTCGGCACGAAGGTGCCGCTGCAGACCCTCGACGGCATCGAGGAGATCGACATCCGTCCGGGCACGCAGTCCGGCCAGTCGGTTCCGCTGCACGGCCGCGGCGTCACGCACCTGCGGGGCAACGGCCGGGGCGACCTGATCGTGCACGTCGAGGTGCAGACCCCCGGAAAGCTCGACGCGGAGCAGGAGCGGCTCCTGCGCGAGCTGGCCAAGCTGCGCGGCGAGGAGCGGCCCACCGGGCAGTTCCAGCCGGGCCAGCAGGGGCTGTTCTCGCGCCTGAAGGACGCCTTCAACGGGCGGACCTGACCGGACGGCATCGTGAGGGAAGGGGCGGGACGGCGACGAGCTGTTCCGCCCCTTCCCTCTTCCTGAGGTTCCGGAGATTCCTGAGGTTCCTGAGGTTCCGGAAGCCCGCCTTCCGTGACCTGACGTACCGATTCGGCCCGCCGGGGCCGTCATGAAACGATGCCCGTATGTCCACCACCGCACTGAACGATCTCTTTCGGTATCCGATCGTGCAGGCCCCCATGGCGGGTGGCGCTTCCTGTCCCGAGCTCGTCGGAGCCGTCTGCGAGGCCGGTGCGCTCGGCTTCCTGGCCGGCGGGTACAAGACGGCCGGAGGCCTGTACCAGGAGATCAAGCAGGTGCGCGGGCTCACCGCGCGCCCCTTCGGCGTCAACCTCTTCATGCCGCAGGTCGGCCCGCACGCCGATCCCGCCGCCGTCGAGGTCTACCGGCACCAGCTCGCCGGCGAGGCGACCTGGTACGAGACCTCCCTCGGGGAGGCCGACGACTGCCGCGACGACGGCCACGACGCCAAGATGGCGATCCTCCTGGACGACCCGGTCCGCGTCGTCTCCTTCACCTTTGGCTGTCCCCCGCCCGAGACGCTCGCCGCCTTCGCCCGTGCCGGAACGTTCACGCTCGTCACCGTCACCTCCGCCGAGGACGCCGTCGCAGCCGAGCGGGCCGGTGCCGACGCCGTCTGCGTCCAGGGCGTCGAGGCCGGCGGCCACCAGGGCACGTACCGCGACGACCCGCAGGACGACGACACTCCGGGGACCGGGCTCCTCGCCCTCGTCACCCAGGTCCGCGAGAGCGTCGCGCTGCCGATCGTCGCCACCGGCGGGATCATGCGCGGCGCGCAGATCGCCGCCGCCCTCGCCGCCGGGGCCGACGCCGCCCAGCTCGGCACCGCCTTCCTCGGCTGCCCCGAGTCCGGCGCGCACCCGCTGCACAAGCGGGCCCTGACGGATCCGCTCTTCACCCGGACCGCCTTCACCCGGGCCTTCTCCGGGCGTCCGGCGCGCGGGCTCGTCAACCGCTTCATGCGCGAGCACGGGCCGTACGCCCCCGCCGCCTACCCCGAGGTCCACCACCTCACCGCCCCGCTCCGCAAGGCCGCCGCCGCCTCCGGCGACGCCCAGGGCATGGCCCTGTGGGCCGGACAGGGCCACCGTCTCGCCCGCGAACTCCCCGCCGGGCAGCTCGTCGAGGTCCTGGCCGCCGAACTCGACACCGCACTCTCCGACCTGGCTCACAGGAGCGCTTCATGACCGCACCCGTCTTCGTCGTCGACGCCGTCCCCGGCCCCGGGAGCTTCCTCCTGGACGGTTCCGAGGGCCGGCACGCCGTCTCCGTGAAGCGGCTCCGGGAGGGCGAGGAGCTCGTCCTCGCCGACGGCCGGGGGCGCTGGGCCGAGTGCGTGGTGCTGGCCGCCGAGGGCAAGGACCAGCTGACCGTGCGGGTCGACGAGGTGCACGAGGACCCCGCGGAGGAGCCGCGGATCACGGTCGTGCAGGCGCTGCCCAAGGGCGACCGGGGCGAACTCGCCGTCGAGACCATGACGGAGACCGGGGTCGACGCGATCGTGCCCTGGGCCGCGTCCCGCTGCATCACCCAGTGGAAGGGCGACCGGGGTCTCAAGGCGCTCGCCAAGTGGCGTTCCACCGCGCGCGAGGCGGGCAAGCAGTCGCGCCGCACCCGTTTCCCCGAGGTCGCCGACCTGATGACGACCAAGCAGCTCGCCGCCCTCCTCGCGGCCGCCGACTTCGCCGCCGTCCTGCACGAGGACCGTGCGCATCCGTCCGGTGCGCTGGCCACCGCCGAACTGCCCGCGAAGGGTTCGATCGTGCTGATCGTCGGCCCCGAGGGCGGAGTCTCCCCGGACGAGCTCGCGGCCTTCGAGGCGGCCGGCGCGAAGCCGTACCGGCTGGGCCGCAGCGTCCTGCGCACCTCCACGGCGGGTACGGCGGCGACGGCCCTCGTCCTGGGGCGCACCGGCCGCTGGAGCTAAGCGGAAGGGGGTTCGGTCGCCGTGAGCGTGTCGAAGAGCGGCCAGCCGTCCTCCTCCCACTGCCCGTGTGCGGTGGGGACGAGGTCCCGGGTCAGGGCCTCTTCGAGGAAACGGCGCACCACACCCGGCTCGTTGAGGTTGAGCCAGCCCCCTCCGACGGCGGCCACCTCGCCCAGGCCCATCGGATAGCCCGCCACGATCCGGCCCGGCCCGTCCCGGAAGACCAGGCGGAGCTGGGCGTGCCGGGTCTCGGCGCGGCGCAGGGTGAGGACCGTACGGCAGTCGGGGTGGCGGTGGCGGACATTCCAGAGCCACACCGTGCCGTCCACCGTCAGCTTGCGCAGCGCGCCGTCGCGTCTCATCCGGCGCAGTGTACGGACGGCCTTCCTGCCCGGACGGCCTTTTTTGCCGGAACCCGGTGGACGGCTGCCCCGGGGGGCTTCATAGGGTGGCCGCATGGCCGACGAGTCCCCTCTGATCCGCAGTCTGCGCACCGCCGTTGCCGCCGCCCCCGGTGACGTACCCCTGCGCCTCCACTTCGCCGAGCTGCTCCTTTCCGAGGGGCGCAACGAGGAGGCCGTCGCGGAGGCAGCGGTCGCCCTCCAGCACGCGCCCGGGGACGCGGACGCCCGCGCGCTGATGATGCGGGCGATGGGCATGCCCCCGGCCGCGGCGCCTGCCCCGGCTCCGGCTCCGGCTCCGGCTCCGGTGCAGCCTCCCGCCGCCGAGCAGCCCGCACCCGAAGCACCCGAGGCCCCCGCCCCTGGCAACGCCCCCTCCTTCGACTGGGACGCCGCCGAGCAGCAGGTCCAGGACCTCGTCGGCCCCCGCTTCCTGGAGGACCCGCAGGCCGACGGCGGTGACGGGCCCGCCGGGGACGCCGCCGCCTGGGACGTGGACGCCCCCGGCTCCGTACGCCTCGCCGACGTCGGCGGCATGGAGGAGGTCAAGGACCGCCTGGAGGCCGCCTTCCTCGCCCCCATGCGCAACCCCGAACTGCGCAGGCTGTACGGCAAGTCGCTGCGCGGCGGACTGCTCCTGTACGGGCCGCCCGGCTGCGGCAAGACCTTCATCGCCCGGGCCGTCGCGGGCGAGCTCGGCGCGAACTTCCTCACCGTCTCGCTCTCCGACGTCCTCGACATGTGGATCGGGGCCTCCGAGAAGAACATCCACGACATCTTCGAGACGGCCCGCCGCCAGGCCCCCTGCGTCGTCTTCCTCGACGAGTTGGACGCCCTCGGCGCCAAGCGTTCCCGCACCCACCACAGCGGTCTGCGCAACGTCGTCAACCAGCTCCTCACCGAGCTCGACGGCATCGCGAGCGGCGCCGGCAACGAAGGCGTCTTCGTGCTCGCCGCCACCAACGTGCCCTGGGACGTGGACATCGCGCTCCGCCGCCCCGGCCGCCTCGACCGCACGCTCCTCGTGCTGCCGCCCGACGCCGCCGCCCGGGAGGCGATCCTCCGCTACCACCTGCGCGAGCGCCCCATCGAGGCCGTCGACCTCGGCAAGCTCGTCAAGGTCACCGAGGACTTCTCCGGCGCCGACCTCGCCCACCTCTGCGAGACCGCCGCCGAGGCCGCGCTCCTCGACTCCGCCCGCAGCGGCTCCGTACGCCTGATCACGACGAAGGATCTGCTCGGCGCGGCCAAGCAGATCAAGCCGTCCACGGAGCCGTGGTTCGCCGCCGCCCGGAACGTCGCCATGTTCGCCAACGAGGGCGGGCTCTACGACGACCTTCTCGCCTACCTGAAGCGGAAGCGCAAGCTGTGACCACTCCGACCGCGCTCCTGCGCGCCGAGGCGCTGTACGACACCGGACGGTACGAGCAGGCCGGGGCGCTCGTCGCCCAGCACCTGGCGACCGACCCGGAGGACGCCGACGCCCTCGTCCTGCTCGCCCGCTGCCACCACCGGGCCGGCGACGCCCCGGCCGCCCTGGCCGCGGTGGACCAGGCGCTGGGCGCCCGGCCCGAGCTGCTCATGGGCTGGCTGATGCGCGTCCAGATCCTGCTGGCCCTGAAGCGGTTCCCGGAGGCCGAGACCACGGCCCGGCGGGCCGTCGGGATCGCCCCGCAGTACTGGGGCAGTCATTACGCGCTCGGCACCGCCCTCGCCGAGCACGCCGAACACGCCCGCAGCCGGGGCCGCGCGGTCGAGGCGTACGAGGCGGCGCGGGCCGCCGTCGCCCTCGGCCCCGAGGAGGACGCGGCGCACTTCCTGGTGGGCCTGACCGCCCAGCGCCGGGGCGACCACGCCACCGCGCAGCGGGCGTACGAGACGGCCCTGCGGCTCAACCCGCAGAGCAGCGAGGCCCACAACAACCTCTCGCTGCTGCGGCTGCGGCGCCGCTGGTTCCGGCGCGGGGCCTGGACGCAGGCCGCCGAGGGCTTCGTGGCCTCCGCCGCGCTCGACCTCGACGACCGCAAGGCCCGCTACAACCTGGAGGCCATGGCCTGGAACACCGCGGCCGGGGCCCGCTGGGTGGCCCTGCTCGGCTTCGTGGCCTCCGCCGTCGCCATCGCCTGGATCCCCGGCCGCGCGACCTGGGCCGACGCGGCCGGCCCGCTGCTGGTCGGCCTGGCCGTGCTCGTGGGCGCCTGGACGGGATGGGGCGTGTGGATGGCCCGTAGGGTGCCGCCCCGGCTGCGCCGCCCCATGCTCCTCGTGGCGCGCAACTGCCGGCCGGTGCTGTTCATGGCCGGGGCCGTCGGGCTCCTCGGCCTCTACTCGCTCGCCGCGCTCGCCCTGTGGTCCTTCGACTCGGGCGTGGTGGGCGGGCTCGGCACGCCGCTGTTCTGGGCGGTGATCATCACGTACTGGGTGAGCCGCTCGGCCCTGAACCGCCGCGCGCCGAAGGACTGACCGGGGAGCGGGTCCTGTCGGTGGCGGCGGATAGCATTCCCGTCGTACCGACGTGTATCGACCGACAAGGCGAGGAGGCCCAGGCCATGGCCGGAGAGCCGCAGAGCGACTGCCTGTTCTGCAAGATCGCGGAAGGGGAGGTGCCGGCGACGATCGTGCGCGAGACCGAGACGACCCTCGCGTTCCGCGACATCAACCCGCAGGCGCCCACGCACATCCTCGTCATCCCGCGGCTCCACTACCCGGACGCCGCGTCCCTGGCCGCCGCCGCGCCGTCCGTCGCCGCCGACATACTGCGGGAGGCGGGAGAGATCGCCGCGCAGGAGAAGATCGACGGCCACGGCTTCCGGATCGTCTTCAACACCGGCACCGGCGCCGGTCAGACCGTCTTCCACGCCCACGCGCACGTGCTGGGCGGCCGCGGTCTCAACTGGCCGCCCGGATAACCCGTGTCCGTACGCGAACTGGTCGTCCTCGGGACCGCCAGCCAGGTCCCGACCCGGCACCGCAACCACAACGGCTATCTGCTGCGCTGGGACGGCCAGGGCATCCTCTTCGACCCCGGCGAGGGCACCCAGCGCCAGATGCTGCGCGCCGGGGTCGCGGCGCACGACCTCGACCGGATCTGCGTCACGCACTTCCACGGCGACCACTCGCTGGGCCTGGCCGGGGTGATCCAGCGGATCAACCTCGACCAGGTCCCGCACCCGGTCACCGCCCACTACCCGGCGAGCGGGCAGCACTTCTTCGAGCGGCTGCGGTACGCCACGGCCTACCGCGAGACGGTGAAGCTGACCGAGGGGCCCGTCGCCGCCGACGGGCCGCTCGCGGTCACCGAGGCGTACACCCTCGACGCGCGCAGGCTGTCGCACCCCGTCGAGTCGTACGGCTACCGGATCATCGAGCCCGACGGGCGCCGGATCCTGCCCGAGCGGCTCGCCGCGCACGGCATCAAGGGGCCCGACGTGGGCCGGATCCAGCGCGACGGCGTGCTCGGCGGCGTGACGCTCGACGAGGTCAGCGAGGTCCGGCGCGGGCAGCGCTTCGCCTTCGTCATGGACACCCGCCTCTGCGACGGGGTGCACGCGCTCGCCGAGGGCGCCGACATGCTCGTCATCGAGTCGACCTTCCTCGACGAGGACGTCCGGCTCGCCACCGACCACGGCCATCTGACGGCCGGACAGGCCGCGGCGGTCGCGCGGGACGCGGGCGTACGGCACCTCGTCCTGACCCACTTCTCCCAGCGCTACAGCGACCCGGCCGAGTTCGAGCGGCAGGCGCGGGCGGCCGGCTTCGACGGCGAACTGAGCATTGCCCAGGACCTCATGCGGGTCCCCGTACCGAAGAGATAGAGCACCACCCATGCCCCTCCCCACAGCCCTTCCCAAGGCCGAACTCCACCTCCACATCGAAGGCACCCTCGAACCCGAGCTGGCCTTCGCGCTCGCCGCGCGCAACGGCGTCACCCTGCCGTACGCGGACACCACCGCGCTGCGCGAGGCGTACGAGTTCAGCGACCTCCAGTCCTTCCTGGACCTCTACTACGGCCTGATGGCGGTCCTGCGCACCGCCGAGGACTTCACGGAGCTCGCCGACGCCTATCTGGAGCGGGCCGCGGGCCAGGGCGTCCGGCACGCCGAGATCTTCTTCGACCCGCAGGCGCACACCGCCCGCGGAGTCCCGATCGGCACCGTGATCGAGGGCCTCGGGGCCGCCCTCGACCGGGCCGGGGAGCGGTACGGGATCTCGACCCGGCTCATCATGTGCTTCCTGCGCGACGAGTCCGCCGAGTCGGCGATGGCCACCCTGGAGGCGGCGAAGCCGTACCTGCACCGGATCACCGGCGTCGGCCTGGACTCGGCGGAGGTCGGCCACCCGCCGGCGAAGTTCCGCGAGGTGTACGAGGAGGCCGCCCGGCTCGGGCTGCGGCGTGTCGCGCACGCGGGCGAGGAGGGCCCCGCGGAGTACGTCCGCGAGGCCCTGGACGTCCTCGGTGTGGAGCGCGTCGACCACGGGCTGCGCTGCATGGAGGACCCGGAGCTCGTCGACCGGCTGGCCCGCGAGCGGGTGCCGCTCACGCTCTGCCCCCTGTCGAACGTCCGGCTCCGCGTCATCGACACCCTCGCCGACCACCCGCTGCGCGCGATGATGGCGGCGGGCCTGCTGGTGACGGTGAACTCCGACGACCCGGCCTACTTCGGCGGCTACGCGGGCGACAACTTCGACGCCGTCCGAACGGCCCTGTCCCTGGAGCCGGAACAGCTCCGCGCCCTCGCCCGCAACTCCTTCGAGGCCTCCTTCCTGGAAGACGACGAACCCCGCAGGGCCCGTTGCCTCGCCGAGGTGGAGGCCTACGACTTCGGGGCGTAGGGGACGGGGCCCGGCACCGTCAGGCGCGGCAGCGCAGCAGTTCCAGTGGCGGGTTGGAGAGCATGTCCGCCCAGAACTCCTCGCCGTACGCGCGGATGCCGGCCTCGGACACCGACAGCGGGACCCACTCCAGCGCGCTGAACCCGGCCGCCTTCAGGGACTGCTCGTAGACCTCGCGGCGCGGGCACGTGGTGATGATGGTGATCGGCTGCGGGTCGAGGAGAGCCGTGAGCCGCCCTCGGCTGCCCGTCTCGATCTCCTCGCCGGTCGCCTCGATGCGGAAGCCGTACTTGTCCAGCGGCGGGCCGTCGTACCGGTAGTCGGGTGTCTGGACGAGGAGGAAGAACTCTCCGCCCGGCTTCAGGTTCTTGTGGATGTTGGCGCACATCCGCTCCGTCTCGGCGATGTCCGCGGCGTAGTTGAGACACTGCACGCCCAGCGCGATGTCGTAGCGCCGGTCGAGCTGCCGCAGCTCGGCCACGTCGCCGACCTCGTAGACCACGCCCAGCGGGTCGCGCTGGTCGATCTCCTTCGCGGCGGCGATCATCTCGACGGAGATGTCGACGCCGAAGACGTCGGTGGCGCCGCGCCGCTTGAACTCCCTGCTGTAGAAGCCGGTGTCGCACGCCAGGTCGAGGACCGACTTGCCGGTCACGTCACCGACCAGGCTCAGGAAGCTCGGCACCTCCCCGTAACGCATCAGCGGCAGGGACTTGAAGCCCTCGAACGCCTCGCCGATCTCGTCGTACTGGTCCTGCACGTTCACGTGTTTCCCCCATCTACTCGTCCTGTAGGTGGCCACGTCGAACAGCCCTCCGGAAAGGGAGGGTTGTCCGTCAGCGGTCGTGGCAGTGAGTCTGCGCCTGCCTTGTCCGGCTGTCGTATGAGCGGATCACACAAAGAAGTTGGCCGGGTCACCCTCGTATCACCCAACAAGCAGATCCACTGCGAGATGAACGTCGCAGGTGGCGGGGGTGGAATCGCCGCTAGCCGCGGTCCGACGGACGCGCCAGGCGGAAGGCCGATTTCGCAGCCCGGCGGCGTGCCGTGCGCACGCGGAACTCGGTGACCGGCTGTTCCGGGGCGCCCATCTGCGGGACGAGCGCGGAGGACGCCGAGGCCGTGCCCGCGAGGACCGCGGCCGGGGCGCCGCCGCGGCGGCGGACGGAGCCCGGGACGAGGGGGCGGCCGGAGGCATGCCGGGCCACCGCCGCCATGGGGGCCGCGACGAGGAGGAGCAGGGTGCAGAGGACCACGCCCATGCCCGTGTACCCGGCGCTCTCCGAGAGCAGGCTGCCGACGACGGGGCCGCACGCGACGCCCAGGGAGGACGCCGAGCCGACCAGGACGGCCCAGCGGCCGCGCGGGTCGAGGGAGGCGGCGAGGCCGAGGAGGTACGAGAGGACGACCGGGTAGACGGCGTTCCACAGGATCTCGCCGGTCGCGAAGGACGCCAGGTTCCCGGCGGCCGAGCTCAGCAGCACGCAGGCCGCGATGGCGGCGGTGCCGACGCCGATCGGCACCGCCCTGCCGAGGCGCGAGCCGAGCGCGCCCGCCGCCGTGACCCCGACGAGTCCCGCGCCGAGCGCCGCCGCGAAGACCGCGCCGACCGTGACCTCGGAGAGCCCGGCCTGGGTGAGACCGATGCGGCCGCTCACGCCCCAGAGCGCGTTCTGCGCGAGGGACCAGCAGAGGATGGCCCCGGCGAGTACCGCCCCGGCCCGGCGGTACGGGAGGGGGCCGGCGGGCGCGGAACCCGGGGCCGTACGACCGGCGGTGCCCGGCAGCCGGCCCGGCAGCCGGCCCGGCAGCCGGCCCGTCAGCGGCCACACCAGGGCCGCCGCGCAGGCGATCGCGAGCAGCGGGGGCGCGTGGCCCGCGCTCAGGTGCGGCAGCGTGAGGTAGAGGGCGCCCGCGGTGGCCGAGACCGTCAGCAGGCCCAGCGACGAGGCCCGGTGCGGGTCGCGCTGCCCGGCGATCCCGGCCGCGGCGACCGCCGTCGCCGTACCCGAGCCGAGGCCGCCGAGGACCGCGCCCGCGACCACCAGCGGCACGGCGTGGGTCGCGGCGGCGGAGCCGTACCCGATCGCCATGGCGATCAGGCCCGCGCGGGCCGCCGTGCGGGGGCCGATCCGCTCTCCGCGCGCGGCGAGCGTGAACCCGGCGGTGGAGGATCCGAGCAGCAGGACGGAGCCGACCAGGCCCGCCTGGGAGGGGCCGATGCCGAGCCCCGAGGCGAGGCGGCCGACGACGGTCGGCAGCAGGTACGGGGCGAGGTAACCGGCGGTGAAGAGGGCGACGAGGGCGACAAGGGCCCCCGAGCCGCGCAGGCGCGACGACATGGGCGTTCCCGGGAACGAAAAGGGAGGGTGGAGCGCCCGGTGGTGCAGGGAACACGGGGTCGCGGAACCATGTGTATCAAGCAGGTGAGTTGCCCGAGAAGGTGGTTTCCGGGAGTAAAATGTGTGATCCCGGTCACTGTTGGTTTGGTGTGCGGGTTTACGGGTACGGGGTGGACCTTCCTCGTGCGTCCCACCCGTCACCCTGCCCCCATCGGGCACACTGATCTGATCCGCACCACGTTCGGGGAGCCGCCGTGAGCACAGCAAGGGGAGACCAGCCGCAACACCACGCCGGGGTCGACCCGTTGGTGTGCCTGCGCGAGCCCACCGACCCCGACTGCGACGTCTTCCTGACCGGCACCGTCTTCCTCGACATCATCTTCACCGGCCTCGACAGCGCGCCCGTCCGCGGCACCGAGTCCTGGGCCCGTGGCATGGGCTCCAGCCCCGGCGGCGTCGCCAACATGGCCACCGCCCTCGCCCGCCTCGGTCTGCGCACCTCCCTCGCCGCCGCCTTCGGCGACGACCACTACGGCGAGTACTGCTGGGACGCCCTGGAGCAGGGCGAGGGCATCGACCTGACGCTCTCCCGCACCGTCCCCGGCTGGCACTCCCCGGTGACCGTCTCCATGGCCTACGAGGGCGAGCGCACGATGGTCTCCCACGGCCACGAGGCCCCGCCCGATGTCGACGCCGCCGCCGGCGCCCTGCCCGCCTACCCGCCGCACGCCCGCGCCGCCGTCGCCTCCCTCGTCCCCGGCCGCAGCGAGGCGTGGGTCGCCCAGGCCGCACGCGGCGGCGCCAAGGTCTTCGCCGACGTCGGCTGGGACGACACCGGCCACTGGGACCTGGCGGGCCTCACCGACCTGGAGCACTGCGAGGCCTTCCTGCCCAACGCCGCCGAGGCCATGCGGTACACCCGCACCGACTGCCCCCGGGCCGCCGCCCGCGCCCTCGCCGACAAGGTCCGCTACGCGGTGGTCACCCTCGGTGCCGAGGGCGCCTACGCCGTCGACGGCGCCACCGGCGAGACCGCCGAGGTCCCCGCCATCCAGGTCTCCGCCCTCGACCCCACCGGCGCCGGGGACGTCTTCGTCGCCGGCTTCGTCACCGGCACCCTCGCCGACTGGCCCCTCGCCGACCGCCTCGCCTTCGCGGGCCTCACCGCCGCACTCTCCGTCCAGGAGTTCGGCGGCTCGCTCTCCGCCCCCACCTGGGGCGAGATCGCCGCCTGGTGGCAGCACGTCCAGGGCCACGCCAAGCAGGACCCCGAGGCGCTGCGCAGCCGTTACGCCTTCCTGGAGCGGCTCCTGCCGGCCCCCGCGCGCCCCTGGCCGCTGCGCCGGGCTGTCCCCACGATCGGCTTCCGTGCGGCCGCTTCGTAAATCCCTTCGGGCTGTGGCTACCAAGTCGTAGGCTTGGAAGCCGAGAGGTTGTCGAGCAGCGAGAACCCTGCAACGGGAGGTATGCGCAGGCCACAGTGCCGGCCCATGACTCAGACACCCACAGCCCACGACGGAGCGTCCCTCGACGGGACGTCCGACCAGGCCCGCGCCCACTTCACCGTCCCCGCCAAGCATCCGATGGTGAGCCTGCTGGGCTCCGGTGACGCGCTGCTCCGCGTCATCGAGAAGTCCTTCCCGCAGGCCGACATCCATGTCCGGGGCAACCAGGTCAGCGCGGTCGGGGACGCGGCGGAAGTCGCCCTGATACAGCGCCTGTTCGACGAGATGATGCTGGTGCTCCGCACCGGTCAGCCGATGACGGAGGACGCAGTGGAACGTTCGATCGCCATGCTCAGGGCGAGCGAGAACGGATCGGCGGACGGCGGCGGCGAGACCCCCGCCGAGGTGCTCACGCAGAACATCCTCTCCAGCCGCGGCCGCACCATCCGCCCCAAGACGCTCAACCAGAAGCGGTACGTCGACGCGATCGACAAGCACACGATCGTCTTCGGCATCGGCCCCGCCGGTACCGGCAAGACCTACCTCGCCATGGCCAAGGCGGTCCAGGCCCTGCAGTCCAAGCAGGTCACCCGGATCATCCTGACCCGGCCCGCCGTCGAGGCGGGCGAGCGGCTCGGCTTCCTGCCCGGCACGCTCTACGAGAAGATCGACCCGTACCTGCGCCCGCTCTACGACGCGCTGCACGACATGCTCGACCCCGACTCGATCCCCAAGCTCATGGCGAGCGGGACGATCGAGGTCGCGCCGCTGGCCTACATGCGAGGCAGGACGCTCAACGACGCGTTCATCATCCTCGACGAGGCGCAGAACACGAACCCCGAGCAGATGAAGATGTTCCTCACCCGCCTCGGCTTCGACTCGAAGATCGTCATCACCGGTGACGTCACCCAGGTCGACCTGCCGAACGGCACGAAGAGCGGTCTGCGCCAGGTCCGCGACATCCTGGACGGTGTCCAGGACGTCCACTTCTCGACGCTCACGTCGCAGGATGTCGTCCGGCACAAGCTCGTCGGCCGTATCGTCGACGCGTACGAGCAGTACGACCTCCGCAACGAGACCCGCGACGACAGCCGCGGCGAGCATCGGCGCGGCCGTAACGGGAAGTAGAACGCAGAACACATGTCGATCGACGTCAACAACGAGTCCGGTACCGAGGTCGACGAGCAGGCGATCCTCGACATCGCCCGCTACGCGCTCGCGCGCATGCGCATCCACCCGCTCTCCGAGCTCTCGGTGATCGTCGTGGACGCGGAGGCGATGGAGCAGCTCCACATCCAGTGGATGGACCTGCCCGGGCCGACGGACGTCATGTCCTTCCCGATGGACGAGCTGCGCCCGCCGGCGAAGGACGACCAGGAGCCCCCGCAGGGGCTCCTGGGCGACATCGTGCTCTGCCCCGAGGTCGCCACCCAGCAGGGCAAGGACGCGCCGACGGAGCACTCCATGGACGAGGAGCTCCAGCTCCTCACCGTCCACGGCGTGCTCCACCTCCTCGGATACGACCACGAGGAGCCCGAGGAGAAGGCCGAGATGTTCGGCCTCCAGGCGGCGATCGTCGACGGCTGGCGCGCGGAGAAGGGCCACACCGGCCCGTCCCCGGCGCCGACCGTCTCCTGACCCGATGGACGTCTCGCTGATCCTCGGCGCGGTCGCCCTGGTCGTCGTCGCCTGGCTCGCCGCCTGCGCCGAGGCCGGTCTCGCCCGCGTCACCAGCTTCCGCGCCGCCGAGGCCGTACGGTCCGGGCGGCGCGGGGCCGAGAAGCTCGCCCAGATCGCCTCCGACCCGACCCGCTATCTCAACGTGGCGCTGCTCGTCCGCGTCGCCTGCGAGATGGCGGCCGGCGTCCTCGTCACGTACGCCTGCCTCGAAGCCTTCCCGGAGACCTGGGAGGCGCTGCTCGTCGCCATCGTCGTCATGGTCCTCGTCTCGTACGTGGCCGTCGGCGTGTCGCCGCGCACCATCGGCCGCCAGCACCCGCTGAACACGGCGACCGCCGCCGCGTACGTCCTGCTGCCGCTCGCCCGGATCATGGGGCCGATCCCGCAGCTCCTGATCCTCATCGGCAACGCGCTCACCCCCGGCAAGGGCTTCCGCAAGGGCCCCTTCGCCTCCGAGGCCGAGCTGCGGGCCATGGTCGACCTCGCCGAGGCGGAGTCGCTGATCGAGGACGACGAGCGCCGCATGGTGCACTCCGTCTTCGAGCTGGGCGACACGCTCGTACGGGAGGTCATGGTGCCGCGCACCGACCTCGTCTGCATCGAGCGGTACAAGACGATCCGTCAGGCCCTCACGCTCGCGCTGCGCTCCGGCTTCTCCCGGATCCCGGTCACCGGCGAGAACGAGGACGACATCGTCGGGATCGTGTATCTGAAGGACCTCGTCCGCAAGACGCACATCAACCGCGACTCCGAGGCCGACGTCCTGTCGACCGCGATGCGGGCCGCCGCCTTCGTCCCCGACACCAAGAACGCCGGCGATCTGCTGCGCGAGATGCAGCAGGAGCGCAACCACGTCGCCGTCGTCATCGACGAGTACGGCGGCACGGCCGGCATCGTCACCATCGAGGACATCCTGGAAGAGATCGTCGGCGAGATCACCGACGAGTACGACCGCGAGCTGCCGCCCGTCCAGGAGCTGGGCGAGGGCCGCCACCGCGTCACCGCCCGCCTCGACATCGGCGACCTCGGCGAGCTGTACGGCTTCGGGCCCGACGAGTACGACGACGAGGACGTCGAGACCGTCGGCGGACTCCTCGCCAAGGCCCTCGGCCGCGTCCCGATCGCGGGCGCGAAGGCGGTCGTGGAGCTGCCGGACGGCCGCTCGCTGCGGCTCACGGCGGAGTCCCCGGCCGGCCGCCGGAACAAGATCGTCACCGTGCTCGTGGAACCGCTGGAACCGGAACCGACGGAACCCGAGGAGTAGCCCGCATGACCCCCGACGAGCTGCGCGCCTTCTGCCTGGACTTCAACGACGCGACGGAGGAGTTCCCCTTCGGCCCGGAGACCTCCGTCTTCAAGGTCGCCGGGAAGCTGTTCGCGCTGTCGGCACTCGACTCCGCGCCGCTGCGGGTCAACCTCAAGTGCGACCCGGACGAGGCGGTACGGCTCCGCGAGGAGCACCCGGCCGTCGCCCCCGGCTATCACATGAACAAGCGGCACTGGAACACGGTGACCGTCGGAGAGCTCCCGGACCGGATGGTCCGGGAGCTCGTCGAGGACTCGTACGACCTCGTCGTCGCCGGTCTTCCCAAGGCGGTACGGCTCCGCCTCGACCGGCCCTGAGCTACCTTCGGCGCAGGCCGAGGGCGACGAGCACCGCCGTACCGAGCACGATCGCCGCGTCCAGGGCGAGGACCGTGCGGACGCCCCCGTACAGGTCCCCGCTCGTCGTCGCGAGCACCCCGAGCAGCGGGATCCCGATCGTGAGCCCGACCTGCTGGGTGGTCGTCACCAGGCCGGTCGCCAGGCCCTGCTCCTCGTCCGGCACACCGGAGGTGACGGTCAGTCCGTACGAGATGATCGCGCCCAGGTGGCACATCGAGGCCAGCGAGACGGCGACCGTCGCCAGGACCACGCCGCCGTCCTCGCTCACCCCGAGGATCGCGGCCGTCAGCAGGCCCTGCCCGACGAGCGAGCCCACCAGGACGCTGCGGGCGCCGATCCGGCCGATGGCCTTCGGCGCGAGCATGCCGGCGACGATCGAGGCCACTCCCTGCACGCCGAAGACGAGACCGGTGGCGAAGGCCGACAGGTCCAGCGTCTCCTGGAGGTACAGGGTCAGGACGAAGACGACGGCCGACATCATCGAGAAGGTGATCAGGCCGCCCAGGTTGCCGAAGGCGACCGTGCCCCGCCGCAGCATCGGCAGCGAGACCAGCGGAGCCGCGTGCCGGGACTCGACCCGGACGAAGACCGCGAGGAGCAGCACCCCCGCCACCAGCGTGACCTGCACGTCCGTACGGCCGAAGCCGTGCTCCGCGGCCGTCGACAGCGAGTAGATCAGGGCGAGCAGACCACCGGTGACGGTGACCGCGCCCGGCACGTCGAGCCGGGGCCGCTCGGGGGTGCGGGACTCGGGGAGCAGACCCGGCGCGAGCGGCAGCACGATCACGGTGAAGAGGGCGAGCAGGCCCATCGTGGAGCGCCAGCCGAGGGTGTCGGTCATGACCCCGCCGAGCAGCATGCCGACGGTGAAGCCCAGCGAGAGCAGGGTGCCGGAGATGCCGAGCGCCTTGTCCCGCAGCGGACCCTCGGGGAACGTCGTCGTCAGGAGCGACATGCCGGTGGGCACGATCGCGGCGGCGCCGATGCCCTGGAGGGCGCGCCCGGTGAGGAAGGCGGCCGGGTTCCAGGCGAAGGTGGCGAGCAGCGAGGCAGCGCCGAAGAGCGCGAGCCCGGCGAGGAAGAGCTTCTTGCGTCCGTAGAGGTCGCCCATCCGGCCGAAGAGGAGCAGGAATCCGCCGGAGGGGAGGGCGAAGGCGGTGACGGCCCACTGGAGGGCGGACTGGTCGAGGCCGAGGTCGGCGCCGAGGACGGGCAGGGCCACGTTCAGGACGGAGAAGTCGAGCGCGACCATGAACTGGGCGGCGCACAGGACGAAGAGGATGAGCCGGTTGCGGCCGGTGAGGGAGGCCGGGGGAGCGGTGTTCGGAGCGGGGGGAGTGGTCGTCGTTGCCATGCCGACGACTCTCGTGCCACGGGAACAAGGGTGGGGAGCGGGTACTTATCCTGTTGGTCGTACCACCAGGCACCACAGGCATCCAGGGGGAGGAAGCACACGTGGCCACCGCTCTAGAGAGCACCAGCACGAAGCAGCACCGCCTCGGCGAACTGCGCGAGTTCCTGATGAGCCGCCGGGCCCGGGTGAGCCCGGCCGAGGCGGGGCTCCCGGACGGCGGGGCGCGCCGCCGCACGCCGGGGCTGCGCCGCGAGGAGGTCGCGGTCCTCGCGGGGGTCGGGGTGTCCTGGTACCAGTGGCTGGAGCAGGGCCGCGACATCACGGTCTCGCCGCAGGTACTGGACTCGGTGGCGCGCGTGCTGCGGCTGAGCCCGGCGGAGCGGCGTCATCTGTACGTCCTCGCGGCGCTCAACCCGCCGGCCCTGGAGGCCGCCCCGGAGGACCGGGACATGTGCCAGGGGCTGCGGCGGCTGATCGACACGTGGATGCCGTTCCCCGCGCACATCATGGACGTGTACTGGAACACGGTCATCTACAACGACGCGGCGGCGATCGTGCTCGGGATGCGGCCGGAGACCCCGCAGAACTGCCTCGTCACCTTCTTCACCGACCCGCTGTACCGCTCGCGCATGGGCCACTGGGAGGCGCTCGCGCCCCGGGTCGTCGCCCAGTTCCGTTCCGCCTGCTCGGAGTGCCCGGACGACGAGGGGTTCCGGGCGGTCGTCGAGGAGCTCAAGGAGCTGAGCCCGGAGTTCGCCGAGCTGTGGGAGCGGCGGGACATCCTGCCGGGCGGCCAGAACCGCAAGGAGATGGAGCACCCGCTGGTCGGCACCCTGGTCGTCGAGGCCACGCAGCTCAGGGTCCCGGCCCGGCCGGACCTGGTCATCGTCATGCACACCCCGCTGCCGGAGGCCGACACGGCCGCGAAGCTGGAGTGGCTGGTCTCCCCGGAGGGCCGCCGCGGGGCGATGTACCCGGTCGCGGGCTGAGGCCCGCACGAGTCCGGGGACGAGATCTGCACAAGCCCCGGGATGAGACCCGCCCGGCCGTGGGATGAGACGGGGTCCGGCTGTTCCCGGGCCCCGACCTATGCTCGGGCCATGACACTCAGCAGCGAGCACGGCGACCTCGGCGCCGAGGACCTCAAGATCATCACCTTGGCGCGCAGCGCCCGCGCGCGCAACGGCGTGCCCGAGGGGGCGGCCGTACGGGACGAGACCGGGCGGACGTACGTGGCGGGGACCGTGGAGCTGGAGTCGCTCAAGCTGAGCGCGCTGCAGACCGCGGTGGCGATGGCGGTGGCCAGCGGAGCCCAGTCGCTGGAGGCGGCGGCCGTGGTGTCGGCCGCCGATGCGGCTTCGGCGGCCGACCGCGCGGCCGTACGGGACCTCGGCGGCCCGGAGACGCCGGTGCTGCTCGCCGGTCCCGACGGGCAGCTGCGCGAGGCCGTCACCGCGGGCTGAGCGACGGGAACAGGACATCGAGCGACATCGAGGGCCCGGCGGCACGCCGGGCCCTTGTGTGTTTGTGAAGGATCACCGCATCTTCTCTTGCCTTCCCTGGCGGTCTGCGTCTCAATGAGCATCGGTTCGCCCGACGGACCGTCAGATATTCGCCATTCACGCAGTGTCCGCACCCCTGCGTTCGTCATCGGAAGGGGTTCGAACTCGCCATGAGAAGCAGAAGCACCTTAGGGACGGTCGCGGTACTCACCGGAGCGCTCGCCGCCGCCGGACTCGCCTTCGCCCCGACGGCCGGGGCCGTCGCACCGGGGTCGGCCACGGCGTCGTACGACTGTGGCAGCTGGGGCGGCGGCGTCGCCAACATCACCGCGACCCAGAGCGGCACGTCCGCGACCATGACGATCAGCACGGCCGTCACGACGCCGATCGCGGTCGGCGCCGACCAGATCAACGCCACGCTGACGCTGGCCAAGGCGGGCGGCGGCACCCGGGTCTTCACCGGGAAGAAGAACCCGGCGGTCGGCGCCGGGCAGCCCGTCACCATCGGCCCCCTCAGCGGGACCGTGGCCTCGGGCGACAGCCTCAACTCGTACTTCGCGGGTGTCGCACTCAAGATGGTGATCTTCGGAGTGACGGTGAACTGTGATGCCGTGACCTCGCAGACGCCGGGCCCGTTCGTCTTCAGCTGAGCCCTGCCCCACCCCTGACCGGTGTCGCCGACGGCGGCACCGGTCTCTGGCGTGACCTGGGGAAATGCCAGGAAAGGGCTGATCTTGACAGAATCTGATGGGTCATCAGTCGATGGTTTTCGATTCCATTGACTTCTCTCGGCCCGCAGCCGTCAATGGCGCCCTCTCATCCCTCAGGAGGGGGCCCACACATGGCACTCACCCGATCCCGGGCGGCGACCCGAAGACGGCGTTGGACCGCCGTCCTCGGCGCGACCGCCCTCGCGGTCGCCGCAGGCGGCGCCATCGCCGCTCCGGCCCACGCGACCGCCGGCTCCACCCCGGTGGAATTCCAGACGCGCTGCGTCCCGCCGCCGATCGCCGGCATCCCGCCCATCACGGGCACCACGACGGCCGACATCACGGTCGACAAAGCCGCGCCGAAGGTCGGCGACACGGTGACGGTGACCTACACGATCACCAAGCCCGCCGCGTCGAACCCCGTCGACCTCGCGCTCCCGGCCGACATCATGACCCCGAGCGGCAAGGTCGTCCTCGGCGGCGCCCAGACCGGCGCGGTCACCGTCACGGGACCCAAGAAGAACCCGCCCATCCCGGCCAAGGGCTCCTTCCCGGCCTTCTCCATGACCGGCACCTTCACGGTCACCGAGGCCGGATCGATCACCCTCTCGCCGGGCGACTACAACATCCACACCAGCTACATCATGGAGCTGGACACCCCCTGTACGGTGCTCAACCCGCCCGCCCCGGTCTCCGAGACGGTCGTCGCGAGCCCCGTGACCAGCCCCAACGCCCGCGCATTGTCGCTCGACAGCGCCACCGGCGACCCCGGGGTGCGGGTGACCGTCAACGGCTCCAAGTTCACCCCGCTCACCGAGGTCACCGTCGTCGGCCGGGCCGGCGGCGCGGAGACCGCGGACAAGATGACCGTCACGACCGACAGCGAGGGCGGGTTCGCCGCCCGCCTCAAGGTCAACGACCCGGCGACCACCGGGATCGTGGCGTACGAGGGCGCGGCCTGGGACCCGGAGAAGGGCGCCGGACCCGCCGCGTACAAGGTCGTCGTCCCGGCACCGCCGAACAGTCAGACGATCACCGCGGCCGTCACGGCGGGCGAGCTCTCCATGAGCCAGGCCGGGGACGCCGTCGAACTGACCTCGGTCGACTTCGGTCAGGGCGGCGCGGCCACCGGCGACCTGAAGACGGTGACGGTCAAGGACTTCCGCGGCGGCCCCGCGGGCTGGTCCCTCACCGGCAAGGTCACCGACTTCACCGGACCCGGCGGCGCCATCGGCGCCGGGAGCCTCAGCTGGACCCCTGCCTGCACCGCCAAGGCCGGCAGCCCCAGCACCTGCGCGGCCGGCTCGGCCGGTCCCGTCGGCAGCGGCGGCGCGACCCTCGCCTCCACGCCGAACGGCACCCTCACGGGCGGCGAGTTCACCGTCGACGCCAAGCTCTCCCTCGACGTCCCGGCGTTCACCGCGCCCGGCTCGTACGCGGGCGTGCTGACGCTGACCCTGTCCTGACCACCCGGCGGGCCGGCCGGGCGACCGCCCGGCCGGCCCGCTCCGCACCCGGGGGTTCTCCGCACTGTGCGCAGCAAGCCGTACGTCCTCCTCCTGAGCGCGGTCGCCGCGCTCCTCGTGCTCCTCGGCGCCGCGCCCCGGGCCACCGCCGCCGAGAACGGCGAGTGGGCCGTCTACCCGGCCGCCGCCAAGCCCGGCAGCCGCCCGTACTACTACCTCTCCGTCGACCCCGGCACCTCGCTCACCGAACGCGTCACCGTCACCAACAAGACGGCCGCCCCGCTCACCTTCCGGCTGTACGGCGCCGACGCCTACAACACCGACCGGGACGGCGGCTTCGCCATCCGGACGCAGGCGGAGAAGCAGACCGGGGCCGGTGCCTGGATCAAGCCCGAGCGGACCCGGGTCACCGTCCCGCCGCGCTCCGCCGTCACCGTCCCGTACACGCTGACCGTCCCCGCCGACGCCGACCCCGGCGACCACCCCGGCGCTCTCGTCGCCCTCGACGAGCGGATCAGCCCGAGCGGACAGGGCTCCGTCGCCGTCGGCGTCCAGCGCGCGGTCGGCGCCCGTGTCTACCTCCGGGTCAACGGGCCGACCGTCCCCGCCCTCGCCGTGGAGGACGTCACCCTCGAACAGGACCGGCCGCTCGTCCCCGGCGTCGGCGGGAGCAGCGCCCTCGTCACGTACACCCTCCACAACCGGGGGAACGTCACCCTCAATCCCAAGGTCGTCCTCAAGGCCGAGGGGCTCTTCGGTCGTACCCTCCTCGACCGCGACCTGGCAAAGGTGCCGTCCGAGCTGCTGCCCCGGCAGAAGATCCGGCTCACCGAGCGGTGGAGCGGATCCCCGCAGTTCGACTGGGGTGACGTGACCCTCACGGCCAGCGCGAAGGACGTGAAGGAGAGCGGCACGGTGTCCTTCATGGCCCTGCCCTGGCTCGCCGCCGGGACCCTCCTCGTCGCGGCCGTGACCGGATTCCTCGGCCTCCGGATGCGCCGCCGCCGGGCCCTGAACGAGGCCTGAGGCCGGCCCCGGGACGTACTGAGTACGTGAGGCGGGCGCTCATCGGGGACAATGGCCTCCATGAGCGCTCGCAACCAAGAAACCGAAGCCGTCCACCGGGCCGGCTTCGCCTGCTTCGTCGGCCGCCCCAACGCGGGCAAGTCCACCCTCACGAACGCTCTGGTCGGTCAGAAGGTGGCCATCACCTCGAACCGGCCGCAGACCACACGGCACACCGTCCGCGGCATCGTGCACCGCCCGGACGCGCAGCTGATCCTGGTCGACACCCCCGGCCTCCACAAGCCGCGCACCCTCCTCGGCGAGCGGCTCAACGACGTCGTGCGCACCACCTGGGCCGAGGTCGACGTGATCGGCTTCTGCCTGCCCGCCGACCAGAAGCTCGGCCCCGGCGACAAGTTCATCGTCAAGGAACTCGCCGCGATCAAGAAGACCCCGAAGGTCGCGATCATCACCAAGACCGACCTGGTCGACTCCAAGACGCTCGCCGAGCAGCTCATCGCGATCGACCAGCTCGGCAAGGAGCTGGGCTTCGAGTGGCAGCAGATCGTCCCGGTCTCGGCCGTCGGCGACAAGCAGGTCCAGCTCGTCGCCGACCTGCTCGTCCCGATGCTTCCGGAGTCCCCGCCGCTCTACCCGGAGGGCGACCTCACGGACGAGCCGGAGCAGGTCATGGTCGCGGAGCTGATCCGCGAGGCCGCGCTCGAAGGCGTACGCGACGAGCTGCCGCACTCGATCGCGGTGGTCGTCGAGGAGATGATCCCGCGCGAGAACCGCCCGGCGGACCGGCCGCTGCTCGACATCCACGCGAACGTGTACATCGAGCGCCCCAGCCAGAAGGGCATCATCATCGGCCCGAAGGGCAGCCGCCTCAAGGAGGTCGGCATGAAGTCCCGCAAGCACATCGAGGCGCTCCTCGGCACCCCGGTCTTCCTCGACCTCCACGTGAAGGTCGCGAAGGACTGGCAGCGGGATCCCAAGCAGCTGCGGAAGCTGGGTTTCTAGCCCGTCGACATCCCCAGGGCCGCGTGCCAGCATGGCGCCGTGACAGAGATCGTCAAGGGGGGAAACCTGCCGGTCCCCGGGCAGGCATGGCGGATCGCGGTCGTCCGGCGGGACGCCGGTGACGGAGTACCGGAGGTCGACGCCTCGGCACTGCTGCTCGACGCCTCGGGCAGGGTCAGGGGCGACGGCGACCTGGTCTTCTACAACCAGCCGGTGCACGCGTCCGGCGCGGTGCGCCTGGCCGGGCAGGCGCGGGACGAGGAGCGGCGGGTCGCCGACTGGCTGGAGATCGACACCGAGCGCGTCGAGCCCGCCGTCCAGCGCATCGTGATCACCGCGTCCAGCGAGCACGGGACGTTCGGTCAGGTGCCGGGCCTCCACATCCGGACGGTCAGCGCCACCACCGGCGAGCAGCTCGCGCTGTACGAGGTCGACGACGCGAGCACCGAGACGGCCTTCCTCCTCGGCGAGTTCTACCGGCGCGACGGGGCGTGGAAGTTCCGCGCGGTCGGCCAGGGGTACGCCTCCGGGCTCGTCGGCCTCGCCGAGGACTTCGGCATCGTGGGCAGGGACCCGGAGCCCGCCCCGGATGACGAGCCCGTGCACGACGACGAGCCCGTCCCGGCCGACGAGCCCGTCTCCGGCGACGCCGCCCCGGAGGCCATCCCCGAGGAGCTCCTCGCCAAGGTCCGGCAGGCCGAGGCGGAGGCCGAGGCCGCCCCCGTACGGACACCGCCGCAGGTCCCCGTACAGCGCCCCCCGCAGGCCGGCCCGGGGTCGGACGCCGAGCTCTTCGGAGAGGACTTCCCGGAGTTCGTCCGCAGCGGCGAGGGCAAGGCCGACATCACCGTCGACGTGCCGATCCCGGCCGGTTACGTCGTCGTCGAGTCGACCCGGAAGGGCGACGGCTATTTCGCCGTGCACAGCATCGACGAGAAGGGCGACAGCGACGCCCTGCTCGCGAACACGCTGATGGAGGACCAGGGGGCCCGTCGGGTCCTGCGGTACGACGGCAAGGCCCCGCTGCGCCTGCGCGTGAGTTGCCACGAGCCGTGGACGGTCGCCGTCCGTCCGGTGAGCACCTTGGAGGTCCTCGACGGCGCCGCCGAGGGACGGGGCTCCGACGCGCTGCTGTACACGGGCCCCGCCGGCCTGCTCACCTCCCGGCTCCACACGAGGTTGAGCTTCGAGTGGTTCAACATTCACGGCTACGAGCCGGACGGCCGCGATCACCTGCTCGCCAACGAGGCGAGCAGGCTCCCCCGGGAGACGCGTCCCCTGCCCGCGGGGCCCCTGCTCGTGCAGCTCGTCAGCGCCGACGGGGACTGGACCCTGAAGGTCCGGCCCCCGAAGGAGAACAGATTCTGGCGCCGCACCTCCCGCTAGGACCTACGCGCCCTCCTTGAGGACCCTCGAGACGAGGGTTCTCTGCGCGTCCGTGAGGCTCGGGTCGCAGCAGCGGACAGTGCGCCCGTCGACCGTGATCTCGTACGAGAAGCCGTCCGGGACGCCCCGGACGTCACCGTCGCCCTCCGCGAGGACGGTATTGGCCAGGGACTCCCACTCGGGGTCCGAGACCTCCACCTCCGCCGACCGCTCGATGCCCGCGAAACCGCCCGTGCGCCGCACTCGAATCCGCATGGGACCTGTGTACCAGCGGGTCAGTCGGTGGGCACCCCCACCGCCGCCCAGGCCTTCAGGACGGCCTGGATCTCCTCCCCGTCGCCGTACCGCGCCTTCGCCGCCGCGACCGTGGCCGCGGCGAACTCGGAGAAACGGGTCTCCGGGGTGAGCGTCCCGCCGGTCATCACGTCGTACCAGATCTGCCCGGGCCGCTCCCAGGCGTTCCCGCCGAGCTCGGTCGCCGCCAGGTAGAAGGCGTGGTTGGGGATGCCCGAGTTGATGTGCACCCCGCCGTTGTCCCGGCTCGTGCGGACGTAGTCGTCCATGTGGCCGGGCTGCGGGTCCTTGCCGAGGACGTCGTCGTCGTACGCGGTGCCCGGGGCCTTCATCGAGCGCAGGGCCGTGCCTTCCACGTTCGGGTGGAAGAGCCCCTCGCCGATGAGCCAGTCGGCCTGCTCGGCGCTCTGCCCGAGGGCGTACTGCTTCACGAGGGAGCCGAAGACGTCCGAGACGGACTCGTTGAGGGCGCCGGACTGGCTGAAGTACTCCAGGTTCGCCGTGTGCTGGGTGAAGCCGTGGGCCAGCTCGTGCCCGATGACGTCCACGGGCAGCGTGAAGTCGAGGAAGATCTCGTCGTCGCCGTCGCCGAACACCATCTGCTCGCCGTTCCAGAAGGCGTTGCCGTAGTTCTCGTCGTAGTGGACGGAGGCGAGCAGCGGCAGCCCGGCGCCGTCGATCGAGTCCCGCCCGAACGCGTTCAGGAAGAGGTCGAAGGTGGCGCCGAGGCCCGCGTACGCGCGGTTGACGGTGGCGTCGCCCGTCGCCTCCTCACCCTCGGCGCGGACCCGGACGCCCGGCAGCTCGGTCCCGCGCTCGCAGTCGTACACGGTGCGGTGCGGGCGGCCGACGTCGGCGGGGGCGAGCGTGGGCGCGCTGCCGGGCAGCGGCAGCACCCGGCTCGTACGGGCCGAGGCGTCCGCGATGAGGGTGCGGCGGGCGGCGGCGGCGACGGCCGGGTTCGAGGAGCGCGCCAGGTGCTCCAGGAGGTGCGGGGGGACGATCGAGCAGAAGACCGGGGCGGAGTGATGCGTGTGGGGAGTCATCCTCGCAATGTGGCACCGCGTGACCCCACTGTCACGAGATGCGACGAGGATTGGCGAAATGGAGTGATGCGTCACTGATCGGCCTTGACGCGCGGGCCGTCCCGCATACTGAAACAGGACGTCCGTCTCCGACGTCCCTGAGCTAGGCTGCGGCACATCATGCGTTTCGGGCTGCTTCTCCTTAGCTGCCGCGGCGAGGGCCTGTAGTCGTAGGCCGACCCCCTCCCCGCGGGACCTGGTGTTGCGTTCGACAGTCGGCCGTCCTTCTTGAGCTGGACCCGAGGAGCCCAACGCAATGTCTCAGTCCCCCTTCGTCAGCCGCCCCACGCCCGTCACCAACGCGACGCAGCTGCAGAAGCCGTCCGGGATGCCGATCCACAAGTACGGCCAGTACGAGGCCGTGCAGATCCCCGACCGCACCTGGCCCGAGCAGCGCATCACCAAGGCGCCCCGCTGGCTGTCGACCGACCTGCGCGACGGCAACCAGGCCCTGATCGACCCGATGTCCCCGGCCCGCAAGCGCGAGATGTTCGACCTGCTGGTGCGCATGGGCTACAAGGAGATCGAGGTCGGCTTCCCGTCCTCCGGCGAGACCGACTTCGCGTTCGTGCGCTCCATCATCGAAGAGGGCGCGATCCCGGACGACGTCACCATCTCCGTACTGACCCAGGCCCGCGAGGACCTGATCGAGCGGACCGTGGAGTCCCTGGTCGGCGCGAAGCGCGCCACCGTCCACCTGTACAACGCCACCGCGCCCACCTTCCGCCGGGTCGTCTTCCGCGGCTCGAAGGAGCAGATCAAGCAGATCGCCGTGGACGGCACCCGCCTGGTGATGGAGTACGCGGAGAAGCTGCTCGACGAGCGCACCACCTTCGGCTACCAGTACAGCCCCGAGATCTTCACCGACACCGAGCTGGACTTCGCCCTGGAGGTCTGCGAGGCGGTCTGTGACGTCTGGCAGCCGGGCCCGGGCCGCGAGATCATCCTGAACCTGCCCGCCACCGTGGAGCGTTCGACGCCGTCCACGCACGCGGACCGGTTCGAGTGGATGTCCCGGAACCTGACCCGCCGCGAGCACATCTGCGTGTCCGTCCACCCGCACAACGACCGCGGTACGGCCGTGGCCGCCGCCGAGCTGGCCATCATGGCGGGTGCGGACCGCATCGAGGGCTGCCTGTTCGGGCAGGGCGAGCGCACCGGCAACGTCGACCTGGTCACCCTGGGCATGAACCTGTTCAGCCAGGGCGTCGACCCGCAGATCGACTTCTCGCAGATCGACGAGATCCGGCGCACCAGCGAGTACTGCAACCAGATGGAGGTCCACCCGCGCCACCCCTACGCGGGCGACCTGGTCTACACCGCCTTCTCCGGCTCCCACCAGGACGCCATCAAGAAGGGGTTCGACGCGATGGAGGCCGACGCGGCCGCCAAGGGCGTCACCGTCGACGACATCGAGTGGGCCGTCCCGTACCTGCCGATCGACCCGAAGGACGTCGGCCGCTCCTACGAGGCCGTCATCCGGGTCAACTCGCAGTCCGGCAAGGGCGGCATCGCGTACGTCCTGAAGAACGACCACAAGCTGGACCTGCCCCGCCGGATGCAGATCGAGTTCTCGAAGATCATCCAGCAGAAGACCGACACCGAGGGCGGCGAGGTCACGCCGGCCGCGATCTGGGCCGTCTTCCAGGACGAGTACCTGCCCAACCCGGACAATACTGCGGCTCGTTGGGGTCGTATCCAGCTGCGCTCCGGCCAGACCACCTCCGACACCGACGGCACGGACACGCTGACCGTCGAGGCGGTCGTGGACGGCACCGAGACCGTGCTGTCCGGCTCCGGCAACGGCCCGATCTCGGCCTTCTTCGCCGCGCTGCAGTCGATCGGCGTGGACGCCCGTCTGCTGGACTACCAGGAGCACACGATGAGCGAGGGCGCGTCCGCGCAGGCCGCCTCGTACATCGAGTGCGCCATCGACGGTCAGGTCCTGTGGGGCATCGGCATCGACGCCAACACGACCCGCGCCTCGCTGAAGGCGGTCATCTCGGCGGTCAACCGCTCGGCGCGCTGACCCTCCGATGCGCTGACGCGCTTCACTACTGCTGCCCCGCACCCTTCCTCCCGGAGGGTGCGGGGCAGCTTTGTCTTCGAGCTCCCGTGTGACCTGCGTCACGGTTTCAGGTTCGCTTAAGGAAGATCATGCCGCCATGCCAGATTCGGCGTCATATCAGGTGAGTTGACGGCACATCGGGGAATGGCGGAAGGTCGGCTCGTCCCCTCGGACACTCCCCCCACGCGCCCCCTTCGCACCTCCCTGACCTGGAGTTTCGTATGCGCACGACCGCTGCTGTGGCCGCTGTCCTCGCGGTGACCGGCACCGCCCTCGCCTGGGCCCCCGCCGTCTCCGCCGCCCCTGCCACGTCGTGCGCGACGCATCCGCTCGGCACGGCCGGCCTCTACGCCGAGTTCGTCGAGAAGGACTCCGTCCGCCACTCCGACTCCGAGGGCGCGGTCGCGGTCGGCGGCGACGCCACCTTCGGCGACCCGAAGCAGCCCTCCGGGTTCTCGATCGGCCACAAGCTCACCGGCGCCGACCTCGCGAAACTGCCCGGCGGCCACAGCCTCGTCGTCGGCGGCACGCTGTACGCGAACCAGGTCGTCCTGGACAACGGCACCGGCATCGCCGGCAAGGTCGTCGACCGCTCCACCCCCGGTCAGGGCTTCGGCGTCGACGGCGACAAGGTCAAGGAGGGCGCCTCCCCGACCTCCCCCGTCGACTTCGCGAAGGAGTTCGCGGACCTGCGCGCCCTCTCCACCGGCTGGGCGGGCACCGCGCCCAACGGCACGGTGGCCGGCGACAAGGACGCCCAGGGCCTGTTCCTCACCGGTACGAGCACCGAGCTCAACGTCTTCGCGGTGGACGCCGCCGACCTGGAGAAGGCCCGGGCGATCACGCTCAAGGTCCCGGCCGGCTCCTCCACCCTCGTGAACGTCCTCGGCGCCTCGTACGACATGAGCAAGTCCGCCACCTACGGCGTCTACTACCAGGGCGCGGACGGCACGGCCCCGGTCATCGACGACTACAACCTGGCGAGCGACGAGTTCCGCCAGATCCGCTCCAAGCTGCTGTGGAACTTCCCGCAGGCCGAGAGCGTGAAGAAGAACTACACCTCCTGGCCGGGCACGATCCTCGCGCCGAACGCCGCCGTCGAGATGGGCGGGCAGAACATCGGCCCCGGCCACGTCAACGGCTCCGTCATCGCCGAGTCCCTGAAGACCGTCCCCGGCGCCGAGACCCACCAGATGAACTTCACGGGCTGCCTCCCGAAGGAGACCACCCCCGGCGAGGTCGTCACCCCGGAGCCGCCGACGCCGACCGAGACGGCCGTCCCCACCCCGCCCGCGACCCCCGAGCCGACCCCGAGCGAGGGCGGCGGGACGCCCACGACCCCCGCGACCCCGGAGACCCCGGGCGCCTCCGAGACGCCTGGGACCTCCGCGTCCCCGTCGACGCCCGCCGGCACCCCCGAGACGTCGGAGACCCCGGGCGGCCCCGGAACCCCCGACGAGGCCACCACCGCCCCGGCCACGCCCTCGACGGCGCCGTCCGCCACCCCGGAGGGTGATCTCGCGACGACCGGTTCGGCCATCGGACCCGGCACGATCGGTGCCGCGGCGGCCGCCGTCCTCGTCGGCGGAGGCTTCCTGGCCTTCGCAAAGCGCCGCCGCCGCGCCTCCTGAGGCTTCGCGGACGGTGTCGTGTCTCGGCCATCTCCACGGCGATCTGCTGACGGGGTGCTGACGCCACATCAAGGATGTGGCTAACATCACGCCAACGCCGGCAGTGCAGCCGGGCCGTTGAGGAGGTGCGTGTGCGCTCTGCCCGGAATTCACGTGGTGGGAAAGTGGGCGTCTGCGGAATCCGCACCTCCTGGAACACGGTCGGCGACGGCGAGTTCTTCTGCGAGGAGTGCGGCGGCGACCGGAACTACCGGCGGCGCACCGGCCGCCGCAGGTTCGCCGTCCTGGGCGTCCCCGTCCTGCCCCGGGGCTGTACGGGCCCCGTCGTCGAGTGCGCCGCCTGTCACACGCACTTCGGTACGGAGGTCCTCGACCGTCCGACGACGAGCCGCTTCTCGGCGATGCTGCGGGACGGCGTGCACACCGTCGCCCTGGCCGTGCTCGCGGCCGGCGGCACCGACTCCCGCGCGGTCCTCGACCGGGCCGTGAGCGCGGTCCGGTCCGCCGGCTTCGCCGAGTGCACGGCCGTCCAGCTCGTCGACCTCGTCGAGGCCCTGGAGGCCGACACCGGGCGCTTCATGCCCGAGGTGAACCCCGAGGGCAGCCTCCTCGCGATCGAACTCCACGAGGCCCTGGAGCCGCTCACCCCGCACCTGGCGCCCGCCGGGCGGGAGTCGATCCTGCTCCAGGCCGCCCGGATCGCCCTCGCCGACGGGGTCTACAGCCCGACCGAGATGGAGGTCCTCGGGACCGTCGGGAACGCGCTCGCGCTGGCCCCCGACGACACCGTCCGCCTCCTCGCCTCGGCACGGACGGTGTCGTAGGGCTCCCTTCACGGCTGGATGTTCTGGTTCAGCCGGAACACGTTCTCCGGGTCGTACCGGCGCTTGACCGTACGCAGCCGGTCGAAGTTCTGCCGGTAGTTGACCCGCACCCGGTCCTGGTCGTCGGTGTCCATGAAGTTCACGTACCCGCCCTCCTCGGTGTGCGGGCGCAGCGCCTTGTCGTAGGCGCGGGTCCAGGCGATGTTCGCCTCCGCGTCCGCCGCGCCGGTCGCCCAGGTCGCGCCGATGGAGTGCGAGAAGACGGCGTCCCGGTAGGCGAACGCGGTCTCCTCCGGACCCACCTCGTGGCAGGCCCCGTCGATCGGGAAGATCGCGGTGTCCGACTCCATCGACGGCATCGTCTCGCCGTACGTCATGTGGGCGTCGATCGCGCCGTCCGTGAGCCCGCGGCTGAAGTTGCCCTTCCAGTAGTGGAAGAGCCCCGGCGGCAGCTGCTCGTCGAAGACGGTGTTGATCACCGGGTACGGCATCCGCTCCATGAACCGGCCGACGACCGGGCCGAGCCCGTCCAGACGGGCGAGGACCTTGTCGTCGTCCGCCGCCGGGCCGCTGAAGCAGGTGAACGCGGCGCAGATCGGGCGGCCGTGCCAGCGCTCCGGCAGGAACGGTTCCTCGGGGCCGAGCGCGATCACGAGGATCGAGTTGAGCTCGACCGGCGCGTCCTCGTTCATCCGCTGCCAGGCGCGGGCCACGTCCGGGCCGAGCGGGTAGCAGGTCAGGCCGCCGAAGACGTCCGACACCGGGTGCAGCCGGTACGCGAGCGAGACGGCGATCCCGAAGTTCCCGCCGCCGCCGCGCAACGCCCAGAACAGGTCCGGATGCCGCTCGGCGTCGCAGGAGACGAGCGTGCCCTCGGCGGTCACGACGTCCGCCGCGATCAGGTTGTCGCAGCTCAGCCCGCAGCGGCGGGCCAGGTGGCCCATGCCGCCGCCGAGCGTCAGACCGCCGATGCCGGTCGTGGAGATCACCCCGCCGGTGGTGGCGAGCCCGAAGGCGTGGGTGGCGTGGTTGAAGTCGCCCCAGGTGGCGCCGCCCTCCGCCCGGGCCGTACGGGCCTCCGGGGCGACCCGCACGCCCCGCATCCGGGACAGGTCGACGACGAGGCCGTCGTCCACGGTGCCGAACCCGGCGACCGAGTGGGAACCGCCGCGCACGGCGAGCGGGAGGGAGTGCTCCCGGGCGTACAGCACCGCCGCCATGACATCGCCGGCGTCCACGGCGTGGACGACGACTTCCGGCCGGCGGTCGTGCAGGGCGTTGTAGACCCGGCGGTCGACGTCGTACGTCGGGTCGCCGCGGGTCACGACGGTGCCGCGCACGGCACCGCGGAGCGTGTCCAGGGGGTTGGTCGTGGTGGTCATGGTTCCGGTGTAGCCCGGGGGAACCGGGCGGGGCATCGCCCGAACCGCCCATCCGCCCACCCGACGGGGGATGGGCCGTTCGTACCAGGGCGTCATCTCGTCCGGGGCGTCATCTCGTACCAGGGCGTCATCCTCAGGGCGCGTCAGAGCAGGTCGTGGGCGTACGCGTAGGCCGTCGCCGCCGAGCGGGAGCTCACGTCCAGCTTGGCGAAGATGTTGTTCAGGTGCCGGGAGACCGTGTGCTCGCTGATCACGAGGGCGTGGGCGATGTCCTTGTTCGTCCCGCCCCCGGCGACCAGCCGCAGGACCTCCGCCTCGCGGGCCGTGAGCCCGCCCGGCAGCCGGTGCCGCTTCCCGCCGGTGAGCAGCGCCGCCGCGCGCCGGGCGTCCGGTACGGCTCCGAGCCGCTCGAACACCGCCCGCGCCGCCCCCAGCTCAAGCCGGGCAGCCTCCTCGTCGCCCACCGTCCGGTCGGCCGCCGCGAGCAGCATCCGCACCTGCGCGGCCTCGTACGGGACGCGGAGCTCCAGCCAGCCGGCGAGCGCCGCCCGCAGCAGCCGCAGCGCGGGGCCCGTGCGGGCCTCGGCCAGGGCGACCGCGCCCTGGGCCGTGTCGGCCGTCGCCCGCAGCAGCGGTACGTCCCCGGCCAATGCGCCCAGCTCCGCCGCGGCCCGGGCAGCGCCCGGCACGTCCCGGACGGCCAGGGCCACCTCCGTACGGGCGGCGAGCAGCCGGGCCCTGCCCAGGAGGTCGTGGTGCGGGTCGCTCTGGCAGGCCAGGGCGAGGTCGACGCCCGCGACGGCCGCGTCCGCCCTGCCCTGCGCGAGGCGCAGCAGCGCGAGCCCGGGCTGCGGGATCCGGCCCAGCTCGTGGGCGTGCGCGTACGACGCGGCGGCCTCGTCGAGGCGGCCCTGCCGCCGCTGGACGTCCCCGGCGGCGTAGAACGCGGCGGCGGCCGACTCCAGACAGTCCACCGGCACCTCACGGCAGGCCTGCCGGGCCTCCTCCTCGGCGAGCGCCCAGGTGCCGAGGAGGTCGAGGACCTCGACGCGGTGGGCCCGGCAGACGCCCCGGAAGGGGTTCTCGCCGGAGGCCGGAGCCAGGGCCGGGACGGGGGTCATGGCCGGGGCGGCCGCGGTCGTCGTCTCCGTACCCGCTTCCGGCCCCGGCTCCGCCGGGCGGCCGGTCCACGGGGGCGCGCACCACTCCATCGCCGCGTGCGTCCACTCCACGGCCCGCCCGAAGTCCGCCGCCTCCATGCACTGGGTGAGGGCCAGGCAGTACAGCCAGCCCGTGAACATGCTGCTCAGCTCGCCCGCGGTGACCGAGCACATCGCGTCGTCGAGGAGGGCGAGGGCCTCGGTCCTGCGGCCGTTCGCGAGGAGGACCGCGGACTCGGCCTGGCGGCTGAGGGCGACGAGGTCGGGGCTCGCGGAGCGGAGGGCGAGGCGGGTCATGCGGCGGGCCGCGGCGAGGGCGGCGGCCCGGTCGCCGTGCTGCTCGGCCTCCTCGGCGTCCGTCCAGGCGAGGAAGCACTGCTCGGGGCAGGGCGGCAGGTCCTCCAGGTGGTGCCGGGCCCGGTGGAGCCAGCCGGACGCCGCGGCGGGCCGCCCGAGGCTCTGGTACTCGTAGTGCAGCCACCAGGCGGCGAGCCCGGCGCCCCGGTGGTCCCCGGCCGCGAGGAAGGCGGCGTGGGCGCGGAGGCGGGCGGTGACGGACTCGTCGATGTGCCCCGACCACCAGGCGGCGTCGGCGAGCACGGACAGGTCGTCGGCGGTAAGACCGCGGGAGGGGTGCAGGTCGTGGGCGTGGAGCAGCGCGTACGCCTCGGCCCAGGATTCCCGCCCGGCCGCGTCCCGGGCGCGCTCGACGGCGTCGGCCGTGTCGGCGGTGTCGGACGTCTGCGGCGTGTGGAGCGTGGGTGCGGACATGGCTTCGCCTCTTCCCGGTCCTCTCAGAGTAGGACCGGGAAGAGGCGGAGGCGCGGGTGACTACTGGATGGCGCCGCTCGCGCGCAGCATGTCCTCGCGCTCGACGATCTTCACGCGCTCGCGGCCCTGCGGCTCGCCGAGCGCCTTCTCGGCGGCGTCCAGGGCGTACCAGCCCTCCCACGTCGTGTACGTGATGCCCTTGCCCTCCAGGAAGGACACGACCGCGTCCGTCTCCGGGGTCTCGGGCGTCAGCAGACGGCCGTTCGCGAAGTCGTCCAGGAGGTTCGCCACGGTCTCGTTGGCGTCGCCCTTGGTGTGGCCGATGAGGCCGACGGGGCCACGGCGGATCCAGCCGGTGCAGTACGTGGAGGCCATGTGCTCGCCGGTCTCCTCGATGACCCGGCCGCCCTCGTCCGGCACGGTGCCGCTGGCGACGTCCCAGGGGAGCTTGGGCAGCTCGTCCGAGAGGTAGCCGACGGCGCGGTAGACGGCCGAGACGTCCCAGTCGGTGGTGGCGCCGGTGCCCTTGACGTTGCCGGTGCCGTCGAGCTCGGTGCGCTCGGTGCGGAGACCGACGACCTTGCCGTCCTCGCCGAGGATCTCGACGGGCGACTCGAAGAAGTGCAGGAAGAGCTTGTGCGGGCGGTCGCCGACGTCGCGGATCGCCCAGTTCTCCAGGGTCTTGGCGACCATGTCGGTCTGCTTGTTCTTGCGCCGGTCGGCGATCGAGCCGTCGTCGTAGTCGATGTCCTCGGGGTTGACGATGACCTCGATGGTGGGGGAGTGGTCCAGCTCGCGCAGCTCCATGGGGCTGAACTTGGCCTGGGCCGGGCCGCGACGGCCGAAGACGTGGATCTCGACGGCCTTGTTCACCTTGAGGCCGTCGTAGACGTTCGCCGGGATCTCGGTCGGCAGCAGCTCGTCGCCGGTCTTGGCGAGGATGCGGGCGATGTCGAGGGCCACGTTGCCGACGCCGAGGACGGCGACCTTCTCGGCCTCCAGGGGCCAGGTGCGCGGGACGTCCGGGTGGCCGTCGTACCAGGAGGCGAAGTCGGCGGCGCCGTACGAACCGTCGAGCTCGACGCCGGGGATGCGGAGCTCGCGGTCGGCCATGGCGCCGGTCGAGAAGACCACGGCGTCGTAGAACGAGCGCAGGTCGTCGAGGTGGACGTCCGTGCCGTAGTCGACGTTGCCGAAGAGGCGGACCTGCGGCTTGTCGAGGACCTGGTGAAGGGCGTTGACGATGCCCTTGATCCGCGGGTGGTCGGGGGCGACGCCGTAGCGGATGAGGCCGAAGGGGGCCGGCATCCGCTCGAAGAGATCGATGGACACGCCCGGTTCGGCGGCGGCCTCGGACTTCAGCAGCGCATCGGCGGCGTAGATTCCGGCGGGGCCGGCGCCGACGATCGCGACCCGGAGGGGGCGGGGCATGACGGGTTTCCCTTCGCAAGCGGGTGGCGGCGAAGCCGCCGACACTTAGGTCACCCTAAATAACAACACACGCGAAGTGGTACCCGGGCCCGGTCTATGGACTCATAAGGCGAACTTATGACTTCCATAAGTGAAGATGTCGGGGGTCACAAACCCTCGACGCCGAGGAAGCCGGCGGCGACGAGTGCGATCACTCCGACGGTGAAGAGTAGACCGATGCCGATGCAGCACGCCGCCAGGATGCCGTCGAACTGCAACCAGGGCCGCTTCCTGAGGGTGGTCACCCGTCCGGGGTCCTGTGGATCGTAGGCGACGTCGATGGTCCACGCGGCGGCGGTCGACCTGACATGGCGCCTCAGTCCGGTGGGATCCATGTAGCCGAACCAGCCCGGCTCGCCCGGGATCCGCTCGGCGGCGACCGTGACGCCGTGCTTGCGGATGTGCCACTCCCGGTAGGGGGTGTACGCCACCACCGAGCCGCCCGCCAGGAACCCCAGTCCCATGAATCCGAAGGGGATGATCAGGATGATGAGGCCCGCGTGCCCCGTGACGACCACGAGCACGCACAGGGCGACGATCGCGAGGGTGGCGTAGAGCGACCCTCGCTTGAGCGTGCGCAGGGCGTTCGTGGCGTGCGGGTCGCCGCCCAGACGGTCGCCCTCGATGTGCGTGGAGCCGTCGGCCACCTTGCCCTCGGGGGGCAGGGTCGCGTTCACGGCGTCGGCGAACGCGACGGCGGCGGCCTCGTCCACGTCCTCGAAGCGCTGGACGCACGGCGTGGTCCCGGCCGGGGCGGTCAACTCGACGGCGACGGCCCGCCCCTCGGCGCGGACGCGCTCGATGGCCTTCAGCGGGATGTGCATCTCCTCGCGGGCGCGGCGCAGGATCAGGGTCTGGCCCTCGGCCCGCAGGAAGGTGCCCCCGGGTCCCTGGAGGGCGGGTATCGGTGAAGTGATCGACATGGCGTGATCGTAGAGCCGGGGTGATGGTCGGCGAGGGGGCTTTACGGAGTGGCCTGGGCGCTCGCCAGGGCGGTCAGGTCCGCGTGGCGGACGACGGAGCCCGCCGCGCCCCAGGAGCCCTCGGGCTGCTCGTGCACGAGCACCCAGACCCGCCCGGCGTCACGCCGGGACAGCCCGGCGGCGTTCAGGACGACCTCCGTCACGTCCGCGACGAGCCCGGCCTTGTCGCGGGTCGGCGCCGGCCCCTGCGGCACGGTCACCTCCACGAGGAAACGGGGCTCGTCGTCCTCGGCGGTGCCCTGGGCCCCCTCGGGCAGCTCGATCAGGTAACTCCACGACAGGCCGCGGAAGAAGGCCGTGTCGGGGAACTCCTCCCAGCGGAGCACGGCGGCGGCGAGCTCGCGCCGGACGCTCGCCCGGCCCTCCTCGGTCAGGGAGCCGGTCGGGGCGGTCAGCCGGATCAGGGGCACGGCGGTCCCTCTCGGGTTATGACGACTGTTATAAACCGGTGCCACGCTAGGCTATGACGGTCGATATAGCCAGGGGTGCCGGGACCGAGGGGGACTGCGTCGTGACCGAGTCCAGCCCGCAGGCGCGCGAGCGGATCGTGGCCGGCGCGGCCGACATGATCCGGCGGCGCGGCCTGAACGCGACGAGCATCCGCGAGACGGCCAAGCACGCGAAGGCGCCGCTCGGCTCGACGTACCACTACTTCCCCGGCGGCAAGCAGCAGCTCTCCACCGAGGCCGTCCGGTACGCCGGTGACGTCATCGCCCGCAGCCTGCGCAAGGAGCTGGAGGCGGGCCCGGTCGCCGGACTGCGCGCCCTGCTCGACCTCTGGCGCAAGACGGTCGGGGGCACGGACTTCCACGCGGGCTGCACGGTCCTCGCCGTCGCCATCGAGGAACCCCCGGTCGCCGAGGTCCCGCCCGTCCTCGCGGCCGCCGCCGAGGTCTTCGACCAGTGGGAGGAGCTGCTCGCCGCCTCGCTGCGGGCGCACGGCGCGGAGCCCGAGCGGGCGGCCGAGGTCGCCACGCTCGTCGTCGCGTCCGTGGAGGGCACGGTGGCGATGTGCCGCGCCAAGCGCTCCACGGAGCCGCTGGACCGGGTGGCGCGGCAGCTGGAGGCCGTGGTCGCCGGGGCGATCAGCCCTTGAGTGCCGTGACGACGAGCCAGCCGATGCCGTAGAGCCCGCCGACGGCCCGCCCCACCGCCCCTCCCGCGAAGCGCAGGACGAGGGAGGGAGGTGTCGTCACCTGGCGATGTCGGTGACGAACGCGGACCAGGCGGCGGCGGGCACGATCAGGACGGGTCCGTCCTGGACCTTGCTGTCCCGGACGGGGACGATGCCGGGGACGTCGTCGAGGACCTCGACGCAGCTGCCGCCTTCGCCGTTGCTGTAGCTGCTCTTGCGCCAGGCGGCGCCGGCGAAGTCGTACGAGACTTCGATGCAGTCGCCGCCCTCCCCGTTGCTGTAGGAGCTCTTGAACCAACTGGCGTTGCTCAGGTCGTACTCGCGCATCGTCTGAAGTCCTCCGCCGCCGACTCGATCAGGGCCAGGGACGCCGCCGGCGACAAGGCGGTGACCCTGAGCAGATCGTAGGCGCGCTGTGCGCGCTTCACCACAGCCGGATCGTCGAGCAGCGTCCCCGAAAACGACGTCTCCGTATAGGCCGTTGGTGGCTGGTCCTCGAACTCCATGATCTGGAGCATGCCGTTCATGGAGGCGTGTGCTCCGGCCGAGCGAGGGATCACCGTCACCAGGACCCATCGGTCCCGGATCAGCCTTGCGATGTGGTCGAGCTGCGCCGCCATGACAGCCGGTCCGCCCACTGGGGTGACCACCGCGTTCTCGTGCAGGATCACCCAATACTCGGGCCTTGTAGCGTCCGTGAGGATCCTCGCCCGGTCTATCCGCGAGGTCACCTTCTCCTCGACGTACTCCTCCGTCGCGAAGGGGTTCGCCGCCAGCGTCACCGCCCGTGCGTACTCCGCCGTCTGGAGCAGGCCGGGCACCACCAGCGGCGCGAACTCGCAGATCCTCGTCGCCACCGCCTCCAGCTCCGCCACCTCGTGGAAATAGGAGGCGTACGGCGACTTGTTGATGAGTTTGCGTACCGTCCGTTCGAAAATACCGCCGGTTTGTAGTACCTCGTCGATTCTCTGCGCCACATCCAGCTGGGGCTTTCGAATTCCCTGCTCGAACAGCCCGATGTATCCACCGGACACGAACACGCGTCCGCCCAGTTCGCCCTGTGAGAGCCCCGCCGCCTCGCGGCGCTCCTTGAGGAGCTCCCCGAAGAACTCCCACGTCTCGTCCTGCTTGCCCTTGGCCATGGATTAACTCCCCAACCCTACGCCGCAGTTGTACGGCCTGCGCGTCTGCCGATTCTACGGATCCCGCCCCACCCTGGAGAGGCGAAGCAGGAAATGGATTCAGAAAGGCATACGTTGGTGAAGGAAGACATCATGAAGACGACCGCGGGGGCCATCGAAGCCGCACAAGAGGCAGTGACGGAATTGCGCGAGGCGCTCGCGAGGGCGGGAATCACCCTCCCCTCGCTAGGGCTCGACGTCGTCACCCTCGCCGCCGACCCTCCGAGGCCGCTCGTCGAATTGGGATGCTGCACGGCGGAAACGGCACGGCTCATCGCGGCCGCCCTACTGCCGGGGGAGGAGAGCGGGACATGACACTGCCGATCGGGTCGTACGTCGTGGAGATCCGTACCGGACGGGTCGGGAGAGTGATGGGCCACGAGGGGCCCTACGTCCAGATCCGGCCGCTCGGTGGCGGGCGCGAGTGGGACGTGGAGCCCGAGGGTGTACGCGAGGCGACCTCGTCCGAGCGACTGAGCGCGGCCACGGCTCACGTCAACGCCCGGAGCCGGGGCGAGGTGCCCTGAAGCGGTCCGCGCCCGCGCCCGTGGACGGGGGGCGGGCGCCGCCGCGTCCGTCAGACCGGTGGCACGTCTCCGCCGACGTTGCGGATCATGCGCTGCAGGACATTCAGGGCGATCACGTATTCCTCGTCCGGGATGCCGGCGTGCACGTGTGCCCGGGTGGCCCGCTGCGTCCCGGCGGCGCGCCCGTGCACCGCCCTGCCGTCGTCGGTGATCCGGAGCCGGCCGTCCGCGTCCAGGGTGAGCAGGGCCCGCTCCACCAGGAGGTCGATGTCGGGCGCCAGGCCGGCGCCGACGTCCAGGTTGGCGTGCTGGGCGGTGATCACCTCGTCCCGGGTGGCACCGTCCTCGCCGTGCTGCACCTGGTGCAGGACCCACCACTGGGGCTGGGTGATCCCGATCGCCGCGAGCCGCCCCCTGACGTAAGCCGACACGGTCTTGTTCGCGGCCCACGTCCAGTAGCCGATCGGCTGGTTCGCCAGCTTCTCTTCGTCGTCGTTCCAGTACGTCATGACGCTTCCTTCTCTGTCGGTCGGTGGAGTGTGCGTCCGTAGGCGAGCAGCAGGAGCTCCTGGGCGGGGCGGTTCACCACCCGAGCTCCTGTGCCGTACGACCAGTCCAGGTCCGTGGCCCGCAGCGTGACGCCTTCGAGGTCCGCCTTGAAGAAACGGATCGTCTTCGGGGTGACGGTCTCCAGCAGGATCCGCAGGCGCTTCTCCGGGACCCTGCGTCCGAGGCCGAGCGGGACGGTGATGTCCAGGCCGTGGATCACGTCGTGACCGAGGGCCGTCTCCAGGCCGCCGACCGGCGGCTTCCACGGGTGATGGGCGTTGTCCCGCAGCGCCGCCGCGAGTTCGCGCGGGGTGAGGGCGGCGGCGTCCCGGCGGGCGAGGCGGTCGGTCATCCGGTGCAGGTTGCCGCCGGCGCGGACGAGTTCCAGCGCCGTCCTGCCGAACGAGTACCGGAAGCCCATGCTCATGTGGCCGGCGACCTCCCGCACGCGCCAGCCGCCGCACAGCGACCGCGCGTCCCACTGCTCGTCGGTCAGTCCGTCCAGGACGTCCGCCAGTTCGCGCCGCTCGGCCGCGATCTCCGCCCGCATCTCCGTCGCCGTGGTCTCCATGATCACCAGCGTGCCGACGGGGTCGCCAGAAGTCCAAGAGCGGGTTCTTCTCGTCGCTAGCATTCCTGCTTATGGAGCTTCGCCAGTTGCAGTACTTCCTCGCCGTCGTCGAGGAGGCCAACTTCACCCGGGCCGCCGCCCGGCTCCACCTCGCGCAGCCGGGGGTGAGCGCCCAGATCCGGCAGCTGGAGCGGGAGCTGGGGCAGCCGCTCCTCGACCGCTCCGGCCGGACCGTGACGACGACCGCCGTCGGCGAGGCGGTCCTCCCCTTCGCGCGGGCGGCGCTCGCGGCCGTCGAGGGGATGCGGCTGACCGTGGACGAGTTCGCCGGGCTCGTCCGGGGACAGGTCACCGTCGGACTCGTGTCGGGCGCCGCCGCCGCGGACGAGTTCGACGTCGCCGCCGCCCTGGCCGACTTCCACGACGACCACCCGCACGTGGAGATCTCCCTCACCGACGACACGTCGGAGCGGATGCTCGCCGCTCTGCGCCGCGGCGAACTCGACCTCGCGGTGATCGGCCTCGCCGAGGAGGAGCCCCCGCAGGGCGTCGGCCTCCAGGTCCTCGTCGACGTGCCCCTGGTCGCCGCCATGGCCCCGGACGACCCGCTTCTCACCGCCCTCGAAGGCCGTACGGCCCTCCCGCTCGCCGCGCTCGCCGGCCGTCCCCTCATCAGTCTTCCGCGCGGCACCGGCCTGCGCGGCGTCCTTGAGCGCGCCTGTACGCAGGCGGGCTTCCGGCCGCATGTCGCCTTCGAGGCCGCCGTTCCCCACGTCCTGGCGCGGCTCGCCGCCCGCGGCCTCGGTGTCGCGGTCCTCCCGGATCCCCCGCCCGGGGCGGCGGACGCGCTGGGGCTCCGTACCCTTCCCCTCACCGAACCGGCCCTCCGCGGCCGGGTCGCCCTCGCCTGGCCGGCGGACGGGCCCGCCGCCCCGGCGGCCGCCGCCCTCCTCGCCCGTATGCGGAAAGCGTTCCCGGACGTCCGGCCGGACCTCAGGCCCGTGGTCGGCCCGCCCCCGCCGTACGGGAGAATGGGCCCATGAGTCTGTTCCGCGACGACGGCATCGTGCTGCGCACCCAGAAGCTGGGTGAAGCGGACCGCATCATCACGCTCCTCACGCGCGGTCACGGTCGCGTACGCGCCGTCGCGCGCGGCGTGCGGCGGACGAAGTCGAAGTTCGGGGCGCGGCTCGAACCGTTCTCGCACGTGGACGTGCAGTTCTTCGCCCGGGGGAGTGAGCTGGTCGGACGCGGGCTGCCGCTCTGCACACAGAGCGAGACGATCTCCGCGTACGGCGGCGGGATCGTCACCGACTACGCCCGGTACACCGCCGGCACGGCCATGCTGGAGACGGCGGAACGGTTCACCGACCACGAGGGCGAACCCGCCGTGCAGCAGTACCTGCTGCTGGTGGGCGGTCTGCGGACGCTCGCGCGCGGTGAGCACGCACCCCACCTCATCCTCGACGCCTTCCTCCTCCGCTCGCTAGCCGTGAACGGCTACGCGCCCAGCTTCGACGACTGCGCGAAATGCGGACTCCACGGTCCGAACCGGTTCTTTTCGGTCGGAGCGGGCGGGGTCATATGCGGCGACTGCCGGGTGCCCGGAAGCGTCGTACCCTCTGCGGAGGCCATCGGCCTGCTCAGCGCGCTGCTCACCGGCGACTGGGCGACGGCGGACGCGTGCGAGCCGCGTCACGTCAGGGAGGGCAGCGGACTCGTGTCCGCCTATCTGCACTGGCACCTGGAGCGCGGCCTGCGCTCCCTGCGGTACGTAGAGAAAAGCTAGGTAGGAGAGACCACGTCATGGCCATCGCACGACTGCTCGGTCGCCAGCGCCGGGAGTACAGCACCCCCGAGCCGCACCCCTCCGGCGCCCGCCCGCCGAAGCTCCAGTCCGAGCTCGTCCCGGAGCACGTCGCGATCGTCATGGACGGCAACGGCCGCTGGGCCAAGGAGCGCGGCCTGCCCCGCACCGAGGGGCACAAGGTCGGCGCCGAGCAGGTGCTCGACGTGCTCCAGGGCGCGATCGAGATGGGCGTGGGGTCGATCTCGCTGTACGCCTTCTCCACCGAGAACTGGAAGCGCTCGCCCGAGGAGGTGCGCTTCCTGATGAACTTCAACCGCGACTTCATCCGCAAGACCCGCGACCAGCTCGACGAGCTCGGCATCCGGGTGCGCTGGGTCGGCCGGATGCCCAAGCTGTGGAAGTCGGTGGCCAAGGAGCTCCAGGTCGCGCAGGAGCAGACCAAGGACAACACCAAGCTGACGCTGTACTTCTGCATGAACTACGGCGGTCGCGCGGAGCTCACGGACGCGGCACAGGCGATGGGCGAGGACGTGAAGGCGGGTCGGCTGGACCCGTCGAAGATCACCGAGAAGACCATCCAGAAGTACCTCTACTACCCGGACATGCCGGACGTGGACCTCTTCCTGCGGCCCAGCGGCGAGCAGCGCACCTCCAACTACCTGATCTGGCAGAGCGCGTACGCCGAGATGGTCTTCCAGGACGTGCTGTGGCCGGACTTCGACCGCCGCGACCTGTGGCGCGCCTGCGTCGAGTACGCCTCCCGTGACCGGCGCTTCGGCGGCGTCGACCCGGCCGACCTGGCGGTCCTCGACAAGGCCTGAGCCCGGCACCGTACCGAAGGCGCCCGCCGTCCCCCTTCCGGGGACGGCGGGCGCCTCTCGTGTGCCCGTGATCAGCAGGTGCCGGCGAAGGCCGCCCGGGTCACCACGTCCGTCGAGGCGGCCGTCGTGTCCAGCCAGGCCGTCCGCTGCCCGTCGCCGAGCGACGGGGCCAGCTGGAAGCCGGAGGAGCAGGAGACCCTGCTGTACACCGGAGTGCCGGCCAGTACGTCCGCGACCGGGGCCGTGTACACCTTGCCGATCGTGCCGTTCCAGCCGCCGAGGGCGCTCGACGCGTCGTACGTCGAGTAGGCGAAGTACTCGTCGCTGACGGAGAACTGGCCGGAGTACGTCTGGGACGGCTTGCCGATCTTCTTCTTCTGGGTGAGATCGGCCAGTGGTGCCGACCAGAACGCGTCGCTGCGGAAGAGGAACGACGTCGTCTCGCGCCAGAAGACCCGGTCCTCGGTGATCTGGATGTCCGTGATCTCGCCGAAGATGTACGACTGGATCCGCACGCGCTGCGCGGTGCCGGCGGCGATGTCGTACACGTTGAGGTGATCGCCGTCGTTGTCCCGCCAGGCCACCTTGCCGTGCTTCATGGTCAGGCGGTCGGCGTTGGTGCCCGTGGCCGGGGTCAGATTGACCGTGGTGCCGTCGCGGTCCAGGAGCATGACGTCGGACTCGCCGTCCCGCCTGTCGATGTAGACGAGCCGGCCGTCCTCGGTCACGGGCTGGAGCTCGTCGCCCGGGCCGTCCACCAGCTTGCGGATCGGGCCCTGGCCCTTCTCCTGCGTGGAGTACACGCCGATGGAGTCCGCGGTGACGCGGGTGAAGACGATGCGGTCGTCGTCGAGGGACGGGTCGAGGAGGTAGGCGTCCTTCTGGGCCAGCTCACGCTGCGGGTGCTTGCCGAAGCGGCCGACCGTGATGCCGAAGCCCGCGCTGCCCGCGCCCCACGCGACGGCGTCGCCGTGGCCGATCGCGTACACGTCGCCGTTGATCTGCGCGGCCTGCTCGTCGATCGCGCCGGCGTACACCTCGTACGCGGGCAGGACGTCGCCGGCGAGCGTGGTCCCGTCATGGGTGCCGGACGCGCGCTCCCAGCCCTCCTGGATGCCGTGGGCGTCGAAGGCCCTGGCGATCGCCTCGCGGTCGGCGCGGGAGACCTTGAGCGACTTCGCGGCGAGGGTGACCGCGTTCCGCATGTCCGAGAAGCCGGAGAGCGGGGTCAGGTAGTTCTGTGCCGCCCGGTAGACGATCCTGTCCGCGAGCGCCGGGTCCAGGGCCTTGCGCATGTCCCACATCGCGCCGGACACCACGGTCGAGTTGAGGTGCACCCCGCCGTTGTCGATGTCGAGCGAGACCGGGAGGTAGTCCTCGCCCGCGACCCGGCCGTCGTTCATGTCGCGCAGGGCGCACTCGTCCAGCGGCTTGGTGCCGTTGCAGAGGTACTCGCCGATCAGGCCCGATGTCGGGTCGCTCATGGCGACACCCTTGTCGGCGGTCTCCATGGCGTTGCCGAAGTAGTCGGAGATCGCCTCGTTGAGGGCGCCGGACTGGTTGAGGTAGACGAGACCCGCGCTGTGCTCGGTGACGCCGTGGGTCATCTCGTGACCGACGACGTCGAGGCCGACGGAGAGCGGGACGCCGCCCATGTGGCCGTAGACCATCTTGGTGCCGTCCCAGAAGGCGTTGGCGTAGTCCTTGCCGTTGCTGGCGACGTTCACGACGGAGTGGATCGTGCCGCCCTTGCCGTCGACGCCGTCACGGCCGAGCCGGTCCTTGAGGTAGTCGTAGACCTTGCTCGCGTTGACGTGGGCGTCGACCGCGCCGGAGGCGGTCGCCGTACCCGCGAAGCGGTCCGTGGGGGAGGAGACGATCGTCGTGCCCTCGCGGACCGGGCCGTACGCGACGTCCAGATAGCTCTGCCGGTTCGCGTCGTACGTGACGACCTGGCCGCCGGTCACCGGGAACATCGCCCGCGCCGAGTCGACCAGCGTGTACGAGCCGTCCACCTCCTTGTTGACGTCGAGCGGGGTCTCCGTACCGTCGACGCGGACGCCCGTGCCCTTCCCCGGAGCGGCGGAGGCGCCTTCGGCGGCCGTCGCCGCGTCGATGTTGTTGTACGAGAGGGCGATTCCGCCGACGTGGGCGTCGACGAAGACCTCCTGGCGCAGCGGCTCGCCGGCCGCCGTCGCACCCGTCACCGTGAAGTGCCAGGCGAGCCGGCCGCCGTCCGCACCCGGCAGGACCGTCAGGCCGTGACGCTCGGTCGCCGTGCCCTCGGCGGCCGAGAGGCGCGTGTCCAGGGTGAACATCCGCCGCTCGGCGGTGGCCTCGGCGACCTTCGGGGTGGTGGAGACGGTCAGCTCCGGGTAGAGCGTGCCCGTCGCGGAGGTCACGTGCTGACCGCCGTCGGCCGCCTCCGTCTGCACCGCGTACTCGGCGCCGAAGACCGGCACGCCGTTCCGCTTCTGCTGGAAACGGACCGAGGACTGGCCGGCGTCGGCGCTCGTCCTGACCGTCGCGAGCTCGGACTCCGGTACGCGGTACGTGTCCTGGTGGGCCTTCAGGTGTGCGCGGGCCGCCTCGGCCGGGGTGCCCGGGCGGGCGGCGGCACCGTCGAGGCCCTGGGTCATGCGCGGCGCGACCGTCGCCTCCCGCGTGGCGGCCGGGGTGGGCTCGTTCACCTCCTCGGCCTGCGCCGGAGCGGTCAGCAGCACCGAACCGGTGGCCGCCATGACCACACCGGTCGCGAGCATCCGGCGTATCCGTCGGATTCTCTGAGTCCTCACGAAGCCCTCCCCATCACGCACGTTCGCGAGGGTCGGACGGACCCTCGCGACTGATGGGGTCGATGGTTCGGTAGGCGGGGTTCCGCTTACAAGGGGTGAGGTGCGGCGCAAAACCGCCCAGGCGTAAAGCCGCCTCGTTCCGGCCTACGGCGCGGGCAGCCAGCCCGACTCCGAAGCGTGCCAGCCGAGTTGGAACCGGGTCGCCGCCCCCACCGACTCCATCAGCTCGTGCAGCCGTCGCTGCACCGTCCGGTGCCCGATCCCCAACTGGCGGGCGATCGCCGCATCCGTGAGCCCCACGTGCAGCAGCGCCACGATCTGCCGGTCCACCGGATCGAGCGGCCCCGGCCCGTCGCACTCCGACCCCCGGACGGCCGGGTGCAACTCCCTGCCGAGCGCGAAGTACTGCTCGAACAGCGAGATCAGGGCTGTGAGCAGACCACTTCGGTGCACCACGAGGGCCACCGGCTCCGTCTCCTCCCGCTCGGGATCCAGCGGCAGCAGCGCCACGTCCTCGTCGACCACCACCAGCTTGATCGGCAGCGACTCCGTCACCACGATCCGCTGCCCCTCCGACGCCAGGTCGGTGAGCCACCGGGCCGCCCGGGGCTCCTCCAGCCACGCCCGCGCCACCACCGACCGCACGACCACACCCCGGCGCATCGACTCGCGTTCGACCTCGTCGACGTTGTCCTCGAAGGTGATCGCGACCGCCCGGTCCATCGTCGGCACCAGCGACCGCACCTCGCGCCGCGCCTTCCGCTGCATCTCCACAAGGCGCCGCCGGATCGCCGCCGCCCCCGACAGCACCTCCACCGGCGCCCCGCCCGTCCGGGACTGCGCCGCCCGGTGCCGCTCGGCCAGCTCGGAGACGAAGTGCTCGACCCGGTGCAGCGCGGACCGGCGCGACTCCAGGAGCGGGCCCAGCGCGAGGACGGGCGACGCGGCCCGGTACCGTACGCCGTCCTCGTCCCGATCGGCGCTCGCCAGCCCCCGGTCGACCAGGTCCTGCAGCGCGCGGACGACGGCCCCGGGGTCCGCGCCGGGCTCCGTGACCGACGCCGGGACGCTGCCGGGACGGTCGACGAGCAGCCGGTAGACGGCGTCCTGCTCGGCGTCGAGACCGAGGAGCGAGAGCAGCGAGGAGTCGGGGGCCGCAGACGGGTCTTCCGTCGTGCTCTCCATGTGCTTCCCCCTCCGGCGGCCGACGACGGGGCCAGGGTAAGCGGGATGATCGAAAACCGGTACGGGGGGCCTGTTGCCCGTACGGCTACGATCACCGCCGTGAACGAAGCGACGGAGAACAGCACTCGGGACGGGTTCGAACTCGTCTACCCCGCGGTGTTCGCGGACGTGCGCGAGGCCGTACGGATACGGATGCGGGCCCTCTTGTGGTGGCGGCTGCTGCGATGGGCGGCGTGGGGAGCGTTCGTCCTCACCCTCCTCGCCTCCGGCGTCGTGGTCCTGCTGCCGCCCACGCCGGATCCGGGCACGGCGGTCAAGCTGGTGGCGCTCGGCCTGGTGGCCGTGGTCGCCGCCGAGCTGGCGCCCTGGCTGACGGCCCGCAGCTTCTTCCTGGCGGTCAGGGCCCAGGGCGAGGCCACGGCCGTCGTCGACGACGACGGGGCGCGCTGGACCTCCCGGGACACCGACACGACGATCCGGTGGGCGCTGATGCCCCGGTACGTGGAGACGCCCCGGCTCTTCGTCCTGCTCACCGCCAAGAAGTCCGGCAGCGGCTTCGCGTACCTGCCGAAGCGGGGCCTTGCGGGGCCCGGCGAGGTGGACCGGCTGCGGGCGGTCCTGGACCGGAACATCAGCAAGGTCTGAGACGACGAGGACGGCGAAGACGACGAGCGGGCCCGTACCGAAGGGATTCGGTACGGGCCCGCTCGCGTATCCGTACAGGGGCTACTTCATCGCGCACTCCGCGCACGTGCCGAAGATCTCGACCGTGTGCGCCACGTTCACGAAACCGTGCTCCGAGGCGATCGTCTCGGCCCACTGCTCCACCATCGGGCCCTCCACCTCCACGGCCTTGCCGCAGACGCGGCAGACCAGATGGTGGTGGTGGTCGCCGGTCGAGCAGCGGCGGTAGACGGTCTCGCCGTCGCTGGTGCGCAGCGCGTCGACCTCGCCCGCGTCCGCGAGGGACTGGAGCGTGCGGTAGACGGTGGTGAGGCCGACCGAGTCGCCGCGGTGCTTGAGCATGTCGTGCAGCTCCTGGGCGCTGCGGAACTCGTCCACCTCGTTCAGCGCCGCCGACACGGCGGCCCGCTGCTTGGTCGAGCGGCCTCGTACGGGGGGTCCTGCCGTCACCACGAGGGCCTCCTTGAGTGCTTGTCTGCCCCCGCCATTCTGCCAGTCCCCCGTGCCGCCGGATTCAGCCGAGGATCAGACCTTCACGTCATCCGTCGGACGCCGGCCCGCCGGCAGCGCGGCGTCGCAGTTCTCCGCGCCCGCCTCGGCCGCCCGGGCCCGCCGCTTGGCGAGCGGAGTGGCGAGGAGGGTCAGGAGGACGAAGACGCCGATCGCGTACAGGACGATCGTCGCGCCGGGCGGGACGTCCTGGTAGTACGAGGTGGCCGTGCCCGCCAGGGTGACCGTGATGCCGGTCGCCACCGCGAGGACGAAGGTCGCACGGAACGACTTCGTCAGCTGCTGGGCCGCCGCCACCGGCACCACCATGAGCGCGCTGACCAGGAGCAGGCCCACGACCCGCATGGCGACCGTGACCGTCACCGCGGCCGTGACCGCGATCAGCAGGTTCAGGGCGCGCACCGGCAGGCCGGTGACCCGGGCGAACTCCTCGTCCTGGCTGACGGCGAAGAGCTGGCGGCGCAGGCCGACCGTGACGAGGACCACGAAGGCGGCGAGGATCGCGATCGCGGTGATGTCCTCGGACGAGACCGTGGAGAGCGAGCCGAAGAGGTACGAGCTGAGGTTGGCGTTCGAGCCGGTCGGCGAGAGGTTGATCAGCAGGACGCCGCCGGCCATGCCGCCGTAGAAGAGCAGGGCGAGCGCGAGGTCGCCGCGGGTCTTGCCGTACGCACGGATCAGCTCCATGGCGACCGAGCCCACGACGGCGACGAAGGTCGCCATCCAGACCGGGCTGGAGTTCAGCAGGAAGCCGAGACCGACACCGGTCATGGCGACGTGGCCGATGCCGTCGCCCATCAGCGCCTGGCGGCGCTGGACGAGGTAGATGCCGACGGCGGGCGCGGTGATGCCGACGAGCACGGCCGCGAGGAGCGCGCGCTGCATGAAGGCGAGATCGAGCATTTCCATGATCAAGTCAGCTTCCTGGGGTCGGCTGTCTCAGGTCAGCAGACCCGTACGGAGCGGCTCACCGGCCGCGTGGGGATGGACGTGGTCGTGGCCGGGGAGTGCGTGCTGGCCGACGGCCTCGGGCGGCGGGCCGTCGTGGACGACGCAGCCGTCGCGCAGGACCACGGCCCGGTCGATCAGCGGCTCCAGCGGGCCCAGCTCGTGCAGGACGAGGAGGACGGACGTACCGCCCGCGACCTGCTCGCGCAGCGTCGCGGCCAGGATCTCCTGGCTCGCGAGGTCCACGCCGGCCATCGGCTCGTCCATGATCAGCAGCTCGGGCTCGGCGGCGAGCGCGCGGGCGATCAGCACGCGCTGGTGCTGGCCGCCGGAGAGCGCGGAGACGGAGTCCTTCGCGCGGTCGGTGAGACCGACGAGCTCGATGGCCGCCTCGACGGCGGCCTTGTCGGCCTTCGTCAGCCAGCCGAAACGACGGCGGGAGAGCCGGCCGGAGGCGACGACCTCGCGGATCGTGGCGGGGACACCGCTCGCCGCGGTGGTGCGCTGCGGTACGTAGCCGACGCGCGCCCAGTCGCGGAACCGCTTCTGCTCCGTGCCGAACAGCTCGATCCGGCCGCCGGTCAGCGGCACCTGGCCGATGACGGAGCGGACGGCGGTGGACTTGCCCGAGCCGTTGGCGCCGAGCAGGGCGACGACCTCGCCGCGGTGGACCGTGAGGTCGACGCCCCGGAGGACGGGCCGGCCGCCGAGGGCAGCCGTGGCTCCGCGGACGGAAATGACGGGATCCGGTTCCAGCGCTGCCATGGCTCCTGCCTCCTGCTGTGCTGCTGCGGTCACTTGGCGCCGAGGGCCTTCTTCAGCGCGGCGAGGTTGGACTGCATGACCTCGATGTAGTCATCGCCCTTGGACTTGTCCGTGATTCCCTCCAGCGGGTCGAGCACGTCGGTCTTCAGACCGGTGTCGCCCGCGAGGGTCTTGGCCGTCTTGTCGCTCGCGAGGGTCTCGAAGAAGACGGTGGAGACCTTGTCCTTCTTCGCGATGTCCTGGAGTTCCTTGATGCGGGCGGGGCTCGGCTCGGACTCGGGGTCGATGCCGGTGATGCCCTCCTGCTCCAGGCCGTGCCGCTCGGCGAGGTAGCCGAAGGCGGAGTGGGTGGTGATGAAGGTCTTCGTGGTGGTGTTCTTCAGGCCCGTCTCGAACTCGGTGTCCAGGGCGCCGAGCTTCTTCACCAGGGCGTCGGTGTTCTTCTTGTAGTCCGCGGCGTTGGCCGGGTCGGCCTTCTCCAGGGCGGTGCCGACACCCTTGGCGACCTCGGCGTACTTCACGGGGTCGAGCCAGATGTGCGGGTCGGTGCCGGTCTCGGTGGAGTGATCGTGGCCCTCTTCCTCTGCCGCGTGCTCCTCGGCGGAGTGCTCCTCGCCGGCGTGCTCCTCGCCCTCGTGCCCGTGCTCGTGGCCGACCTCGGCGCCGTGCGCTTCGAGCTTCGTGAGGGTGGCGGCGTCGACGGTGTTCTTGACGCCGGCCTGGGCGATGGCGTCGTCGACGGCGGGCTGGATGCCCTTGAGGTAGAGGATGACGTCGGCCTCGCCGAGCTCGCCGATCTGCCGCGGCTTGAGCTCCAGGTCGTGCGGTTCGACGCCGGGCTTGGTGAGCGTGTTGACGGCGACGTGGCCGGCGCCTATCTGCTCGGCCAGGTACTGCATGGGGTAGAACGACGCGACGACGTCCAGCTTGCCGCTGCTCCCCTTGTCGGCGGCGTCGGAGGTCCCGGCGCAGGCGGACAGGGAGACGATGCCGAGCGCGACGGCTCCGGCGAGGGCGGTGGTGGGTATCAGGCGTCGTACGTTCATGACACTCATTTTCAACAAAATTGGAAACGATTGTCAATTGTCGTATGTGTGGCCCCGCCCACGCGAGACCTAGCGGTCCCCGGCACCGAACCGATTTGATGCAGGGGGTACGGGCGCCGGTAACCTGTGGCATTCGCACTTCGTCGTCGTAATGAAGAGAGCACCGTGGCCGCCGACAAGATCGACACCATCGTCAGCCTGAGCAAGCGCCGTGGCTTCGTCTACCCGTGCAGCGAGATCTACGGTGGCCAGCGCGCCGCCTGGGACTACGGACCGCTGGGTGTCGAACTCAAGGAGAACCTGAAGCGTCAGTGGTGGCGGTACATGGTCACCGCGCGCGAGGACGTCGTCGGTATCGACTCGTCGGTGATCCTGGCCACCGAGGTCTGGGAGGCGTCCGGTCACGTCGCCACCTTCACCGACCCGCTGACCGAGTGCACCTCCTGCCACAAGCGCTTCCGCGCCGACCACCTGGAGGAGGCGTTCGAGGCGAAGCACGGCCGTCTCCCCGAGGGCCTCACCGAGCTCAACTGCCCCAACTGTGGCAACAAGGGCACCTTCACGGAGCCCAAGCAGTTCTCCGGCCTGCTCTCCACGCACCTCGGCCCGACCCAGGACTCCGGCTCCGTCGCCTACCTGCGTCCCGAGACCGCGCAGGGCATCTTCACCAACTTCGGCCAGGTGCTGCAGACCTCGCGCAAGAAGCCGCCGTTCGGCATCGCGCAGATGGGCAAGTCCTTCCGGAACGAGATCACTCCGGGCAACTTCATCTTCCGCACGCGCGAGTTCGAGCAGATGGAGATGGAGTTCTTCGTCAAGCCGGGCGAGGACGAGCAGTGGCAGGAATACTGGATGGAGCAGCGCTGGAACTGGTACACCGGCCTGGGCCTCCGCGAGGAGAACATGCGCTGGTTCGAGCACCCGGCGGAGAAGCTCTCCCACTACTCGAAGCGCACCGCGGACATCGAGTACCGCTTCTCGTTCGGTGGCAGCGAGTGGGGTGAGCTGGAGGGCGTCGCCAACCGCACGGACTACGACCTGAACGCGCACTCCAAGGCCTCCGGCACCGACCTGCAGTTCTTCGACCAGGAGGCCGGCGAGCGCTGGACCCCCTACGTCATCGAGCCCGCCGCCGGTGTCGGCCGCGCGATGCTGGCCTTCCTGCTCGACGCGTACAACGAGGACGAGGCCCCCAACGCCAAGGGCGTCATGGAGAAGCGCACCGTCCTGCGCCTCGACCCGCGCCTGTCCCCGATCAAGGTCGCGGTCCTGCCGCTGTCGCGCAACGCGCAGCTCTCGCCGAAGGCCAAGGGCCTCGCGGCCGACCTGCGCCAGAACTGGAACATCGAGTTCGACGACGCCGGCGCCATCGGCCGCCGCTACCGTCGCCAGGACGAGATCGGCACCCCGTTCTGCGTGACCGTCGACTTCGACACCCTCGACGACAACGCGGTGACCGTGCGCGAGCGCGACACCATGAAGCAGGAGCGCGTCTCCCTCGACCAGATCCAGGGCTACCTGGGCAGCCGTCTGCTCGGCTGCTGAGTCTGCTCGTCTTCACAGGGAAGCCCCCGACTCCGGAAGGAGTCGGGGGCTTCCCTGTGTGTGGGTGCGTGGTGGGGGGCCTCTCAGCCCTCGGCCTTCAGGCCGCGCAGCAGCAGAGCGAGCACCGCGTCGAACTCCGCCTCGATCGTCGGGCGCCGCCACTCCGGGGCGTACACCGGGTCGTGGAAGCGGCCGGTCGCGTGGAACACCGCACGGGCCGTCGCCGCGGGGTCGGGGGCGGTGAACTCCCCGCTCCGCACGCCCTCCTCGACGATCTCCCGGACCTGACCGATCAGTACCTCGATGTGCTCCTCGACCACGCCGCTGGCCTCGTCGATCAGCACGCCGTACGTCGCGAACAGCTCGGGGTCGTCGCCCGCCTTGTGGCGCTTGGCCTCGAAGAGGGCCGCGAACCAGGACCTGAGCTTCTCGGCGGCCGGCCGGTCCGTGCTCGCGATCAGCCCGGCGAGCATGACCTCGGCGCGGCTCAGCCACCGCTCGGTGACGGCCTCGCGCAGGGCCGCCTTCGTGCGGAAGTGGCGGTAGACGCTGCCGTGGCTGACGCCGAGCACCCGGGCGACGTCCACGACGGTCGCCTTCGCGGGGCCGTAGCGCCGGAGCACCTCCTCCGTGGCTTCGAGGATGCGCTCGGCGGTCAGGGTCTCGGTGGCGGCCATGGAATGACACTACCTGTCAGTGCTCGCTGTCCAGGTGGGCCATCTGCGCTGCCGGGTACCGCTCGCCGGCTGCGGCGCCCGCCGGGACGGCCTCCTCGATGGCTGCCAGGTCGGCGGTGTCGAGCGGGACGTCCAGGGCGCCGAGCGCCTCCACGAGGCGGTCCCGGCGTCGGGCGCCGACCAGCGGGACGATGTCCGCGCCCTGTCGTTCGCCCTGTGCGAGGACCCAGGCGATCGCGGTCTGCGCGACCGTCACGCCCTTCGCCTCGGCGACCGTCCGCAGTCGGTCCACCAGGTCGAGGTTCCGGTGGAGGTTGTCGCCCTGGAAGCGGGGGGACATCCCGCGGAAGTCACCCGCGCCGAGCTCCCGGTCCCGGGTGAAGTGGCCGCTGATCAGGCCGCGCGACAGCACCCCGTACGCCGTGATCCCGATGCCCAGCTCGCGCGCGGCCGGGAGGATCTTTTCCTCGATCGAGCGGGAGATCAGCGAGTACTCGATCTGGAGGTCCGAGATCGGGGCCACCGCCGCCGCTCTGCGCAGGGTGTCCGCGCCGACCTCGGAGAGGCCGATGTGCCGTACGTGCCCCGCCTCGACCAGCTCGGCGATGGCGCCGACGGTCTCCTCGATCGGCACGTCCGGGTCGACACGGGCGATCCGGTAGATGTCGATGTGGTCGGTGCCGAGGCGCTGGAGCGAGTACGCCGCGAAGTTCTTCACCGCCGCCGGACGCCCGTCGTATCCGGTGAAGCCGCCCTCGACCGTGCGCAGCGCGCCGAACTTCACGCTGGTCAGCGCCTGCTCGCGGGCGGCGGCGGGGGCGCTCCGCAGGGCTTCGGCGATCAGCAGTTCGTTGTGCCCCATCCCGTAGAAGTCGCCCGTGTCCAGCAGGGTCACCCCGGCTTCCAGGGCGGCGTGGATGGTCGCGATCGACTCGGCGCGGTCGCTCTCCCCGTACAGCGCGGACATGCCCATGCAGCCGAGACCGAGGGCGGAGACGGCGGGGCCGGTGGCGCCGAGCGGGCGGGTGGGGACGGGGTGTCGGGTGGTGGTCATGGCGGTCTCCTGGAGAGTCGACGGGAGGGTGCGACAGAACAACCATGACATGACCGATGACAGATTTCAATATCTGTCATTCGTTTGGGTGGGGTGGCGAAAAACGGGTGCCGCCGTACCGGTGCCGGGGTAGCGTCTTCGGCATGTCTTTGTTCTTCCAGATCTACGAGTGAGCGCGCCGCGCAGGCCGACCACCGACCACCTCACTGAACTGATTCGGGAGAACCCCCATGGGCAAGAGCCGTAACGACCTCCTCGGAGTCGGCGGACAGCGCAAGAAGCTGTCCCGCGCCGACCAGCACGGCACCGGCCGGAGCCGCGGCGCCGTCCACCGCACGGCCGACGAGCAGAAGCAGGAGCTCCTGAAGAAGATGCGCGAGCGCGCGCAGGGAGCCGAAGCCGCTGACACCGAAGCCGCTGACACCGAGGCCGGTCAGGAGTAGCCGGCGCCGGGTGAAACGGGCCCGGGGTCGTGAACACCCCGGGCCCGTTTCACCCCACCTGCTTCGGCAGCCGCAGCGCGAGCACCGCCGTCAGGAGCGCCATCGCGAGCTGGAGCAGGAGCGTCACCGTCAGGGCCGTGCCTGTCGAGTCCGAGGCGGACAGGCTCAGGAACAGCGTGCCGAGGGTGGCCACGCCCAGGGTCAGCGCCGTCTGCTGGGTCGTCACCATGACGCCGCTGCCCACGCCCGCCCGCTCCGGCGGCACCTCGGAGAGCACCACCCGGAAGAGCACCGGAAGCTGGAGGCCCTGCCCCAGCCCCGCGAGCGCCATGCCGGGAAGCAGGCTCCCCACCGACAGGTCCGGCCAGGAGCGCCAGGCCGTCAGGGCGAGCAGCCCGAGACCGAGGGCCTGGAGCAGCGCCCCCACCGGAACCACCCGCGTGCCCCAGCGCCGTACGAGCCGGGGACCCGCGAGCGACGCCCCGAAGAAGGCCACCGCCATGGGGACGAGCGCCAGGCCCGAGGCCACCGCCCCCAGGCCCAGGCCCTGCTGGAGCGCCACCGCGATCACGAACATGAAGCCGCCGAAGCCGCCCGACAGAGGCAGGACGAGGAGCAGCCCGCGCCGCAGCGAGACCAGGTCGAGGAGGCTCGGCGGGACCAGCGGGGTGTCGCCCCGGCGCTCCGCCCGCCGCTCCACCCGCCAGAAGGCGCCCGCCGCGAACGGGAACACCGCGAGCGAGACCCAGGTCCACAGCGGCCAGCCGGCCGTCCGGCCCTCCGTCAGCGGGGCGAGCAGGGTGAGCATCGCGACCGCGAGGAGCAGCGTGCCCGGCACGTCCACCCGGGTCGGCCGGTCCGAGCGGGTCTCCGGCACGGTCCGCAGAGCGAGCAGCAGGCCCGCGACCGCCACCGGCACGTTCACCAGGAAGACCGCCCGCCAGCCCGACCCCGCGAGGTCGGCGGCGACGAGGACGCCGCCCAGGATCTGACCGGTCACCATCGACAGACCGGCGGTCGCCCCGTACAGGCTCAGCGCCTTCGCCCGGCGCGCTCCCGCCGTCGAGGCGTGGATGGTCGCCAGCACCTGCGGCAGCATCAGCGCCGCCGCGGCGCCCTGGGCCACCCGGGCCGCCACGAGGGTCCAGGCGTCCGGGGCGAGCCCGCAGGCCAGCGAGGTCAGGCCGAAGGCGGTCATGCCGGCGAGGAAGAGGCGACGGCGCCCGAAGAGATCGCCGAGGCGTCCGCCGAGGACGAGGAGGACGGCGTACGACAGGCCGTACCCGGCCACGATCAGTTCGAGGAGGGATTCGCCGGCCGCCAGCTCCCGGCCGATCGACGGCAGGGCGACGTTGACGATGAAGAAGTCGATGAGCGGCAGCGATGCGCCGAGGAGGACGGTGAACAGGCCCAGGGAGCCGAGCGCCGCGGGGCCGTGGCCGTGGCCGACGGACGGTGCGCCGGACCGGAGAGATGTGGTGGGAGTCGAGGTCACGCGTTCGACGATCCGCCCACGCTCAGCCTGGTACCAGAGTCTTCTTATCCTGGTACAACCACTACCTGGCAACCGGCCTGCCGCCCCGGCACCCTGGAGCAGTGACGACCATGACGACGACGGCGGTGGCGGGGTCGCCCGGGACCCGGCGGCACGAGCTCGCCGCCTTTCTGCGCAGCCGGCGCGAGCGCATCACCCCCGAACAGGTCGGCCTCCCGCGCGGCCGGCGCCGCCGTACGCCCGGTCTGCGCCGCGAGGAGGTCGCGCACCTCTCCGCCGTCGGCGTCACCTGGTACACCTGGCTGGAGCAGGCCCGTGACATCCAGGTCTCCCCGCAGGTCCTCGACGCCCTCGCCGACGCGCTGCTCCTCGACCCGACCGAGCGGAGCCACCTCTTCGCCCTCGCCGGGCAGTCCGACCCGCACCCCGGGGCGCCCTCGCCGGCCGTCACGCCCGCGCTGCGCCGGATGCTCGACCAGCTGGAACCGCTGCCCGCCGCCGTCCAGAACAGCCGGTTCGACTTCCTCGCCCACAACCGGACCTTCGGGCGGCTCTTCTGCGACCTGGACGCCCTGCCCCGCGAGGACCGCAACTCCCTCTGGCTCGCCTTCACCAACGACGACTTCCGGGCCGCCGCCACCGACCTGCCGGACCTCCTCCCCATCCTCGCCGGGAAGCTCCGCGCCGCCATGGCCGAGCACCTGGCGGAGCCCGCCTGGAAGGCGCTCGTCCAGCGGCTCGAAGGGGCCTCGTGCGAGTTCCGGGAGATCTGGGCCCGGCACGACGTGGTCGCGCCGGGCGGCCGCACCAAGGTCATCCACAATGCCCGCGTCGGCGTGCTCCGCTTCGAGCACACCAACCTGTGGCTCGGCCCGACCTCCGGACCGTGCCTCGTCACGTACGTCCCCGTGGACGAGAAGTCCCGGGCGGGCGTCGAGCGGCTCCTCGCCCTCGTGATCGAGGAGGAGGAGACGCGGGCCGCGGCCGCGGCCGAAGGCGCTCGGGGCGAGGCCGCCCGGGACCGGCCCGCTCAGGTCGACGCCGCTTCCGCCGTCCTCTGAGGTTCCTCCTCCTCCGCCAGGCCGCGCGCCGTGCGCTCCGCCGTGCGTCGCGCCCAGGCCCCGCTCGTCAGCGCCCCCACCACGAGGACGGCGGCACCGCAGCCCGTCACGATCCAGTAGCCCGGGCGGGCCGCCGTCACGAACGCCTCCGGAGCCCCCGCCCTCATCCCCGCCGCCAGGACCGCGCCGATCACCGCCACCCCGAGGGTCTGCCCGACCTGGCGGCTCGTCGAGGCCAGCGCCGCCGCCACCCCGGCCTGCGCCCGGGGCATCCCGGAGACGGCGGTGTTCGTGATCGGCGCGTTCACCAGCCCGAAGCCGATGCCGAAGAGCACGTACCCCGTGAAGAGCAGCGGATCGCTCGTCTCGGCCTCGAAGGCGGCGAAAAGGAGCGGCCCGGCCGTCGTCGCCGCACCCGCGAGCAGCAGCGAGGGGCGCGGCCCGCGCGCCGCCGTCAGCCGCCCCGACAGCGGTGCGAAGACGAAGGTCATGGCGGCCAGCGGCAGCATGCAGAGCCCCGCCTCCAGCGGGGAGAGGCCGCGTACGTCCTGGAGGTACAGGGTGTTCAGGAAGAGGAAGCCGCCGAGCGCCGCGAAGGCGCAGACCGCGATGACGGTCGCCCCGCTGAACGGCGCGCTGCGGAAGAACCGCAGGTCGATCAGGGGCTCGCGGCGCCTCGGCTCGTACAGGAGCACCCCGGTGAGCGCGGCGGCCGCGATCCCGGCGAAGAGCGGGTCGGTCTCGATGATCGCGTACGTGAGTGATCCGAGGAGCACCGCCACCAGGAGCTGTCCGACGGGGTCGGCGCGGCGGGGCCGGGGGGCGCGGGACTCGGGGACGTACCGCAGGGTGAGGAGCAGGGCGAGGGCGGCGACCGGCAGGTTCACCCAGAAGATCGCCCGCCAGCCCACCGACTCGACGAGCAGCCCGCCCACGAGCGGGCCTGCGGCCATGGAGACGCCGATGACCGCGCCCCAGACGCCGATGGCACGCGCGCGTGCGGCGGGTTCCGTGAAGGTGTTGGTGATGATCGACATGGCGACGGGGTTCAGCATCGAGCCGCCCACCGCCTGGACCGCCCGGAAGGCGATCAGCGTCTCCAGGCTGGGCGCGAGGGAGCAGAGCAGCGAGCCGAGCGCGAAGACGGCCAGTCCGGTGACGAAGACCTTGCGGCGGCCGATCCGGTCGGCGGTGGAGCCCGCGAGCATCAGGAGGCAGGCGAGGACGAGGGTGTAGGCGTCGATCGTCCACTGGAGGCCGGAGACGGAGGCGTCCAGGTCGCGCCGGATGGAGGGCAGGGCGACGTTGAGCGCGGTGTTGTCCAGGCTGACGATGAGCAGGCTCATGCAGCAGATCGCCAGGACGACGAGTTCCCGGCCACGGGGGAGCCGCGCGCGTGTGAGCTCCGGCATGTGCGGATAGTACGGCTGACTCATGACCGCCGCAGTGCGCGACAATGGCTCAATGACCGCGTTCTCTCCCCTCGCCATCGGGCCGCACATCGTGCAGCCGCCGGTGGTGCTCGCCCCGATGGCCGGCATCACCAACGCCCCCTTCCGTACCCTCTGCCGCGAGTTCAGCGGCGGCAAGGGGCTGTTCGTGAGCGAGATGATCACGACGCGCGCCCTGGTCGAGCGCAACGAGAAGACGATGCAGCTCATCCGGTTCGACGAGACCGAGAAGCCGCGCTCGATCCAGCTGTACGGGGTGGACCCGGTGACGGTCGGCAAGGCCGTCCGGATGATCGTCGACGAGGACCTCGCCGACCACATCGACCTGAACTTCGGCTGCCCCGTCCCCAAGGTCACCCGGAAGGGCGGTGGCTCGGCCCTGCCCTACAAGCGGCCGCTGCTGCGCGCGATCCTGAACGAGGCCGTGGGCAACGCGGGCGACCTGCCGGTCACGATGAAGATGCGCAAGGGCATCGACGACGACCACATCACCTACCTCGACGCGGGCCGGATCGCGGTCGAGGAGGGCGTCACGGCGATCGCCCTGCACGGGCGGACGGCGGCGCAGCACTACGGCGGTACGGCGGACTGGGACGCGATCGCGCGCCTCAAGGAGCACGTGCCCGAGATTCCGGTGCTCGGCAACGGCGACATCTGGTCGGCCGACGACGCCCTGCGGATGATGCGGGAGACGGGCTGCGACGGTGTGGTCGTCGGGCGCGGCTGCCTCGGCCGGCCGTGGCTCTTCGGCGATCTCGTGGCGGGCTTCGAGGGGACGGGGGAGTACGCCCAGCCGGGTCTGCGGGTCGTCGCGGACGCGATGGTGCGGCACGCGCGGCTGCTCGGCGAGTGGCTCGGCGACGAGGCACGCGGTGTCATCGACTTCCGCAAGCACGTGGCCTGGTACCTGAAGGGCTTCTCGGTGGGCTCCGAGATGCGCAAGAAGCTCGCCATCACCTCTTCCCTCGACGAACTGAGCGCTCAGTTGAGCGAGCTGGACCTGGACCAGCCGTGGCCGGTGGGTGCGGACGGCCCTCGGGGCCGTACGTCCGGAAACAACCGAGTTGTCCTGCCGGACGGCTGGTTGAAGGACCCGTACGACTGCGCAGGGGTGAGCGAGGACGCCGAGCTGGACACGTCCGGCGGGTGAGATCCGCGCGAGAATCAGCCTTTCCTGGGGAGTGATCCTCGCCACCCCTGAGGGGGGTAGTGCTCACATGAGCAGGTTACGGACTGCTGCATCGCCTGAAGGGTGGCACCGGGTGCCACCCTTTTTGCATTCAAGAAGTGAACGCAAGTGCTCGGATGGGCGCTCATGTGAGCGCTAAACCTCTCCATTTGGTCATCTGAGCTTCGGGGCCTGAAAGCGGAAGCTACCTCTCAGTTACTTTCGATGTGCTGGCGGACGGGTGGTTAAGACCATGTGACCGGCAGGCGTACCTCCACAGACGCCTTCGATCTGGGTATGTTCCTCGCCGTCAGGGCAGCCAACCGAGTCATCGAGGAGTCGGGACCCGTGTCGGAAAACAATGATCAGAAGTTCGTCTACGACTTCACCGAGGGCAACAGGGACCTGAAGGACCTGCTCGGTGGCAAGGGCGCGAACCTCGCCGAGATGACCAACCTCGGCCTGCCGGTTCCCCCCGGCTTCACGATCACCACCGAGGCGTGCAAGGTCTACCTCGAGAGCGGTTCGGAGCCTGTCGAGCTCCGCGACGAGGTCAGCGCGCACCTCGACGCTCTCGAGCAGCAGATGGGCAAGAAGCTCGGCCAGGCCGACGACCCGCTGCTCGTCTCCGTCCGCTCCGGAGCGAAGTTCTCCATGCCGGGCATGATGGACACGGTCCTCAACATCGGCCTCTCCGACGAGTCCGTCGTCGGACTGGCCCGTCAGGCCGACAACGAGCGCTTCGCGTGGGACTCGTACCGCCGGCTCATCCAGATGTTCGGCAAGACCGTCCTCGGCGTCGAGGGCGAGCTCTTCGAGGACGCGCTGGACGAGGCCAAGGCCGCGAAGAAGGTCGCCAGCGACACCGACCTGGACGCCGCCGACCTCAAGAAGGTCGTCAAGCACTTCAAGAAGATCGTGAAGGCCGAGACCGGCCGCGACTTCCCCCAGGACCCGCGTGAGCAGATGGACCTCGCCATCGAGGCCGTCTTCAACTCCTGGAACACCGACCGCGCGAAGCTGTACCGCCGCCAGGAGCGCATCCCGGGCGACCTCGGCACCGCCGTCAACGTCTGCTCGATGGTCTTCGGCAACCTCGGCCCGGACTCCGGCACCGGCGTCGCCTTCACCCGCGACCCCGCCTCCGGCCACGCCGGCGTCTACGGCGACTACCTGCAGAACGCGCAGGGCGAGGACGTCGTCGCCGGTATCCGCAACACCGTGCCGCTGGCCGACCTCGAGTCGATCGACAAGAAGTCGTACGACCAGCTCATGCACATCATGAACACGCTGGAGACCCACTACAAGGATCTCTGCGACATCGAGTTCACGATCGAGCGCGGCCAGCTCTGGATGCTCCAGACCCGCGTCGGCAAGCGCACCGCCGGTGCCGCCTTCCGCATCGCCACGCAGCTCGTGGACCAGGGCCTGATCGACGAGGCCGAGGCGCTCCAGCGCGTCACCGGCGCCCAGCTCGCGCAGCTCATGTTCCCGAAGTTCGACGAGGACGCGAAGGTCGACCAGATCGGGCGCGGCATCGCCGCCTCCCCGGGCGCCGCCGTCGGCAAGGCCGTCTTCGACTCGTACACCGCGGTCAAGTGGTCCCGTTCCGGCGAGAAGGTCATCCTGATCCGCCGCGAGACCAACCCGGACGACCTGGACGGCATGATCGCCGCCGAGGGCATCCTCACCTCGCGCGGCGGCAAGACCTCGCACGCCGCCGTCGTCGCCCGCGGCATGGGCAAGACCTGTGTCTGCGGCGCCGAGGAGCTCGAGGTCGACACCAAGCGCCGCCGGATGACCACCTCCGACGGCCAGGTCGTCGAGGAGGGCGACGTCGTCTCCATCGACGGCTCCACCGGCAAGGTGTACCTCGGTGAGGTACCCGTCGTACCGTCCCCGGTCGTCGAGTACTTCGAGGGCCGCATGCACGCCGGCGCCGACGACGCCGACGAGCTCGTCGCCGCCGTCCACCGGATCATGGCCTACGCCGACCGCGTCCGCCGGCTGCGCGTCCGCGCCAACGCCGACAACGCCGAGGACGCGCTGCGCGCCCGCCGCTTCGGCGCCCAGGGCATCGGCCTCTGCCGCACCGAGCACATGTTCCTCGGCGAGCGCCGCCAGTACGTCGAGCGGCTGATCCTGGCCGACACGGACGTCGAGCGCGAGCAGGCCCTCGAGGCCCTGCTGCCGCTGCAGAAGCAGGACTTCATCGAGCTGTTCGAGGCCATGGACGGGCTGCCCGTCACGGTCCGGCTGCTCGACCCGCCGCTGCACGAGTTCCTGCCCGACATCACCGAGCTGTCGGTGCGCGTCGCCCTCGCCGAGTCCCGCAAGGAGCCGCACGAGAACGACCTGCGCCTCCTCCAGGCGGTGCACCGGCTGCACGAGCAGAACCCGATGCTGGGTCTGCGCGGCGTCCGCCTCGGCCTGGTCATCCCCGGCCTGTTCACCATGCAGGTCCGGGCGATCGCCGAGGCCGCGGCCCAGCGCATCGACGCCAAGGGCGACCCGCGTGCCGAGATCATGATCCCGCTCGTCGGCACCGTCCAGGAGCTGGAGATCGTCCGCGAGGAGGCCGAGCAGGTCATCGCGGAGGTCCGGGCGCAGACGGGCGTGGACCTGAAGCTCGCGCTCGGCACCATGATCGAGCTGCCGCGCGCCGCCGTGACCGCCGGTCAGATCGCCGAGGCCGCGGAGTTCTTCTCCTTCGGCACGAACGACCTGACGCAGACGGTCTGGGGCTTCTCCCGCGACGACGTGGAGGCCTCGTTCTTCACCGCGTACCTGGAGAAGGGCATCTTCGGCGTCAGCCCCTTCGAGACCATCGACAAGGACGGTGTCGGCGCGCTCGTGCGCAGCGCCGTCCAGGCCGGCCGCGCCACCCGCCCCGACATCAAGCTCGGTGTCTGCGGCGAGCACGGCGGCGACCCGGAGTCGGTGCACTTCTTCCACGAGGTCGGTCTCGACTACGTCTCCTGCTCGCCCTTCCGGATCCCGGTGGCGCGCCTGGAGGCCGGCCGCGCGGCGGCCGAGTCCAAGGGCAGCGACAGCCGCTGAGTCCTGCTGAACCGGGGGTCAGGAGCGGCGGTCGGGCCCTCCTGAACCCCGGTTCAGCAGCAGTCCCGGTCGCTGCTGAACCTCCGTTCAGCAGCGGACGCGGACCGCTCCTGAACCCCCGTTCAGCAGCGGAAATCACCGGAACCACCAGAACCACCGGGGCCGCCGTCGGTCACTTTCGACCCTCACCGACGGGCGGCGGCCCCGGGTACCAAAGAGAGACGGGGCGGACACCTTTGTGCGGAGGTGTCCGCCCCGTCGTATTTCATCCCGAACGCGGCCGCTCATTTTGCTTGATCGTCGATCAGATGTGAGTTCCTGTTCAATTTCGGCCGATTCAATTATTGGCCGTTGAACTTTTCTGTTTCCTCGCCGCAACTCTCCGCAAAGAACGGAGCGGGCGCGACCCCCGGATCCCCACCCGGAGGCCGCGCCCTTTACCGATGTCGGGCAGGTGAGCCGCAACCTCGCCGACCGCCGCCGGACGTGCAAAGCCCCCCACGGTCTTCGCCACGTCACCTCGGTCCTGAAGGTTTCCTGCCCGACCCGCACAGCTTTTCGTTTCTCCCCGATTGCCGCGATGCTTTTCAACTGTGGCTGAAACACCCTGGTAACGTGCTGTGATGCTGTGCATACTCGTCGTCGGGGGTGGTTGCGAGTGCACAGGTGGGGACGTCATGCTGCGGATTCATTTCACCGGAAACGACTTGGCGGGGGTGCGGACGGCCGCCAGGCCGGATGTTCTGTGGGAAACCATTCTCAGCTTTCACCGCTTAAGGGACCGGCGCGGATCCGTCGTCTACCGGGAATGGCGCTCGGACGCCCGGATGCGGCTCGGCGGTGAGACCCGTCTCCTCGCCGCCCTCGTTCCCAGCCGCGGCTATTTTCCCGACTTCCTGACGCCCGCCGAAGGCGTCACCGGCCTCGACGAGGGCCTCCGGGCGATCCGCGCGACCGACTCCGGCCGGCTCCGCGACGAGCTCTCCCTGCTCGCCGCCGACCGCTCCGGCGGCCGGACCGTGCCCCACTCGCTGCGCGCCCTCGCCGACGGCGGCGCGGAGCCCTTCGACCGGCTCGTGGGGGCCCTGCGCAGCTACCACCGGGCCGCGATCGAGCCGTACTGGCCGCACATCCGGGCCCGCGTCGAGGCCGACCGGGCCCGCCGCGGCCGGGCCCTGCTCGACGGCGGCGCGGACGAACTGCTCGCCTCGCTGCCGCCGATGCTGCGCTGGCGCGCGCCCGTCCTGGAGGCCGACTACCCGGTCGACCGGGACGTCCACCTCGACGGGCGGGGGCTGCTGCTCCAGCCCTCGTACTTCTGCCGGGGGACCCCAGTGGTGCTGCGCGACCCCGCGCTGCCGCCGGTCCTCGTCTACCCCGTCACCCACGGCGAGGCGCCGACCGTCCGCTCGCCGGGCGGCTCCTCGCTCGCCAAGCTGGTCGGCCAGACCCGCTCGGCGGTCTTGCACGCCATCGGGGACGGCGGTACGACGAGCGAGCTCGCGCGCCGGGCCGGGGTCTCGCTCGCCTCCGCGAGCCAGCACGCGGGCGTGCTCCGGGAGGCCGGGCTCATCGCGACCCTGCGCCACGGCAACGCGGTCCTGCACACGCTGACGCCGTTGGGCGCCGCCCTGCTCGGCGGCGCCCAACGGACGGTGGATCTGCGGAAGGCCGACCTGCGGACGGCCGACCTGCGCCGTTACGCGCGGAACGGGCCGGTCACCTCGTAGGTGATACCGCCCGAGGAGCTGCCCGTCGTACCGCGCTGGCTGGAGAAGTACAGCCGCTTGCCGTCGGGGGAGAAGGCCGGTCCGGTGATCTCGGAGCTGGACTGGCCCGTGATGCGGAGGAACGGGGCGACGACGTCGTCCGGGGTGATGACGCAGATCTCCATGTTGCCGCCGTCCTCGGAGACGAACAGGTCGCCGGAGGTGGTCCCGGTGACGTTGTCGACGCCGGTCAGCGGGGCGGTGCCGGAGACGAGCGAGTCGTCGTAGGCCAGCTCGTACGTGCCGGTGGCGAGGTTGACCTGCCAGACGCGGTTGTCGCCCTTGGTGGTGAACCAGACGGTGTCGTCCGCGTAGTAGCAGCCCTCGCCGCCGTTGAACTTCTTCGAACCGGACACCTGGGAGCGGGTCGCGGTCGGCGAGCCGTCCGGGTCCGGGACGTTCTGCCAGGTGAAGGAGCCGGAGCTGGCGGTTCCGGCGACCAGGACCTGGAGGGTGCCGGCGGAGAGGTTGCCCCAGGTGGTGGGGATGAAGCGGTAGAAGCAGCCGTTCGACTCGTCCTCGGTCAGGTAGATCACCTTGCGGACCGGGTCGGCGGCGGCGGCCTCGTGCTTGAACCGGCCCATCGCGTCACGGCGGTAGGCCGTGCCGCCCCAGGGGTTCGACTCGTAGACGTAGCCGAGGGACACCTCCTCGCAGGAGAGCCAGGTGTTCCACGGGGTGGCGCCGCCCGCACAGTTCTGGCGGGTGCCGGAGAGGATCCGGTACGCGCCGGTGATCGTGCCCGCGGAGTCGAACCGCACGGCGCTCGCGCCGCCGCTCGGGTTGATCTCCGAGTTCGACACGTAGATCCAGCCCGTGCCGTCGACGAAACAGGCGCCGCCGTCGGGGGCGTTGTGCCAGGTGTACGAGGTGCCTGTCACGGTCTGGCCGGACCGGGCGATGATCCGGCTGGTGAAACCGGCCGGCAGCTGGATGCCGTGGGAGTTCGCCGCGCCGAGCGCCCCGTACGGGCCCGCGCCGGGCTGGGCGGGCGCGGCGAAGGCCGCCCCGTGCCAGAGGCTGCCGCCGAAGGCGGCGGCGGAGGTGCCGATGACCGCTCCACGCAGGAAACTGCGTCGCTCCACGTCTCACTCCTGAAGAGGGTGATGAACCGCCCCGCCAAGCCGGTCGGCGGCGGGGTCGCGCGCTTCCGGAACCTAGGAGTACGGAGTTGACGGTGCATCAACAAGCGGTGAAGGGGAAGAGGCGGGCGCGGGGCGAAGCGCGGCGCCCCAGGTGGGAGCAGGGTGGCGCCGCAGGCGGGGAGGCGCAGGGCTTCGTCCGTGGACGCCTCGGCGGCCCGGGCTGCCGGGGCGCTCACCGACCGCACCCGGGACGTTCGGCACTGGGGGAGCGGGGCGCGGGCGGGGACACTGGGGGCATGCGCGCCACCCGGGACATCAGCGACCGTGACGACCTCGACGTGCTGCTGCGGCGCTTCTACGGCGCCGCCTTCGCCGATCCGCTCATCGGGCCCTTCTTCACCGAGATCGCCGGCACGGACCTGGAGGTCCATCTGCCGCGGATCACCGACTTCTGGGAGCGCGCCCTCTTCCGTACCGCCGACTACGGGCGGGACGCCTTCGCGCCGCACGCCGCCCTCCACTCCGCGCGGCCGCTCACCGCCGCCCACTTCGGCCGCTGGGTCCAGCTCTGGCACGCCTCCGTCGACGGCCTCCACCGGGGGCCGCGGGCCGAGCGGGCCAAGGCGCAGGGCGAGCGGATCGCCGTCGCGATGCTGCGCAGGCTCGCCGGACCGGACGCCGGGACCGGCGGCGGAGGCGGCGGATTCGTACCGTTGGCGGCGCTGGAGCTGCGCTCCGCGGCCTGAGCGAAAAAGATCCTCGGGAGAGCGATGAGTTACGGGCAGGACGCCCGTCTTACCTCGTGAAAGCGCCGGAACGCACCGAGCACCCCGGCCGCCCGACGGAAGAGAGAACGCCATGGCCCCGCAGATGATCTTCGTGAACCTGCCCGTGAAGGACCTCGACGCCAGCAAGGCCTTCTTCGTGAAGCTCGGCTTCTCGATCAACGAGCACTTCACCGACGAGACCGCCTCGTGCGTCGTCATCAGCGACACGATCTTCGCGATGCTGCTCACCGAGGAGAAGTTCAAGAGCTTCACCGCCCCGGGCAAGGAGATCTCCGACGCCACGAAGACCACCGAGGTGCTCGTCACGCTGAGCGCCGAGAGCCGGGAGAAGGCCGACGAGCTGGCCGACGCGGCCCTCGCCGCCGGTGGCGGCCCGGCGAAGGAGCCGATGGACATGGGCTTCATGTATGGCCGCTCCTTCACCGACCTGGACGGCCACCACTGGGAGGTCTTCTGGATGGACCCGGCGGCCGCCCAGGGCTGAGCCCCCCACGAGGGCCCCGGAGCCTCGGACTCCCGGACCCTCGGCGTACGTCAGGCGGAGACCCCGCCGTCGATCACCAGGTCGGTGCCGACGGCGGAGCCCGCAGCGTCCGAGGCGAGGTACAGGACCGCCGCCGCCACCTCCGCGGCGGACGAGATCCGGCCCAGCGGCGACTGCTCCTTCATCCGGACCGCCCGCTCGGCCTCGGTCTCGCCGGGCTGCAGCGACATCGAGGACTCCGCGGCACCCGGGCTGACCGCGTTGATCCGGACCCCGTCGGCGATGTGGTCCAGGGCCGCGGCCCTGGTGAGGGCCGAGACGGCCGCCTTCGAGACCTGGTAGCCGAAGACCCCGGGGATCCGGACGTGCGGACCCAGGTTGGACGAGATGTTCACGATCGCCCCGCCGCCGTGCGCCCGCATGTGCGCCACCTCGGCCTGGAGGGCGTGCAGCACCCCCGTCACGTTGATGTCGAGCAGCGTCTGCCAGTCCTCCAGGGGGAAGTCGGCCGCGCTGTGGCCGCCGCGGAAGACCCCGGCGTTGTTCACGGCGACGTCGAGACCCCCGAAGAGCTCGACCGTGCGCCGGACCAGCTCCCGCGTGGACGCGGCGCCGGACACGTCGGCCGTGACCGCGGCCGCGGTGCCCCCGGCGGCCTCGATCAGGGAGACCGTCGCGTCGAGGGGCTCGGCGCTACGGCCGGCGACGACGACCTTCGCGCCCTCGGCGGCGAAGGCGAGCGCGATGGCCCGGCCGAGGCCGGAGCCGGCGCCGGTGACGAGGACGGTGCGGTCGGTGAAGCGGGCGGATGATGCGGACATGTGAGTCGTCTCCCCTGTGAATGCTGTGAGTTGTGCTACTTGGTGCGGATCGTGGTGGCCGCCAGGACGGTGAACGCGACGGCCGCGGCCGCCAGCGACACCGCGTCGCCGCCGAGAGTGAGCAGGGCGGCGAAGACCACGGTCGGCCCGAGCTCCATCGCCGTGTTCAGGACGCCGCCCGCGAGCCCCGCGCGGTGCGCCGGGACGCGCTCGGTGGCGAGGACGGCGGCGCCCGCGAAGGACAGGGCGCCACCGGCCGCGAGCAGCACGAGGCCGGGCAGCAGCCCGTACGCGTACGGGACGGAGCGGTCGAGGGCGGTCGCGGCCAGCAGCCCGAGCCCGGCGCCGGCCGTGCCGAGCCCGGCTCCGGTCACCCGGCCGGGGCCGTACCGCCCGATGAGCGGGCCCGCGAGCCGGCCCGAGCCCAGCAGGGCGACCGCGAAGGGCACGAAGGAGCCGGAGGTGAGCAGCGCGGACCAGCCGCGCCCCTCCTGGAGGGCCAGGGACAGCAGGACGAAGACCGTGGCCGTCCCGGCCGCGGTGAGCCCGATCGCCGCGAGGCCCAGGACGCGGCGGCCGTCGCGCAGGAAGTCCGGCGGCAGGAGCGGATCGGCCGTCCGCCGTTCCACGGCCGCGAAGGCGGCGAGGAAGGCCAGTCCGGTGAGCAGCGGGACGAGGACCGGGGCGGAGCCCCAGGGGTGGGCGTCGGTGAGGACGAGCCCGAAGCTGGCGAGCGTGATCCCGGCCGTGGCGAGCAGCGCGCCGGGCAGGTCCAGGGCCCGGCCCGTACCGGGCAGGGTCGCGGGCAGCAGCCGGGGTGCGAGGAGCAGCGCCGCGAGGGTCACGGCGACCGGTACGGCGAAGGTGCCGCGCCAGGAGACGGCGGCCGCGATCACCCCGGAGAGCAGGTTCCCGGCGGTCGCGCCGAGCACGGAGAGCCCGCCCCAGGTGGCCATCGCCCTGCCGTACGCGGCCGGTGCCGGGAACAGCGCCCGGAGCACGGCCATCGCAGCAGGGGCGACGAGCGCAGCGCCGACGCCCTGCGCGAAGCGGGCGGCGAGCAGCGCCTCGTACCCCGGGGCGAGCGGTGCCAGGGCGGAGGCGGTGCCGAAGACCAGGAGCCCGGCCGTGAGGGTCCTGCGGCCGCCGAACCGGTCGGCGAGCCGCCCGCCGAGCAGGAGCAGCCCGGCGAAGGTCAGGCCGTAGGCGGCGCTCAGCAGGATCAGGTCGGCGCGGTCGAGTCCGAACTCGGCGCCGATGCGGGGGAGGGGGACGGCGAGGCCGGCGAGCGTGAAGATGAGCGTCATCTGCACGCCGCCGAGCAGGACGAACCCGCCGCGGGTGCGGGGCCGGTCGTGGCCGGCCGCTGCTCTGTCGTGCTCCCGTGTCCGCGTCGTCGCTTGCATGATCCGTCCCCCCTGAGTGGCTTTTGTACTTGACCGTACATTCCAATATGGGCCCCGGAGAAAGGGCGCCCCTGTGGGCGCCCGCTCCTCGGTCCGGCAGTCTTCAGTCCAACAGTTCCAGTGCCTGCTCCGCCGCGTCCAGGACCCTGCCCGGGTCCGTCGAGGCCTTGCCGACCACCCTGATCCCCTGGAGCAGGACGAGCAGCATCCGGGCCAGGGCGCGCGGGTCCCGGTCCGCCGGGAGCTCGCCCCCGGCCCGGGCCCGGGTGAGCGCCCCGTACAGGAGCGTCTCGACCTGCTCCCAGCTGAGCTCGACCCGGCGCGCGACGGCCACGTCGTGCGGGGCCAGCTCCGCCGCCGAGTTGGTGACGAAGCAGCCGTTCAGGCGCTCGCCCTCGGTCGCCGCCTGCGCGGCGAAGCGGCGGACGAGCCCGCGTACGGCCGGCAGGGCCGGGCCCGGCGTGGACAGCTCCTCGACGAGCTCCGGGTCGCGGGTCTCCAGGTAGCGGTCCATCGCCTTCATGTACAGGTCGTGCTTGTTCCCGAAGGTCGCGTAGATACTGGCGCGGCCCACACCGAGGTGCTCCACGAGGTCCGACATCGTCGTCGCCTCGTAGCCGCGCGCCCAGAACAGGTCGAGAGCGGCCTGGAGCGCGGCGTCGGGATCGAATTCCTTGGTCCTGGCCACGAAGAGACCGTACGTCTTTCTGGAACGACCGGTCAAGCTAGACGCTTCGGACGGGATACACCGCCACCGTGACCCCGTCGTCGTCAAGGCAGCGGCCCGTCTCCAGGTCGAAGCGCTGCTTCAGGAGCGGCGACGCCACGAACGGCCGCCCGTCCGCCGAGCCGATCAGCCCCCGGGACAGCACCTGCGCCCCGGTGAACGGGTCGCGGTTGTCGATCGCGTACGTCCGGCCCGACCGGTCCCGGAAGACCGCCGCCTGCCGGCCGTCCGGCAGCAGCGCCGCCACGCCCCGGCCCGGGGTCAGCCGGGACTCCTCGCAGACCGTCATCCAGGAGTCGGGGGAGGGGGAGAGTTCGAGCGTCGCGGAGGTGAGCGTCGTCGAGGTGAGTGCCGTCGAGGTGAGTGTCGTCGAGCCGGGCGTCGTCATCGGGAAGCCCCTTCCAGGGTGCTGTTCGTCGGGCCGAGCGTCAGGACCGTGAGGTCCGGCTTGATCTGGTCGCGCTCCGGCATGAACCGGACCGACGGGTCCGGCGCCTCCGGCGCGTTCACGAAGGAGACGAAGCGCCGCAGCCGGTCCGGGTCGTCCAGCGTCTGCGCCCACTCGTCCTGGTAGTCCGCGACGTGCGCCGACATCAGCGCCTCCAGCTCGTCGCACAGCCCGAGCGAGTCGTGCACCACCACGTCCTTGAGATGGTCGAGCCCGCCCTCCAGGCGCTCCAGCCAGGTCGACGTCCGCTCCAGGCGGTCCCCCGTCCGGATATAGAACATCAGGAACCGGTCGATCAGACGGACGAGTTCGGCGTCCGAGAGGTCCTGGGCGAGCAGGTCCGCGTGGCGCGGGGTCGCGCCGCCGTTCCCGCCGACGTACAGGTTCCAGCCGTTCGCCGTCGCGATGATCCCGAAGTCCTTCGACTGGGCCTCCGCGCACTCGCGGGCGCAGCCCGAGACGGCCGACTTCAGCTTGTGCGGGGCGCGCAGACCCCGGTAGCGCAGCTCCAGCTGGATCGCCATCTTCACCGAGTCCTGGACGCCGTATCGGCACCAGGTCTGCCCGACGCAGGACTTCACCGTGCGCAGCGACTTGCCGTAGGCGTGCCCCGACTCGAAGCCCGCGTCGACCAATCGGGTCCAGATCGAGGGGAGTTGGTCCACCCGCGCGCCGAAGAGGTCGATCCGCTGGCCGCCCGTGATCTTCGTGTAGAGGCCGAAGTCCCGTGCCACCTCGCCGATCACGATCAGCCTGTCCGGGGTGATCTCGCCGCCGGGGATGCGCGGCACGACCGAGTACGAGCCGTTGCGCTGCATGTTGGCGAGGAAGTGGTCGTTGGTGTCCTGCAGGGAGGCCTGCTCGCCGTCGAGGATGTAGCCGCCCATGCCGAGTGTCGGGGCGAGACTGGCCAGGATCGAGCCGACCGTCGGCTTGCAGACCTCGCAGCCCTCTCCGCCCTTCGCCCCGTCCCGCCCGTGCGAGTCGAGCAGCGCGGCGAAGGAGGTGATCCGGAGCGTGCGGGCGATCTCGTACAGCTCGCTGCGGTTGTACGAGAAGCAGCCGCAGAGCCCCTTGTCGGTGGCGGCCGGCAGCAGCTTCTCGATCACCTTCACGCAACTGCCGCAGCCCGTACCGGCCTTGGTGCACTTCTTCACCTCGGCCAGCGACTCGCACTGGCCGATCGCGTGCTTCGTGACGTTGTGGCAGGAGCAGATCACCGCGTCGTCCGGCAGGGCCGACGGGCCGAGCGCCACCGGTGCGCCCGCGCCCGCCGGGAGCACCAACTGCTCGGCGGAGACGGGCGGTACGGAACCGGTGAGCGGCCGGAGCAGCCCGTACTGCTCGGCGTCGCCGACCAGGACGCCGCCCAGCAGCACCCCGTCGCCGGAGATCACCAGCTTCTTGTAGACGCCCGAGCGGGAGTCGGAGTAGACGACGTCGAGGCAGCCCTCGGCCGTGCCGTGCGCGTCGCCGAAGGAGGCCACGTCCACGCCGAGGAGCTTGAGCTTGGTCGACATGTCGGCGCCCGTGAAGCCGTCGCCGGCCCCCGCCCCGTCGGCGATCGTCGCCGCCACCGTCTGCGCCATCTCGTAGCCCGGAGCCACCAGGCCGTACACCCGGCCGTCCACGGCGAGCGCGCACTCGCCGATCGCGAACACCGCCGGGTCCGACGTACGGCACCGCTCGTCGACCGCGATGCCGCCGCGCTCGCCGACGTCCAGGCCGCAGTCGCGGGCCAGTTGGTCCCGGGGGCGCACGCCCGCCGAGAACACGACCATGTCCGCGGCCAGTTCGGAACCGTCCGAGAGCTTCATCCCGGTCACGGCGCCGTCCGCCGTCAGGACCTCCTGCGTGCCCGTCCCCGTGTGGACGCTCAGGCCCATCCGCTCGATGGTGCGCAGGAGGGCCGCGCCGCCGCCCTCGTCGACCTGCACCGGCATCAGGCGCGGTGCGAACTCCACGACGTGCGTGTCGAGTCCGAGCCCCTTGAGCGCGCCCGCCGCCTCCAGGCCGAGCAGCCCGCCGCCGACGACCGCGCCCGTCGTCGCCGTCTTCGCGTACTCCTCGATGGCGAGCAGGTCCTCGATGGTGCGGTAGACGAAGCAGCCGCGGGCGTCCTTGCCGGGGACCGGCGGGACGAAGGGGTACGAGCCGGTGGCGAGGACCAGCGTGTCGTACGCGAAGACCTGCCCGGAACGGGCGGTGACCGTACGGGCCTCCCGGTCCACCGACTCCGCCGGGTCGCCGAGGTACAGCTCGATGCCGTGCTTCTCCAGGAACCCGGCCTCGACCATCGACAGGTCCTCGGCGCTCTTCCCCGAGAAGTACGAGGTCAGCTGCACGCGGTCGTAGGCCGGGCGCGGCTCCTCGCAGAGGACCACGATCCGGGCCCGCTCGGTGACGCCACGGTCGGCGAGCGCCTCCAGGAACCGCTGGCCGACCATTCCGTGGCCGACCAGGACGATCGTGGGGGTGGGCGCGGGCGTCGTCATGTCAGCGCTCATGTCAGGAGCCTCCGTCGTGGGTGAGCAGGTGCAGCAGAGGGGCCTCCGGGAGGGCTTCGTCGCCCTCCCAGGCCCGGGCGAGCGCGCCGACCGCGGCCAGGTCGCCGAGGAGGACGCCCCCGACGAGCCGGTCACCGCGGACGACGACCTTGCGGTAGGCGCCTTGGGTGGCGTCGGTGAGCTGGACGACGTCGTCGCCCGGCTGGGCGGTCGCGTCGCCGAAGGCGGCGAGGTCCAGGGGGTGGGGGCCGCCGAGGGTGAGGCGGGTGAGGGCGCGGGTGCCGGTGTACCGGGGGGCGGGGTCCGTTGTCGCCAGCAGCTCCGCCAGGACGTCCGCCTGTTCCAGGGCCGGGCCCGCCAGGCCGTAGACGCGGCCCTCGTGTTCCGCGCAGTCGCCGATGGCGTGGATGTACGGGTCGGAGGTGCGGAGTTCGTCGTCGACCAGGACGCCCCTGCCGACGTCGAGGCCCGCCTCCCGGGCCAGGGCCGTGCGGGGCCTGACCCCGCAGGCCAGGACCACGACCTGGGCGTCGAGGACGAAGCCGTCGGCGAGTTCGACCGCCGTCACCGCCCCTTCCCGCTGCCGCAGGCCGCTCACCCGGCACTCCGTGTGCACCTCGACGCCGAGGGACTCCACGTGGTCGCGCAGCAAAGCGGATGCCTGGACGTCGAGTTGGCGTTCCATCAGGCGCTCGCCCTGCTGGGTCAGGACGACCTCCGCACCCAGCGCGGCGAGCGCGCGCGCCGCCGAGACCCCGAGGAGCCCGCCGCCGATGACCACCGCCCGCACCCCGGGCCGGACGAGCGCGCGCAGCGTCAGGCAGTCGTCGAGCGTACGGAAGGGGTGGACGCCCTCCGGCAGCGCCGCCCCGCGCAGGCCGCGCAGCGGCGGCAGCACCGGGTTGGAGCCCGTGGCCAGGACCAGCCGGTCGTAGCCGACGAGGGAGCCGTCCGCGCACTCCACCGTCCGCGCCGCCCGGTCGATCCGTACCGCCCGCACCCCGAGCCGTACCGGCTCCCGGGTCCCGGGCAGGGCGATCACCTCGGGGGCGTACCGCCCGGCGAGGACGTCCGCGAGCAGCACCCTGTTGTACGGGGCGTGCGGCTCCTCGCCGAGGAGGGTGACGGGCAGGCGCTGGGCGAGCCGGGCGCCCGCCGTTCCGCCCCCGACCACCACGATCCGTGTACTCATACCGGGAAGCGTGCGCGGCCGGTGTTACCCGGCGGCATCCCGACTGTTTCCCGTACGGAACGCTGATCTCCGTCCCCGGTCCCGGGCGCTGTGAGGGCCGGCGGTCAGAGGGGTGGGCCGGCGGTCGCAGGGGGAGGCCGGCGGTCACAGGGGAAGGCCGGCGGTCAGAGGGGGACGGGTCCGACGTCGGCCGCGGTCTCGGCCAGTGCGCGGATGGTGGGGCTGTCGGCGGTGGAGCGCCAGATCAGGGCCAGGGGGAGGTCGGGGGCGTCGTGGACGGGCACGAACACGATGCCGGGGTGAGTGTTGTAGCGGGCGGCGAGCACGCCCAGCGGGTGGACGCACAGTCCGGCGGCCACCAGCGAAAGGATCTCGTGGAAGGTGTGCGCGACGGGCCCGCGGGGGATGCGGCGGCCGAGCGGTGTGCGCGTGGGGACCATGGAGGCGATCCAGTACTCGGGTGCGTCGGGGCCGAGGTCGGCGACGTGGTTGTCGGCGAGGTCCTCCAGGGACACCGTGTCGCGCCCGGCCAGCGGATGCTCCGCCGGCACGGCCAGGACGCGGCCTCCGGTGGCCACGGTGGGGCCGACGGTGAGGTCCGGTTCGGCGACGGGCAGCCACAGCACGTTCACGTCCGTCTCCCCGGTGCGCAGGGAGGTGAACGGGTCGCTGCCCACGACTTCGGTGAACTGCACGTCGCTGCCGGGGTAGCGGCTGCGGAACGCGTCGAGGAGCGGGCGGAGTTCGTATCCGAGCGTGCCGATGACGCCGAGCCGTATACGGCCCGCGCCAAGACCGGCCGCCTCGGCGCGGGCGAGTCCCGCTCGGAGGAGGTCGTGGGCCTGCTGGAGATCCTCGCGGAGGCGCCGGCCGACCGGGGTCAGGGCCACGCGCCGGCTGGTGCGGTCGAACAGTGCCGCGCCGATGCGCCGTTCCTGCTTGGCGATGGCCTGGCTGACGCGGGCCTGGGACACGTGCAGCCGCTCGGCGGTGCGGCCGAAGTGCAGCTCCTCGGCCAACGTCAGGAAGATCTCGATGTCTCGTAACTCCACGCATAACTCCCGAGTTATCGATCGCCCCACGAAGCGTACGTTGTTCCGCCGACGGCCTCCCTCGAACGCGGTCTACCACGATCGCTACCAACGCACCCCGGACGGCTGGAAGTTCGCCGACCGCGTCTACGAGGTGCGCTACCTCGACTCCACGCCCCTGGCGGGCTCGCCGCCCCGGAGTGGGCTACTCCCCACGGAGTAGTCGCACCGCCTCCCGCCGCGGGACGACCAGGGAGCCCGCGCGGCGGCATTCTGACTGTCACGCACCGGGGTGCCACGCCCGCACCGCCCGCCCGGGTCCCGCGCCGATTCCCTTCACCGACCATCCAGGAGCTGTCATGCCCACATCAGTACGTGAGTCCCAAGCCGTCCCGCGCCAGCGCGCCGCCGTCCCGCTGCTCGCCCTCTCGCTCTCCTACGCCGCACTCACCGCCGCGTACGTCGTCACCAACCGCGCCACCCCGCAGCCCGACACCCCCGGCGGCGACATCCTGCGCGACTACGTCCGCGACAACGGCACGGCGATCAACCTGGGCGCCTTCCTGCTGCTCGTCGCCGCCGTGCTCCTGGTGCCCGTCGCGACCACCCTGGCCGCGCTGATGCGACGGGGGCAGGGGCAGGACCACGGCGCCGCGGCGGCGACCGTTCTCGCCGGCGGAGTGCTTGCCGGCGGCGCGCTGGCCTCCAGCGCCGCGCTCACCTGGACCCTCGGCCGGCTTCCGGACGACGCGCCCGCGGCCCTGGCCCGCGCCCTGGCCGACCTGTCCTTCCTCGCCGGCGGTCTCGGATACGCCGTGTCCTTCGCCTTCCTGGCGGCCGGCACCTGCCTGGCGGCCCGGAGGAGCGGGCTCCTGCCGCGCGCCTGCACCACCACCGGGCTGGTCATCGCCGCCGCCGGACTGGCCGCCACCCTCACACTCCTCGCCCTCGACTTCGGCTACCTGCTGCCCGTCGTCCGCTTCGGCGGCACGGCCTGGCTGGTCTGGGCCGCGGTCGCGCTGGTCCGCTCGCGCCCGACCACACCGGCCGTGAACGCATGACCGCCGCCGTGACTGCCGCCATGACCGCCGCCGTGACCGCCGCCTCGCCCGTACGCGGGCGCCCGGCCTGGCGGATCCCCGTCGGCGCGGGCCTCCTGCTGCTCGCCTCCGCCGCCTTCCACACCGTCGTCCTCGTGCTGGACGGCGGCCCGTGGGACGGCCCCGTCTCCTGGCGGAAACCGATCACCTTCGGGCTGTCCTTCGGGATCAGCGTGCTGACCGTCACCTGGATCTGCGGGCTCCTCCCGCTCGCCGCGCGCACCCGCACGCTCCTCCTGGGCGCGTTCACCGGGGCGTCCCTGCTGGAGACCGGTCTGATCACCCTCCAGGCATGGCGCGGTGTCCCCTCGCACTTCAACACCGAGACCACCTTCGACACCGTCGTCACCCGCGCCCTCGCGGCCGGCGGCGTCACCCTCGTCGCGGTCGTCGTCGCCCTCACCGTCGCCGCACTGCGCGCCACCCCGACAGCCGCCCGCACCCGGACCGCCGCCCCCACCCCGACCGTGGCCCCCACCCCGACGCTCGCCCCCAGCATGCGGCTCGCGCTCCGCGCCGGACTGGTGGCGCTCACCGGCTCCATGGCGGCCGGAGCGGTGATGATCGCCTACGGGCTGACGCTGGAGGGCGCGGGCCGCGCGGCCGAGGCCTACCGTTCGGCGGGCTTCCTGCGTCCCGCACATGCCGTCACCATGCACGCCGTCCTGCTGCTGCCCTCCCTGGCCTGGCTGCTGAGCCGGACCCGACGGCCGGAGGCGGAACGGCTGCGCCTGATCCGCATCACCGTCGCCGCGTACGGTGCCGTCGTCGTACTGGTCACCGCAGCGGCCGCGGCCGGCCTCGCCTTCGCCTCCCCGGCCACCACGGCCGCGGTGAGCGCGGGCGTCACGATGATCCCCGCAGGTGTGTTCCTGGCGCTCGGCGTATCGCCGGGAGTCCGGGACGACCGCCTTTCCACCATGCCCGGCGACCGGAGGCAGGAGTCATGAGCCGACCCCGAACAACGCCCGCCGCCGGAAGGTTCCCGCGTCTGTCCCCGCGATGGCGCAAGGCGGTCCTCACCCTCCATGTGACGGTGGCGGTCGGCTGGGTGGGAGTCGAGATCGCCCAGCTCCTCCTCGGCCTGGTCGGCCTCACCACCGACGATCCGGAAGTCGTCCGCGCGACCCGCGTCGTCATGGAGATCCTCGGGCTCGAACTGACCGTCGGCATCGCCTGGATGACCCTGCTGACCGGCCTGCTCCTCGCGATGGCGACGCAGTGGGGCCTGCTGAAGCACTACTGGATCGCGACCAAACTCGTCCTCACCGTCGTCCTGATGCTGGACGGCCACTTCCTCCTCCAGCACTGGCTGCGCGAACAGGCGGACGTGGGCACGGCCTCCGAATCCGTCGGCCTGCAGCTGGTGATCAGCATGAGCATCGCGCTGGTGCTGCTGGTCGCGGCGACGGCACTGTCCGTCCACAAGCCATGGGGCAGGACCCGCCATGGCCGCCGCCGCCCCGCGAGAAACGGCCCCGCCCGGTCAACTGACGGACCGTCACCGAAGGTCGAGGTTAACCAGCCGTGAGGCTCGGCTCAAGCCCGCCTTAAGGATCCCGGCGACGGGCCCGAGCCGCGGATTCCCGTATGCGGGCGGACCTAGGGTGCCGGATGTGACCACCGAGGCCAGCCACCACCCCCTTTACGTACCTCTCCGAGCCGAGTCGCTCCCCGCCGCGGTTTCCGCCCCCGCTCCCGCGCCCGCTCCCGCGCCCGCCCCCGCTCCCGCCCCCGTTCCCGCCCTCCGTCTCGCCCCCGAGCGGCTGCGGACCGCGATCGTCGCCGGTGCCGGAGCGGTCGCCCTCCTCTGGGGCGTCCAGGCCCGCCCCTCCGCCCGCCTCGACGCCTTCTTCGCGACCGGCGCCCACCTCACCGGGCTCCTCGCCGGGTACGGAGTCCTCGTCCTCCTCCTGCTCATGGCCCGCGTCCCGGCCGTCGAGCACGGCGTCGGCGCCGACCGGCTCGCCCGGTGGCACGCCCTCGGCGGCCGGTACGTCCTCGGCCTCATCGGCGCCCACACCCTCCTCGCCCTCTGCGGGTACGCGGTGCACACCCACACCGACCTCGTCACCGCCACCGGAGACCTCCTCTCCTACGGGGCGATCGCCGCCGCCACCGCCGGCACCGCCCTCCTCGTCGCCGTCGGCGTCACCTCCGCCCGTGCCGTCCGGCGCCGCGTCCGGCACGAGACCTGGCGGGCCGTCCACCTGAGCGGACTCCTCGCCGCCGCGCTCGGCTTCGTCCACCAGCTCGCCGGCCCCGACGTCGCCGGGAACCTCCTCACCGTCTGGCTCTGGTCGATGGCCCACGCCACCGTCGGCGTCCTCCTCGTCTGGTACCGGATCGTCGTCCCCGTCCGCGCCGCCCTCCGGCACGACCTGCGGGTCGCCGAGGTCCGTGACGAGGGACCCGGCGTCGTCTCCGTCCTCGTCCAGGGCAGGGGAGTGGCCCGGCTGCGCGCCGAACCCGGCCAGTTCTTCCGCTGGCGCTTCCTCCGGCGCGGGCTCTGGGCGACCGCCCTGCCCTTCTCCCTCTCCGCACCCGTCCGCGACGACACCCTGCGGATCACCGTCAAGGCGCTCGGCGACCACACCCGCCGCATCCGGCGCCTCCGCCCCGGGACGCGGGTCCTGGCCTCCGGCCCGTTCGGCGCGCTCACCGCCCACCGCCGCACCCGCCGCAAGGTCCTGCTGCTCGCGGGCGGCGTCGGCATCACCCCGCTGCGCGCCCTCTTCGAGACCCTGCCCGGCGGCCCCGGCGACGTCACCCTCCTCTACCGGGCCTCCGACGCGGGCGGTCTCGTCCTGCGCGAGGAGCTGGAGGCCATCGCCCGCGAGCGCCGGGCCGCCCTGCACTTCCTGCTCGGCCCCTCGGACGGCGCCTTCGACCCCCTGGCCCCCCGTGCGCTGCGCGCTCTCGTGCCCGGCCTCGCCGCCCACGACGTGTACCTGTGCGGTCCGCCCGCGATGGCCCGCGCCGCGACCGAGTCCCTGATCCGGGCCGGGGTGCCCGCCTCCCGTATCCACAGCGAGGACTTCGATCATGCCTAGACACGGCGCACCGCGCGTCCCGACCGTCCAGCAGGCCCGGCGGCGTCTCGCCGCCGCGCTCCTCGGCGCCGGGGCGCTCGCCGCGACCCTGCTCACGGCCGCCGTCGCCCCGGCGGCCCCGCCCGCGCCCGACCGTGAGCCGGGCGTCGCGACCTCAGCCGCGACTTCCGCCGGTACGTCCGCCGATACGTCCGCAGCAACCTCAGAGGTAGCTCAACGATCACGAGATTGATGGACGGGGCAACGATCGTCTCCCTAGGCTCTCGCCCATGCCCGAGATCACGCTGACCACCCTCGTCCTCCTCTGCCTCGCCGCGCTCGTGGCCGGCTGGATCGACGCCGTGGTGGGCGGCGGAGGGCTCCTCCTGCTTCCCGCTCTCCTGCTCGGACTGCCCCACGTCCCGGCCGCGCACATCCTCGGCACCAACAAGGCCGTGGCGATCGTGGGCACCACCGGGGCCGCCGTCACCTACGTCCGCAAGGCGCCCGTCCAGGTCTGGACGGCCGTACGGATCGGGCTCGCGGCCCTCGCGGGCTCCATGGCCGGCGCGTTCTTCGCCGCCGGGATCAGCAGTGACGTCCTGCGCCCGGTGATCATGGTGGTGCTGGTCGCCGTGGGGGCCTTCGTGATGCTGCGGCCGTCGTTCGGCGCGAAGTCCGGGGGAGCGGACCGGGCGCCGCTGACCCGGGCGCGGATCGCGACCGCGATCGTGGTCGTCGGCGGCGGCATCGGTTTCTACGACGGCCTGTTCGGGCCGGGCACCGGCACCTTCCTGGTCCTCGCGCTGACCGCCGTGCTCCACCTGGACCTGGTGACCGCCTCCGCCACCGCGAAGATCGTCAACGTCTGCACCAACGCGGGCGCGCTCGCCATGTTCGCCTACCAGGGCAGCGTGTTCTGGCAGCTGGCGGCCGTCATGGCCGTCTTCAACCTCGCGGGCGGCATGGTCGGGGCGCGGATGGCGCTGAGCAAGGGCGCCGAGTTCGTCCGCGGGGTGCTGCTGGTCGTGGTCTTCTCGCTGGTCGCGAAGCTCGCGTTCGACCAGTGGGCGTGAAGCACTCCGGCCGCTACCGCACGCCGATGAGGTGGCCGAAGGCGACCACGTTCCCCTGGTAGCCGTTCTTCTTCGAGAATCCGCCGCCGCAGGTGATGACCCGGATCTCGGCGCGGTCCGTCTCCCCGTACACCTTCTTGTCGGGGAAGTCCTTGTTCGCGTACACCTCGACCGCGTCGACCGTGAAGACGGCGGTACGGCCGTCCTCCCGGTCCACCTCGATGCGATGGCCCTTCTGCAGCGCGCCCAGCGTGTAGAAGACGGCCGGACCCGCGGCGTTGTCGACGTGGCCCGCGACGATCGCGGTGCCCTTGGCCCCGGGCGGGGTGCCGTCCCCGTACCAGCCGGCCAGGTTCCGGTCCTCGGCCGGCGGCACGTCGAGCGAGCCGTTCGCCGCCAGGCCGAGCCGCGTCATCGGGGTGTCCACGTCGGTCTCGGGGATGCGGAGCCGTACGGGTGCCGAGGGCGGCAGCGGGTCGGCGGCGGCGTCGGTGTGCACGCTCGGCCCGGCCGCGAAGGCCTGGGCGGCGGACGGTACGGGCGGGGTGACGTCCTGCGAGCCGTTCTGGACGAGCCAGAGCCCGACGCAGGCGGCCACGGCTATGCCCCAGCCCTTGCTCCTGTTGCTCACCTGGATTCCCCTGGGTTCCTTCGCGTGCTTCCGGTGCCGGTGGTGATGTAGCCCTGCCCCCGCCGGGCCGTGTGCGGGCGCGCGGCGGGGGCAGGACGGGCGGTGGTCCTCAGTGCCCCTGCGCGCCGCTCGCCCGGCGGCGCAGGAGCCAGACACCGCCGACGGCAGCCGCGGCCAGCACCGCCGCGCCCGCCGTGACCTGGGTGGAGTCGGGGCCGACACTGCCGCCGACGCCGGTCTGGACGTGGCCGCTCGGATTCCGGTGCTTGACGGTCAGGTCTCCCCGGGCCGTCTTCCCGTTGTCGCAGGCGACACTGATGCCGTACGTACCGGCCTTGACGTGCTCCGGCACCCGGAACTGGCCGACCACGACCTCCTTGTGCGTGCTCGGCTCCAGCTTGAAGTCGCCGGCACCCAGCGAGTTCGCGTCGCCGACGCCGCGGCCGTGCTTGCCGCAGGCCAGGGTGTTGACGGTGACGGTCGTGCCCGGGGAGGCGGAGGACGGGTAGACCTCCAGCTTCCCCCAGTCGTTGTCGTTCTCGTTGTCGGCGTACGCCGCGGGGGCGGCGAACGCCCCGATCGCGGCGACCGCCAGCGCGGTACCGGTGAACAGGCGGGCAGTGGTGCGCATGGGGTCCTCCGGGGCGCGCGAGCGGTCATGCCGGTCATGCCGGGGGGTCCTCCCGGGAGGGACTTCCCGGAACGGACCTTCTGTGACCGAGATAAGAGCCGCCCCGCGCCCCCCGCCTGCTGATGGGGCATCAGGATTGCGCCGTCCGGTGCGGTGTGTCGGCTGGATTTTCGACGTTTACGCAGGTCAGAGCTGGTTACGTCGCGTCAGCTGACGCCCCGTGCCGAACGGGTGACGCGGCGTGTCGCACCCGTCGCCCCATCCGGGCCCCGCCCGCTACGGGTCAGAGCGCGCCGGTCAGGCCGGTGATCGCCGCCAGGGCCCACTCCTGCGCCCCCACCGTCGTCCCGGCCACGACACCCGTCGCCACCGGGGCCAGCGCCCCCCGGAGCCCGGCGAGCGCGCGGCGCAGCCGGCCCTCCTCCGGGGCGGCGTCCGTCCGGGTGATCTCCGTGAGGACCTCCTGCGCCGCCGCCTCCGCGTCCTCGCGGTCCCGGTCGGCGAGGCCCGCCTGCGGCAGCTGCCCGAGCAGACCGGTCACCAGCTCGGCGAGCGCCTCGTAGCCGGGGGCGACCGTGCCGCCGTTGCTCTGCTGGTTCTGGGTGACCGTCTCGTTGTTCCAGGCGAACTGGTTGTGGGAGGCGGTGCCGTGGATGACCGGCCCGTCGTGGTGGTGCACGGTCTGAGGGTTCTGGGTGTCGTGAGGGTTCTGCGGGTCGTTCATGGCTGCGAATCGTCCCCTTCGGTCTGCTGCTGGACCACGTTGTCGTTGTTCCACGAGAACTGGCTGTGAGTGACGGGGCCGGTGATGACCGGACCGGTGTAGTGGTTGACGACCGTCGGTGTCTGCTCGACCGTGCGGACGGTCTTGCGGACGACCGCCAGCGACGTGCGCAGGGAGACGAGCTCGGCTCGGCCGTTGTCCAGTACGGCGGGCGTCCCTTCCGGGCCGTTCACGGCGCAGTCCACCAGGCGGCCGGCGCTCTGGTCGGCGAAGACGGCGCCGGCGGACGCGCAGTCGGTGAACTCGCTGTCGGCTACGTCCAGGTAGCCGGATTCGCTCCCCGTCAATCCGGTTCCCTCGGACCCGTTCACGGTGAGGTTCCTCGCGAAGAACCTCCCCTTGCCGAATGCCACGGCCCCGCCGACGCTCACCGCCGTGACCGTGCTGTCGTGCACGGCGACCCGCGCCTCTTCGCCGACGCCGAAGCCCACGGCTCCGCGCTCCGCCGTCACGTCCCTGAGCGTCACCCGGGACTGGCCGAGCGCGGTCACCGCGGTCTCGAAGTCACGGAACCTCACGTCGGAGAGGTCGGCCGTCGTGCCGCCGTCACCCTTGGTGTCCAGGCCCAGCGTGCAGCGCTCCACCAGGGCTTCCCGGAACACGCCCTCGGACCCGTTCCAGACCCGCAGCGCCGTGCCCGTCAGGTCCTCGACCACGACCCGGGTGAAGCGGCCCCTGCCGTCGTCCGTGACGGCGATGCCGACGTTCCCGCCGGAGACGCGGCAGTCCCGCACCTCGGGCGCGCCGCCCTTGGTCGAGAACACCGCGACGTTCCGCGCGCCGAGCACCTGGCAGTGCTCGAACGTCCCCAGGCCCGCGTCGTGGACGTTGATGCCGGTGTCGCGGCAGTCGGCGAACACGGAGCCACGCACCACAGGCCCGGCGCCGCTCTTCGTGACGATCCCGTGCAGCGCGTCGGTGACGCGCGTGCGGTCCACGGAGCCCCGGGACTGCTCGATGAACATGATCCCCTCCGCGTGGGTGGCGCTGATCGCGCAGTCCACCACGGCGAGCTCTCCCCGGGTGTCCGCCACGACCGCCGCCTGCCCGGTGCCGGTCACCTCGCAGCCGGCGATCTCGGCGTGTGCGTCGCAGACGCGCAGGCCGTGGAGCCGACTGCCCTCGATCCGGCTGCCCCGGACCGTCACGCGGGCGCCCTCGATCGCGGCGACGGCGTTGTCGGCGGCGTCGGTGAACCGGCACCGCTCGATCAGTCCGACCGACCCGGTGAACACGGTGCGGCCGTACAGGACCACGCTGTCCCGCAGGGTGACCGAGGTGTACGGCCGGGCGTGCACGGCGGCGCCGTCGTGCGCCCGCACCTCCGTGCGGTCGAGTGTCAGGCTCCCCGTGTGGCAGCCGACGATGTCCACGCCGGCGTCCCGGCCGGCCAGTGTCAGGCCGTGGACGGAGACCGTGCCGAAGGCGTCGAGGACGGCGCCGCGCGGCCTGCTCACCAGGACGGAGCCCGGGCCCTCCGCCGCGGCCAGCCGGACCTCGCCCCGGACGGTCAGCGCCTCCTCGTAGTGGCCGGGCGCGATCTCGATCAGCGCCGCCCGGCCCCGTGCCTCCGCGGCGCGGAGCGCGGACGTGATGTCGCGGTAGGCACGGCGGCCGCCCCGTGGCGAGACCACGTATCGCGCGACCATCGTTCTCCTCGCCTCCTACAGCGCGTCCCACTCCACCGACTCGTACGCCGAGTAGACCCTCTTCATCAGGTCCTCGTCCACCGCGAAGTCGACCATGTCGATGCCCGAAACCGGTGCGATCCCACGGGAGTTCGTCACGAAGGCCGCACGGTACCCGCCCAGGTCCGCGAGTGACACCGGCCGCCGCGCCGAGCCGAGCAGCGGTTCGAGGAGGCTCATGGTGATCCCCGTCAGGTGGGGCGCCGACGGCCAGACCACCGAAGTGCCGTCCCAGAAAGCGATGTTGGTGACGGCACCCTCGGCGATGTCGCCGTTCGGGGAGGTCAGCAGGGCCTCGTCGTAACCCGCGCGCTCGGCCGCCTCGCGGTGGTAGCTCTGGCCGAAGCCGCCCAGGTGCTTGATGTGCGCGGCGGGGCGCAGGTAGTCGACGCTCCGCAGGCGCTGCGGCGCCCCGAGCCCGTCCGGGGCGGGCTCCCGGACGACGACCAGGAGGCGGACGCCGTCGTACACGTACACCCGGGCCGAGCAGTCCCGCCGCCCGGAGGCCGCCACGGCCCCGGCGAGCAGCTCGCGGACCCGGTCGCCGGGCAGTTCCTCCTCGAAGAGCTCGCGGGTGGAGCGGTCGAGCCGTTCGAGGTGGAGGCCGAGTCCCTTCACGCGCCCGTCCCGCACCTGCATCGCCGTGAAGTGGCCGAAGCCGCTCATCAGGGTCGTGAGGAGCTCCGGGTCGGCCGCCGGGGCGCCGTCGATCTCGACGTACGCGGGCGGGGAGGGGGGTGCGGCGTGCGGAGTCGTCATGCCCTCACCGTACGGGCCGGGAAAGGCCCTTGGAAAAGTCGTCCCGATCACGGCTTGACCTCAACCAAACTTGAGGTACCACGATCATCGACATGGACACCGACATCACGAACTCCGCGGCCGTCACGAACGCCGCCGCCCCTCTCACCCTCGCCCTGATCGTCGCGAGCGACCGCGAAGGCCGCTTCGCCCCCGTCATCGCCGACTGGATCCGCTCCCGGCTCGACGAGCGCGAGGACTTCGCCGTGACGGTCGTCGACCTCGCCGAGGTCGACCTCCCCACCGCCCTCTCCCACCACCCCTCCCCGGCCGTCCGCGCCGAACTCGCCAAGGTCTCCCCGGCCCTTGCCGCCGCCGACGCCTTCGTCGTCCTCACCCCCGAGTACAACCACTCCTTCCCCGCCGCCCTCAAGAACCTCATCGACTGGCACTTCACCGAGTGGCAGGCCAAGCCCGTCGGCTTCGTCTCCTACGGCGGCATCTCCGGCGGCCTGCGAGCCGTCGAGCAGCTCCGCCAGATCTTCGCCGAGGTCCACGCCGTCACCGTCCGCGACTCCGTCTCCTTCCACTCCGCCTGGTCGCTCTTCGACGAGGACGGACGCCACAAGGACCCCGCCGGCGCCGAGGGCGCGGCCAAGGTCCTCCTCGACCAGCTCGCCTGGTGGGCGCTCGCGCTCAAGGAAGCCAAGTCCGCCCGTCCGTACGCCGCGTGAGGGACCGACACCGTGCTGCTGAGACTCTTCGCTCCCCGCCTCAGGCCCTACCGGGCCCTCCTCGCCCTCCTCGTCCTCCTTCAGCTCGTCCAGTCCCTCGCCTCGCTCGCCCTGCCCGCCCTCAACGCCGGAGTCATCGACGAGGGCGTCCTCCGCGGGGACACCGACCGGGTCCTCCGCGGGGGCGCCGAGATGCTCGGCATCACCCTCCTCCAGGCCGCGGCGGCGGCCGCCGCCACCTACACCGGCGCCAGGATCGCCATGGGCGTCGCCCGCGACCTGCGCTCCGAGGTCTTCCGCCGCGTCCAGGACTTCTCCGCCCAGGAGCGGGGCCGGTTCGGCGCCGCCTCCCTCATCACCCGGACCACCAACGACGTCCAGCAGGTCCAGACGTTCACCGTCCTCGTCCTGACGATGCTGGTCGCCGCGCCCCTGCTCTGCTTCGGCGGTCTCGCCATGGCCCTGCGCCAGGACGTGCCGATGACCCTGGTCCTGTTCCTCTTCCTGCCCGTGATGACCGGCGCCGTCGGCGCCATCGTCCTGCGGATGCGACCCCTCTTCCGCGGCATGCAGGAGCGCGTCGACCGGGTCAACCGGGTGCTGCGCGAGCAGATCACCGGCGTCCGCGTGGTCCGCGCCTTCGTCCGCGACCGGCACGAGCGGGAACGGTTCGCCGCCGCCAACGACGAACTCCTCACCGTCGGCCTCCGGGCCGGCCGGCTCCAGGCCCTCATGTTCCCCACGGTCCTCATCGTCTGGGAGCTGACGACCGTCGCCCTCATCTACGTCGGCGCCCACCGCATCGACGGCGGCGACCTCCAGCCCGGCGGGCTCGTCGCCTTCCTCGGCTACCTGCTCCAGACCTCCATGTCCGTGATGATGGTCCTCTTCCTCCTGATGCACATGCCGCGCGCCGAGGTCGGCGCCGAGCGCATCCGCGAAGTCCTCGACACCCCGCTCTCCGTCACCCCGCCGGCCGACCCCGTCCGCGTCCTCAAGGGCACCGGACACCTCGACCTCACGGGCGTCGGATTCCGGTACCCGGGCGCCGAGGAGTCCGTCCTCCAGGACGTCGACCTCGTCGCCCGGCCCGGCGAGACCACCGCGATCATCGGCTCCACCGGCAGCGGCAAGTCGACGCTCCTCGGGCTCGTGCCCCGGCTCTTCGACGCGACCGGCGGCGAGGTCCTCGTCGACGGCGTCGACGTCCGCGCACTCGACCCCGCCCTGATGGCCAGGACCGTCGGCCTCGTCTCCCAGAAGCCCTACCTCTTCTCCGGGACGGTCGCGACGAACCTGCGGTACGGGAATCCCGACGCGACCGACGAGGAGCTCTGGCACGCCCTGGAGACCGCCCAGGCCGCCGACTTCGTCCGGGCCCTCGGTGACGGCCCCGGTGACGGCCCCGACGGCGGCCCCCACGACGGCCCCCACGACAGCCTCGACGGCGGCCTGGCCGCCCCGGTCTCCCAGGGCGGCACCAACCTCTCCGGCGGCCAGCGCCAGCGGCTCGCCATCGCCCGGGTCCTCGTCGCCCGCCCCCGCCTCTACCTCTTCGACGACTCCTTCTCCGCCCTCGACGCCGCCACCGACGCCCGGCTCCGCGAAGCGCTCCGGCGGGAGACCGCCGACGCGACCGTGGTGATCGTCGCCCAGCGGGTCTCCACCATCCGGCACGCCGACCGGATCGTCGTCCTCGACCGGGGCCGGACCGTCGGCACCGGCACCCACGAGTCCCTCATGCGGGACAGCGCCACCTACCGGGAGATCGTCCTCTCCCAGCTCACCGAGGAGGAAGCCGCATGAGTACGGCGACACCCACCCGCACCGCGCCCGACACCCGCACCGCCCCCGCCCGCAGCGGCCCCCCGTCCAAGGACCGCGGCCCCGGCCTTCCCACCACCGGCCTCGAACGCTCCCTGGCGTTCCGCGCCTCCGGCCTCCGCCTCCTGCGCACCCTCGCCCCCGACCGGGCCTTACTGCTCGCCGTCCTCGCCGTGGGCGCCACGGCCGTCGCCCTCGCCGTCCTCAGCCCCCTCCTCCTCGGCCGCGCCACCGACCTCGTCGTCACCGGCGCCACCGGCCCGGCCGGGGTCGACTTCACGGCCGTCGGCCGGCTCCTCGCCGTCTCCGTCGCGGTCGTCGCCGGCTCGTCCCTCTTCACCTGGATCCAGCTGCGGATCGCCACCACCGTCGTCCAGCGGGCCGGCCGGCGCCTCCGCGAACAGGCCCAGCACAAGCTGGCGCGGCTCCCGCTCACGTACTTCGACCGCCAGCCGCGCGGCGAGGTCCTCTCCCGCACCACGAACGACATCGACAACATCACCCAGACCCTCCAGCAGACCTTCAGCCAGATGACCCGCGCCCTGCTGACCCTCATCGGCGTCCTCGCGATGATGTTCTGGATCTCCCCGCTCCTCGCCCTCGTCGCCCTCGCCACGGTGCCCGTCTCGGTCGCCGTCGCCGCCTTCGTCGGGCGGCGCGCCCAGCCGCAGTTCGTGAAGCAGTGGGCGGTCACCGGCCGGCTCGGCAGCCACGCCGAGGAGATGATCACCGGCCACACCGAGGTCGTCGCCTTCGGCCGCCGCGCCGAGGCCGTGCAGCGCTTCGACGAGCTCGGCGAGGAGCTGTACCGGGCGAGCTTCCGCGCCCAGTTCGTCTCCGGCTTCATCCAGCCCGCGCTGACCTTCGTCGGCAACCTCAACTACGTCGTCCTCGCGGTGGTCGGCGGCCTGCGGGTGGCGAGCGGCACCCTGACCGTCGGCGACGTCCAGGCCTTCATCCAGTACTCGTACGAGTTCAACGGCCCGATCAACCAGGTCGCCGCCATGGCCAACCTCCTCCAGTCCGGGGTCGCCTCCGCCGAGCGGGTCTTCGACCTCCTCGACGCCGACGAGGAGTCCGCCGACCCGGCGGAGCCGCAGCGCCCCGCGCAGGTCAGGGGCCGGGTCTCCTTCGAGAAGGTCGCGTTCCGCTACGAGCCCGACAAGCCGCTCGTCGAGGACCTGTCGCTCACGGTGGAGCCGGGCCGGACGGTCGCGATCGTCGGCCCGACGGGCGCCGGCAAGACGACCCTCGTCAACCTCCTCATGCGGTTCTACGAGGTGACGGGCGGCCGGATCACCCTGGACGGGACGGACATCGCGACGATGACCCGCGAGGAGCTGCGGGCCGGGATCGGCATGGTCCTCCAGGACACCTGGCTCTTCGGCGGCACCATCGCGGACAACATCGCCTACGGGCTGCCCGGCGAGGTCTCCCGGGAGCGGATCGTCGAGGCCGCGCGGGCCGCGCACGCCGACCGCTTCATCCGGACCCTCCCCGACGGGTACGACACCGTCCTCGACGAGGACGGGGGAGGCCTCAGCGCCGGCGAGAAGCAGCTGGTCACGCTCGCGAGGGCGTTCCTCTCCGAGCCGGTGATCCTCGTCCTCGACGAGGCCACCAGCTCCGTCGACACCCGCACCGAGCTCCTCGTCCAGCAGGCCATGTCGTCCCTCCGCGCGGGCCGCACCAGCTTCGTCGTCGCCCACCGGCTCTCCACGATCCGGGACGCCGACACCATCCTGGTGATGGAGAGCGGATCCATCGCCGAGCAGGGCACCCACGAGGAACTGCTCGCGGCGGGCGGCGCGTACGCCCGGCTGTACGAAGCCCAGTTCGCGGCGGCGTGAACCCTCAGTACGGTGAGGGCGTGACCACTCTCGCCCTCACCGTCCTCACGACCACCGACAGCCACGAGAAGGCCGAGGCCCTCGCACGCGACGCCGTCGAGGCCCGCCTCGCCGCCTGCGCCCAGGTCTCCGGGCCCGTCACCTCCGTCTACCACTGGCAGCGGGCGATCGAGACCGCCGAGGAGTGGCAGGTCGTGTTCAAGACCACCGAGGCCCGCTACGAGGCCCTGGAAGCCCACCTCCTCGCCGCCCACGACTACGACACCCCCGAGATCATCGCCACCCCCGTCGTCCGGGCCTCCTCCGCCTACCTGGCCTGGCTCGGCAGGGAGGTGGCGCACCCATGAGGACACCCCTCCCGTTCTTCGTCTACGGGACGCTGCGCCCCGGCGCGTACAACCACGACCGGCTCCTCCTCGGCCGGACGGCCGCGGAGGAGGAGGCCCGGCTCCCGGGCGCCCGCCTGCACGACGGCCCCGGCTACCCGTACGCGGTGCCGGGCGAGGGCACGGTCGCGGGCACCCTCGTGACGGCGGCGCCCGACGCGTACGGCGAACTGCTCGGCGTACTGGACCGGATGGAGGGCGACGCCGGGTACGAGCGGACCGCCGTCGAGACGGTCCGGCTCCGCGACGGCGCGAGAGTCCGGGCCTGGACCTACGTCGCGAGCCCGGAAACGGCGCTCGGCCCCCTCATCGTCGGCGGCGACTGGTTCAGACACGTTCCAGACGGACCGCGCACACCTTGAACTCGGGCATCCGGGAGACCGGGTCGAGCGCCGGGTTGACGAGCGTGTTAGCCCGGCCCTCGCCCGCCCAGTGGAACGGCATGAAGACCGTGTCCGGCCGGATCGCCGTCGTGATCCGGGCCGGTGCGACGGCCCGTCCGCGCCGCGAGACCACCGCGAGCCGCTCGCCCTCGGCCACCCCGAGCCGCTCGGCGAGCCGCGGGTGGAGTTCCACGAACGGCCCGGGCGCCGCCGCGTTCAGCTCGGCGACCCGCCGGGTCTGCGCGCCCGACTGGTACTGGGACACGACCCGGCCCGTGGTCAGGACGACCGGGTACTCGGCGTCCGTCTCCTCCGCGGCAGGCCGGTGCACCACCGCCACGAACCGGGCCCGCCCGTCGGGGGTCGCGAACCGCTCCAGGAAGAGCCGGGGCGTCCCCGGGTGTTCCGCTCCGGGACACGGCCAGAAGACGCCCTGCTCGTCCTCGATCCGCCGGTAGCTGATGCCGGAGTAGTCGGCGGGGCCGCCTTCCGAGGCGCGCCGCAGCTCCTCGAAGACCTCTTCCGGCTCGGCGGAGAAACCCTTCTCCCAGCCGAGGAGTCCGGCGAGTGCGTGCAGCACCTCCAGGTCGCTGCGTACCCCGGCGGGCGGGGTGAGGGCGCGGCGCCGCAGCAGCACCCGCCCCTCCAGGTTCGTCATCGTCCCGGTCTCCTCGGCCCACTGGGTGACGGGCAGGACGACGTCGGCGAGCGCGGCGGTCTCGGAGAGTACGACGTCGGCGACGGCGAGGAAGCCGAGCGAGCGCAGCCGCCCCTCGACGTGTGCGGCGCGCGGCGCGGAGACGACCGGGTTGGAGCCCATGAGGAGCAGGGCCTTCACGTCTCCGCCGAGCGCGTCGAGGAGCTCGTACGCGCTCCGCCCGGGCCCCGGCAGCGACTCCGGGTCCACGCCCCACACCCCGGCGACGTGCGCGCTGGCCGCCGGGTCGTCGAGCTTGCGGTAGCCGGGCAGCTGGTCGGCCTTCTGGCCGTGCTCGCGGCCGCCCTGGCCGTTGCCCTGACCGGTGAGGCAGCCGTAGCCGCTCAGCGGCCGGCCCGCCTTTCCGGTGGCGAGGCAGAGATTGATCCAGGCGCCGACGGTGTCCGTCCCCTTGGACTGCTGCTCGGGGCCGCGCGCGGTCAGCACCATGCCGGTGCCGGCGTCGGAGAACATCGCGACCGCCTCGCGGAGCTGCGGCACGGAGACGCCGGTGATCCGCTCGACCTGCTCGGGCCAGTGGGACATGGCCCCGGCGCGCGCGGCCTCCCAGCCGGAGGTGCGAGTTGCCACGAACTCTTCGTCGACGCGCCCTTCGGCCACCACGAGATGGAGCATGCCGAGGGCGAGCGCGAGGTCGGTGCCCGGGCGCGGCGCGAGGTGGAGGTCGGCCTGCTCGGCGGTGCGGGTGCGGCGCGGATCGACGACGATCAGCTTGCCGCCGTTCTCCTTCAGTTCGGTGAGGTAGCGCAGGGCGGGGGGCATGGTCTCGGCGAGGTTGGAGCCGACGAGGATCACGCAGCCCGTCCTGGGGATGTCCTCCAGGGGGAAGGGGAGTCCCCGGTCGAGGCCGAAGGCCCTGCCGTGCGCGGCGGCGGCGGACGACATGCAGAAGCGCCCGTTGTAGTCGATCTGCGAGGTGCCGAGCACGAGCCGGGCGAACTTCCCCAGGGTGTACGCCTTCTCGTTGGTGAGCCCGCCGCCGCCGAAGACCCCCACGGCATCGGCGCCGTGGTCGGCGCGGGTCCTGCTCAGTCCGTCGGCGACGGCGGCGAGCGCCTCCTCCCAGGTCGCGGGCCGCAGATCCCCCGTGTCAGGGCATCGGACCAGGGGTTCGGTGAGCCGGACCCGGGAGGAGAGTACGGAGGGGGCGGTGCGGCCCTTGCCGCACAGGGCGCCCCGGTTGACGGGGAAATCGGTCCGGTCGACCACCTCGGCGGGCAGCTCCGGGGAGCCGGTGGGGCGGAGCGACATGCCGCACTGCAGGGCGCAGTAGGGGCAGTGGGTCGGGACGGCGGTGACGTCGGACATGCGGCCAGCGTGGGTCAGCCGTGTTACGCGGGGCGGCGCCGCGTATTACGGGCGCGGGGCTCTCCGCTCAGCTCACCGCTCGCCGGAAGGTGAGGCGAGGGCCTCCGTGACGCCCGGTTCCTTCGGGCCGAGGAAGTGGGGGTCGGGGCGCAGGCCCGCGTCGAGGGCGGCCTTGGCCGCCGCGAACAGTTCCCGGGTGGTGCCGTAGTACCAGGTGCGGTCGTGGGGTTCGGCGACCCCGACCCCGTACGCGTCGACGCCCGCCGCCCCGCACAGCGCGACGGCCCGCTTGATGTGGAAGTCCTGGGTCACGAGGACGGCCCGGTCGACGCCGAAGACCTTCTTGGCCCGGACGCAGGAGTCCCAGGTGTCGAAGCCCGCGTAGTCGCTGACGACCCTGTCCTCGGGCACCCCGCGCTCGGTGAGGTAGGTGCGCATGGCGCTGGGCTCGTCGTACGCGGTCCTGCTGTTGTCGCCGGTGACGAGCAGGACCCGGACCTTGCCCGTGCGGTACAGCTCGGCGGCCGTGTCGAGCCGGTGCGCGAGGTACGGGGTGGGGCGCCCCTTCCACAGCCCGGCGCCGAAGACGACGGCGACGTCCCGGGCGGGCACGTCGGCGGTGGTACGGAGCCGGGGCTCGGCGACCGTGTGCATCCAGGTGGCCGGGGCGAGCGCGAGAACCGCGCCGACCATGACGGCCTGGACGGTGCGGCGACGGCCCCGCGTCGTGCGGGGCCACCGGATCGGCCGAGCCGGCATGCGGGAACCTCCAGGGCTGGGAGTGGTGCTGTCACCCCGTCCGACGCGGATCGGCGGACTTCGGTTCGCCGACCTCTCGAACTGTTCCGTACAGCACACCGGCGAGCCCGAGGCCGATGAACATGCCGAGGATCTGCGCGGCGGCGTAGGACGGCACGGAGCCGGGGGCGATCCCGGTGAAGGAGTCGGAGAACGCGCGGCCGAAGGTGGCCGCCGGATTGGCGAAGGATCCGGAGGAGGTGAACCAGATCGCCGCGCCGATGTACCCCGCGACCGCGACCGGGGCGAGCCCGGGGCGGCCGATGTGGCGCAGGCCCTGCACGACGAGGACGAGCCCGGCGGTGGCGACGGCCTCGCCGAGGAGGAGGTGGAGCGCCGAGCGGGGCTCGGTGGCCCAGGCGCCGGGTGCCCGCCCGAACATGGCCTCGGCGAGCAGGGCGCCGCTGACGGCTCCGGCGACCTGGGCGGCGATATAGGCGAGGGCCTCGCGCCCGCCGCGCTCGTGCCGCCGCGACCACCACTCGGAGAGGGTCACGACGGGATTGAAGTGGGCCCCGGAGAGCGGGCCGATGAGGGCGATGAGCAGGCCGAGGCCGACGGCGGAGGCGGCGGCGTTGGCGAGCAGCCGGACACCGATGTCCTGGCTGAGGGAGTCGGCGCGGATACCGGAACCGACGATGACGGCGACGAGGGCGGCGGTACCGATGAATTCGGCGGCGGTGCGCCGGGGGAGAGAGGGCGGGGACATTCTCATAGTGGAAAAGATATTCCGTGATTCGGAAGGAAAAAAGAGGGAGGGGAAGGCACGCGGGGCCCGTACGATCCGAGCCGTGAAGATCGAAAACTTTGACATTCGCCGTGCGGTCGATTCCGATGCCGCCGCGGTGGCCGACGTCTGGCTGCGCTCGTACACGGCGGCGCTCCCGAGCGTGCGCCGCGCGCACACGGACGACGAGGTCCGGTACTGGCTCCGGGAGATCGTCGTGCCGAACCACGAGACCTGGGTGGCGACGGTCGAAGGCTCGGTCGTCGCCATGATGGTCCTGGACGACGAAGACCTGGATCAGCTCTACATCGACACGCAGTGGCGCGGCCGAGGCATCGGCGACCGACTCGTGGAGGTGGCCAAGCAGAGCCGTCCGACCGGGCTGACGCTGTGGACGTTCCAGGTCAACGCCCCGGCGTGCCGCTTCTACGAACGGCACGGCTTCGTCGAGGCCGAGCGCACCGACGGCCGGCGCAACGAGGAACGCGAGCCGGACGTCCGGTACGTGTGGAGCCCGGGCCCGGAGAAGTCCGAGCTCTGAGCACGGCGGCCTGACAGCGCGGCGATCCCGCCCGTGAGGTCACGGCAAACAGTCGTGACCCCCGCGCAACGGGCAGGCAATCTCACGCCCTCAGGATCGGTGCATGACGGAGCCGGACAGCACGTTCGACAGCGCCGCCGAGCTGCTCGGCAGGATCACCGAGCAGCTCGGGACCCAGCTCGGCCACGTGCATCCGTACGGCCGTCGGCCGCGGAAGCACGACGAGGAGGCACGCCCACCGATGAACGTCCCCACCCTCGTCGCCGTCGGACACGGCAGCCGCGACCCCCGCGCCCGGGCCGCCCTGAGCCGCCTCCTGGACCGGGTCCGCGAGCTGCGCCCCGGGCTCGACGTGCGCCTCGCCCACATCGAGCTGAACGCACCCCTCCTCGACGACACCCTCGCCGGACTCGCCGCCGAGGGCCGGGACGCCGTCCTCGTACCCCTCCTCTTCGCCCCCGGCCACCACGTCACCCACGACCTCCCCGCCGCCCTCGCCGCCGCACCCGCCCTCCGGGCCCGGGTCGCCGAGCCGCTCGGCGCGCACCCCCTCCTCGTCGAGGCCCTCGCCGACCGGCTCGCCGAGGCCGGCTGGAGCCCCGGCGACGGGACCTCCCGCGCCACCGGCGTCGTCCTCGCCTCCGCCGGATCCCGCGACCCCCGGTCCGGCGCCGAGATCCGCCTGATCGCCGCCCTCCTCGGCGAGCGCCTCGGCGGCGTGCCCGTCCTCCCCGCGTACGCCTCCGCCGCCGCGCCCACCGTCCCCGAGGCCGTCCGCGCCCTCGCCGCCCGGGGCCGCCACCGGGTCGCCGTCGCCTCCTGCTTCACCGCCCCCGGCCTCTTCGCGACCCGCGCCGCCGCCCATGCCCCCTGGATCGCCGCCGCCCCGCTCGGCGCCCACCCGGCCCTCGCCCGCCTCGTCCTCCACCGCTACGACCGCGCCCTCACGGGCGTCACCACCACCACCCGCGCGCGGGAACTCGCCGTCATCTGAGCTCTTCTGTCGGTCCCTCCGGTTACCGTCGGGGCATGGACGGCAACGAAGGCACGGCAGGCACGGCAGGCAACGGCGGCATCAGCGACAGCACCGGCGGCATCACCGGCGACACCGGCACCACCGTCGGCACCGACACCCCCGGCTACGACTCCGCCGCGACCGACCGCTGGGCCGCCGAACCCGACAAGCGCCCCGGGCGCACCGCCTTCCAGCGCGACCGCGCCCGCGTGCTGCACTCCGCCGCGCTGCGCAGGCTCGCCGGAAAGACCCAGGTCGTCACCCCTGGCACCCGCAGCCACGCCTGGGACGCCAGCCCCCGCACCCGGCTCACCCACTCCCTGGAGTGCGCCCAGGTCGGCCGCGAGCTCGGTGCCGCCCTCGGCTGCGACCCCGACCTCGTCGAGGCCGCCTGCCTCTCCCACGACATGGGCCACCCGCCCTTCGGGCACAACGGCGAACAGGCGCTCAATGACGTCGCCAAGGACTGCGGCGGCTTCGAGGGCAACGCCCAGTCGCTCCGCCTCCTCACCCGCATCGAGCCCAAGCGCTTCGTCAAGGACACGGACGGCGAGCTCGTCAGCGTCGGCCTCAACCTCACCCGCGCCGCCCTCGACGCCGCCACCAAGTACCCCTGGCCGCGCGGCGGCCACCCCGACGACCCCGGCTCGCCCAAGTTCGGCGTGTACGAGGACGACCTCCCCGTCTTCGCCTGGATCCGGGAGGGCGCGCCCGCCCACCGCAAGTGCTTCGAGGCCCAGGTCATGGACTGGGCCGACGACGTCGCCTACTCCGTCCACGACTTCGAGGACGGCCTGCACGCCGGCCACATCGACCCCAACATGCTCCTCGCCGACCCCGAGCGCGCCGACATCTGGTCCGTAGCCATCGGCCGCTACGTCCCCGAGGACACCGACCCGCAGGAGCTCGCCGAGGCCCTCGACCGGCTCGTCGACCAGGAGTGGTGGCCGCACGGCTACGACGGATCGGCCGTCGCCCAGGCCCGCCTCAAGGACGCCACCAGCCAGCTCATCGGCCGCCTCTGCCTCGCCGCCGAGGGCGCCACCCGCCAGGCGTTCGGTTCGGGCCGGCTCACCCGGTACGGCGCCGAACTCGTCATCCCCCGCGAGGCGCGCAACGAATGCGCCGTCCTCAAGGCCGTCGCCGACCGGTACGTGATGCAGCGCGCCGAGCAGGAGGTGCTCCGCGCCGACCAGCGCGTCGTCGTCGCCGAACTCGCCGAGGCCCTCGTCGTCCGCGCCCCCGACGGTCTCGAACCGCAGTTCCGGGCCGCGTTCGACACGGCCCGCGACGACCGGGCCCGCAAGCGCGTCATCGTCGACCAGATCGCCTCCCTCACCGACGCCTCCGCCCGCGCCCTCCACGCCCGCCTCCGCCCCCACCACGCGTAGGGGGCGCCGCAGGGCCTCTTCCGTCCCCCGGCTCCGTGCGGGACGCTCGCATGCACGCCCCGAGGCGGTACGGCCGGACGAACGCCCGGGGGCGTAGGTTGGAACCGGTCGCAACGAGGAGGAAACGACGTGGTCGACGCAGATCAGACCTTTGTCATCGTCGGCGGAGGACTGGCAGGGGCCAAAGCGGCGGAGACACTGCGCTCCGAGGGGTTCAACGGCCGGGTGATCCTCATCGGCGACGAACGCGACCACCCCTACGAGCGCCCACCCCTCTCCAAGGGCTACCTCACCGGCGCCAAGGAGCGGGACACGGTCTTCGTCCACGAGGCCGCCTGGTACGCGGCGCACGACATCGAGCTCCACCTCGGCCAGGCCGTCACCGCCGTCGACCGCGAGGCCCGCACCGTGCGCCTCGGCGACGGCACCGTCATCCGCTACGACAAGCTGCTCCTCGCCACCGGCGCCGAGCCGCGACGCCTCGACGTCCCCGGCACCGAGCTCGCCGGCGTCCACCACCTGCGCCGGCTCGCCCACGCCGACCGGCTCCGCCAGGTCCTCGCGGCCCTCGGCCGGGACAACGGCCACCTGGTGATCGCCGGCGCCGGCTGGATCGGCCTGGAGGTCGCCGCCGCCGCCCGCGGCTACGGCGCCGAGGTCACTGTCGTCGAGTACGAGCCCACCCCGCTCCACCGCGTCCTCGGCCCCGAGCTCGGCCAGCTCTTCGCCGACCTCCACAGCGACCACGGCGTCCGCTTCCACTTCGGCGTCAAGCTCACCGAGATCGTCGGCCAGGACGGCATGGTCCTCGCCGTCCGCACCGACGACGGCGAGGAGCACCCCGCGCACGCCGTGCTCGCCGCGATCGGCGCCGCGCCCCGTACCGCCCTCGCCGAGAACTCCGGGCTCGCCCTTGTCGACCGGGCGGACGGCGGCGGCATCGCCGTCGACGAGTCGCTGCGCACCTCCGACCCCGACATCTACGCCGCCGGGGACGTGGCCGCCGCCCACCATCCGCTGCTCCATACCCGGCTCCGCGTCGAGCACTGGGCCAACGCCCTCAACGGCGGCCCGGTCGCCGCCCGCGCCATGCTCGGCCAGACCGTCTCCTACGACCGGGTGCCCTACTTCTTCTCCGACCAGTACGACCTGGGCATGGAGTACTCCGGCTGGGCGCCCCCGGGCGCGTACGACCAGGTCGTCGTCCGCGGCGACACCGGCAAGCGCGAGTTCATCGCCTTCTGGCTGAAGGAGGGCCGCGTCCTCGCGGGCATGAACGTGAATGTGTGGGACGTCACAGAGCCGATCCAGAAGCTCATCCGTTCCCGTGCGGCCGTGGACCCGGAGGCCCTCGCCGACTCCTCCGTACCCCTGGAGAGCCTGGTCTCGTAACCCGTCCGTCCCCGGCCCCGACATTTCCCGGGGGGCGACCCCCGGACCCCCGTACACTTCATGCGTGGCAGGCAGGATCAACGATGACGACGTGAAGGCGGTCCGGGACGCGGTCCCGATCGACGCCGTCGTGTCCGAGTACCTCCAGCTGCGCAACGCGGGCGGCGGAAACCTCAAGGGCCTCTGCCCCTTCCACGACGAGAAGTCGCCCTCCTTCCAGGTCAGCCCCAGCAAGGGACTCTTCCACTGCTTCGGCTGCCAGGAGGGCGGCGACACCCTCGCCTTCGTGATGAAGATCGACCACCTCTCCTTCTCGGAGACGGTCGAGCGCCTCGCCGCGAAGGCGGGCATCACCCTGCGGTACGAGGAAGGCGGCTACAACCCCGGCCACCAGCGCGGGGAGCGCATCCGCCTGGTCGAGGCGCACAAGGTCGCCACCCAGTTCTACATCGACCAACTCGACTCGCCCGAAGCCGAGATCGGCCGGAAGTTCCTCGCCGAGCGCGGCTTCGACCAGGCCGCCGCCGCCCACTTCGGCGTCGGCTACTCCCCGGCCGGCTGGGACCACCTCACCCGCTTCCTGCGCGGCAAGGGCTTCTCCGACAAGGAACTGATCCTCTCCGGCCTCTCCCAGGACGGTCGCCGCGGCCCCATCGACCGCTTCCGCGGCCGCCTCATGTGGCCCATCAGGGACGTCGGCGGCGATGTCGTCGGCTTCGGCGCGCGCAAGCTCCGCGACGACGACAACGGCCCCAAGTACCTCAACACGCCCGAGACGCCGATCTACAAGAAGTCCCAGGTGCTCTACGGCGTCGACCTGGCCAAGAAGGACATCGCCAAGGTCAGCCGGGCCGTCGTCGTCGAGGGCTACACCGACGTCATGGCCTGCCACCTCGCCGGCGTCACCACCGCCATCGCGACCTGCGGCACCGCCTTCGGCGGCGACCACATCAAGATCCTCCGCCGCCTCCTGATGGACAACGGCTCGGCCCGCGTCATCTTCACCTTCGACGGCGACGCCGCCGGCCAGAAGGCTGCCCTGCGCGCCTTCGAGGACGACCAGAAGTTCGCCGCCGAGACGTACATCGCCATCGCCCCCGACGGCATGGACCCCTGCGAACTCCGGCTCGCCAAGGGCGACGCGGCCGTCGCCGAACTCGTCCAGCCGCGCACCCCGCTCTTCGAGTTCGCGCTCCGCCAGATCGTGAAGCGCTACGACCTGGAGACCCCGGCCGGCCGCGCCGCCGCCCTCGACGAGGCCGCCCCCGTCGTCGCCCGCATCAAGAACATCGGCGCGCAGCACGAGGTCGCCGTCCAGCTCGCCGGCATGCTCGGCATCCTCGACACCCAGTTCGTCGTCAAGCGGGTCGCCCAGCTCGCCCGCTGGGCCCGCGACCGCGGCGGCAAGGGCCCCGCGCAGCCGGCCCCGCAGCGCGGCTACGACACCCCGGCCCCGTCGGCCGCCGCCTCCGGCCCCGCGCTCAACCTGCGCAGCCCCGCCCACCGCACCGAGCGCGAACTCCTCAAGCTCGCCCTCCAGCGCCCCGAACTGGTCTCCCCGGCCTTCGACGCGTACGGCATCGACGAGTTCACCGCCCCGCCCTACGCGGCCGTCCGCCAGTGCGTCCAGGACGCGGGCGGCGCCACCGGCGCCCCCTCCGACTATCTCGACGCCGTCCGCGAGGCGGCCCCCAACGACAGCGTCCGCGCCCTCGTCACCGAACTCGCCGTCGAGACGATCTTCGCCAAGAACGTCGACGAGGCCTACGCGGGCGACCAGCTCGTCACCGTCCGGCTGCGCGCCGTCGACCGCCGCATCCGAGACGTCCAGGGCACCCTGGCCCGGCTCGGCGCGAACGGCGACCCGGAACAGCTCTCGGCCGTCCAGAACGAACTGTGGGTGCTCACGCAGTACGGCCAGTCCCTGCGGAACAACGGCGCCGGGGCCCTCTGACCCTCGGGGTCCACGCTGGGTCACCCGGCGGATTCAAAAAGTCACCGCACGCCCCTCGTGGCGGCGATGTGTCGTACCCCACACTGGTTGACGGTGCCGTCCTGCTGCCGTATGCCCCCTCCGAACCGGCAGCGATCACCCGCCCTGGAGGTCGCCCCCCGTGCAGACCCAGACCGAGACCGTGTCCGCGTCCCAGGAACAGCCACCACGCCCGGCGGAACCAGAACCCGACCTCGACGAGGAGCCCGAGATCCCGGTCCAGCGGCGCCGCACCGACCTCGGTGGCAACGGGCCCTCCTCCGACCTCTTCCGCCAGTACCTCCGCGAGATCGGCCGCATCCCGCTCCTCAGCGCCGAGGAGGAGGTCGACCTGGCCCGGCGCGTCGAGGCCGGACTCTTCGCCGAGGAGAAACTCACCAACACCCCCGACCTGGACAGCCGGTTGGCGATCGACCTGGACCGGCTCGTCGTCCTCGGCCGGATCGCCAAACGCAAGCTCATCGAGGCCAACCTCCGCCTCGTCGTCTCCGTCGCCAAGCGGTACGTCGGCCGCGGCCTGACCATGCTGGACCTCGTCCAGGAGGGGAACCTGGGTCTCATCAGAGCGGTCGAGAAGTTCGATTACGCGCGCGGCTACAAGTTCTCCACGTACGCGACCTGGTGGATCCGCCAGGCCATGTCCCGGGCCCTCGCCGACCAGGCCCGGACCATCCGCGTCCCCGTCCACGTCGTCGAACTCATCAACCGGGTCATCCGCGTCCAGCGCCGCATGCTCCAGGAGCGCGGCTACGAACCCACCGCCGAGGAGGTCGCCGCCCAGCTCGACCTGGCCCCCGAGCGGGTCGGCGAGGTCCTCCGCCTCGCCCAGGAACCGGTCTCCCTGCACGCCCCCGTCGGCGAGGAGGACGACGTCGCCCTCGGCGACCTCATCGAGGACGGCGACGCCGCCTCACCCGTCGAGTCCGCTGCCTTCCTGCTGCTCCGGCGCCACCTGGAGGACGTGCTCTCCACCCTCGGCGAGCGCGAACGGAAGGTCGTCCAGCTCCGCTACGGCCTCGACGACGGCAGGCCCCGCACCCTGGAGGAGATAGGCCGCATCTTCGGCGTGACCCGCGAACGCATCCGCCAGATCGAGTCCAAGACCCTCAGCAAACTCCGGGACCACGCCTACGCCGACCAACTGCGGGGCTATCTGGACTAGGGGGTGCCGACGGTCAGGGTCCAGTCGCCCTCCGCCTTCCACCTCAGCAACAGCGGTCCCGCGGGGAGCCGGACGGTGGACCTCACCTTCCTGCCGGTGTCGTTGACGAGCAGGCGGCGCCGCTCCTTGGTGAGCCGTGTCTCGCCGGCCACCTCGTGGCACCACAGGGCGCAATGACCGGAGCGCCCCGTGTCCCGGCCCCGGAACAGGACGCGCAGCTCGACGGCCGGACCCGTGTACAGCAGGGCCTCGTGGCCGTACCCCGTCATCGTCCCCGTCAGCCGGCGGGCGGAGGCCACGGGCTTGATCCGCAGGATCCAGGGGTTGCGCGCCGAGAGCTTCAGCTGCGGATGACGGCGCTCGGGGACCGTGCTCCCGCGGAAGTCCTGGAGCCCGTTGCTGAAGTAGAGGTCGGGGATGGTCGCGCCCCGCTCGGTCTGGGGTATCAGGGAGAACATCCCCTCGCCCCGGTGCGCGGCCTCCAGCAGGAACGGCCCGTCGGGGAAGCGGTCGTCCCAGGGGATCACATGCTCCCCGGCCTCTCCCTCGATGGAGAACGGCTCGAAGAGCGGCCCGAAGTCCCAGCCCTCCAGGAGGGCGTACGGCCGGTCCTGCGGCGGGAAGGCCGCCGCGTGGAGGTGCCCGGCCGACCAGCCCGGCGGCGCCTGCCCCGGCACCTTCACGACACCGGTCAGCGGCACCGGACCGGGGGCGACCGGTCCGGGGACGACCGGACCGGGCTCGGGATCTTTCGCGAGGTGGCCCATGCCGCACATCATGCGGCACGGGCCACCGCGAAGTCGATCATCCGGCGGTCAGTCGACCTCGGCGACCGCCTGGGCGAACTGCGCCCTGTACAGCCGGGCGTAGGCGCCGGCCGACTTCAACAGCTCCTCGTGCGTGCCCTGTTCGACGATCGAGCCGTTCTCCATCACCAGGATCACGTCCGCGTCCCGGATCGTGGAGAGCCGGTGCGCGATGACGAACGACGTACGCCCGTGGGCCAGTCGGGCCATCGCCTTCTGGATCAGCACCTCGGTGCGGGTGTCGACCGAGCTGGTGGCCTCGTCGAGGACGAGGATCACCGGGTCGGACAGGAACGCCCGGGCGATGGTGATCAGCTGCTTCTCGCCCGCGCTGACCCCGGCCCCGTCGTCGTCGATGACCGTGTCGTACCCCTCGGGCAGGGTACGGACGAACCGGTCGGCGTGCGCGGCCCGCGCCGCCTCCTCGATCTCCGCCCGGGTCACCTCGCGCGTCGTGCCGTACGCGATGTTGTCCGCGATGGTGCCGCCGAAGAGCCACGTGTCCTGGAGGACCATGCCGATGCCCTTCCGCAGGTCCTCGCGGGTCATCGTCGCGATGTCCGTCCCGTCCAGGGTGATCCGGCCGCCCGTCACCTCGTAGAACCGCATGAGGAGGTTGACGAGGGTCGTCTTGCCGGCGCCCGTCGGGCCGACGATCGCGACCGTCTGGCCCGGCTCCACCGTGAGCGACAGGTCCTCGATGAGCGGCTTGTCCTCCTGGTACCGGAAGGAGACCTCCTCCAGGGCGACCTTGCCCTTGAAGTCCGCCGGGGGCAGGTCGGTCGCGTGCTCGCTCGTCGGGGCGTCCGGCTCCTGCTCCGGCGCGTCGAGGAGCTCGAAGACCCGCTCCGCCGAGGCCACGCCCGACTGCACCAGGTTCGCCATCGACGCGACCTGCGTCAGCGGCATCGAGAACTGGCGCGAGTACTGGATGAAGGCCTGCACGTCACCGATGGAGAGCGTGCCGCTCGCCACCCGCAGACCGCCGACCACGGCCACCAGGACGTAGTTGATGTTCGAGACGAAGAACATCACCGGCTGCATCACACCGCTGTTGAACTGCGCCTTGAACCCGGCCTCGTACAGCGCCTCGTTCTGCTCGCGGAAGTCCTTCGCGGACTCCTCCTGCCGGCCGAAGACCTTCACCAGGTTGTGCCCGGTGTACATCTCCTCCACGTGCGCGTTGAGCGTGCCCGTGGACTTCCACTGCTGCACGAAGTGCGGCTGCGAGCGCTTGCCGATCTTCGCCGCGACGAAGACCGAGACCGGCACCGTCACCAGCGCCACCAGCGCGAGCAGCGGCGAGATCCAGAACATCATCGCGAGCACGCCGACGATCGTGAGCAGCGAGTTGATCAGCTGGCCCATCGACTGCTGGAGCGTCTGCGAGATGTTGTCGATGTCGTTGGTCGCCCGGGACAGCACCTCGCCGCGCTTCGCCTTGTCGAAGTACGACAGCGGCAGCCGCGCCAGCTTCGTCTGGACGTCCTCGCGCATGCGGAAGACCGTCCGGTTGATCACCTTGATCGACAGACGGGTGGAGACCAGCATGAGCAGGCCCGCCGCCACGTAGATCACGAGGACCCAGAGCAGGACCTCGCCGACCTCGCCGAAGTCGATGCCCTGCCCGGGGACGAAGTCGACCCCGGACAGCATGTCCGCCATGCCGGAGTCGCCCGCCGCGCGGAGCCCCGCGATCGCGTCCGCCTTCGAGGAAGCGTCGGCCGTCTGCCGCCCGACGACACCCGCGAAGACGAGGTCGGTCGCCTTGCCGAGGATCTTCGGCCCGACCACGGAGGCCGCCACCGACAGCACCATCGCGAGCAGCATCACCCAGAGCGTGGCGCGCTCGGGCACCAGCTGCTTGACCAGCCGCTTGCCCGAGCCCTTGAAGTCCATCGACCGCTGGTCGGGGCCGCCACCGGCCATCATGCGTCCGCCAGGACCGGCCATCAGGCTGCCTCCGCCTCGGTCAGCTGGGAGAGCACGATCTCCCGGTACGTCTCGTTCTCCGCCATCAGCTCCTGGTGCCGGCCCGTGCCGACGACCCGGCCCTCGTCGAGGACGACGATCCGGTCGGCGTCCCGGATGGTCGCCACCCGCTGGGCGACGATCACCACCGTCGAGTCCGCCGTCTCCTGCCGGAGCGCCTCGCGCAGCAGCGCGTCGGTCTCGTAGTCCAGCGCGGAGAAGGAGTCGTCGAAGAGGTAGATCTCCGGCTTCTGCACCAGCGTCCGCGCGATCGCGAGCCGCTGCCGCTGACCGCCGGAGACGTTCGTGCCGCCCTGCGCGATCGGGGCGTTGAGACCGTTCTCGAGCTTGCGGACGAAGTCGGCGGCCTGGGCGACCTCCAGCGCGTGCCAGAGCTCCTCGTCGGTCGCGTCGGGCTTCCCGTACCGCAGGTTCGTCGCCACCGTCCCGGAGAACAGGTACGGCTTCTGCGGCACCAGGCTCACGGTCCGCGCCATCAGCGCGGGGTCGAGCTTCCGCACGTCGACGCCGTCGACGAGGACCTCGCCGCCGGTCGCGTCGAAGAGCCGCGGGACGAGCCCGAGGAGCGTCGACTTGCCGCTGCCGGTGGAACCGATGATCGCGGTGGTCTCCCCGGGCCGGGCGACGAGCCCGATGTCCTTCAGGACCGATTCCTCGGCGCCCGGGTACCGGAAGTCCGCGCTCCTGACCTCCAGGTGCCCGCGCCGGTCGAGGGTCGTCACCGGCTCGGCCGGCGGTACGACGCTGGACTCGGTCGCGAGGACCTCCTCGATGCGCTCGGCGCACACCTCGGCACGCGGCACCATCATGAACATGAAGGTGGCCATCATGACGGCCATCACGATCTGCATCAGATAGGCGAGGAAGGCGGTCAGCGCGCCGATCTCCATCCCGCCGCTGTCGATGCGGTGCGCGCCGAACCAGACGACGGCCACGCTGGAGACGTTCACGACGGTCATCACGACCGGGAACATCAGCGCCATCAGCCGGCCGGTCGACATCGACACGTCGGTCAGATCGGCGTTGGCCCGGCGGAACCGCTCCTCCTCGTACCCGTCCTTCACGAAGGCCCGGATGACGCGGTTGCCGGTGATCTGCTCGCGCAGCACCCGGTTCACGGTGTCGAGGCGCTCCTGCATGGTCCGGAAGAGCGGCCGCATCCTCCGCACGATGAGGGTGACGGAGACACCGAGGACCGGCACGACCGCGAGCAGAACGGCCGACAGCGGCACGTCCTGGCCGAGCGCCATCACGATGCCGCCGACACACATGATCGGCGCGGAGACCATCAGGGTGAACGCCATCAGGACCAGCATCTGGACCTGCTGCACGTCATTGGTCGTACGGGTGATCAGCGAGGGCGCGCCGAAGTGCCCGAGCTCCCGCGCGGAGAACGACTGCACGCGGTCGAAGATCGCGCCGCGCACGTCCCGGCCGAGCGCGGACGCCGTCCGAGCGCCGTAGTACACGGCCCCGATGTTGCAGACGACCTGCACGACGGAGACGCCGACCATCAGCGCGCCGAAACGCAGGATGTAGCCGGTGTCCCCGTTGACGACACCGTTGTCGATGATGTCGGCGTTCAGGGTCGGCAGGTAGAGGCTCGCGCAGGTCTGCAGGAACTGGAGCAGGACGAGGAGCGCGATGGGTTTTCGGTAGGGCCGCAGGTGGGTTCGGAGAAGTCTTATGAGCACGGGACCTACTATCGCCCGCACTCCTGTGGGAGACGACTCGGTTTTCGGGGCGCGGGCGAGCCCTGGCAAAGACTTTACGAACCGGGGGTTTGGGGACCGCTCTACTGACCGAACGCACCCGGGTGGATCTGCTCCCGAGTCGCCACGTACTGCTGCCGCACGGCCTGCCCCGCGGCCGGCTCGTCGCCCGCCTCCAGGACCTGGGCGGCTGCTCCCTGCCAGGCCGGGGGAGCGGACGGCGACAGCGTGCCCCGCGCGACCCCGAGGGCCCAGGCGGCCTGCCGGGCGGCGCCGAGCGCCGCGTAGTCGGCCGGCTGGGGGACGACGACCTGCGCGCCGAAGAGGGCCGGTGCGAGAGCCTGTACGGCCGGGAGGCCGGCCGCGGCGCCGAGGAGGAAGATCCGCCGCACCTCGACCCCGCGCCCGCGCAGGACGTCCAGGGCGTCGGCGAGCGCGCAGAGCATGCCCTCGAACGCGGCCCGCGCCAGGTGCTCGGGCTTCATCGACTCGCGCCGCAGCCCGCTGAGCGTGCCCGCGGCGTGCGGCAGGCTCGGGGTCCGCTCGCCCTCCAGATAAGGCAGCAGGACGAGCCCGGAGGCGCCCGGCGTCGACTTCAGGGCGAGCGCGGAAAGCTCGTCGAGCGACTCGACGCCCAGCATCTCGGCGGTGCCGCGCAGCGTCCGTACGGCGTTGGAGGTGGCGACGACGGGCAGGTGCATGCCGGTGGCGTCGGCGAAGGAGGTGATCATGCCGCTGGGGTCGGCGAGGGCCTCGTGGTGCACGGCCATCACCGAGCCGGACGCGCCGAGCGAGACGACCGCGTCGCCGGGGCCGAGCCCGAGCCCGAGGGCGGCGGCCATCGTCTCGCCCGTACCGGCGGAGATGAGCAGCCCTTCGGGGGTGGTGCCGGCGGTCTCGGCCGGGCCGAGGACCTCGGGCAGCACGGCCTGATGGCCGAGCGCGAGTTCCACGAGGTCGGGGCGGTACGTGCCGGTGCCGGCCGACCAGTAGCCGGTGCCGGAGGCGGCGCCGCGGTCGGTGGTGCGCCGCGCGGGCCGCCCGAGGAGCTGCCAGACGAGCCAGTCGTGCGGCTGGAGGACCATCGCGATCCGCTGCGCGTTCTCGGGTTCCGTACGGGCCAGCCAGCGCAGCTTGGCGACCGGCTGTCCGGCGACCGGCACGCAGCCGACGGCCTCGGCCCACGCCTGGCGCCCGCCGAGCGACTCGACGAGATCGGCGGCGGCGACCTGCGCCCGCTTGTCGTTGCCGACGAGCGCGGGCCGCACGAGGGCGCCCTGTGCGTCGAGCGGTACGAGCCCGTGCTGCTGGGCGGAGACGCCGATGGCCTGCACGCCCTCCAGGAGCCCGCCGGTGGCGGCCTCCCCGAGCGACAGCAGCCAGGTCTGCGGATCGACCTCGGCCGCCTTCGGTTCGCCCTGGTGGGGGGCGTATCCCTGGCGCAGCACGGCGCCCGTGTCCGCGTCACAGACGACGATGCGTGTGAACCCAGCAGAGCTGTCCAGTCCGGCGACTATCCCCATGACAAGTGATTCTGCCGCACGCGGGGGCCGGACGGGGGATCAGGTGTTGCTGGTGCCCCAGTCGTCGTCCTCGACGCGCCCGTTGCTCCGGCGGCGGTCGCGCAGCGCATGGACGCGGTCCGTCACCGACGACGGCAGCCTGTCGCCCACCGTGTCGCTCACGGCGTGCATGGCCTTGCCCGCGACCTGGCGCCCGGTCTGGGCCGCCGACTCGGCGGCGTTGCGTACGGCGGGGTTCTGCGCGAAGTCCCTCGCGGACTTCTTCATCTGCTCGTAGCGCTCGCGCCCGGCCCGCGTGCCGACCACGTAACCGAGGGCAAGTCCCACGACGAACGTCAGCTTGTACCGCACGGCTGCGATCCTTCCCTGGAGGCCCTGGGGATACCGATTGGCGGAGCACCCCCCTGCTTGCGCTAATGTATGTCTCGCAGCGAGCAAGCGCCCTCCCGGTTCGGCCGGACTGGGTACGTTCGGTGCAACGCAGCAATCCCCTGTAGCTCAATTGGCAGAGCAGCCGACTGTTAATCGGCAGGTTACTGGTTCGAGTCCAGTCGGGGGAGCGCGATCCCCTGTAGCTCAATTGGCAGAGCAGCCGACTGTTAATCGGCAGGTTACTGGTTCGAGTCCAGTCGGGGGAGCAGAACGGAAAAGGACCCTTCGGGGTCCTTTTTCGCGTGTCGGGGAACCATGCGCGGCGGGGCGCGGTCTTCATGGTCAGCAGAGCCGATCTTCCGGAGCAGGAGATCGTATGAGCGGCTATGCTGCGGCAGACGGCGCGCACACGTGTACGCGCCTCACCGTTCGGGGCGGTAGCTCAGCCGGTTAGAGCAGCGGACTCATAATCCGTCGGCCGTGGGTTCGAGTCCCACCCGCCCCACCAAGAAAAACGTTCTGACCTGCGAAAACGCCCCTGAAGGGGTGTTCTCGCGTGCGGCGTTCGCCTCTCGTCGGTGCGGCGAATCGGGTGCCCGTGGCCTGTGTCGCTGGACTCTAACCTTCTTGACCTGGGGTTTTACGTGGGGCCTGGGTGTGGAGCCGCGATGATGATCCCACGGCGATCCCACGGCCTCTGCGTGTGACACGCCGCACACTGGACCGAGTTTTCTGCGCCCTCTGCGACGATCGGATTCAGGAAGAGCGGATACCGAATAGCTGGCCTCCGGTTGCTGGCGAGGATCAAAGACCGGTTTTGGTGTTGGCCAATCAGCTCGTAGAGGCCGGCGGCTGGGTTGCCGACTCGGATGGGACTCGTGGACAGTCGGCTCCTGCGTGTGGGGAACGAACCGGCGCATGCGAGAGCGCTCCGGGACACACGGCCTGGTGGCAAGCGATCCGTGCCTGCGTCCGGACGCGGCCAGCAACGCCGTGGCTCGCTATGCAAACCGCTACGGCCTCACCCCGACTCCGAGCGGGTGGTCATCGAGATCGCGATCGACCGGACCATGGGCCAGGCGAAGCGGCTGTCTGCGCCGCCTGGCGCCCGTGCGGCGGGCTAGCCACTCAAGGCGGACGGCCGCTGCGCCTGTGGTGTGGCGCCTTGCAGCTACATGTGCGGAGCGCTGTGGTGCTTCTTGGGCTTGCTCACCAGGACTACGCGCTGGTTGGGGGCTTCGGTGCGCGACTCGATGCCCGCCGTGGCGGTCTCCTCACGGCTGCTCAGCGCGAGGCCGCAGAAGGGGCAGGAGAAGGATTCGACGGTCCCGGTATCGACGACCGCGCCGGGGTGCTGGCACTCCTCCTCCCACTCCTCACATAGGCATGGTGTGGCGTCGAGGTCCCCGTACACGTTGCCGGCGTAGCCGCAGGCGGGGCAGTCCCGCCACCACACGTGTTCGTCTTGTGCCTGGCTGTTCCTGAGTCGTCCGGTTGCGTCGAGCTCGATGAGGCTGGGGACGATGGGGAGATCGGGGTCGAGGTACTGCACGTCGACGAGTCCCGCCATGACGCCCGACGCGATCATGACCTTGACGGTGACGGCGGTGTGGGCTCGCTGCGCGGTGTCGGGGGCGGTGGGTGAGACGTCCGGCCGGACGGGGAGCGGGACCACCTCGTACTCTCCGAGGAGCTGGGTGGCGGTCTGGCGGGCCCCGGCTCCCGCGGTCCGTAGGAGATCTTCTTGAAGTCCTCGCCCTCACGCCGTTGACCTGCGGAAATCGACTGGAGAGGCGCCCTGGCCTGCGGCGATCCGTCTTTCAGGCCCGTTCACCGTGCTGCCTGTTGATGCGGCCGATCCTCCCCAGCCGCTCCCCAGCGGAGGCCGCCTCTGAAGGAGGATCGCCGCTGGTCGGGACCGCGATCCGCGTGCCATGTCAGGCTATGCGTCGTAGTGGCAGCGGGGCAGGTGGTCGCTGTTCGCTTGGCGGTAGATCGCGATTGGGTGCGGCTGCTCGTTCACAGGGAAAGCAACCGACGACCCCGACCGCCGCGTTCCCCGCGACTGGATCTGGCGAATGGGTTCCCTGTGCAGGATGTGAGGTCACGGCGGTGTCCGATGCGTAGGGGCGGATCACGACCCCGGGGCACCTGTGAGCCGTACCTGGCGGCCGGTCCGCTCGAAGAGTTGCGCCCGACCGACCGCTCCTGCTTCTTGATCGCCTGACTGACCCGCGCCGCGGACACGTGCGGTCGCTCGGCCGTCCTGCCGAAGTGCAGCTCCTCCGGCAAGGTCAAAATTCTCGATGTCGCGCAGCTCCATGCGCCCCCACGCCCACGCATGTTCATTAACCCCTGGCCTCAACCGACGTTGCACGACCTGCCGTTGATCATCAAGTTACCTGTCACTCACAGCGACATCGTCCCGAGTTCGCGGGCGATGCGGACGAACGACCGGACCGTCGGGCTGTCGTTGTCCGACCGCCAGACCAGCCCCCACCGTAGGAAGGGCGTGTCACGAACGGGGACGTACGTGACGTCGGGGCGGGCGTAGAAACGGGTGACCTGATTGCCCAGGAGGTGGATGACCTCCCCGTCGGCGACCAGCGTGTACAGCTGGTCCAGTGTCGTGACCAGGAATTTCCGTTCGATGGCACGACTGCTGGGCGCGGAGAAGGGAACGAAGGCGTCTTCGAAGTAATCGGGCTGGGGCCCGTCCGGCCCCACGACACCGTGGTCCGCGAACGCTTCCAAGGTCACCGACGAGCGGCCGGCCAGCCGGTGGTTGGTGGCCACCACTGCGACCTTGGGCTCCTCGAAGAGCACCGGTCCCACGGTCAGGTCGGGCTCTTCCACCGGGAGCCATGACAGCAGCAGGTCGATCTCGCCGTTGCGCAGCGGGGCGAACGGGTCCATGTAGCCGCTGTGGCTCAGCCGCAGCCCCCACTGCGGGTGCTGCGAGCGAAAGGCGTCCCAGAAGGGCCGCAGTTCGTGACCGTTGGTGACCATCAGGCCGATCCGTAGGATGTCCGTCTTGCTCTGGGCTGTGAGCCGCGCCCGGTCAACGCTTGTCTTCAGCCCCTGGAAGACGGGGAGCAGGTCGTCGCGCAGCTGCTGGCCCACCGTTGTGAGCCGTACCTGGCGGCTGGTCCGCTCGAAGAGTTGCGCCCCGATCGACCGCTCCTGCTTCTTGATCGCCTGACTGACCCGCGCCGCGGACACGTGCAGTCGCTCGGCCGTCCTGCCGAAGTGCAGCTCCTCCGACAAGGTCAGGAAGATCTCGATGTCGCGTAGCTCCACGCGCCCCCACGCCCCCGCATGTTCGTTAACCCCTGGCTTAAGCAACGTTGCATGATCGACTATTGATGATCAACGTGTCCACATCGGATGCTCAGTGCATGAACGTCGTCACTACCAAGGTGTCGTTGACCGTTGAGGACGTAGGTGCTTCCAGCCGGTTCTTCACCACCCATCTGGGCTTTCGTGAAGTCGAGTCGGCGGAGGGATACGTCTGCCTCCGCCGGGACGACACCTCTGCCGAGATCGCCCTGTCCGAGCGCGACCCCGAGCTGCCGCCGCAGGCCTGGCGGGGCCAGGGGCTGGCCGATCTGGCCGTGGTCCTGACCGTCACCGATGTCGTGGCCGAGTACGAACGGCTGCGTCGCGAGGGGGCCGTTGTCGACGGCCGGATCCGCCAAGAGCCGTGGGGCGAGCAGCTGTTCCGGCTCACCGACCCCAATGGCGTCGTGGTCCAGCTCGCCGAATGGGTGCCGCCGACCGGCGCCCCCACACACAAGTAGTCGAAGGGTTTCGGTTTTCGTGGACGAGATAAGAGAGCCACAGCGGGCCGATCCGCGCCGCTGGCTCATCCTGGTCGTGCTGTGCCTGAGCACGCTGGTCCTGGTCATCGACAACATGGTGCTCACGGTGGCCATCCCGCCTCTCGCCGAAGATCTGGGGGCGAGTGCGCAGGACATTCAGTGGATCATCGACTCCTACATCCTGGTCTTCGCCGGACTGCTCCTCACCTCGGGCAGCCTGTCCGACCGGTTCGGCAGGCGCCGTGTGATGGTCATCGGGCTCGCGCTGTTCGGCGCGGCCTCGGTGCTCGGTACCCTCGCCGAGAGTCCGGGTCAACTGATCCTGGCCCGTGTGCTGATGGGCGTCGGCGGCGCGCTGATCATGCCGAGCACGCTGTCCATCCTCATCACCGTCTTCGACGAGGGCGAGCGTCCCAAGGCGATCGCCGCCTGGGGGTCGGTGTCCATGCTCGGCGTGGTGGGCGGCCCGCTGCTCGGTGGCTGGCTGATCGCCGCGTACTGGTGGGGGGCGGTCTTCCTGATCAACATCCCGATCGCGGCCCTGGCCATCATCGCGGCGCTGACCCTGATGCCGGAGTCGAAGGGGCCCTGGCGCAAGGCCGACCCGCTGGGCATGGTGCTGTCCGTGGCAGGGATGACCGCGCTGGTGTGGACGATCACCGGGCTGCCCAAGGAGGGCCTGGAGCGTACGAGTACCCAGGTCACGCTCGCCGTGGCGGTGCTGAGCCTGGTCGGATTCGCCGTCTGGGAGACTCGTACGGCACACCCGATGGTCCCGGTGTCGCTGTTCCGCAACCGGGTGTTCACCGGCTCCAGTCTGTCGCTGGTGCTGCTGACCTTCGCCAACGGCGGCCTCCTGCTGGTGCTGACTCAGTACCTGCAGTTCGTCCTCGGCTACACGCCCACCGAGACCGGCCTGGCCTTCACCCCGCTCGCTGTCGCCGCCCTCGCCTTCAACGGCATAGGCGCCGCGCTGTTGGCGAAGACCGGCACCCGGATCATGGTGGTTCTCGGCCTGCTGATGATCGCGGCCGGCTCCGGTGTCCTGACCGGCCTGTCCTCGGGCGACGGATGGGGACCGCTGACCACCGCGATGGTCCTGATCGGGGCGGGTGCCGGACTGGTGATGCCCGCGGCCACCAGCGCCCTGATGGGGGCGGTCCCGGCCGAGCGCGCCGGTGTCGGGTCCGCGCTCAACGACACCATCCAGCAGGCCGGTGCCGCCCTCGGTGTGGCAGTGCTGGGCGCCGTCCTGTCGAGCACGTACACCTCCGAGATGCCGGCCGGTACGCCTGAGGCGGCCCGTCATGCCGTTTCCGAGGCGCTCGTCGTGGCCGCTCGTACCGGGGACGAGGGGCTGGCAGCCGCCGCCCGTGAGGCCTTCACCTCCGCGATGTCCGTCACCTTCCTGGTCGGTGTCTGCGGGGTACTGGGTGCAGCGGTGCTGGCGCTCTTCCTCATGCGGAGCCGCAAGGCCGAAGCGGCCGCGAAGGAGGCCGCCGCGGAGGAGGCCATTCGGACGCAGGACCAGTTCGCCACGGTCGCCGGACCCTGACGTACGACCGCTTCGTGCCCCGGCCGCCACCGGCCCTGACTGCCAAGGCGGGGGGGGGGCGGCCGAGACGCCCGGGTGGGTGCTCTTTAGCGTTCACCCTCAATTCATTGCAACGGTCAAGTAGCTGTCGTTGCGTTAACCTCGAAGATCATTGCGATGATATTCCGCCTGTGATCTGCGATGATGCCGATTTCTCATGGCGAACATGTTGAGGAACTGGTGAATGCAACGTAGCTTTTCCTCTATCAGCAACAGCGAGCTCCAGGAGCGCACCATGCAGAAGTTCGACACCCCCGACCCGATCGCCGCCGTCTTGGACGTCCCCGCGGGATGCATCCGGTTCATCGCCGCCGACCGGGCCGACACCGCCGTCGAGGTCCTGCCCGCGGATGCCTCGAAGGGCCGCGACGTGCAGGCGGCGGAGCAGATCACGGTCGAATACGGCGACGGTGTCCTGCGGATCGCGGCCCCGGCGCCGAAGAACCCGATCGTCGGCGACTCCGGATCCGTCGAGGTGACCGTCCAGCTGCCCGCCGGCTCCCGCATCGAGGCGAAGACGGCCAGCGCGGAGTTCCAGGGCGTCGGGCGGCTCGGCGACGTCGCCTTCGAGGGCGCGCAGGGCACGGTCAAGCTCGACGAGACCACGCGTGCCCGCCTCACCCTTCTCGCCGGCGACGTCTCGGTCGGCCGCCTGGGCGGCCCCGCCCACATCAGCACTCAGAAGGGCGACATCCACATCACGGAGGCCATGACCGGCACGGTCACCCTGAGCACCGAGCACGGCGAGATCTCCGTCGGTGCCGCCCGCGGAGTCTCCGCCTCCCTGGACGCGGGCACCTCCTACGGCCGGATCCACAACTCACTCAACAACACCGAAGGCGACGCCGCGGACCTGAACATCCACGCGACCACCTCCTACGGCGACATCACCGCCCGCAGCCTCTGACCCACGCAACCCCGAAGAGCCCCCACGTAGCCGGCGGTCCTTGGCGACGCCGCGCCGACTGCTGACGCCTCGTTCGTGGAACTGCGGGATGAATCGTTGCCCCGCCTCGCAGGGCCGCGCTCTGGACGCCGACTCCAGACGCCGATGCGGCACTCACTGTGCCGCCTCGGCCTGGCTCGCGAGACGGCCGGCGCCCTCGCTCCAGACCCAGGCCACAACACCTGCCGTGATGACGCCGCGGTGGCATCACCAGGCCCAGAACCGATACCGAAGAAGGGCAAGAAGAATGAGCACCACTCAGAACTACCAGGCCGCCGAGCAGCTCCTGCGCCGGCCCGCCCGCCCCGGCGAGCTCGTCATCGGCGACAAGGTCAGGCCGCAGTGGATCGACGGCGGCGCCCGCTTCTGGTACGCGGTGAGCAACGGCGTCGGCAAGCGGTTCGTGCTGGTCGACCCGGCGGCCGGAACCCGTGAGCCGGCCTTCGACCACGCCCGGCTCGCCGCCGCCCTGGCCGCCGCCACCGGGCATCAGGTCGACCCCGAGTTCTTGCCGACCACGGCGATCGAACTGGCCGGGAACACCGTCGAGTTCGATGCGCTCGGCGAGTGGTGGCGCTGCCGCCTGGACGACTACGTCTGCGAGCGGGCCGAGTTCACGCCGCCCGGCAGCCCCCTCGACGTACCGTCACCCGACGGGAAGACCGTGGTGTCCCGGCGGGGGCACGACCTGTGGGCGCGCTCGCTGTCCGACGGCCGCGAGTGGGCGCTGACCGGCGACGGCGCGCCCGGCCACCAGTACGGCACCGTCCCGGAGTGCACGGCGAACAGCACCCTGCTGCGCAAGATCGGCCTGCCGTACCTGCCGCCCTCGGTGGCCTGGTCGCCGGACTCGACGAAGGTACTGACGCACCGGACCGACGAGCGCCAGGTTCGGGAGACCCACCTGCTGGAGGCCAGGCCCGTCGACGGCGGCGCCCCGGTGCTGCACACCCAGCGGTTCGCCTACCCCGGGGACGAGCACGTACCGCTGGCCGAACTGGTCGTACTGGACATCGCCGAGGGCACGGTGATCCGCGCGCAGTCCGAGCCGCTGCTCGTGCCGACACTGTCGCCGATCACGATCAAGTGGGCCTGGTGGGCCCCGGACAGCTCGGCGGTGTACTACCTCGGCCGGCCCCGCGACTTGCGCACGCTCACCCTGTACCGGCTGGACGCGGCCACCGGCGAGGTCACCACGGTGCTCGGCGAGACCGGGGCGACCCGTGTCGAGCCCAACCAGTTCGGGTACGAGCCGCCGATCGTGCGGGTGCTGGCCGACGAGGTGCTCTGGTACTCGCAGCGGGACGGCTGGGGCCACCTCTACCGGTACGACCTGCGCACCGGCGAACTGCTGGGGCAGGTCACCTCCGGGCCGTGGGCGGTGCGGCAGATCCTGCGCGTCGACGAGGCCGAGCGGGTGGTGTACTTCACCGCTTCCGGGCTGGTCGACGAGGACCCGTACCGGCGCACGGTGTGCCGGGTCGGCCTGGACGGCTCCGGCTTCGCGAGGCTCACGGACGACGACCAGGACCACACCGTCACCACCCCCGACCACCCGGACTACTTCATAGACTCCGCGTCCACCATCGACACCCCGCCGGTGACGACGGTCCGCGACTGGTCCGGGCGGGTCCTGGTCGAGCTGGAGCGCGCCGACATCGGCAAGCTCGCCGCCACCGGCTGGACGGCGCCGGAACGGTTCCGCGTCAAGGCGGCCGACGGGGTGACGGACATCTACGGCGTGCTGTACCGGCCGCGGGAGTTCGACCCCGCCCGCTCCTACCCGGTGGTCGACAACGTCTACCCCGGCCCGCAGGTCAGCCGCGTCACCCCGTGCTTCGACCCCGGCGGCATGGGCCTCGACGCGGAACCCCTCGCCGCACTGGGCTTCGTAGTGGTGGCACTGGACGGACGCGGCACCCCGGGCCGGGACAAGTCCTTCCACGACGCCTCCTACGGCCACCTGGCCGACGCGGGCAACCTGGCCGACCACGTCGCGGCCGTGCGCCAACTGGCGGAGACCCGGCCGTGGATGGACCTGGACCGGGTGGGTGTGTTTGGCCACTCCGGCGGCGGCTTCGCCGCGGCCCGCGCGATGCTGGACTTCCCCGAGACGTACAAGGTCGGAGCGGCCCTCTCCGGCTCGCACGACGCCCGTCATTTCAACGCCGGCTTTGTGGAGGCCTACGACGGCGCGGACAACCCCGAGGCCTGGGGCCGCACTTCCAACATCGACCTCGCCGACCGCCTGGAGGGGAAGCTGCTCCTGATCCACGGCGAAATGGACGACCAGGTCCACCCCGACCAGACCCTCCGCCTGGCCGACCGCCTCATCGCCGCCGGCAAGGACTTCGAGCTGCTCATCGTGCCTGGCGCCGAGCACACGTTCATCGACCACTTGGCCTATGTCCGTACACGCTGCTGGGACTTCCTGGTCCGCGAGCTGCTGGGCACCCAGCCTCCTGCCTACCGCCCCGCTCCCATCGCGATCGGCCCCGAGCTGCTCGCCGAGCTCTTCGCCTGAGCGCGAAACGCGGACGAGGAACCAGCATGCTCATGTGACCCGGATCGCTTCGGCTGGGCCGATGACTTCGGTCAACTCTCAGGGTCATACAGGCAACGAGATTCCAGAGCTGCGATCCTGACCCCCCGGGTGGCGCGGCAAACGGGGAAGGCATGCCATGACCCACACGGCCAGCGCCTCCGCCTCTGCCGTACCCACTGCGGTTGCAAATCCGGGGCCCGACCGGGCGGGGCGGGTGCCGCTGGCCTGCGCCGCCGTGTGTGGCCCGCTGTTCCTGGGCGTGGGGCTCATCCAGGGCCTCACGCGTGAGGGATTCGATTTCACCCGCAACTCCATCAGCCGGCTCAGCCTCGGCGACCTGGGCCGGCCGTACTGCCTTTCCCCACCTTCGGGCTCGCCGCACTCGCCGCGGTGACCGTCCGGCCGGCGCGCCGCCGGCCGGACCGGCCGACCCGTCCGCCGGGCGACCAACACGTAAGCACACCAAAGCTCTTCCCGAGCAACCGACGAAAGGCGTCGACGACATGGCGGAATCGCTGCAGGGTGCCGCGTACTTCCCCTCGATCGAGAAGAAGTACGGCCGTCCGATCGCGGAATGGAAGGACCTCATCCGGTCCTCTCCCCTGACCAAGCACATGGAACTCGTCTCGTGGCTCAAGTCCGAGCACAGCCTGGGCCACGGTCACGCCAACGCCCTGGTCGCCCACACCCTCGCGGAGGACAGGGTGATGTAGTCCGCACGGGCCGTTTCTGAGCGTTCACGCTCAGATCATTGCAATGAAGTGGCGGGCCGTGTTGCGTTTAGTGGCAATCTCATTGCAGTGAAATCCGTCGACTGACCTGCATTAATAGAGAGGTTGGGTAATCAAGCGGTTGCTGAACATGTGAACGCAACATAGCCTTTCGTCTGTCGCGAACGGCAGGGATTCCAGCGGTAAGGCGCCTGGCGTGAGCCCCAGGCCGTCGCCACTGCCGCAGCCCATCCCATCTGAACCCAACGGATCAGGAAGTGAGACATCTCCATGCGCATTGCGATTGGTGAGTTCATCAGCTTGGACGGCGTAGTTCAGGCCCCGGGACACCCGGACGAGGACACCGACGGCGGTTTCGCCCACGGTGGCTGGAGTCACCCGTTCTTCGACCCGGAGGTGATGGGCGGCTCCCTGGCCGAGTGGCAGACGAGCACCGAGGCCCTGCTGTTCGGACGCCGTACCTGGCAGACCATGGCCGCGGCGTGGCCCGGCCGGGCCGGCGACCCGTTCGCCGACCACATGAACAGCGTCACCAAGTACGTCGTGTCCAGCACCCTCGCCGAGGACGAGCTGACGTGGAACAACACCACGCGCATCCCCGGCGACCAGGCGCTCGACCAGATCAAGAAGCTGCGCGAGACCGAAGGCCGCGACCTGGTCGTCATGGGCAGCGCGTCCCTCACCCGAACCCTGCTGGCCGAGGGACTGGTCGACGAGCTCCGGCTCATGATCCTGCCGGTGCTCCTCGGCGGCGGTAAGACGATCTACCCGGCCGACGGCCACCTCCGCACGTTCGAACTGGTCTCCACAGTCGTCAGCGGGACCGGAGTGCACGTGTGCACCTACCGGCCGAAGGCCGGGGCATAGTCAGCAGTCGCACGAGCCGATGCCGACCAGGCGGGAGGTCGGCCTCGCGTGGGCGCGCACCATCCAGCTCGCGGCCCACGAGTTCGGCTACAGCAATACCGCCGCGTACATCGCCTGGCTCCAGCTCACCCTCGCCAAGGCGGAGGTCGCAGCGTGTGGCCGATGGTGAGCGTGGCGATGTCCCCCACAGTGGACGGCTGGCTCGTGATGTGGACCGGCTGAGCGAGGCTGCGGCGGGGTTCTGCCCTGGCGCCTGCGAGGGCCGAACGCCCCGATCCAGCCTTGCACTGATCTCACTGTCCGTGATGGGCGTCGGCGCTGGCTGTCTCTCGACTGCACTCGTGCTGTGGTTCGTCCGCCTCAGCGGAGCTCGTGCCGGTCGGCCCAGGCGGCGATGGCGGCGCCGATCGTCCGGGGCTGGTCCTCCGGGGTGTGGTGGCCGGCGACCGCGTCGTGGTGCTCGATCTCCAGGCCGGCGATGTGTAGGCGATGTCGGGCTTGCCCGACTCGCCCATGCCGATCAGGTCCGGGGCCGGCAGGCGGCCCGGTTCGCCGACGGCGGGGAGGACGTCCCGCCACAGGTGGGAGGAGGTGGGGTTGCCGTGCAGGAAGACCATCGGCGCTCCGGCGCCGAGCTCCCGGTGGAACATGGTGGAGTCGAGTACGGGCTGAACGGGCAAGGTGGCGGAGCCTTTCAAGTGCGTGTGTTCCAGCGGTAGTTCACTGGAACGCAGGGGCGGTGCGTGCGGCCCAGTCGGCGAAGGCGCGCGGCGCCCGGCCGAGGATGCGCTCGACGGCGGGGCTCGTCTCCTGTTCGGCGGGCAGCGGCTCGCCGAGGATGGCGAGGGTGCCCTCCACCACCGGTTCGGGCATGAAGGACAGCATCTGCGCGCGGGCCTCGGCGCGGGTCTGCTCGATGAACCGCACGGGAGTGCCCAGGGCCTCGCCGATCGCCTCGGCCCGTTCGCGCGGGGTGACCGGAGCGGGGCCGGTGAGGTCGTACGTGCTGCCCGCGTGGCCGCCCTCGCGCAGGACCACGGCCGCGACCTCGGCCACGTCCGCCGGGTCGACGGTGGGCAGCCCGACATCGCCGAACGGCGCGGCGGCCGACGCTCCGCTGAACACCGGCGTGGCCAGGGCGACCAGCGCCACGACGCCGAGGCTCGCCGCGATCGGCATCCGCACCAGGGCGAGCAGCAGAGCGGCGGCGCACGCCAGGGCGTAGCCTCCGGCGATGAGCGCGCGAGGCGGCAGCCGGTCGGCCATCGAACCCAGCAGCAGTGAGCCGAACAGCTGCGGGAGGAAGCCGATGCCGAAGGCCAGCGCGCTCAGCAACGCGGACCTGGTGGCTGCGTAAAACCAGAACAGAGAACGTGGTGATCCGCAGAGCGTCCGCGGTGATCGCGACGGTGCGGGTCACGAAGAGCAGCCGGAATCGCGGCTCGGCCAGCACCTCTCGGTAGGTGGCACGGCGGTTGCCCTGTGCGGGTCCGGCGATCGGAGTCATGGCGCCCAGCCTCGGCGTGCACCCACGCCACTCACCAATGATTCGTCGCTGGACGAATCGAAACAGGCGTCGGGCGGTAGCATGGCCGAGTGCTGCGCTTCGAAGTCTCCGTCGAGGACCTGCTGCGCAGCCGCTTCGCACTGTCGCCCGCGATGGACCTCTGCTGGCTGCTGCGCTCGCTCGCCGGCCTCAACCCGCCGCTGCCGCGAGCCTGGGCCGCCCGGCTCATGCCGGCCTTTGAACGGCTTCGCCGCGAGACCGAACTGGACGCCGCCCTCGCGCTGCAGGCCCCGCAAGGCGGACCGAACTTCGTCGCCCCGCCCCCGCGCGGCCTCAACCAGACCTGGGCTGACGACCTGGCCATGATCCGGCCCACACCGCGGGAAGCGGCCCGCCAAGAGATCGTCGCCACCGCGACCGGCCCATCCGCCCGTGATCCCCGCGTACGCGCAGTCCTGGACTCGCCGGACGCCGTCTCCAGGATCGCCGAGGCGATGGACCAGGCGTGGCACGAGCTGCTCGCCGCGGACTGGCCGCAACTGCGCGCGATCTGTGAGCGCGATGTCGTGCACCGGGTGGGTGTGATCGGCGAACACGGATGGGCCAGGACCATCGAGAGCCTGCACCCGGGAATCGCCTGGCGCGCCGGCGGCATCGAGATCGGCTTCCTCCGAGGCGGAACGGTCCCCCTCGCCGGCGACGGACTCCTGCTGATCCCCTCGGTCCTCGTCGGGCACATCGCCGCCCACATGGAAGACGCCTGGCCCAAGACCTTGATCTACCGTGCCCGCGGCACCGCCGCCCTGTGGGGCGAACAGGAGACCGTCCCCCAACCGGACGCGCTGACCGCTCTGGTCGGCCGGGCCCGAGCCCGGCTGCTGTTGGCGCTGGACGCCCCGGCCAGTACCAGCCACCTCGCCCGAAGCCTCGCCATGGCACCCGGCGCGGTAGGAGACCACCTCGCCATCCTTCGAGGCGCGGGGCTGCTCGTCCGCGCCCGTTCCGGACGGTCGGTGCTCTACCGACGCACCCCACTCGGCGAGGCACTGGTCGCAGGTTCGGGCTGAGGGCTCAAACCAGCGCTGCTTCTTGGAGACCGCCATGATCTGACGGGACTGCGCCTGCGACCGCCGGATGACTACGTAACGTAATCAGCTTGCCGAGAGGTCGTCGGCCGGCGCCTGGACGGCTCTCACTGCCGGTCTGCTGTCCTGCGACTGGGAGACCACAGATGGGCAGAGTTCGACTGGCCTTCAGGAGTGCGAAGGAGCGTGGAAGCGGCGGTGCAGCGAACGCTGCACCGCCCGACGGGTGAGCAGGGTCGAGCGGGACGCAGCCAGATGGAGACGGATGGATTTGTCCGGTCTTTCGGCGTCGTCGCAGGTGAGACGCGCCACTGAAATGGGTTCGAGTTCCACCCGCCCCACCGTAGAAAAACGTTCTGACCTGCGGAAACGTCCCGGGAGGGGTGTTTCCGCGTGCAGCGATCGCCTCGCATCGGTGCGGCGAAACATGCGCCCCTGGGCTGCCTCGCCGGGCCCTGACCTTCTTGACCTGGAGTTTCGGGTGGAACCTGGGTGTGGAGCCACGACGATGATCCGATAGCGATCCCGCGGCTCCCGCGTGTGACGCGCCGCACATTGAGTCGAATTTCTACACCCTCGCCGACGCCTCTCGGCTAGGCGGTCGAACGCTTGTCGGTGAGAGCTTCGGGGCTCGCGTTTCCACGTCGAGGCCGACGGACAGGTCGGCGATACCAGGTCGGCTGCCAGGACACCTAGTCTTCTGCTGAACGAACTCACTCCTTGGAGCAAGCCCCAGCATCCAGACCACACTGGAGTGGCGGTGCGCCGCCGAGCTGCGGACTCGGGCCAAGGGGCAGACGGCGTCGGGCCGGTCAGTACGCAGTCAGGTAGACCCGGACACGGTCCCCCTGGGCCTCGCTGATGTGAATCTCGATGCCCTGGATGTGGCGCCGCCTGGAGTCGTCCACGCAGGGCGGACACGCGCTCGTCGTCCGTACGCTCTTGAGCTCCTGCGGCGGTGTGAGGCCCAGGTGCCTGAACCCGTCCCCGCTCAGCGACGAGGAGGGCGGGCCTTCCACGGCCAAGGGGTGGTCGGGGTGCAGGTCCTCGGTGATCGTCTTCGCGGTCCGCTCACTTGTGACGAAGGACAGCAGGTAGACCTTCTCCTGCGGCTGGACCCGTACGGCCCCATTCACCTCTGTCGCCCCCTCAGGGATCTGGATTTTCATGAACGCCGCCGCTTCGGGGGCGCCGGCGCCCGTCTCCCAGCTGGAGGAGGGAGCCGTACGCGTGGTGCGATCCGAGGGCGCGGACGTGCAGCCGCCGAGTGCCAGCCCTACGGCGAGAGTGGCGGCCGGGACCAGAGGGAGGACTCGCGCGGTGAGGCGGAGCTTCATCGGTTCTTCTCCTCTCCTCGGGACACGTCGCCCCGGGTGCCTTCGCGTCCGTGGTCCTCTGGGGTGGTGGTCGGGGGTGTGGGGCTGCCGAGATCGTGCTGGTGGGTGGAGCTGCTGCCCTTCATATCGAATTCCTGGGCGAACCCCACCTTGTGCAGCCGGCCCATGTCGTCGTCCGAGATGCTGATGAGGCCGTCGGCGAAGGGGGTGGACTTGCCGGGGTCCCAGTTGTAGCGGTCCCAGACGTTGACCTGGTAGTCGAGTGAGACCTGGGGCGCGCCGCCGTGAGCGTCCGGCGTGACGGTGACGAATCCGGAGACGTTCTGCGCGTGGGCTCCCACCGCGCGGAACCACTCGTCGCTCTCCAGGTTTGTGTGCCTGGTCCTGCTCTCGACCGGGACGACCACGGTCCTGTCGCCTCCGGCCTCGTGGAATTCGGCCAGAGCCTGCCGCCGCCAGGCGTCCTGGTTCACGGCGACATGATTGTTCTCGATCTTTGACCGGAAGCCGGAGTCGTCGGCCAGGATCCGGTCCACGTCGAGGTCGAGTGTTTCGCCTGTGCCCCGTAGGTAATGCAGCATGTTGCGGGAGGCTCCGGTCTGGCCGATGACGTCGCCGGTCGTCGCGATGCCCAGGGCTTGGGCGTGGAGCCACAGATCCCGCGGTGTGGGGTCCTCCACGTCGAAGGGGCCCGAGCCGGAGTCCGGGGACTTCCATCGGTACAGCGGGTCCAGGATGCCGGCCGCGCGGAGTTCGTCACCGCGCTCACGGATCACGACGCCGCGGGTGACAGGATCCAGGTCACGCCACCACTGAGCGACGGCGCTGCGGTCCTTGGGCATGTTGGCGGCCTTACCGGCCTCTTCCAGGGACGGGTAGGGGTTTTCCTGGGGGTTCCGGTTGAAACCGTTGAAGGTGCCGTCCATGGGGTCGGAGTCGAGGACGGCGGCATCGAGGGCGAGGCGGATGCCGTCGTCGGCGTCGGTGAGCGCCTTGACCGCCTGGACGAGCTTTTCGGCCCACTCGTTCGCCCGGGTGCGGGCGCTCTGCTGGAAGTCGGTCGTGGACGTAGGCCGTGCGCTCGTCCTGGGCGAGCCGCCCCGTGTCGAAGGCGACCGCGCCCTGGTCGGAGACACGCATGCCCGCCTTGACGGCGTCGTCACGGATCGCCTTGAGCCGGTGACGCAGGTCGGTGAGCTGCGTGTGCGCGTCACGCAGGACACGTGCGACCGCCTTCGCCTCCTTCTGCGCTCCCTGGAGCTCCTTGAGTGTGATGGTGAACCTGGCGTTGGCGGCGTTCGCGCTCAGCCCGATCCATGACTCGCCGAGCGAGACGCCGTGGACGTCCTTCTCATACCGGCCCTCGAGCGTGTTGAACTTGGCGGCCATCTCCTCCCACTTGCCCGCAGCGGCGGTCAACGTGGACAGGTCGGTGCTCATGGCTTCGTGATAGGTCGGCATGACTCCCCTGAGGCCGGTCTACCGGCCCGTCAGATGCCTTGGATCCGCGACTGGCGGGCCAGTCGCGCGGCGATGTCGAGTTCGTTGTTCTGCATGCTGATGCCGGTCGCGCTGAGGGCCTGCTTCTCCGAGGACAGTCGCCCGAGCAGCATCTTGACCTGCTTCTCCCACGTCTCGTGGGCTCTCTTCAGCGCACCGGAGGTGTCCCAGCCGTGGCCGTCCTTCGCTCCGAACTCCTTGACCGCGGCATTCGTGGTCTCGGCCGCGTGCTTGCCGTCCCTCGTGACCCCCGGTTCCAGGTCGTCGTCGATCGCTTTCGCCGCCGCCTTCTTGGCCGCTGGGCTGGAGGCCAGGTCCGGCTTGCCGGCACCGCCGCCTCCCGCATTCGGCGCGACCTGGTTCAGCCGCATCGACGTAGACTGCCGGGCTGCCGCGTCCGCCTTGGTCTGCTCCCATTCGCCCCAAGCCATGCATCTCCCCCTGCCGGTTGTCTTTCACGCAACTTACGGAACGGGGCCGTGTACAAAAAGTCAGATCTGGTCGGCGAACGATGGAGTGGCCGAATTGCGCTTCGGCCGGTGGTTCGCATGGGGAGCGTGCGACCAGGTGCGGCCTGCGCTCATACGCATCAGCTACACGAGGGTCCTTCAGTTCCTCGACGGAGCGCCCACCCCGGGGTGTGCGCACGCTGAGCGGCCAGACGAGATGGCAGGAGGTCACGGAGAACCTGTGCCTTCCCAGCACCTCCGCCGCACGTCGCATCGCGACCTCGTAGGGAACAACGTCAGTCATGGAGCCAGGATGTGCTCACAGCCGCGTGGTACTCGGTTACACGAGGGAACTTGCCCATCAGAGCGTTCGGAGCGGCTACTCTGCGCAGCTTGTCCGGCTTGACAACGGTGAATCGGAGCTTGGACGCCGCCGATGACGACGCGGAATCACGACCCACTCGCCTTTGACGGAGGCTCGTGCACGCTGGAGCCGGCGGGGACGACGACGGGTCTGGCCTTCTCCGTGGCCGCCCCCGATTTCCTCGTACGGGTCGGCTTGGAGGACGACTCCGGGACCTCTGCGCGCCGCGGCTACTCGTCACCGAAGGCCGCGGCAACCACTGCGGAGCCCCCTCAGATCGCACGGCTCGAACCCCCGGGTGGATTCGAGTTGCCCGTGAGGCCCGCTGCTGAGGCGTGCCGACCGTATTCCGGGAGGCGACGGGAAGGAGCCGCTGATGAGCGTCGAGGCGATCATGCACACCGAGTTCCCCGAGGGATACGCGGTCTTCATCGGTGCCGACGGGAAGATGATCATGACCCCGCGGAGCCTGGAGCACTCCAGCACGATCCGCTCCATGCAGATCGACACGCTCGCACTGGGACGTCACGCCAAGGTGACTTCCGACGTGTACATCGACTTCCCCGCCGACGAGAACTCCGCACCCGATCTCGCGATCCTGCGCGAGGACTCCCAGAGGGTGGGCAAGCGCTACAGCTTCGAGGACGTCCTGCTGATCGCGGAGGTGGTGTCGGTCTCCTCGGCGCGCAAGGACTACGACGACTGCACCGCCAAGTACGGCCGCTACGGCATCCCCGTCTACCTGGTGGTGGACCCGTACGCCGGGGAGGTCGTCGTCCACACCCAGTCCACCGGAACCGGCTACATCGCGGCGCACACGCACAAGTACGGCACCGGCAAGCTCCCCATCGAGCTGGCCGACGGGCGCACCTTCACCCTCGACCTGGACGAGCTTCCCCGGCCCGAACCGGAGACCGGCGCGCGCTGACGAGCTGGCTGCTGGTGGCCGGGAACACCAGATCTGCGCTGTTGCCGAGGCTCTCGGGCACGGTACCCCTGGTGACGCGCGAGCGACGCGGAGCGGCAGGCGCGAGGTACGCCGCCCGTTCAGCGGCCGAGCGGGCGCAGGAAGGTGAGCACGGACTCCTTCTCCTCGATCAACGGTTGGAGCGCCGCGTTGAAGGGCGGGCCGTAGGGTGCCGCCAAGTGGGTCTGGAAGGCGGCTTCGTGCGCGTACACCTCGAAGATCCAGTACGCCCGGGGGCTGGATTCCTTGGTGAATACCTCGAAGGCCAGGTTCCCGGGTTCTTCACGGACGCGAGCGGCGTACTCCTTGACCAGTTCGGCGACGTGTTCCTCACTTCCGGGGCGCACGGTGAACTCGGCCAACAGCGTTTTCTTCATGTCCTGTCTCCTGTCTCTCGCCGGTAATACCGGTACGGGGAACGGCGCGGAGGCGGGCTTCCGGGGGCCGGTACCCCGCCTCCGCGCCGTCAGCGGACCTGCACGGCGGTCAGTCGCGGTACGACCGCACCTGCCAGACCTTGGCCCTGTCCAGGCGTACGGAGCCGCCTTCGGCGAAGATCCGGACGCCGTCGCTGTCCGGGCTGGGGAAGATCTGGTCCGTGATCACGGCCTCGCCTTCGCCGCCGAACACCTCGACCGAGGACCAGTCGACCAGGATGCGGAGCTCGATCTTGCCGTTCCGGGGAGTCAGCGGTGCGCGCTGGACGCCGGGGAAGTCGCCGTGGAAGTCGACCGCACCCGAACGCGTCCGGTCGACGTACAGCTCCCGCGTCTTGTTGTCGTAGCCGATGACGGTCTCCTGGCCTTCGCCCGTGCGGACCTTGAACCCGAAACGCTCGGCGTCACCAAGGGTGAATGTCGCCCGGATGTCGAGCGCCTTGCCGTCGGCCCGGCCCGCTGCCAACGGCACGGATCCTTCCGCGATCCTGATGTCGCGCGCGCTGAACGAGGAGCCGTGGAGCGACTCCACGGTGGACACCGGCTGCTGCGTCAGTCGGAGCCGGCCGTCCACGGTGCGCAGAGCCATCTCGCGCGGGACGCTCTGCGCGCTGCGCCAGGGGGAGGTCGGGATGTCGTTGCCGTACTGCCAGTTGTTCATCCAGCCGATCATGCGGCGCTTGCCGTCCGGGGCGTTCTCCCAGGAAACGGCGGCGTAGTAGTCCTTGCCGTAGTCGACCCAGTCGGCCCGCTGGAGACTTGAGACGGCCGGTTGGTCGGCGGCGACGAAGTGGTCGGCCAGGACGTGGCCCCAGCCGGCCGTGTTCATGTCGACGATCTGGAGGGTGGCCTGCTTGCCCTGGTGGGCGCGGAGGTCGAAGGAGGTCCAGTCCAGGCTGCCGCTGTCAGCGCCGGTCCTGCTCTGGACGACCTTTCCGTCGATGAGGAGATTGACCGTGGTCTCTGTCGAGCGGGGCCGTGCGGGGGTGTCGGACAGCATGACCTGGTCGAGCAGGATGTGCCCCCAGCCACCGGTGTTCTCGTCGACGACCTCGATGTGCGCGGTCCGGCCGGCGAGGTCGCCGAGGTCCCAGGAGACCCAGTTGAGCGACTCCGAGTCGGTGCCGGTGGCGCTGCGTACCGTCCTGCCGTCGACGACGAGCCGGACGGCGGTGGGCGCGGCGGATCCGGAGGGGTGATTGCCCCCGCCGATGAGGAGGTTGAGATGCTTCGCGGTGACGGTGAACTCGGGCGAGGTGAGGGTGCCCGTGGTCGCGTCGCCGCCCAGGAACGTGTTCACCAGGCCGCCGCCCTCGTGTCCGGACACCTCGTGCTGCCCGGGCAGGGTGCCGGGTGCGGGGCCGTCGCCGAAGGCGGTGCCTGTGGCCGTCCAGGAGCCGTACGTGTCCTGCTCGAAGTCGGCGAGGGTCTCTCCCGCGGGGGCGGGGGAGCCGCCCATCACGGAGCCGGGGACGTGCGGGTGACGGCCGCCGGCCACCTTGAAGTTGAGGTATGGGCTGTCGACAGTGAAGGGCGGTGAGGTGAGGATGCCGGTCTCGGCGTCGCCGTTGTGGAAGCTGTCGACGAGTCCCATGCCCTCGAAGCCGCTCGTGCCCGACGTCCCGGGCGCGGGCGCGGGGACCGGTCCCTCGCCGAAGGCGGTGCCGGTCGTCTGCCAGGTGCCGTAGTCGGCGCCTTCGAAGTCCTGCACCACTACTCCGGGCGGAGGCGTGTAGGAGCCGTCGTCGTCGGGCGTGAACCGCGTGCCGTCGAAGTCGCCGACGAAGTACTGGGCGGCCGAACCACCGGCGATGCCACCGGGGTTGATGTTGACGACGAGTACCCCCTTGACGCGCTTGGGGTCGCCGTCGACGGGCAGCGGGAACAGGTCCGGGCACTCCCAGACGCCGCCCACCGTGTTCTGCGGGCCGAAGTCGCTGAGATGCGTCCAGCTCTTGAGGTCCTTGGAGGAGTAGAATTGGACCCTGTGCTCGGTGGACAACGACACCGTCATCAGCCAGCTCTTGGTGGGTGCGTACCACTGGACCTTGGGGTCGCGGAACTCCTTCGATCCGATGTCGAGCACCGGGTTCCCGGCGTACTTGGTCCAGGTGCGGCCGCGGTCGGTGCTGTACGCCAGGGACTGGGCCTGCTTGCCGCTGTCCTTGTAGTGGCTGGTGTAGACGGCCACTATGGCGGGGTTCTCCGTGGTCCCGAACCCCGTGGTGTTGTCGTGGTCGACGACGGCGCTGCCCGAGAAGACCATCTCCTGGTCGTCGTGCGGGATGGCGAGGGTGAGTTCCCGCCAGTGCACCAGGTCCGTGCTGACGGCGTGGCCCCAGGACATGTTGCCCCAGGTGTTTCCGCTCGGGTTGTACTGGTAGAAGAGGTGGTACTCGCCCTGGAACCAGACCAGTCCGTTGGGGTCGTTCATCCAGTTCTTCGCGGGGCTGAAGTGGAACTGCGGGCGGTACGACTCCGTGTACGGCCGGCTGTCCTCCGCCGCCGCCTGCGGGGCGACGGCGGTGACGGTGAGCGCGCAGGTCGCGGCCGCGGCGGCGACGAGGCGCAGCGGGACACGACGGCGAGCGGGGACTCGGCTCATTGTTTCTCCTGCACTGGGGGCGGCGGCGTCGAGTCCGCGTCCGCTGCGGGCGTACGACGTCGGGGGATTCGCAGTGCCGGGCGGTGGGGGCGACCCGGGAAGCGGGATGTCATCGATGACATGTGACAGCGATGACATCCGCTGGGGAGTGATGATGTGCGGGCTCCGGGCGGCGCGTCAATGGCCTGGGCCGAGTTCGTTCGGACCGCTGGTTCAGCCGGCGGCGTGTCCGATCGCGGGTGCCGGCAGGCGCAGTTGGCCGGCCCAGGGCGGGTTCGGCCCGGCGACGCCGCAGGTCAGCGCGGCCACCTGGGAGGCGAAGACGCAGGCGTCGAAGACGTCGTCGACCCGAAGGTCCGTCTGGCGCCCACCGAGGAGCCCCTTGGTGCCGAGGTGGTGCAGGAGCCCTGCGGTGAAGGAGTCGCCGGCTCCGACGGTGTCGATCACGGCGGTCGGGGGCGCCGGTACGGAGGTCCGCTCGCCGTTCAGCGAGGCGACCGCGCCGCGCTCCCCGCGGGTGATCACGACGAGCGGGACGCCCGCCGTGTGCCAGGCGTCGCAGGCTCGCTCGATCGTGTACCCGGGCAGCAGCAGTTCCAGGTCGTCCTCGCTCAGCCGGAGGATGTCCGCGAGCGCGCACCAGCGCGGCAGGCGTTCGCGGTAGACCTCCGGTGCCACGAGCAGCGGCCGGACGTTCGGATCGATGGAGATCGTGGCCGTGGCGGAGGCGCGGGCGAGGAACTCCTCGACGATCATGGCGCCGGGCTCGCGCACCAGGGCCAGGGAGCCCGAGTGCAGGCAGGCTGTGGAGGCGAGGTCCGTCGTGGCGAGTTCGTCCGCCGTCCACTGCCAGTCCGCGGTGCCCTGGGCGTGGAACGAGTACGCGGCCCGGCCCTGGGCGTCGAGCTCGGCGACGGCCAGCGTGCTGGGCTCGGCCGCGCGTACGGCGGCCGTGAGGTCGACCCCCGAAGCTTCCAGGTGATCGCGGAACAGGCGGCCGAAGACGTCGTCGGACAGCCGCGCCAGGAAGCGGGCGGGCGTGCCCAACCGGGCGAGCGCCACAGCCGTGTTCGCGGGACCGCCGCCCGGCAGGACCTGCAGGGCAAGCTCGCCCGGCGTGGGTGCGGGGACGGCGAAGGCGTCCGCGACGCATTCTCCGAGGACGGTGACCAGAGGCAGGCGCATGGCTCATTCTCTCCAGGCTGGCAGCGCGAAAGGCTGCGTTGGCAAAGGGTCTTGAGGAAGCTCACGGAGAGCGGCGCTCTCGATGTGAGGCGGTGCGGCCGGGCGACGTTGCCGAGTTGTGACGGGGTGAAGGCATTGACGTTTCCGGGTGATGGAGTTCATCATCCTCCGCAAGCGGTGTCAACGATGACATAGGTCAACGCTGACACCGCCTCCAGTGCATTCGACAGCAGCAGTCCTCATGCGCCGCAGCCCTCGATCCGCGCGGCCGTTCCGCCCTCGTCCAGCAGGAGATCAGTCATGCTTCGCAGAAACCGCACCGCCCGCGCCTCCCTCGGATTCACCGCTCTCGCCGCCGTCTCGGCGCTGACTCTGACGGCCTGCGGCTCCGGTGCGCAGGGAGGGTCCGGCGGTGGCGGAACCAAGGTCGGGCTGATCACCAAGACCGACACGAACCCGTTCTTCGTGAAGATGAAGGAGGGCGCCGAGCAGGCGGCGAAGGACAACGGCGTCGAACTCGTCAGCGCGGCCGGGAAGTTCGACGGCGACAACGCGGGCCAGGTCACCGCCATCGAGAACATGCTCAACTCCGGCGTGAAGGGCATCCTCATCACGCCCAACGACTCCAAGGCGATCGTCCCCGCCCTCGAGAAGGCACGTGCCAAGGGCGTCCTGGTCATCGCGCTCGACAGCCCGACCGAGCCGCAGGACGCCACCGACGCCCTCTTCGCCACCGACAACGTCAAGGCGGGCGAGCTCATCGGCCGGTACGCCAAGGCCGCCATGGCCGGCAAGGACGCGAAGATCGCCACTCTGGACCTCGCGCCCGGCGTCGCGGTGGGCGTGCAGCGCCACCAGGGCTTCCTCAAGGGCTTCGGCGTCGCGGAGGGCGACCCGTCCATCGTGTGCATGCAGGACACCGGCGGCGACCAGGCCAAGGGCCAGACGGCCATGGAGAACTGCCTCCAGAAGTCGCCCGACATCAGCGTCGTCTACACGATCAACGAACCGGCCGCGCTGGGCGCCTACACCGCGCTCAAGGCGAAGGGCCTGGAGAGGAAGGTGCTGGTCGTGTCCGTCGACGGCGGCTGCACCGGCACGAAGGCCGTCAAGGAAGGCAAGATCGCGGCGACCTCGCAGCAGTACCCGCTCCAGATGGCGTCCCAGGGCGTCAAGGCGGTCGCCGACTTCGCCAAGAGCGGCAAGAAGGCCTCCGGCTACACCGACACCGGCGTCACCCTCATCACCGACGCGGCCAAGCCGGGAGTCGACGCCGAGGACACCGCGTACGGCCTGGAGAAGTGCTGGGGCTGAGCCCCGGGCATCAGGGCGCGCCGCGGAAGTCCTCTCCTGACCGGTCGCTCCCGCGGCCCAACGATCGGGACCCGACCTCCCGGCACCTGAGGTCGGGCCCGCCCCGCGCGCCGAGAGGATCACCCGCGCGCCACTCTCCGGCGACCGCCTCCCGCGGCGAACAGCCCTCCGGCATGTACTCCCTGACGAACCTCGCTCCGCCGACCACCGACCACCGGCAAGGACCACCATGACTGCCACACCCCTGCCTTACGACCAGCTGAAAGGACCGACCACGGTCCGCCGGCTGCTCGCCACACCGACCACGGGCCCACTCGCCGCCCTGTTGCTGGCCTGTGTCTTCTTCTCCCTGACGACCGAGCAGTTCCTCTCCGGCGGCAACTTCTCGCTGATCGTCCAGCAGGTCATGGTCGTGGGCACGCTGGCCATCGGTCAGACCTTGATCATCCTCACCGCCGGCATCGACCTCTCCTGTGGCGCCGTCATGGCGTTCGGCAGCATCGTCATCGCCAAGACGGCTGCCGAGGGCGGCCTCCCACCGCTCGCCGCGATCACTCTCGGCCTGCTCGTCAGTGCGGCCTTCGGCCTGGTCAACGGCCTGCTGGTGCAGCTGATCCCGCTCCCGCCGTTCATCGTCACCCTCGGCATGCTGAACGTGGCGTTCGCGCTGACCCACATCTACTCGGCCGAGCAGACGATCACCGACCTCCCCGCGCCACTGACCGCCCTCGGCGAGACCTTCCCCCTGGGCAACACCGACATCACCTACGGCTCGCTCGTGACGATCGCCCTGTTCCTGCTCTTCGCCTACGCGCTGAGCGGCACGTCCTGGGGCCGCCATGTGTACGCGCTCGGCAACAGCCCCGAGGCCGCCCGCCTCAACGGCATCCGCACCTCCCGGCTGACGATCGGCCTCTACACCCTGGCCGGAGCCGTCTACGGAATCGCCGCACTGCTCCTGATCTCCCGCACCGGCGTCGGCGACCCGCAGGCCGGCCAGACCGACAACCTGGACAGCATCACCGCCGTTGTCCTCGGCGGCACCAGTCTCTTCGGCGGGCGCGGCTCCGTCCTCGGCACCTTCATCGGCGTCCTCATCGTCGGTGTGTTCCGCAACGGCCTCCAGCTGATGGGCGTCGCCTCCATCTACCAGACCCTGATCACCGGCGTCCTGGTGATCCTGGCCGTGACCGTCGACCAGATCTCCCGGAGGAAGGCACGATGAGCACCGCCGACGTCACACCCGTGCTCCAGGCCCGCGGCCTGGTCAAGCGGTACGGCCATGTCACCGCCATCGACGGCGCCGACTTCGACCTGCTGCCCGGCGAGGTCCTCGCCGTCATCGGCGACAACGGCGCCGGCAAGACCAGCCTGATCAAGGCTCTCACCGGTGCGATCACCCCGGACGAGGGCGAGATCCGGCTGAACGGCGAGCCCATCAGGTTCACAGGGCCGCAGAGCGCCCGGCAGCACGGCATCGAGACCGTCTACCAGGACCTGGCCGTCGCCGCCTCGATGGACATCGCCTCCAACATGTTCCTCGGGCGCGAGCTGCGCCGGCCGGGCTTCCTCGGCAGCGCTCTGCGCATGCTCGACAAGAAGCGCATGCGCCAGGAGGCAGCGGCCCACATGGCCGACCTCAAGATCGGACTGCGGTCGCTGACGCAGCCGGTGGAGACCCTCTCCGGCGGTCAGCGCCAGGCCGTGGCGGTCGCACGGTCCGTCGCCTGGGCGTCGAGCGTCGTCGTGATGGACGAGCCCACCGCCGCGCTGGGCGTCAAGGAGTCGGGTCAGGTCCTCGACCTGATCCGCCGGGTCCGCGACAAGGGCATGCCCGTGGTCCTGATCAGCCACAACATGCCGCACGTCTTCGAGATCGCCGACCGCATCCACATCCACCGGCTCGGCCGACGCGAGGCGCTGATCAAGCCGTCCGACCATTCCATGGCGGAGGTCGTCGCCATCATGACGGGGGCGCTCAGGGTGAGCGACGATGGAGGTACGGTCGTTGCCGACGCGGATGCCGCTCAGGCGGCAGGCGTGTCCGCCCACTGATTCGCCGCAGGGGCGACGCCACGCGGACCACAGGGTCGCCGCACACCCAGGACAGCGGGCCCGGCCCGGGCAGGGGCCGGGCCCGACGAACGCACAGGAACGGTGGTACATGGCTGCGAACCGCCGCCCCACACTGGCCGATGTCGCCAGGGAAGTGGGCGTCAGCGCCAAGACGGTGTCCCGGGTGCTCAACGAGGACGGGCCGAGTTCCCCCCAGACCCGCGAGCGCGTGCTCGCCGCAGTCGAAAAGCTCGGCTTCCAGCCGAACCTGATGGCCCGCAACATCCGGGTCGGTGGCCCCGACACCACCGTCGGCCTGGTCGTGCCCGACCTCGGCAACCCCTTCTTCGGCACCGTCGCCGGCGGCATCGAGGACCTCGTGCGTGGCCGGGGGCTCACCCTGCTCATGGGCTCGTCGGCCGAAGACCCGGACCGGGAAAGGGTGTTGATCCAGACCTTCCTCGCCCGACGCGTCAGCATGTTGATGGTCGTCCCCGCGTTCGGAGCCGACCACAGCCACCTCAGGGCACCGCGCGCGGCGGGTCTGCCGGTGGTGTTCCTCGACCGGCCGGGAGTCGGACTGTCCGCCGACTGCGTCGTCAGCTCCAACCGGGCCGGCGTCCACGAGGGCGTCTCCCACCTCATCGCCCGCGGCCACCGCCGGATCGGCTTCATCGGAGACCTTCCCGCCCAGCTCTACACCCGGCGCGAGCGTCTCGCCGGCTACCGCTCGGCGCTCGCCGAGGCCGGCCTGCCCTACGACGGGACCCTGGTGACCGGCGCGCACAGTCAGGACGAGGCCGCCGCTGAGACCACCGCCCTCCTCGACCTGCCGCATCCCCCCACCGCCCTGTTCGCGGCGAACAACATCATGGCTCTCGGGGTCATCGCCCAGCTCACCCGTGCGGGGCGCAAGGACATCGCGCTGGTCACCTTCGACGACCTTCCGCTCGCCGAGGTCCTCGAACCGGCCCTGACCGTCGTGGCCCAGGACCCGGCGGCCATCGGCGAGGCGGCGGCCAGGACCGCCCTCGCCCGCCTGGACGGCGACCGCACCCGCGCCCGGACCATCATGGTCCCCACCCGTCTGATGGTCCGCGGCTCCAGCGAACAGCTTCCGCACCCCGCTGAGCCGGCACCGGCCACGAGCTGAGCGCCACGACCCTGGCGTCCCTACCGGCCACTCTCCACCGGAAAAGAGGCACAGGCGCCCGTCTCGGATGCGGAGCGGGATCCGGGCTCCGGGTTCCTGCTCGGGGCGGCGTGCCAACTCGCACAGCACTGCTCATGCCTCGTCCGCCGGAATGCCGGTACGACGGGGACGGTAGCCGTCGTGGAACTCCGCCCCCGATCTCGCGATCCTGCGGGAAGACGCGCAAAAGCAGGGCAAGCGCTACACCTTCGACGACGTCCTGCTGATCGCGGAGGTGGTGTCGGTCTCCTCGGCGGGCAAGGACTGCGACGACTGCACCGCCAAGTACGGCCGCTACGGCATCCCCGTCTACCTGGTGGTGGATCCGTACGCGGCGGAGGTCGTCGTCCATACTCAGCCCACCGGAACCGGCTACATCGCGGCACACACGCACCAGTACGGCGCCGGCAAGCTCCCCATCGACCTGGCCGACGGACGCACCTTCGCCCTCTACCTGGACGGACTGCCCCGACCCGAACCGGAGACCGGCGCGCGCTGACGGGCACGCCGCTGGTGGCCGGGAATGAGTCGGCGTCCCAGCGCCAGACGTATTACGTAGCGTGACCACCCGCCCGAGTGCACCTGGCGGGGTGTGTAGGGCCTACAGCAGGCCCACAGAGTGATGGCGAGCCGCAGGGGGGGGGCGGAGTCGACCCGAGATTCGCGGGCGCGGGGGAGCGTGGCGACAGCGGTGCAGCGAACGCTGCACAGTCCTCGATCGAGCGGGATCGAAGGGGGACGCAGCCGGATGGAATCCGATGGATATGTCCGGTCCTTCGGCATCGCCGCAGGTGAGACGCGTCACTGAAATGGGTTCGAGTCCCACCCGCCCCACCACTCGCCCGTGGTCGCAGGAAGGTTTTTCCCTGTGGCCATGGGCTCTTTCGCGCCAGGGGTTCGTTCTCCCGCCTGACGGTGCACCGCCTGTGACGCGCATCACGGCAACGACACGCCGGGGTCACCCGGACGGCTCGCGCGGGTCGGGGAGTCATGGTCCGTCAGTACGCGCGCAGGTACACCCTGGTTCGGACGGCCTCGACGTCTCCCAGGTGGATCTCGATCCAGGAGACCTCGCGGCGTCGGTGGTCCTCCACGCAGGGCGGGCAGACGCCTGCATGAAGGGCGTCCGGCACGGTTTCCGGCTCGGGGAGACCGAAGTGTCGGAAGTGCTCGGACGAGGGTGTGGGGCGCACCTTCCACCGCTCCAGCGGCTCCTCGGGGGCGAGGTCCTCCGCCAGCCGTATGGCGGTCGTCCGGTCCGTGCGGAAGGTGAGGAGGTAGATGTCCTCCTGAGGGTTGACCTGTACGGCCCCCTTCACGTCGGCCGCACCCTTGGGGACTTCCACCTTCATGAACGCTGCCGCCTCGGTGGCTCCGGCGCCCTTCTTCCAGTGCGGGTATATGTCCTCCCGCGCGGCACGCGCCGGGTCCGCCGCGGAACAGGAAGCCACCAGCAGTGCGGAGGCCAGGGTGGCGCTCAGGGTTCCGTACGCCCTGTGCCGCCTGCTCACCGGTTCTCCTCCTCGCCCCGCGAGACGTCTCCGCGGCCACCGTCCCGGCCGGGATCGTCCGGTTTCACGGTGGTGCCCGCATCGCCGGTCAGGTCGTGCGTGTAGGTCGAGCTGCTGCCGCGCATGTCGAACTCCTGGGCGATACCGACGGTGTGGAGGTGCCCCATGTCCTTGTCCTTGACGACGATCCCCCCGGGGAAGGGGGTCTGCTTGCTGGGGTCCCAGTTGTAGCGGTCCCACACGTTGACCTGGTACTCGAGTGACACCTCGGGCCGGCCGCCTTCACCCGGCCTGACCGTCACCATCCCGGAGAGGTTCTGCTGGTACGAACCCACTGCGCGGTACCAGTCGGTGTCCATCCCGAACGTCCCGCCGAACTGCTTGCTCTCCACGGGAACGGTGACCGGCTTGTCACCTCCTGCCTTCTCGAACGCGGCGAGCGCCTCGCCCCGCCACTTCTCCTGGTTCTGCGCGATGTGGATGTTCGCCACGCCCGACCTGAACGACGGATCGTCATGCAGCATGCGATTCACATCGAGGTCGAGGACGTCTCCTGTGCCGCGCAGGTAGTGCAGCATGTTGCGGGACGCGCCTGTCTGGCCCGTGATGTCGCCGACCGTGGCCAGCCCGAGGGCCCAGGCGTGGAACCTCACATCTCGCGGTGTGGGTTCCTCCACGTCGAAGGGGCCGGAACCCGGGTCGGGGGACCTCCACTCGTACCGCGGGTCCATGATCCCTGCCGCTCGTAGCTCGTCGCCCTTCTCCTGGAGCAGGATGCTGCGCGTCACCGGGTCAAGGGTGCGCCACCAGGAGGGGACATCCTTGCGGTCCTCCGGCATGTTCGCGGCTTTGCCGGCTTCCTCCAGGGACGGATAGCGGTTCGGACCGGGGTTGCGGTTGAAGCCGTTGAAGGTCCCGTCCATGGGATCGGAGTCGAGGACGGCGGCGTCGAGCGCGAGCCGGATGCCGTCGTCGGCATCGCTGACCGCTCCGACTGCCTGGACGAGCTTCCCGGCCCACTCGTCCGCCCGGACCCGGGCCGTCTGCTGGAAGTCGGGGTCGTGAGAGTAGGCCGTTCGCTCAGCCTGGGTGAGCCGCTCCGAGTCGAAGGAGATCGTGCCCTGGTCGGAGACGCGCATGCCCGCGTCGACGGCGCCGTCGCGGATCGCTTTGACCCGGTTCCTCAGGTCGGTGAGCTGCGTGTGCGCGTCACGGAGGATGGCGGCGACCGCCTTCGCCTCCCTCCGAGCTCCTTGGAGTTCCTTGAGCGTGACGGCGAACCTGTCTTGGGCAGCCTGGGCGCTCAGGCCGATCCAGGACTCGCCGAGTGAGACGCCGTGGACATCCTTCTTGTAATGGTCCTCCAGCGTCTTGAACTTGGCCGCCATCTCCTCCCACTTGCCCGCGGCGGTGGCGAGCCTGGACAGGTCCGTACTCATGACCTCGTGGTAGGTCGGCATGTCTCTCCCCCCGGGACCGGTCGGCCGGTCAGACGCCGTCGATCCGCGACTGACGAGCCAGTCGCGCCGTGATGTCGACTTCGTTCTGCTGGAAGCTCATGCCCGTGGCGCTCAGGGCCTGCCTCTCCGAAGCCAGCCGTCCGAGCAGCATCGTGATCTGCTTCTCCCAGGTCTCGTGCGCCCTTTTCAGCGCGCTGGACGTGTCCCAGCCGTAGCCGTCCTTCGGGCCGAACTCCTTGACCGCGGCGCCCGTCGTCTCGGCCGTGTGTCTGCCGTCGCGGGTGACGCCCGGCTCCAGATCCCCGCCGATCGCCTTCGCCGCAGCCTTCTTGGCTGCCGGGCTCGAGGCCATGTCCGGCTTGGCGGCGCCGCTGCCTCCCGCTTCCGGGGCCGGTTGGTTCAGCCGCATGGGCGCGGCCGCCTTGATGTGCTCCCACTCGTCCCAAGCCATCGAACCCCCAGGCTGACAGTCCCTCCGACACCTTATGGAACAGGGCTTACGGCTGGTGAGCTCGATTCGGCCAGGGAATTCGTCAGTGGCCGGGTCGACGGCCCAGGCGCCGCGAGCTCCTCCGGCGGCTGGGGCGTTCGTTCGTTAGGGTTGATGGCAGACGTTCGTCTCCGTCGGAAGCACAGCCCCACCCGCGACTGGAGCGTCGCATGGCCTTCCGTCCGATGCGTCTCGCGGCCGTGTTCGTGGTGGCCTTGGTCGCCGCTCCGGCGCCTCCCGCGCAGGCGTTCACCGGGGGTAACCACGAGAGCATCACCAGGGCCGCCCTGCCCTGGGAGTCGGGCACGCTCTCCGCGATGGCGGATGACCGTGACGGGGCGATCAACGCCAATGACCATGGCGGGTACTTCCTCGCCGGGCCTCTGCACTGCGACAACGCCGACTACCTCGCCCCCCGCTACGCCCAGGACTATCCCCGCAGCCGGGACGAGGCCACCACCGAGCTCCTCGCCTGCATTCGTTCCTCCGTCGCCCGCTTCCGGAACGCGGTCCAGGCGGCCGACGGGCTCGTCGACGCCCACGGCAAGGTCCGGGCCGAGGAGACCGATCTCTCCTCTCCCTGTGTGTGGAACGAGAGCTCCGACCGTGCCAAGTGCGACGTGCTCGAACAGCTCGGCCGCGGCTGGCACCAGCTCCAGGACTTCCACGCGCACTCGAACTGGTCCGACCGGGCCGCCCCCGGTCCCGTCGGCCTGGACAACCCGCCCGGGCTGGCCCGTACCGGTGCCGTCCCCTTCCTCGACATCCGGCGCTACAGCACCATGGAGGACGGTGAGTGGACACGGGAGGTACGCGCCCTCGTACCCGCGGACCTCGCCACCGGCTGCTACTCCGACTTCGACTCCACCGGCGTCAAGTCCGCCGACTGCGCCGGCCGTGTCACGCACAACCGCGCCCTGAACAAGGACACCGCCGCGTCCGCCCGCTCGAAGACCGGCGACAACTTCAGCCGCGCCGTCTCCGGCGCCACCGCCGAGACCACCCGCCAGTGGAACGACTTCGCCGCCGAACTGCGCAGGGCCTATCCGGACGACCGGCGCGGCGAGCAGATGATCTGCGCACTCGTCCACGACGAGCCGGCTTCCAGCTGTCCTTGAGCGGGGAGTCAGCCTGTTAGTTGGTACAGGCTCCTGCCTACCAGCCACAGCCCGAGCACCAGACAGATGAGGACGATCGCCGGGTCCTTGTGGCGTTCCAGCCACGCGCGCAGCCTCGTCAGGCTCAGCTGGGCCTTCTCGGGCGCGAACACCATGTACAGCTCCATGGCCAGCAGGCTGGATGTGGCCAGGACACAGAAGCCGAAGAGCGCCAGAAAGGACTGGACGTGGGCGAGATCGGCCTTCACGACGGTGGCGGCCGCGGCGCTGACCATTCCCCAGGGCTGGAGGAGCACGGCCAGTCCGGCCGCGGACCATCCGGTGGCCTGGTCCATCCGGGAGGTCAGCGACCGGCCGCCGGAACCCTTGGGCGGCTCCTTGTCCGAGGCGGACGCGGCGCGGCGGCTTCGGCGGCGTCTGTGCTCGCTGTAGACGATCAGGCCCACGCCGATGACCAGCGTGGCCGTGAGTGACGCGATCGAGGGCGGGGAGCGGGGCGCGGGCGGTTGCCCGTCGGTGAAGGCCAGGACCATGGCGATCACGGCCACCAGGCAGCCGAACCAGGCGATGATGAAGGCCAGTCCCTTGTACACCCCGCGGGGTGCGGACACGACCAGGACGAAGGCCATGACCGGCAGGGGGTAGACCGTGATGGCCACGCCGATGAGGAACAGGTCGAGGATCACGGGCGGGTACCGCTGACCCGGTCAGGTCGCGAGGACCTTGGCCTTGGCCTGGGCGAACTCGGCGTCCGTGATCGCGCCGCGGTCCTTGAGCTCGGCGAGCCTGGCCAGTTCCTCCGCGTGGCTGCCGCCGGTCCCCGTGGTCCCGGCAGTCTCGCGTACGTACGAGCGGAACTGCTCCTCGTTCTTGCGGACCCGGTTCAACTCGCGTTCGCCCATGCTGCGCCCGCGGGCGATGAGGTAGATGAACACGCCGAGGAAGGGCAGCAGGATCACGAACGCGGTCCACCCCGCCTTGCCCCAGCCGCCCAGCTCGTCGTCGCTGAAGATGTCGCCGATGATGCGGAACAGCAGCATGAACCAGAGGACCCAGAGGAAGATCATCAGAATGGTCCAGAACATGTTCAGCAGCGGGTAGTCCACTGCCAGGTTCACCATCGAGTCCTTCATGGTCGATCTCCTGCCGGTCGTGACGGTCGCGGCTGCCCTTCCGGGTGCCGCGATCCGGCGTGACGAACTGATTCCAGAGTGCGCCGGGGTCGGGCCCGCCGCACCCCGGACGGGGACCCGGGCCCCGGGGAGGATCACCGCTCGACGGAGCACCGGTGCCTCCGGCCCGGTGACCTCCCGGTGCGCCTGCCGTACGGCGCCGGGGTCGCCTGGGACAGTGACCGCCCTCTGGCAGGGGCGCAGCACGAGAGGGGAACGGGGACACGTGGACGGGAATCCGAAGGGCCGCCGGTCGGCGGTGCTCACCACGGCGCGTGCGATTCTGTCGCTGGCGGCCGTTCTGGCCGCCTACTACCTGTTGCCGTTGGACTCGGCCTTCACCGCGGGCACCGTGGCGGTGCTCGCCGGCGGCATCGTCCTGGTGGCGCTGCTGCTCGCCTGGCAGGTGCACACGATCATGCGTTCCGCGCGCCCGGGGCTCCGGGCCATCGTGGCGGTGGCGTCGGCGCTGCCGTTCTTCGTGCTCCTGTTCGCCGCGACCTACTACCTGCTGGAGCGCAGCACACCGGGGAGTTTCAGCGAGACGATGTCCCGGACCGACGCCCTCTACTTCGCGATGACCGTGTTCAGCACGGTCGGCTTCGGCGACATCACCCCCCGCACCGAACTCGCCCGGCTGTTGACCACGGCACAGATGACGGCCAATTTCCTGCTGATCGGCGTGGCGGCCCGCTTCCTGCTGGGGGCGGTCCAGGAGGGCCGACGCCTGCGGGAAATCGAGGCGACGGGCGATGAGGACGGCGGCCCGCCCACCGTGCGGTGACCGGGTCCGCCGTCTCCGGTTCAGGCTCCCGGCAGCTCCTCAGCGGGCAGCCGGCCCGTGACCACGGCGTCGACCAGCGCCTGGTGGTCGCGCTCGTTCTGGTCGGCGTAGGCCTCCGCGAACGTCGCGATGGCCCGGTCGAACGACGTGCCGCTGCCCAGGTACGAGGCGATCGCGATCCGGTCGCCCGACCGCGCGTGCGCCCGCGCCAGCGTGACCCCGCACAGATCCCCGAACGCCTCCATGCGCCGGGGGTTCATCCGCTCCGGCATGGCGATGCCCTTCCAGTCGCGCAACTGGCGTACGTAGAAGTCGCGCCGCTTGCCGTCGATCCCGTCCACGCGCTCCCAGCCAAGGAAGATGTCACTGGTGGCCTGCATCAGCCGCTGGCCGGAGACGACGCGCTCGCCCTGGTTGCGGTACGCGCTCGCGCCGACGTGCTCGGCGAGCACCGAGGTGTCCGCCTCCTTGGCCTGGAGGAAGAGCGGGTCCTGGTCGTCCCGGCCGAGGAGCAGGAAGATCCAGCAGCGGGTCCCGACGCTGCCGACCCCGACCACCTTGCGGGCGACGTCCGCCAGACGGTAGTCCGAGAGGAGTGTGCGCCGATCGGACTGCAGGGTGCTGCCGTACCGCTCGATCAGACCGCGGAACTGGCGTTCGAGGGCGGTGCGCTCGACGTCGGGCAGCAGGTCGCCCGCCGGAACGAGCAGCGGGGGATCCGCCGCGATCACGGGCCGGCCGTCGACCGTCTCGGTGAGCTTGTCGAAGGCTTGGAGGCTGTCGCGGGTGCGGGCCTTGGCCATGGCGCGGGCCAGGTCCTTCCGTCCGCGCTTCTGGAGCCGGTCCGTGGCCAGGTCCTCGAGGCGGTCCGCGTCGATCTTCGCGTACCAGACGTCGATGGTGCGCATGCCCGCGAGGCGGATCATCGCCTCGCGGTAGGAACGGACCGTGTGCCGGACGATGCGGGCGCGCTCGGCGTCGTCGAAGCCGTTGGCCCGGGCGGCGATGACGAAACTCGCCGACAGTCGTTTGACGTCCCACTCCCAGGGGCCCGGCAGCGTCTCGTCGAAGTCGTTGATGTCGAACATCAACTGCCGTTCCGGGGAGGCGAGGAGGCGGAAGTTGAGCATGTGCGCGTCCCCGCACAGCTGGGCCGTGAGCCCTGAACGGGGGGTGTCGGCCAGGTCGGAGGCCATGATCGCGGCGGCGCCGCGGTAGAAGCGGAACGGGGACTCCGTCATGCGGGCGTAGCGGATCGGTACGAGCTCGGGGACCCGTGCCGCCGACTGCGCCTCCAGGATCGTCAGCGGGTCGGGCCTGTCGGCGGACGGCCGGTACTCGGCGTGGCCCGACCGGGGCGAGCGGCGCCGGGCTTCCCTGCCGAGCGCCGCACGTTCCTCCGGCGTCGCGTGGCGTGCCGCGCGCATCGCCGTCGCCGTGGTCGATTTCCGGGGCATGGGAACCCCTCCTGCCTGGCCCTTGTGCAGGCCGTTGGCCGTGGGAATGCCCGGCGCGAGGGTCAGGCGGCCGGAGACGGCTCCATCGCCTTCTCGCCTTCTCCGGTGGGGGCCGCGCCGGGCATCGATGTCGGGTGGGGATGAGGGTGGTGGGTGGGGGGCGGCTCTCAGCCCTGGTCCTCAATCTCGGCATCCGCGACGGCGATGGCGATGCCGAGCGCCGCGGAGATGTTGCCTGCCGCCGTCATGACGCGGGCGGTGCCCACGATCGGCGCGATGGCGACCAGGACGTCCTGGAGCTGCTCGGCGGTCATGCCGGTCTCGATGGCGAGTTCGATGTGGGCCGCGTACGAGATCGGAGGGGCGTCCGAGGCGGCGAGGGCCGCCATCCGCGCGACCATGAGCATGTCCGGAGCCAGGCCGCACCGCTCGATCGAGTCGATCGTCATGGCGGCGAGGGTGTCCAGGACAGGGGTTTCCGATGCGGTGGACATGTCGTATGTCCTCCTGAGAGGTGTGGTGTGGTGTGGTGGGGGTCGAGACCGTCAATCGGTGTGGTGCGACCAACTCGCGCACAGCGCCCAGATGATGAAGATGTCGATCGCCAGGATGACGAGCGCCCACCACGGCTGGTACGGCAGCCAGAGGAAGTTGGCGATCGCGCTGAGGGAGGCCAGGGTGATGCCCGTTGCCCGCGCCCAGTTCTGGCTCATGAAGAGGCCCACCGCGCACAGGATGACAATGATCCCGAGGACGAGGTGGATCCAGCCCCAGGCCGTCAGGTCGAACTCGAAGACGTAGTCGCCGACGCGTGCGTACACGTCGTCCTTGGCGATGGCCCCGATGCCCTGGAGGACGGCCAGGAGGCCCGAAAGGGACAGCAGCACCGCGGCGAACACGGTGCCCCCGCCGGCGACACCGCCGCCGTCTCCGGACCGGTGCGCGTTCCCTGGCGCGGGGCCGGTGTTCTTCCACTGCCCTCCGGCCGGTGTTTGCTGGCTCATAGAAGTCACCTCGCAGCTCGCGGTGCGTTGCCGGGCATCCCTTCGGCCGTGGATGTGCTGGTGCCTCCTCGGGAATGTCGGGCCTAGGTGCCTCACTTCGAGTATCACGGTCGCCGGGCCGGCGTGCTCGACGGCGGTGTGACCGGCTGTCGGCGGCCACGGCTCGCACCTCGGTGGAGTAACCCGGAGTGCGAGGTCGGCTACGGCGAGTGCCTAATGGGGTGCCAGTACCCTCTCCGCAGCCGCCCCGGGAGTGTCATGAGTACGCCGCCCGAGCCTCCCCCGCCTCCCCCGCCGCCCGACGCCGCTCCTCAGGCTCCGTCGCCGCCGGGCCGGAAGGGCTCACGCGCCGGACGGATCGCGATGAGCACCGTCTCGGCCATCCTGATCACGCTCACCTGCATCCTCGTGCCGGTATCCCTGATCACCGTCTGGGTGCACGACATCGTCCTCGACAACGACCGGTACGTGTCGACGGTCGCCCCGCTCGCGTCGGACCCGGCGATCGAGGCGGCAGCCGTCAAGCGGATCGCCGAAGCCGCCGACGCCAGGGTCGACGGCCCGCAGGTCACGTCCGACATCGCGGCATGGCTGCAGTCCCAGGGGCTGCCGCCCCGCGTCGCCAACGCGATCAAGTCGCTGGGGCCGCAGCTGGACTCGGCGGTCGACCAGGCCGTCACCAAGGTGGCGACCCGCTTCGTCGAGAGCGACCGGTTCGAGACCGTCTGGACCGGGGCCAACCGCGTCGCCCATTCGGCCGTGGTGCACGCCCTGACCGGTGAGGGCCGCGGCTCCGTCGAGGTCAGCGGCGGCACGGTCACCCTCGACGTCGGCGCCGCCGTCGAGCAGGTCAAGAAGGACCTCGTGGACGCCGGACTCTCCCCGGCGGAGAAGATCCCGGACGTCAACAAGCAGATGGTGCTCTTCCAGTCCGACAAGCTGGAGAAGATCAGGGACGGGGTCCATCTGCTCGACGTCGTCGGCAACTGGCTGCCCATTCTCACGGTGGTGCTCGGCGCCATCGGGGTGGTACTCGCCCGCCGCCGTCGCCGGGCCCTGGTGACCACGATGCTCGGCGCGGCCGCGGCCTGTCTGGTGCTCGCCATCGGCCTGGTGATCGCCCGCCGCTACTACCTCGACCATCTGCCCGAGCAGGTGCAGTCACCGGACGCGGCCGCGGCGATCTTCGACACGCTGCTCCGCTTCCTGCGCGTCAGCATCCGCACCGCGATCGTCCTCGGGATCCTCGTGGCGCTCGGCGCCTACCTGTCCGGTACGGGCCGCCTGCCGCGTGCCGTGCGCGGCGCGTCCGAGCGTACGGCCGACTCCGTCGCGCGCTGGGGCGCGGGCCACGGAGTGCACACCGGGAAGGCGGGCACCTGGGTGAACACCTACCGCCGGTGGCTCACCATCGGGGTGCTGGTCGTCCTGGCGCTGGTCTTCGCGTTCTGGAACCACCCGACGGTGCTCACCGTCCTGCTGCTGGTGCTCATTCTCCTCGCCGTCCTGGCGGTGATCGCACTGCTGGCCGCCAGTGGACGCGAGCGCCATGACGAGGCGGTTCCCAAGGTCTGAAGCCGGGAACGAACGCCGAATCGCCACCCCGCCCGCCCGCCCGTTCGACGGGTCAGCGGGCGGAGTGGCGTACGGGTCAGTACGTCAGGATGCCCGGGTCCGTGACGCCCTGCGCGCCCGTCTCCACGTGGCCCGCGAGGCGCCGGAGGTAGTCGGCGGACGTGTCCGAGGTGACCGTCACGTCGTACCAGGCGCGGCTCGTGCTCAGGTCGACGGTGTGGGTGACGGTGGCGCCGCGGGGGACCGTGACGGTCCGCGGGCCGCCCGCGTAGGCGTGGGTGACGGTGAGACGGGCGTCGGCCGTCCCCACGTTGGTGAAGGTGAGGTCCAGATTGCCCGTGGTGGCGTTGTGGCGGGCGGTGACCTCGGGGACGGCGGTCTTGCCGGGGGAGCGGAAGCGGCGGAGGAAGCCGTTGGGGCCGTGGACCGTGAGGTCGGTGAGGGTCTTGGAGTACTTGGTGTTCCAGGTGTCCGAGAGGGACTTGTTCGCCTCGGTCGTGTACGTCCAGGGCGCGTCCGTGCGGTTCGCCGACGTCACGTAGAACTGGGCGCCCGCCGAGGGGCCTCCGCTGAAGGTGAGGCGGTAGGTGCCGGCCGTGGTGTCCGCGCTGCCGTCCACGTACGGGGCGTACTTCAGGGGGCGGGTGGGCTTGCCGCCCGGCTCCTGGCGGGGCATCGCGCCGACGGCCGGGGCGGTGGCGAGGAAGTCGGGGTGGCGGTCGCGGTCCGGCGGGTAGTAGCCGGCGGTCGGCGGGAGCGGGGCGGCCTGGGTGTTCGTCCGCGTGAAGTCGAAGGCGGAGGTCAGGTCGCCGCAGACGGCCCGCCGCCACGGGGAGATCTGGGGCTCCTGCACCCCGAAGCGCTGCTCCATGAAGCGGATGACCGAGGTGTGGTCGAAGGTCTCGGAGCAGGAGTAGCCGCCGGTGGACCAGGGGGAGACGACGATCATCGGGACGCGCGGGCCGAGGCCGTAGGGACCGGCGACGTACCCCGTCTTCCCGGGGAAGTGGTCGAGCGCGGTCGGCGTGGTCGACAGGCCCTGTGCGGAGGAGGCCGGGACGTACGGCGGGACGACGTGGTCGAAGAAGCCGTCGTTCTCGTCGTACGTGATGAACAGGGCGGTACGGGCCCACACGTCCGGGTTCGAGGTCAGCGCGTCCAGGACCTGGGCGATGTACCAGGCGCCGTAGTTGGCGGGCCAGTTGGAGTGCTCCGAGAACGCCTCGGGGGCCGCGATCCAGGAGACCTTGGGCAGCCGGCCCGCCTGCACGTCGGCGCGCAGGTCGGCGAGGTAGGTGTCGCCGTTCTTCACGTTCGTGCCCGTGCGGGCCTTGTCGTAGAGCGGGTTGCCGGGCTGGGCGTTCCGGTAGGTGTTGAAGTAGAGGAGCGAGTTGTCGCCGTAGTTGCCGCGGTACGCGTCGTTGATCCAGCCCCAGGAGCCGGCGGCGTTCAGTCCGTCGCCGGTGTCCTGGTAGACCTTCCAGGAGACCCCGGCCGCCTCCAGGCGCTCGGGGTACGTCTTCCAGCCGTAGCCCGCCTCGGCGTTGTTGAGGACCGGGCCGCCGCCGGTGCCGTCGTTGCCGGTGTGACCGCTCCACAGGTAGTAGCGGTTCGGGTCGGTGGAGCCGATGAACGAACAGTGGTAGGCGTCGCAGATCGTGAACGCGTCGGCGAGCGCGTAGTGGAAGGGGATGTCCTCACGGGTGAGGTAGGCCATCGTGGCCTTGGTCTTGGCCGGTATCCACTGGTCGTACTTGCCCTTGTTGAAGGCCTTCTGCCCGCCGGCCCAGTCGTGGTTGAGGCCCTGGAGGAACTCCATGCCGAGCTTGGCGCTCTCCGGCCGGAAGGGCAGGGTGACCTTCGAACCGTCCGACTGGTTCCAGACCGGCTTCCCGCTCGGCAGGGTCACGGGACGCGGGTCGCCGAAGCCGCGCACGCCCTTCATCGCCCCGAAGTAGTGGTCGAAGGAACGGTTCTCCTGCATCAGGACGACGATGTGCTCGACGTCCTGGATCGTGCCGGTCGAGCCCTGCGCCGGGATGGCGGCGGCGCGGGCGATGCTCTCGGAGAGCAGGGTGAACGCGGCGGCACCGCCGGTGAGTTGGAGGAACCGGCGACGATCGATGTCGGTCATGGGGGGAGTTCTCCTCGGGGGTGCGAGCGGTCGGTGGGGGTGCGGGTACGGGTATGGGTGCGCGCGGCCGGCCGGAACCGGCGTGCGGGCGCCCCAAGGAGAGCGCCCGCGGCCCACGTCCGGGAGGCCGCCTCATGGCTGCCCGCCGTACGGCAGACGAACACGTTCAGCGGCCCCTGCCCGGTTGGCCGGCCACCCCCGAGGCCAGCCAGCGGGCGAGTCGCCGCGGGTCGGCCGTCGTGCCGATGACGCGGAGCTCGCGGTGGACGGCCCGGGGGAGCTCGGGGCGCCGGAGCAGCGGGCGGAGGGCGGGGTCGGCGAGGGCGAGGGCGAGCACGAGTCCGGTCCACGCGTCGGGGTCCTCGGGATCCTCGGCCAGGAGGCGCGCGTAGGCGTCCACCGCGGCCGGGTCCCCGGCGACGAGAGCACGCTCGGCGCCGAAGGGCCCAGCCAGGCGGCCCGAGTGTCCAGGCAGGTCGCCGGAGTCCGGTGTGTCGAGGAGGTGGCGGATCACGCGGGTGCGGGCGTGGGACCAGTGGGTCGTGAGGTCGGGGACGACCGAGGGCTCGGCGCCTCGGCAGTCGGCGGCGGCGCCGGTGACGTAGGCCCTGGCCAGGGCGCGTACGGCGTCCGGGGCGGGGACCAGGTGCCGGATCCGCCACTCGGTGCGGTGGTCGGTGGCGGCGAACGCGGCCATGGCGTCGATGCCCGGCCGGACCCGGCTGTCGGCCGTCCAGTCGGGCAGCCGGGCGGCCATGCCCCGCAGGAACCGGCGGCCGTGGGCGGTCAGCGCGGGATCGGCGCCGAGGGTCTCGACGGCCTCCCGCGTCTGGCGCAGTCTGAGGGCGAACTCGAACTCGGCCGAAGCCCGTTCGGCTGCGGGCGCCCGGTCGAGGCGGCGGGACCAGAAGTCGGTGATCCCCAGGAAGGCGTACGCGCCCTGGAGCAGACCGCTCAGGGGACGGGGGTCGTCCCGCCAGGGGGCGTGGTGCCGCTCGGCGCCGTCGTCCCGCTCCAGCGTCAGCAGATGCAGCAGCGCGCCGAGCTTGGTGTGCTGGAACTCGTGGACCAGCGTGACGGCGAAGGTGACCGGATCGGGCGGCAGCGAGGTCAGCAGGCCGCCGAACGCGTCACCGGAGGAGGCGCTGAGGACCGCCCCGGTCGATAAGGACCGCACGGGCGTCATGCTGCGCAAGCCCTCCGCGACAGCCGCGGCCGTCTCCGGGTCGCTGTCCTCCAGAACGCCGAGCGCCAGGCCGAACCGTTCCCGCCAGCGGGCGGTCTCGTCCGGGGCGAGGCGGTGTGCGGGGAGCGGCTCGCTGAGGTCCCGGTAGGGGTCGATGTCGTCCAGCCAGACCCCCACCGGCCGCCCCGCCACGCGCGCGTGCAACCGGTGCGGCTCCTGCCACCCCGGGGCGTCGCCGGCGGGCGGGTCGGGCGGACCGACGCACGCTCCGTACGGGTCGACCCTCAGCCGTCCCGCCTCCACCACCACCTCCGCCGTTCCCCAGCGCGGGCGGTCCGGCAGCCGGGCGAGTCCGAGGGTGGGGAACATGACGCCGCCGTCCCGCACGGGCACGGTGGTGCGCAGCGGCAGCCCCGTGCGCAGCGCGGCGACGGCGCACACCGTGAAGACGTGCCCGACGTCGGTCCAGAGCGGTCCGTCGCCCCAGGCCGTCCGCCGCAGCCGCCGCAGCCCGTGCCCCAGCCAGACCCCGACGTGCGGATGCATCAGCAGCTCCCCGAAGTCCTCCGGGGCGCGCTGCTGAGCGGCCGTCAGCGTGTCCCACACGCTGTCCACGTCCGGCAGCGGGCCGAGCGCGCCGGGCGTCTCCGCGACGGCGTCGAGCAGGGCCCGCAGCAGCAGGAGGCGCCTGCTGTACTCGGTGGTCCGCAGGAAGCGGATCGTGCCGGCGTCGCCCCGGCCCGCGGCCAGGGCGTCGAAGTGCGCCGAGGGAACGAGATGGTGCGCGCTACGGGCGGGTTCGTGTCGTCCGTCGGTCTGCACGGATCTCCTCCCCGGGGACCGTCAGTCGGCCCGCCCGGGCTTACCGTCCCCGGCGAAGTTGACCCGCGGAGACTCGACCTGACGGAGCAGCCGCTCCAGCGAGCGGGCGTGCAGGCTCGGGCTCTGCGACCGGAGGGCGGAGAGCGGGACGTCGCTGAGATCGACCAGCTCGGATCCCATGTACTCGGATCCCATGTACTCGTCGGACGTGTGCATGCGACATCCCCCTAGCAGCCGTGAACCCCGTTGACTTCATGATGGCGCAGCCACAGAGGTTCGGGAAGAGCGTGATCAGCCCGGTCAGCCGCCGGATCCCGGTGTCAGCCGGCGGTCGGCCCAGTCCTTCAGCTCGCGCTGCTCCAGGGAGCCCGGTTCGAGCAGGGAGAGCGCCTCGACGAGGGCGGCCAGCCCTCCCGGGTGGCGTCGGCAGGTCCGTACGATGCTGATGATGTCGGGGCGCGGCGCCCCCATGCGGGGGATCGCGCCGGCGAGGTCGGGGGGCAGCATCCCGAGGACGAGCTGCCGGTGGTCGCGGTCCGCCATGCTGGGCCAACCGGCCAGCAGGCCGATGAGTTCGGCCAGCCCGGCGTCCGTCACCGGTTCCTCCAGGCGCCGGGTGGACGGGAAGTCCAGGGGCCGGGCGGACGGGAACTCCAGCCGGCGCTCGTCACCCGCCCAGGACCGGTGCCAGAGTGAGGTGGGCCGCTGTCCCGGCCCGGTGAACTCCCCGAGGACCGTGTCCGCGACCGCGTTCATGTCGGGCGGCCACGCGCCGCCGTCCGACGCGGCCAGGGCGGCCAGTACGGCACGGGAGAAGGCTCCCGTCTGCCGTACGGGGTCGTTGACCGCCCGCTGCCCGGGGCCGGAGGCCAGCAGGACGTACTGCTCCCGGCCGGGCAACCGCTCGCCGCCCGAGGGCAGTTCGGTGGGCAGGGCGCGGGCGAAGCCGAGGTCCTCGACGAAGGTCTGGCAGGAGTCCACCAGCCAGATCTGGCGCCGGAAGCCCGGCAGGAGGTCGGTGGTGAAGGCGGTCAGCCAGGCGTCCAGGTCCAGGTTCCGGCGGTCGTCCGGGCCGGCGTCGCCGTAGAAGAGCCTGCGGTGTCCCTGCGGGTCGGTGACGCCGTGGCCGCCCCAGAACACCCAGAGGAGGTCGCCCTCCAGGGCCGGCAGCCGGCGCGTCAGCACCTCCTGCACGGCCTCCCGCCCGGCGGTGCCCGCGGCGACGTCGACCTCGGGTCCGCCCGCGCCGGGCAGCGGATCGAGCAGCAGGAAGACGTTGGCCGCGGGCACGCCGCGGCCGCGCAGCCAGTCGGTGAAGCGGCGGGCGTCGGCGGCGGGCCCCGGCAGGTCCCAGGACGGCCCCGCCGCGTAGCGCTCCGCGCCGACGACGACGGCGTACGTGCGCTCCGGGCGCGCGCCGGTCACGGCAGCTCCTCCGCGAGGAGGCGGTACAGCTCGGGGTTGCTCCAGTAGGCGCTGTGGGAGAGGGGGAAGGGCTGGCGGCCGTCGAGGGCCACGTCCCGGACCCGGTCGGGGAAGACGCCCGCGCCGACGTAACCGAGCAGGTCCCGCCGGTCGTACACGTTCACCCAGCGCGGTACGTGTGCGGGCAGCGGGCTGCCGTGCTCCAGGCTCGGCAGCGCCCCCAGCTCGTACAGGAACGGCGCCTGTGAGCCGACGGTGACGAGCAGTTCGACCTCCGGCAGCGCCCGCAGCACCAGCAGGTCCAGGGAGGCGATGCCGCCCAGGCTGTGGGCGAGCAGGACGACCGGCGGCTCGGCGGCCCGGACAGCCTCCGCGACGACCTCGCGGATCGCCTCGCCCCGGGACAGGTAGAGCAGGACGTCCCCGGCCGCCGGATGCGCCGCGTCGGTGAGCGCGGACCGCCGCTTGACCGCCTGGGCGGAGGCCAGGCCGAGCGCCAGACGTCCGGCCAGCTTCTTGACCCGCCGGGTGACCGGGCCGCGATGCGTCCCCGGCCCGTCGGAACCGTCAGCCCCGTCGGACGGGTCGCCGGGGAGCAGGGCGACGATCCGGGCGACGGCCTCGTCGCGGGCGGTGCCGTCGAAGGCCTGTGCCGTGCCCTGCCGCTCGGCCCGGCGGCGTACCGCCTCGGCCGTGAACGCCCGTGCCAGTGCGCCGACTTCGGTGCTCGCGGCGGGGGAGCGCAGGAACTGGCGGCAGTCCGGCGAGGTGAGGACGGCGGCGACGGCGGCGGGGAACTCCTCGCCGATCCCCGCGGCGTCGAGCAGCTCGCGCAGGCGGGCGTCCCCGGTGAGGGACTGGGCCGCCGAGGAGAGGGCCTCGCCCGGCGGGACGGCGCCCGGGGCCAGTTCCGTACGGGCGGCCGGCTCCGAGGTGAGCAGGCGCAGTTCGAGCAGCGGATCGAGGTAGAGGAGACCCCAGAACTCGACGTCCTCGTCGGGTCCGTCCGCCTCCGCTCCCGGGGCGCCCGCCCCCGGCAGCCCGCGCCCGGTGCCGTACCCCGGCACGGAGGCTCCGTTCGAACGCAGTGCCGATCCCGCGCTTTCACCCCAATAACAGGGAGTAATGGCGACTTCGGGCCGTAAGGGCAGCAATCCCGCCCGTACCAGCTCCAGGGTTCCGGTGAATCCCGGCTCGCGCACTCCCGTGCCGTGTACGAACAGCACTGTCGTCATGCTGACCCCCCGTTCGTGGCGGCATACGCCAAACGGCTTCCACGATAGGCCACTTGCGCGGATGGCGGCTACACTCCGTAGGGGCTGTGCCACAGTGAGCGGCATATGCCAGAAGGGGAATGCCGGTGAGCTCGGACTCCGTGATCACGCATGTCGTCGCAGCCCTCGCCGTGGTGATCGCGGCCTCCTCCGTCATGGGCGCGGCAGCGCGCAGACTCGGTCAACCACCGGTCGTGGGCCAGCTCTTCGCGGGCATCGCGCTCGGTCCCAGCCTCCTGGGCCTGTTACCCGGCCAGGTGTACGAGACGCTCTTCCCGGCGGAGATCCATCCCATTCTGACGGCCCTGGCCCAAGTGGCCCTGGTCTTCTTCCTCTTCGCCGTCGGATACGAACTGGACCTGGGCCTGCTGCGCGGGCAGCGGGCCGTGGTCGCTGTCTCCCTGGGCGGCTTCGTCGTCCCCATGGCGATGGGCGCCGGCCTCGTCCTGCTCCTCCCCGAGGCCTTCGAGTCGGTCAACGGCGGACATCCCGTCGACACCACCTTCGTCCTCTACATGGCGGTCGCCCTGTCCATCACGGCGGTCCCCGTCCTGGCGAGCATCATCAAGGACCAAGGGCTGGCCGGGAGCGTGCCCGGCACGGTCGCGATGGCCGCCGCCGGCGTCATCGACGCGCTGAGCTGGCCCGTCCTGGCCGTGGTCCTGGTCGGCGGCGCGCACGGCTCGCTGCGGTCCTGGGTGGTCAAGGCCGCCCTGCTGGCCGTGTACATCCTCGTGATGCTCTTCGTCGTACGGCCCCTCCTGGCCTGGTGGAAGGACCGGCCCGGCACCCGGGTGTCCCAACAGGTCCCGGTCGCCGTCTCCGTGGCACTGGCCTCGGCGTGGGCCACCAACGCACTCGGGCTGCACGTCATCTTCGGCGCGCTGCTCGCCGGGGTCGTGATGCCCCGCCGGTCCGACGGCTCCCCGGACAGCAGCCTGCTCCGCCCGCTCCAGGACGCCGGGGGGCTGCTGCTCCCGGTGTTCTTCGCGGTCTCCGGGATGGCGGTCGCGCTCGACGGGCTGCACGGCTCCGACCTGCTGCTCCTGGCGGTGATATGCGGCGCGGCGGTGGTCGGCAAGGTGGCCGCCGGCACGCTCGCGGCCCGCGGCGTCCGCATCCCGTGGCGGGACTCGCTGCTGATCGGCGTCCTGCTCAACACCCGCGGTCTCACCGAACTCATCGTGCTCAACGTCGGGTTGGCGGCCGGGGTGATCGGTCCCCGGCTCTACGCGCTGCTGGTCGTGATGGCGCTCCTCACCACAGCCGCCGCCGGGCCGATGATCGGACTGCTGCGCCGCCGTCCGGACGCCGCACCGCCGGCCCCGCCCGCCGGTCGCCGGTCGGGCAGCGGGACGTCACCGGAGATCCTGACCGGGCCGGGCTCCGGTCCGGACTCCGGACCGGTGTCCGCCGCGGGCGCCGAAGCGGCGCCACGGTCGTAGCTGAGGTCCCGAACCCCTGTGGGCCGGCCGGGTCCAGGACCCGGCCGGCCCACAGGGGCAGGCGCCCTAGAAGGGCACCGGGGCGATGTCGACGTCCGCCCGCCGGCCGGCTGCCGAGGCGGCGACCGCCGGGTGGTCCTCGCCGAGCCGGCGGCGGAAGCGGGTCAGGGTCTCGGTGTGCAGGGCCGTGGCCTCGGTGTCGCGGTTCAGCGCACGAAGGTCCAGGACCATGTTGGTGGCGCAGGCCAGCGTCGTCGGGTGGTCCTCGCCGTGATCCCGGGTCAGGATCTCCAGGGTCTTCTCGTCCAGCTCCAGGGCCTCCGCGAGACGCCCCTCGGCGGCGTGCTGGCTGGCCGCGCCGATCGCCGTGGTCAGAGTGAGGATGTGCGTGTCGCCCAGCGACTCGCGCATTCCGCGCAGGGCCGCGTCGAGGTGCCCCCCGGCGGCGTCGAGGTCCCCGAGGTGCCGCAGGGTGATGGCGAGGTTGGTGCGGGACGACAGGGTGTAGGAGTGGTTCGGCCCGAGCTTCGCCGCGTAGCGCTCGACGTTCGCCTCGCCGAGCTCCCTCGACCGTCGCAGCTGTCCGTCCTGCCGCAGGTCCACGACGAGGTTGGCCGCACAGGCGACGGAGTCCGGGTGGTCGGGGCCGTAGCGGTTCACGAACTTCGACCAGACCGTCTCACTGAGCGCCAGCGCCCCGTCGTGGTCCCCCGCGCGGCGGCGGCACACCGCGAGGACGCGGCCGCAGCCCAGGCTGGTGGGGGTGTCCTCGCCGAAGGAGGCGAGGTAGCGGGCGTAGACGTCCTCCTGGTGGGCCGCGGCCTCCAGGTAGTCGCCGGCCTCGCGGATGTCGATGGACAGACCGCTCAGGGTGTTCAGGGTGTCGAAGTGGTTCTCGCCCAGGTTGAGGGTGCGCAGCCGGGCCGTCTCCGCGTCGTACACGCGCGCCTCCCGGTACTGCCCCATCAGCCGCAGGCCGACGCCCAGGCTGTGGGCCGCGCGGAGGGTGGCCGGGTCGTCCTCGCCGAACGCCCGCAGGGAGCGCTCGTACACCGACCGGTTGATCTCCAGGCCGCGCGCCATCTCGTCCCGCAGTCGCAGACCGGTGCACAGCTGGATCAGGGCGTCGAGGGTGCCCTCGTCGTCCTCGCCCGCGGTCCGGATGTACGTGTCCGCCGTGCGCTGCATCATGGCGGCGGCTTCCTGGTACTCGCCGAGCACGCGCAGGATGAAGGCCAGCCACTTCGCCATCTCCAGCGTCTGCTGGTCCTCGGCGCCGAACTTCTCGGTCCACATCTCCAGCGCCTCGCGGGCCATCGACGCCGAGCCCTTGTGGTCGCCCCAGACGTAGAGGAACTCGACCATGCCGCGCACCAGGCCGCGCACCCAGGGCGACTCGCACTCCACGGCCCGGGACACCACCACGTGCGGGAGCAGTGCCTGGTAGCGCGGCCAGAGTTCGCGCGAGCCGGGGCTGTTGGGGTTGGCGTCGGCCAGGAGGAGATGGGCGCCGTGCCGCATGTCCGCCTGCTGCTGCGGAGACATGCGGTTGACCAGCACGGCCTGAACCAGTCGGTGCAGCTGGATGGTGTCGTGGCGGTGCTCGATGCGGGCCAGGGCGTAGACGTTGATCTCCCGGATGGCCCGGCCGAGTTTGATCGGATGCCGCAGGGCGTCGTCCAGCTCGGGGGCGATCGTGGTGCTCCGCGAGTTGTTGAACAGGGAGCGGGAGATCGGCTCGGGGGCGAAGAAGGAGCAGACCTGGAGGAGTTGGAGCGCGGCCGGGTTGCGCTGTTCGAGCTGGCGCAGCGAGACGTCCCAGGCGGCGGCCACCGACATGGGGTAGTCCGGCGACGGGACGAGCTCGAGCATCAGCTCCGCGATCTTCTCCTTGATCAGGCGCAGGTACTCGGGCACGGCCATGCCGGTCACGGCCTGCCAGGCCGCCGCCTGCTCGATGGCGAGCGGCAGGTCGCCCAGGGCCTCGGCGAGCTTGTCGGCGTCCTCGTCGGTCAGGTCGCGGGCGCGGCGGCGGAGCAGCGACTTGCTCTCCTCGCGGGAGAAGACGTCGACGGAGAGCGTCCGGGCCACCCGGTCCCACTCCTGGTTCCGGGAGGTGATGAGGATCTTGCCCGTGCCGCCCGTCGGGAAGTAGGGGCGCACGGCCTCGACGTTCTCGGCGTTGTCGAAGACCAGCAGCCACCTGCTGTAGGGATCGCCGCGGCGCAGTGCCTCGCGGACGGCGGGCACCGCCCGGTTGGCCTCGCTGCCCGCGTTCAGGCCCATCCGCTGGGCGAGTTCGGTGAGCGCGGTCAGGATCATCGTGGGCTGTTCGGAGGGGATCCACCAGACGATGTCGTAGTCGGACGCGTACCGGTAGACGTACTCGATGGCGATCTGCGACTTTCCGACACCGCCCATGCCGTGCAGCGTGTGGGGCAGCACCGCCGAGGTGTCACCGGTCAGCAGCTGCTCGCGGACCTGGGCGAGGAGGTCCTCCCGGCCGACGAAGTTGGGATTGTTCGGGGGGACGTTGCCCCAGACGGCGGGTACGGAGGGGCGCGGGTGCGCGTGCGGCTGCGGCTGGGGCTGGGGCTGGGGCTGGGGCTGCGGGGCGGCCGGCCCGGGGATCGGGGTGCCGTGGGCGGGCGTCGTAGTGCCGTGGGCAGGGGGCGTCCCGTTGTCCGGCTGCCCGTCGGGACTCGGGCCGGGAATCGGCTGGACTGGGGTGCCGTTCAAGGCCCCTCCGTCTTCGCGCTGGTGCTGACTGGCAGTGGTGTCGGTCATGGCAAGGCCGCCCGTGTCGGAATTTTCAGGTGTATGACGGATATCGTGGACCAATGGCGGAGCGTTCAGTACGAGCGACGCTCCCGGTGAAGCGCCCTCCAGGGCCGCGCTGATCCGCTGCGCCCGCTCCAGATACGGCCCGGAGAGGGCGCGGAGCACGGCCAGCTCGACGCGGACGAACGGAAGACTTTCCTCCGTCAGTGGCGGGTCGGGTGCGTCCTCCGGGGCGAGCAGGGCGCCCCGGAGCCCCCGGGCCGCCTCGAACCGGTCGCCGTAGAAGTCGGACATCGAGCGCACCACGCGCGCGGTGTCCCCCCGCATCGCGCTGGACAGCAGTGCCTCACGCGCCCCGTCGACGAAGTCCAGCGGCGTCGGGAAGGCGGCGCCGCGCGGCTCCTCGGACGGCAGCTCCTCGACCAGACCGCTGAGGAACAGCTCGGCCACATGGGCCGGTTGGGCCTCCGGGACGAGCGTGCGCCGGACGTCCCGCACCAGGCGGGGTTCGAGGACCGTGGCGGCCAGATGGGTGGCGAGCCGGAAGGCGGTGGGCGTGGCGTGGCTGCGGAAGCGGCGGACGCGCTCCTGCACCGACGGTGCCGAGGGCTCGGCCTCGTCCTCCCACGGGGCCGGGGCGGGTGCGCCGAGGAGCAGGACGGACGCGTCGGTCCACCCGGGCTCCGTACCGGCCACCAGCGCGGCCCAGCGGCCCAGCCAGTCGGCGTCCAGCTCAAGGACCGGAACCGCCACCCGCCAGGTCCCCGGCGGCGGATCGAACGGGTCGTACACCTCCTCCGGGAAGCGCACGGACAGTTCGGTGTTGCGGGCGCCCGAGCGCGGGCCGCGGATCCGGGCCCGGCGGGGCGTCAGGGCGGTGCGGTGCCAGTCCCGCTGGGACAGCAGGTGCACGATCGCCGCCGGTCCGGCCGTCGCCCACAGCTCCAGGGCCTTCAGCCCGGCCCCGCCGCGCCACAGCGGTGCCAGGGCGTCGGTCAGGACGAGGACGATGCGGCGGCCGGTCCTGTCCAGCAGCTCGGCGGGGTCGCCGACGGGGCCGTCCGCGTACGGGCCGCGCAGCACCGCCTCCTCGCCCGCGGCGGTCTCGCGCACGCCCAGCCGGCGGACCCGGACGTCCCGGAAGGCACCCGACTGCTCCACCACCGCGGTGAACTCGGCGACCGTCTGCTCCCAGATCGACATGGTCACGTGGTCGTCGACCACCAGCACCAGGTCGAAGCGGCGCTCGTCCGCCGACCGGACGTAGGGCATCCACAGCCCGTCCTCGGCGGCGCGCTCGGCCGTGGTCTCCTCGTCCAGCTCGATCTCGGACGCCGAGGGCACCACCTGTCTCAGCGGCCGCAGCCAGCGCCCTATACCGGGCGCGTCGCGAAGGTCCGGTGCCGGCCCGGCCCGGACGTACACGTCCTGGAACTCCCCCGCGAGGGGGTACGCGGCGACCGGCGCGCCCCCGGTCGGGAGCCGGCCGCCGGGGCCGCCCGGGAACGACGACGGCCGGACGGCGCCGGACACGTCGGACACGCCGGGCACCCCGGGCGCGAGGTCCGGGCCGGTGGCCTCCGCCATCTTGCCGGGCACTCCGCCCGGCGGCATCGCACCGTCCTCGGGCATCCTGCGGTCTTCCACCGCCCCGTGGCCGGGGGGTTCGGGCAAGCGGTGGTCTTCGGGCTGCTGCCCGTGGCTGTCGAGCGGCCCGGAGAGCCCGGAGAGTCCGGGTGGCATCGTCGGCCGGGGGCGTGGCGGGTCGGTGGACGGGGGCAGCCGGGCCGCGAGCGTCTGGTACGCGTGCAGCCACAGCGCCTCGGCCACCTCGAAGGCCTCCGGATTCGGACGGGCTTCGTCGTCCATCAGGGTGCTCCCGACAATTCACGCCAGAGCGCGTCCAGCAGCTCGCCCCATGCCTCGTCGTCCTCCCGGACGCCCGCCGTCCGCAGGAAGATCGCGTTCAGCAGCTGGTCCGTGGCCAGTCCGCCGTTCTCCCGGCTGCGTTCCATGAACTGCCGGATCATGGCGTCGGGCCGGCCGCCCTGGTCCCGGAAGTGGGCGGCGATCATGGCGGCGAGCTGGTCCTCGCGCGGCGGGGAGACGTCCAGCCGGACACAGCGGCGGAGGAAGGCCGGCGGGAACTGTCGCTCGCCGTTGCTGGTGATCACGATGAAGGGGAAGGCCCGGCACTTCACCCGCCCGTCGGTCACCGTGACCGTCTGGTCCGGGTCGTCGGTGAACACCCGGGCCTCGCCCTCCTGATGGCGGGCGCGGACCAGCTCCGGGATGTCGTACGAGCCGTTCTCCAGGACGTGCAGGAGGTCGCTGGGCAGGTCGATGTCGCTCTTGTCGAGCTCGTCGATGAGCAGGACGCGGGGCAGTTCGTACGGCAGCAGGGCGGTGCCCAGCGGGCCCAGCCGGACGAAGTCCCCGATCCTCGCCCCGCCCGCGCCGTCCTCCGCGCCGCTCCCGGTCGCCTGGACCGGCACCGGCAGGCCGGGCCGGCCGCGCCCCAGGGAGGCCTGGGCCCGCCCGATGGCGTCGTACTCGTAGAGCCCGGAGCGCAGGGTGCTGCGGGAGGTGATGCCCCAGTGCAGGACGCGGCCCAGGCCCAGTTCGCGTGCGACGAGGTAGGCCAGGGTCGACTTGCCGATGCCGGGCCGGCCCGTCACCAGGAGGGGCCTGCGGAGCAGCAGCGCGGTGTTGATCATGTCGATGTCGTGCGCGTCCTGCCGGGGCGTGGCGCGGCTCACCGCGCCGAGGCGCCGGTCGCTCTCGGCGTTCTCGGCCGGTACGGGGGGCAGCACCGGGCCGCCGTCGAAGTCCCGCCAGCCGGGTGGCGGCGGCAGGATGTCGCCGAGGCGGATGTCGGTCAGTGGCTGCCCGGTGCCCCGGTAGATCCACCAGCTGCGGCTGCTGACGTGCCCGCCGTTCCGACCGCTCTCGACCGGATGTTGGAGCCCGCTCATGTGTCCCCCTCGTCGTCGTGTCCGCCCCGTACGTTCCCGGTGTCGGCCCCCGGCGACCCGGACCAGTCGACGATGCGGTTCGGGTCGTCGAAGAGCACCGCGACATGCCGTCCCACGTGGGCGTCTCGTTGTGCGGCGGCGGCGGTGGCCGCCTCGTTCCGCAGTTGCTGGATTCGCTGGGGCAGGTCGACCGGCTTACCCTTCACGAGCTTCTTGGCCCGTTTGCGGAAGTCGGCGGGTGCGCCGGGGCGGCGGTCCCACACGACCATCGGCACTCCGGCGCGCAGGGCGGTCTCCAGGGAGTCCCGGCTGCCGCCGGGGCCCTGGACCGGGGGAGCGTTGAGGGCGACGGCGACGAGCCGCTCGTCGGCGGTGAGCCGGCTGTTCCACTGGACCTGGTCGTGACCGCGCTTGCCCGCCGTGTCCCAGTGGCAGACGGTGTCGTGGCTGTCCTGCATCTGCTGCCAGCGGTTGTGCCAGCGCCGGTGGAACTGCGGTGCCCGCATGCGCTCCAGGCTGCGCAGCACGACCGGATAGCTCAGGCACAGGGCGCTCGCGAAGGAGGACTGGGAGCCGAGCGGCAGCCATTCCATCGGATGGTTCAGGAGGTGGAAGGGGAGGACGAATTCCAGCACCGGTTTCCCCGGGCGCCCTGCCCAGTCGTTCTCCGCCTGGTAGACGAGCTGTTCCACCGCGGGTCCGACCTCGGCCAGGGACACGACCCGGTCCTCGCCGCGCTCCGGCCGCCACGGCCCCGGACGGATCTGGCGCCAGTGGGACAGCAGATACCGGTCGGGGGTCATTCCGTGTGTGCACACCTGCACAACGAGACAGGCGGGAGCTGGTTGTGCCGCCGGGCCCCGGGTGCTCTCGTCGCGTACCGCCTTCAGGGGTGCCGCGAGGCCCAGCTTGACCGCCTGGACGTCGTTCCACTCGCGCAGACCGACGGCGGTCTGCGCGTGGGCGGGCGACCGGTCGAGGGCCGTGGCCACGTGCTCGACCAGCATCATGGTGGGGAGCAGACCGTCGGGGCGGGCGTTGGCCCAGCTGAGGAAGTCGAACGCCTCCCCGAGGGTGGCGACGGGCCGGTGGGGGAGGGGGAGGTCGCCGGCGACCGCGTACAGCTCTCCGTGTGCGTCGAGGTGGTCGACGCGGGCGAGCAGCGCGCGGACGTCCCGTAACTCCGCTTCGGGCAGGGCCGCCAGGACCGGAGGGGTGGCGACGAGTTCCTTGATCCTCAGTACGGGGGCGGAGCCGGGGGCGTAGACGTCCAGGGTGGCGAGCAGTTCGGGCAGTCCGCGCGGCTCCCGCAGGCAGGCCCGGACGATCTCCAGCGCGTCCAGCCGGGTCCGGCCGTGCCGGCGCACGTTGCCCAGTTCGGGTAACGGGCCGGCCAGCATGCTGATCAGGAGATCGCGTCCGTCCGGGGTGTCGAGTCCCGTCACCGCGCACATCTGATCCACCAGCGCGTGTTCGAGTGCCGGTGGATGAGTGACATGGCTCTCGCTGAACAATGGCCCCCCGTAACGGATTCGAAGTTCCCGACTCCCCATCGGACATGGGTGGTTCGGGCACTGCCGTCCCCCGTCCAGGGTATGGCGCGGGCCTGACGCGTCGCCACCCTGTACGCGGGTTCCCTCGGGTTCCCTCCCCCGGAACCGTCCGGACTACTCGACGACCAGCTCGACCGTGATGTTCCCGCGGGTGGCCTTCGAGTACGGGCAGAAGGCGTGGGTCTTCTCCAGGAGGGTCAGGCCCGCCTCGCCCTGGAGGTGGTCCGGGAACTCGGCGCGCATGATCACCGCGAGGCCGAAGCCGCCGTCGGCCGGGTCCTTGCCGATGGAGACCTCGGCGGTGACCGAGGCCTCGGAGACGTCGATCTTCTCCTGGCGGGCGACGACGCCCATCGCGCTGGCGAAGCAGGCCGCGTACCCGGCGGCGAAGAGCTGCTCGGGGTTGGTGCCCAGGCCGTTGCCGCCGAGGGCCTGGGGGTGGGCGAGCGGGAGGTCGATGTGGCCGTCGGAGCTGACGGCGCGGCCCTCGCGGCCGTTGGCGGTGGCGACTGCGGTGTAGATCGCGTCCATGGTTCTTCCGTTCCTGTCCTCGGGGCCCTCGGGGCGGTGTCCCCGTGGCGTGACTCCATTAGTAGCGCACTATTCAGTTGTGCACAACTGAATCGCGTGTGAGCTGTCCTCGCGTATCCTGGAGCCATGCCTGGATCCATGGAGACGCTCGACACGGTCCCGGACGAGGAGTTCCTCCGGCTCGACCACCAGATCTGCTTCTCGCTGCACGCGGCGACTCGCGCCTTCAACGGCGTCTACCGCGAGGCCCTCAAGGAGCTGGGGCTCACCTACCCCCAGTACCTCGTCATGCTCGTGCTCTGGGAGCACGGCGAGCTGCCCGTGAAGGGGATCGGCGAGCGGGTGCGGCTCGACTCCGGGACCCTGTCCCCGCTGCTCAAGCGGCTCGAAGCCGCCGGATACGTCGAGCGGCGGCGCAGCCCCGAGGACGAGCGGTCCGTCACCGTACGGCCGACCGGCGACGGGACCGCGCTCAAGGAGAAGGCGCTCGGCGTCCCGCGCCGCATCGCCACCGCGACCGGGCTCCCGCTGGAGGACATCCGCGACCTGCGGGAACGGCTCGACGCCCTGGCCGTCCGGCTCGACGCGGTCGACCCGGACGCCCTCTCCTCCTGCACCTGATCCGCCGGACGGCAGACCCTAAGGCGCGGTGATCACCAGGGCCGCGTTGTGCCCGCCGAAGCCCACCGACGTGGAGACGGCGAGCCCGACCCGGGACGACCGGGCGATGGTCGGCACGTCGAGGTCGATGCCCTCGCCCGGCTCCGTGAAGTTGGCGGTCGGCGGCACCGTGCTCTCCGCGACCGACAGCACCGTCAGCGCCGCCTCCACGGCGCCCGCCGCACCCAGCAGGTGCCCGGTCACCCCCTTCGTCGAGGTCACCGGCGGCCCGTGCGGCAGCAGCCGCGCCAGCACCGCCGCCTCCACGGCGTCACCGCGCGGCGTGCCCGTCCCGTGCGCGTTCACCAGGTCGACGTCGCCCGGCGCCGCACCCGCCTCCGCGAGCGCCGCCCGGACCGCCGCCGCGAGTCCCGAGCCGTCGGGCCGGGGCGCCACCACGTGATGCGCGTCCGAGGTCGCCCCGTACCCGCCGATCAGCGCCCGGGTACGGGCCCCGCGCGCCGCCGCGTCGGCCGGCCGCTCCAGGACCAGGAACCCGGCCCCCTCCGCCATCACGAACCCGTCCCGCTCCGCGTCGAACGGCCGCAGCCCGCCCGAGGGGTCGTGGAAGCGGTGGGAAAGCGCCTGCAGCCGGTCGAAACCGGCGATGTAGAAGGAGCTCAGCGAGGCGTCGGAGCCGCCCGCGAGGACCACGTCGCAGCGGCCGAGCGCCAGCAGGTCGAGCGCCACACCGATCGCCGTGGCCCCCGACGCGCACGCCGTGGTCACCGCCATCGACGGGCCCCGGATGCCGAACTCCACCGCGAGCTGCGCCGCGACCGCGTTCGGCAGGGCGCCGGGCACGGCGAACGGGGACATGTCCCCGGGCCCGTCCTCCCGCACCACCGCGAGCTGCCGCTCGTACGTGAGGGTGCCGCCCGCCCCGGTCCCGGCGACCACCCCGACCCGCGCCCCGTCCCAGCCGTCGGCGTCCAGACCTGCGTCGGCGAGCGCCTCCCGCGCCGCGACCAGCGCGAGGGCCGCGCTCCGGTCCGGCCGGCGGGCCGCCGCCGCCCTGCCGAGCCCGCCGGGTCCGTCGGCCGGCCCGGGAGCCCGGCACGCGAGATGGCGGAGCCCGTCCAGCTCCTCCAGACCGGCGGTGGGCTTCCCCGCGCACACCGTCTCCCAGGTCGCCGCCCGGTCCGCGCCCGCCGGGGTGAGCAGCCCCACGCCGGTGACGGCGGCCCCTGACCACCCGGACATCAGGCGACTCCCGCGTACCGGGAGACCAGGCCCTCGATCGCGGCGACGGTCGGCGCCGCGTACAGGTCCTCCTCCGGTACCGGGATGCCCCGCTCCTTGCGCAGGACGAGCGCGAGCTCCGTCAGCAGGAGCGAGTCGAGACCGGCCTCCTCACGGGTCGACTCCGGCGCGATCTCCGCCGGGTCGAGGCCGAGCGAGACCAGCAGGTTCTTCAGTTCGTCGAACGTCATGGTGTTCCTCAGGGGGGAGTCGGGGGAGTCGGGGGAGTCAGGGGGAGTCGGAGTCAGAGGGAGTGCCGGGTGCGCGGGCCGGTGGCGCGCGCGTGGTTGAGGCCGAGCAGGACGCAGACGTCCGTCAGGAGCGGTACGTGGTACGCGAGGGGCCGCGGCCCCGCCTGGTCGGGGCGGGAGACGAAGCCGCCGTCCGGGCGCTGCCGCTCCAGGAGGTGGCGTACCGCCCGCTCCGTCGCCCCCCGGGCGGTCGGCGCGCACGGCGCGGCCGGTTCGTCGCGCCCCCGGGAGACGGCGATCAGCGCGTACGCGGTGCTGATCGGGTCGCTCGGGTCGCCCGGCACGTGCCCCCAGCCGCCGTCGGCGTTCTGCGTCGCCACGAGCCGGGCGACGGCCCGCGCCCGCGCCCGCGCGACCCCCGCCTCCAGGGCGTGCCCGGGCGGTGCGACGGCGCGGAAGGAGTCGCAGGCCAGGACGGTACGGAACAGGGCGTTGCTCTCGTTGAGGCTCCAGCTCCGCTCGAACACCCCGGTTCCCTCCTGCCGCGCCACGACGAACCGGACCGCGGCCTCGACCGCCGGCCGGTGAGCGGCCTGGGGGGCCAGCGCGTTCACGGCCGCCGCCGTTATCGACACCTCGGAGGGGGTGCCGGGCTCGAAGGTCGGGAAGCCGCCGTCCCCGCCCTGCCGGTCGAGGAGGTACCGCTCGCCCGCCGCCACCGCGGGGCCGCTCCGCTCCGGGGCCGAGGCCCGCAGGAACTCCACGCAGTACGCGGTGTCGTCGACGTCGCTCTGCCCCACGCCCCGGTCGAACCCCCAGCCCCCGTCCGGGTTCTGCCGCTCGGCCAGGGCGGCGGCCAGGGCCCGCAGCGTGTGCGAAGGAGCGCCCGCCCCGGCCAGCGCGAGACCGCCGGTCGCCGTCGCGAAGACGTCCATCCCCGTGATGAAGGGCAGTCCGCCGTCCCCGCGCAGCCAGGTCCGCACCTCCCGCGCCCGCGCGCGGACGGCCGCCGCGTACCGGGGCCGGTGCCGGAGCGCCAACAGGGCGAGAATCCGGGCGAGATGGTTGCCGTACGGGGGCGGGCCGGGGAGCGAGCAGGGCGCCAGCGCCCGCCAGTCGTCCTCGGTGACGAGGTGCGGGACGCCGGTGCCGAAGGCGTACAGCGTCTTCAGCGCGGCCATCTCCGTGACCAGCCACCGCTGCTGGCCGCGCGCCTCGAAGTCCGGCTCGGGCGAGGAGAGTTCGGGGAACGGGTGGGCGCCGAGCTCCGCCAGGACCGTCCGGAACATCAGACGCTTGCGCCCGGCGGTGTGGTGGTCGAAGCCGCCGAGCAGCCGGTTCAGCGCGGCCCGCCCGTCCACGTACTCGCCGAGCGCCGCACGCGCCGCGGCCTCCTGGACGGGGTCGGGGGCGCCCTCGTCCAGTGTGGTCTTCAGGCAGCGGGTCAGCCGCTCCTGGGCGTCCGGGTCGACGTTCGTCACCGTGAGCAGCCGCAGGGCCAGTGCGGACTCCAGGATCCGGCCGTCGCACGGGGCGCGGAGCAGACCGTCGGGACCGGCCGCCGCCACCAGGCGGGTGGCCAGCCGGGCCCGGGCCCGGTCGAGCTCGGGGTGCTCGGATCCGGGCCGGTGCGGGTGCGGGGGCGGGGGAAGCGCGCCCGGGACGGCGAGGGAAGCGCCGTGTAAGGGCAGCGCGCAGGACGTCGGCATCGTGGGGGTCCTTCGTCGGGATCGTACGAGAGAGGTACTGGTCAGAGAGGGAAGAGGCGGCGGACGGCCTCCGCACCGGCCGGGACCAGCGGGGTGTACCCGCCGGTCACGATCGACAGCGGCGTGACGAAGCCGCACCAGGCGATCTCCGCCGGATCGGGCCGGGGCGCGCGGTTTACGGTCCAGCGGTGGACCGTCAGGAAGCAGTCGCCGTGCGGATCGTCGACGCGGATCCGGTACGCCTCGGCGAGCCCGGGTGCGGCCGCCCAGCCCAGCTCCTCCCGGAGCTCCCGCAGCGCCGCCGCGCGGTACTCCTCGCCGGCCCGCACCGCCCCGCCCACCAGCACGTCGTAGTGGTCCGGATAGGCGGGCGCGGAGGCGGTCCGCCGGTACAGCAGCACGCGGCCGGCGTGGTCGGTGCAGACGGTCGCCGCGTACCGGCGCAGCAGGCCCGTCGGGTTCCCGGTCGCGCGCCCGCCCTGGGCGACCACCCGGTCCCCGGGGTCGACGTAGTCGACGCGCTCGGAGGGCCGTGCGCTCACGACCGCTCGCGGACGCGCGCGAACAGCGGGCCGGCCGGGCGCAGGTTGATGCCGAAGACCGGCTCGCCCGCCGGTTCGGTCGTCTCGACGGTGAACCGGGAGAGGAGCGCCCCCAGGAGCGTCTCCATCTCCCGCATCGCGAACCGGGTGCCGAGGCAGGCGCGCGGGCCGATGCCGAAGGGGAGGTACGCGCCCGGCGGCAGCGGTGTCCGGGCGGGGAAGCGGTCCGGGGCGAAGGTCTCGGGGTCGGGCCACACCTCCGGGTCGCGGTGGGTGAGGTAGGGGCAGACCAGGAGGTCCGTGCCGGCGGGGATCCGCCGGCCGTCCAGCGTCTCGTCGGCCGGGGCGTGGCGCGGGAGCAGCCAGCCCGTGGGGTAGAGCCGCAGCGTCTCGTGGAGCACCGACTCGACGGCCCGCGCGTCGTGCGCGGCTCGCTCCATGACCTCGGGGTGCCGGTCGAGGAGGACGAAGGCCCAGGTCAGGGTGCGGGCGCTGCTCTCGTATCCGGCGACGAGCAGCGTGACGAGTTCGTCGCGGATCAGCCGGTCCGTGTACGCCGGATCCGTCTCGGCCGCGTCGAGGAGCCGGTCGAGGACGCTCGGCCCGCCGCTGCCGGACCTGCTTCCGGCGGCCGAGTGACGGAGCCGGGCCTGGGCGATGGCCCGGTGCATCCGCTCGTCCAGCGCGGCGAGCGCGGTCTCCACCTCGGGCGGGAGCGCGGCCGAGCCGCCCACGTCGGCGGGGAGCGCGGCGACGATGTCCTGCACGGCCGCCAGGTCGACGTACGTCTCCTGGTCCAGGGGGTGGTCGGTCAGCGAGCGCCAGATGGTGTCGACGGTGAAGAACTGCGTGTCCTCGGCGATGTCCGTCGGCTCGCCCCGGCGGGCCCGCTCCGCCCAGCGGCCGACGACGCGGTCGGCCGCCGCGACGATGTGGTGCTCCCAGCGCTGGATGCCCCGGCCGGTGAACATCGCCTGAAGGAGGCGGCGTTGGGACCGCCACGCCTCGCCCGTGGCGGTCAGCATGCCGTCGCCGATGAGGGGTCTCGCCCGGTGCGACCGTTTCACGTACCGGTCTCCGCCGACACCCAGGACCTGGTGCACGTGCCGGGGCTCCGTGACCAGGACCGCCGCCCGGCCGCCCCGGCGGAAGCCGGTCAGCCGGCCCGGCGTACGGGCCTGGCGCAGGAGGTCGACGAGCGGGGCTCCGGAGGCGGACCAGGCTGCCACGACGGAGTCGTCGAGGAAGTCGGGAAGCATGCCATCCGTCACGCTTTGCGATTGCATGATGACGTATCGTAGCGGTCCGTGCGATCTTCAGGTCCTGTGCGATCTTCCGCCCGTCCGCCCGTCGGATCATCTCCCCGGCCTTCCGGGGGAGTTCCCCTCTCGGTGCTCGACCGGCTCTCCCTCGACGTGGCGGCGCTCCACGCCACGGACTCCGCGCTCCACCTCGGCGCGCTCATCACCCTGGAGGGTGAACCACCCTCCAGGGGAGAGGTGTCGGAGCAGCTGAGCCGGCGCGCCGCCCGACTTCCCGAGCTCGCCCACCGGTTGGCCGGACGCCCCGGGCGGCCGCGCTGGGAGCCCGACCCCCGCTTCGACCCCGACCGTCACGTGTACGAGCTGCCCGGCTCCGCCGACCCGGCCGCCGTCCTCGCCGAACTCCTGCGACAACCCCTCCCGCGCGACCGGCCGTTGTGGGGGATCTGGCTCGTCCGCCGGGTCGGCGGCGGATACGGGCTCGGCTACCGCGCCCACCACGCCTTCCAGGACGGCGCCGCCGCCGTCGCGACGCTGGAGCGGCTCCTCGGCCCCGAAGAGGCGCCGCGCCCCCGGGTCCTCTCCTTCCGGCCGCCCCGGCCCGTGTCCTGGGCCGCCGTCCTGCCCGAACTCCGGCCACCGCGCCGCACCACCTGGTGGCCGGCCCTCGACACCCCGCCCTCCCAGGCCTACGCCGCGACCCTCGCCGACGTCGACACGGCCCGGCTCCACGCGCTCGGGCGCCTGACCGGCGCCACCGTCCCGCAGCTCTGCCTGGCCCTCGCCACCGAGGCGCTGCGCGCCTGGCACCCGCACGACTGGGAACCCGGCGGCCCCGGCCACGGCCTCGGGCTGCGCGCCAACCTCGCGATCGGCGTCCGCGGCCCCGGCGACCCCCTGCCCCTGCTCGGCAACCGCGTCGCCGTCGCCGGGGTCGACCTGCCCTGCGGCGAACCCGACCCCCTCCGGCGCCTCGACCGCGTCGGGCGGGCACTCGACTACCCGCGGCTCGCCCGGCTGGCCGACGCCCACCGGGTGATCCTGCGCCGACTCCCGTACCGCGTCGGCCGGTTGGCGCTCACCCGCAGCGTCGACGCGCGGTACACGCCGGTCGGCGTCGCAGACCTGCGCATCCGGCGGCCCCTCGGCTTCGCCGGGGTCCCGGCGTCCGGGGTGTACGCCCTGCCCGTCATGGTCCCGGGCCAGCCGCTCTTCGTCTCCTGGGTCACGCACCGCCGCCGCCTCCACGTCACGTTCACCACCGACTCCGCCCTCGCCGGCGCCGACCGGCTGCCCGAGGCCTGGCACACGGCCCTCGCGGCACTCGAACGGCGGGTGGCGGACGGCGAGTTCGCGCAGGAGCCGACCGTGACGGGAATGCGGTGAAAACGGGGCCGGCCGGGCGGCTGATGCCGTCCGGCCGGCCCCGTCAGATGCTGCGGGGGCTCATGTGCGGGGCTCACGTGCGGGGGACGCCCCGCAGGAGGGCGATGACCACGACCGCCGTCACCAGGGCGAAGCCCGCGCTCAGAGCCGAGGCCGTGTGCAGGGCCGTGGTGAACGCCTCCCGGGCCTGGGCGATCAGGCCCTCGTCGGCCAGGGTGAGCGCCGCGCCCAGGCTCTCGTGGGCCGCCGCCGGGGCGTCCGCCGGGATCTCCGTGCGGTAGACGGCCACCGCCACGCTGCCGGTCACCGCGATCCCCAGGGCCAGGCCCAGGTCGTAGGCCGTCTGCCCGGTGGCCGCCGCCGCGCCCGCCTTCTCCGGCGGGGCGGCGCCGACCGCGAGCGCCGTACCGAGGACGCTGATGGGCGCCGCGCCGAACATGATCACGGCGAGGCCCAGGGCGGCCACCGTCACCCCGGAGGCCAGGGCGACCACCGCGTACCCGACGAGGGAGACGAGGAGCCCGCCGGCCAGGACGTACGCCGGGCGGACCCGGGCGGCCACGAACGGCGTCAGCTGCGAACCGGCGATCAGGGCGGCCGCCCCCGGCAGCAGCCACAGCCCCGCGTCGAGCGGGGAGAGCCCGGCGACCGACTGGAGGTACTGCGGGATCAGGTACTCGACGCCGTTCAGCGCGGTCATCCCCAGGAGCAGGGCGAGCAGCGCACCCGTGAAGGCCTTGTTCCGGAAGAGCCGGAGGTCCAGGAGCGGAGTCGCGAGCCGGTTCTGCCGGCGGACGAAGAGGACGGTGAAGGCGCCGCCGAGAGCGAAGGCGGCCGCCGCCTCCCCCGTCGGGCCGTGCGCGGCCAGCGACTTCACGCCGTACACCAGCGGCAGCACCGCCAGCAGGAACAGGACCACGCTCGCCGCGTCGAGCCGTCCCGGCTTCGGGTCGCGGTACTCGGGGAGCAGTAGCGGGGCCGTGACCAGCGCGATCAGCATGACCGGCAGGCCCATCAGGAAGACCGACCCCCACCACCAGGCCGCGAGCAGCACCCCGCCGATGACCGGCCCGATCGCGAGACCGACCGACAGGGCCGTCACCCACATCGCGATCGCCGTGGCCCGCTGCCGGGCGTCCGTGAACATATGGCTGATCAGGGCGAGCGTGGACGGCAGGACCGCCGCGCCGGCCACCCCGAGGAGGGCGCGGGCCGCGATCAGCGTCCCGGCGTTCGGGGCGTACGCGGCGAGCAGCGAGGCGAGCAGGAAGCCCGCCGAACCGGCCATCAGGAGCCTGCGGCGGCCGAGCCGGTCCCCGAGTGTGCCCATGATGACGAGCGTCGCGGCGGTGAGGAAGCCGTAGATGTCGGTGATCCACAGCAACTGGGCGCCGCTGGGCCGGAGATCGGCGGAGAGGTACGGGGTGGCCAGCCACAGCACCCCGAGGTCGGCCGTCATCAGGGTGACGGGGAGCAGGAGGACGGCGAGGCCGAGCCACTGGCGGGCCCCGGCCCGGGTGGGTGCGGCGGCCGTGCCGGCCGTCAGGGTCTTCGTCATCGCGGGAGCTCCTCGTCGACGATCCGGTCCGCCGCCGCGAGCAGTTCGGCCACCCGGGCACTGCGCAAGTTCTTGGCCACACCGGAGAGTTCGGTGCCGTACACGATCCGTACCGAGGAGTCCTTGATCCCGCAGTACTCCGAGACGCCGATGCGCAGTTGGGTGTCCAGGACGGTGGACAGGCCCAGGTGCTCGATCTCCTCGGCGGGGTTGCCCATCAGGGCCAGCCACAGCATCCGCTTGGCGGCCAGGCGGGGCTTGCTGCGCCCGTAGGCGAAGCCGTAGTTCCACACCCGGTCGATCCAGCCCTTGAGGACGGCGGGCGGTGCCATCCACCACACCGGGAAGACGATCACGATGTCGTCGGCGGCCAGGATGCGGTCCATGTGGGCGTGGACCTCGGGGGAGTACCGCTTCTCCCGGTCCTCCCAGTCCGGTTCGTCGGCCGGGCGGAGGACGGGGTCGAATCCCTCGGCGTACAGATCGAGTACGTCGACGGTCCCTCCCTCGTCCTTCAGCCGGGCGTGGGCGAGGTCGGCGACCTGGGCGGTCAGCGAGTCGGAGCGGGGGTGGGCGTGCACGAGGAGGGTATGGCGGGTCACGGCGGGGATCCTTCACATGAATGGGGGCTGGTGGGCGGGGCCGCGTCAGATACCGAGGCCGGAGCCGCCGCTCGCGTCGATGTTCTGGCCGGTCACCCAGCGGGCGGCGTCGGAGGCGAGGAAGCCGACGACATCGGCCACGTCCTCCGGCTGGCCCACCCGGTCGAAGACCGAGAACCCGGCGGCGTGTGCCTTGGCGGCCGGGTCGGCCATCCACGGGTGGATGTCGGTCTCGATCGTGCCCGGGGAGACCGCGTTGACCGTGATGCCCCGGGAGCCGAGGGTCTGGGCGAGCGTCAGGGTCAGCACCTCGACGGCGCCCTTGGAAGCGGCGTACGAGGTCATGCCCGGGAAGGCGACCTTGGTGACCCCGGAGGAGATGTTGACGATCCGGCCGCCGTCGCGGAGCCGGCCGAGGCCCTGCTTGATGATGAAGAACGGCGCCTTGGCGTTGACCGCGAAGACCCGGTCGTAGTCGGCCTCCTCGACCTCGTGGATCAGGCCGGGGCCGGAGATCCCGGCGTTGTTGACGAGGATGTCGAGGCCGTCGGCGTGCTCGTCGAAGGCCTTCCACAGGGCCTCGGCGTCACCGGGGACGCCCAGTTCGGCGCGGATCGCGAAGGCGGTGCCGCCGGCCGCCTCGATCGCGGCGACCGTCTCCTTCGCCGCCGTCTCGTTGCCGGCGTAGTGGACGGCGACGCGGGCGCCGTCGGCGGCGAGGCGGAGGGCGATCGCCCGGCCGATGCCCCGGCTCGAACCGGTGACGAGGGCGGTCTTGCCGGCGAGGGTGCGGGCGGTGGCGGTGGCGGTGGCGTTGCTGCTCATGTCCGGCTCCTGGTGTGTGTCCGTGTGTCTGTTCTGCGGTTTCCTGCTGACAGGGATGACTCTGACGGGCGGGTGTTCGGGTCCGGCTCGGATCCTGTTCGGGCCCGGTCCGGGCTCTGTTCGGGCCTGGTCAGGGCTCTGTTCGGGCCTGGTCCGGGCCGGGTTACGGTGGCCGCATGCGATTCGCGGTGCTGGGGGAGACGTCCGTACGGACCGAGGACGGGCGGCCTGTCCGGGTGCCGGAGCTCAAGGTGCGGGCCCTGCTCGCGGCCCTGCTCGTCGACGCGGGACGGCCGGTCGCCGCGTACCGGCTCGTCGACGACCTGTGGGGCGACGAACCGCCCGGCAGCCCGCTGCGGGCCCTCCAGGCCAAGGTCTCCCAGCTGCGCCGCGCCCTGGACGAGGCCGAGCCCGGCGGGCGCGAGCTCGTCGTCACGCGGGCCCCCGGCTACCTCCTCGCCGTACCCGAAGGGGCCCTGGACGCCCACCGGTTCGCGGCGCTCACCGCCCGCGCCCGGGACACGGCCGCGCCGCGCGCCCGGGCGGAGCTCCTCGGCGAGGCCCTCGGCCTGTGGCGGGGGCCCGCGTTCGCGGACTTCGCCGCCGAGCCGTTCGCCCGGGCGGCGGCCGACCGCTTGGAGGAGGAGCGGCTCTCCGCGCGCGAGACGCTGGCCGAGACGCGCCTGGAACTCGGCGAACACGACCTGCTGGCAGGCGAGTTGGCGGAGCTCGTGGCCCGCCACCCGCTGCGCGAACGCCTGCGCGCCGTACAGCTGCGGGCCTTGTACCGCGCGGGCCGGCAGAGCGAGGCGCTCGCCGGGTACGAGGAGCTGCGCGCCCTCCTCGCCGACGAGCTCGGGCTCGACCCGAGCCCCGAACTGGCCGCGCTCCACACGGCGATGCTGCGGCAGGACGCCGACCTGTCGCTTCCCGCGTCGGCGGCTGTGCCGGCGTCGGGATCCGCGCCCGCGACCGGCCCGGCGGTCGTCGGCGGGTCCGCGCGGGGCAACCTCCCCGTGCCGCTCAGCGGAATCGTCGGCCGTGACGAGGCCGTGGCGGAGGTGACCGGACTGCTGCGCGAGCGGCGGCTCGTCACCCTGACCGGACCCGGCGGCGTCGGGAAGACCCGGCTGGCCGTCGAGGCGGCCCGGCAGGTGGAGGAGGCGTTCCCGGACGGCGCCTGGCTCGTCGAGTTCGCCGGTGCGGGCGGCGAGCTCGCCGAGGTCGTCGCCGCCGCGCTCGAACTGCGCGACGACGGCGTGTGGGGGCTGCGGCCCGACGGGGAACGGCCGCCCACCACGGCGGAGCGGCTCGCCGAGGTCCTGCGCGGGCGACGCACCCTGCTCGTCCTGGACAACTGCGAGCACGTCGTCGACGAGGCCGCCTCCCTCGCCGAACTCCTGCTGCGCGCCGCACCCGGCCTCGTCGTCCTGACGACGAGCCAGGAGCCGCTGGCGCTCGCGGGCGAGACGCTGTGGGCGGTGGAACCGCTCGACGCGGACGGCGCGGTCGCCCTGTTCACGGCCCGCGCGACCGCCTCCTCGCCCGGCTTCACCCTCGACGCTCCCGCCCTGGAGGCGGTACGGGGAATCTGCCGCCGCCTCGACGGCATCCCGCTCGCCCTGGAGCTGGCCGCGACCCGCGTCCGCGCCCTCGGGGTGCACGGCCTCCTGACACGGCTCGACGACCGGTTCCGGCTGCTCGACTCGGGGCTGCGCGGCGCGCCCGCCCGACAGGCCACTCTCCGGGCGGTCATCGACTGGAGCTGGGACCTGCTGAGCGCACCGGAGCGGACGGTACTGCGCCGCCTCGCCGTCCACGCGGAGGGCTGCACCCTGGCGGCGGCGGAGTCCGTCTGCGCGGGGGAGAGCGCGGCGGACGGAGACGGTGACGTCATCGCAGGGGACGTGCTCGGGCTGCTCGCGCGGCTCGTGGACCGCTCGCTCGTCGTGGCCGTCGACGGGCCGGACGGGCCGCGCTACCGGCTGCTGGAATCCGTGGCCGCGTACTGCCTCGAACGGCTGCGGGACGAGGGCGAGACCGAGGCCGTACGGGAACGCCACCTCGCGTACCACCTCCGCGTCGCCGAGGAGGCCGGGCCCGCCCTGCGCGGCCCCGACCAGCGGCGTCGCCTCGCGCAGCTCGACGCCGAGACCCCGAACCTGCGGGCGGCCCTGGACCGGGCGCTCACCGCGCCCGGCGGCGCCGGGGCGAGCGCGGGGGCCGCGCTCCGGCTCGTCGACGCGCTCGCCTGGTACTGGATCATGCGCGGGCGGCTCGGCGAGGCGCTCCGCTCGGCGACGGCGGCGCTGCGGGCGCACCCGGACGGCGGCGCCGACGACGAACCGGGGCTCGCCGTGCCGAGGGCCCGCGTGGGGGTCTGGCGCACGGGGCTCGCCGTCATGGGCGGCGATGGGACGGACCGGCGCGGCCGGATCGCGGAGGCCCTGGCGGCCTACGACGCGGTGGACGCGACCGGCCGCCCCTGGGCCCGCTGGTTCCTCGCGCACGCGCTCTGCGGCACCGGCAGCCAGGTCGAGGGCGGTGAGCTGACCGGCAGCGCCCTCGACGGCTTCCGGGCCCACGGCGACCGCTGGGGCGAGGCGGCGGCGCTCGCGGACCGCTCCGTACAGCTCCTGCTCAGGGGCGACGTGGCGGGCGCGGAGGCCGACGCGGCCCGCTCGGACGCGCTCTTCGCCGAGCTCGGCGACGCGTGCTCCCGGCTGTGGACCGTGTACCCGCTCGCGACCGTCGCGGAGATCCACGGCGAGTACGAGCGCGCCGACCGGCTCAAGCGGGCCGGTCTGGCGGCGGCGGAGAGCTTCGGTCTGACGACCGAGGTACCCGACCTGCTCGCCGGGCTCGGCCGCACGGCCCTCCTCCGGGGCGATCTCGCCGAGTGCCGGACCTATCACGAGGCCGCCAGGGACCGGGCCGCCGAGGTCGGCTTCCGCGCGGGCGAGATCAACGCGGTCCTCGGCCTCGGCCTGGGCGCCCGCCGCGAGGGCCTCTTCGAGGAGGCCGAGCGTCACATGCGGGAGGTCCTCGACTGGCACCGGGCGGTCGGTCTCGACTCAGCGAACGCCCTGATCCTGGCCGAGCTCGGCTTCTCGGCGCTCGGGCGCGGCGACCTGGCCGGAGCCCTGAAGCTCCAGGAGGAGGGGTACGGGACCGCGCTGACCTCGGGCGACCCGAGGGCGGTCGCACTCGCCCTGGAAGGCCTGGCCTCCGCGCACGCCCCCGCCGGTCGCGCCCGGGGCGCCGCGCTCCTGCTGGGCGCGGCGGCCGCGCTGCGTGCCTCGACGGGCGCGCCGCTGCCCCCGGCGGAGCGCGCCGACGTCGACCGTACGGAGGCGGCGGCCCGCGCCGCACTCGGCGAAGCCGCCTTCGCCACGGCCTTCACCCACGGCGGGAGCCTCACGCACGACACCGCCGTGACCGAGGCCACGAAACTGTAAGGAGTCACCGCGCTCGACGTTCCTATACTCACCCCATGCCCGACATCACCATCCGGCGCGCCGGCGCCGACGACTCCAAGCGGCTCACCCGGCTCGTCCGGACCTCCGCCGCCTACCGGGGCGACTACGCGGCCATGGTGGAGGGGTACCAGGTCGGCGGGGCGTACATCGAGCACCACCCGGTCTTCGTCGCCGTCGACGGGACCGGCCGGGTGCTCGGCTTCTACGCCCTCCTCGTCGACGAGGCCGAGCTCGACCTCGCCTTCGTCGCCGACAGCGCCCAGGGCCTCGGCATCGGCCGGCTGCTCATGGAGCACATGGCCGGGGAGGCGAGGGCCGCCGGACTCCAGGCCGTGCGGGTCGTCGCCCATCCGCCCGCCGAGGAGTTCTACCTGCGCACCGGCGCCGTCCGCACCGGAGTCCTCCCGCCCGCCGGACGGATCCACTGGGCCCGCCCCGAGCTGCGGTACGACGTCGCGTGACCACCACCGAGAAGCCACAGGACGAAACCAGCCGCCGCCGGGTCTTCGCCGACCTCACCCCGCTGCGGACCTCCGCCGACTACCGCCGCCTCTGGTTCGGGAGCACCGTCTCCTGGGTCGGCCAGGGCATGACCTCCCTCGCCGTCTCCCTCCAGGTGTACGAGATCACCCGCTCGCCCTTCTCCGTCGGGCTCGTCGGTCTTTTCTCCCTCGTCCCGCTCGTCGTCTTCGGCCTGTACGGCGGCGCCGTCGCCGACACCGTCGACCGCCGCAAGCTCGGCCTCGCCAGCGCCCTCGGCTCCGCCGTCCTCTCGATCGCCCTCGCGGGCGCCGCGTTCGCCGGCTTCCACCGCGTCTGGTTCCTCTACGGGATCGTCGCCCTCCAGGCCGTGTGCGCCGCGCTCAACTCGCCCGCCCGGACCTCGATGATCCCCCGGCTCCTGCCGCCCGAGCAGCTGCGCGCCGCCAACGCCCTCAACTCGATGGTGATGACCTTCGGCATGCTCGTCGGGCCCAGCCTCGGCGGCCTGATCGTCGGCGTCGCCGGGTACCAGACGGCGTACCTCGTCGACGCCCTCGCCTTCTCCGCGAGCCTCTACGCGATGTGGCGGCTGCCGTCGATGCTCCCGGAGCGGAAGGGGAACAAGCGGGCCTCCGTCCTCGACGGGCTGCGCTTCCTCGCCACCCGCCCCAACCTGCGCATGACGTTCTTCTCAGACTTCTGCGCGATGATCCTCGCCCACCCCCGCGCCCTGTTCCCGGCCGTCGCCGTCCTCTGGTACGGCGGGGACGCGAAGACCACCGGACTCCTCGTCGCGGCGCCCGCGTTCGGGGCGCTCCTCGGCGGGGTCCTCTCCGGCTGGCAGGGCCGGATCCGCCACCACGGGCAGGCGATCCTGATCGCCGTGGCCTGCTGGGGCACCGCCATCGCCGTCTTCGGGCTGACCCGGCACCTCTGGCTCGGGCTGCTCCTGCTCGCCCTCGCCGGCTACTCCGACACCGTCTCGATGATCTTCCGGAACACGATGATGCAGGTCGCCGCGCCCGACGAGATGCGCGGCCGGCTCCAGGGCGTCTTCATCGTGGTCGTCGCGGGCGGGCCCCGGCTCGGGGACTTCCTCGCGGGCTCCGTCGCCGATCTGACCTCCCCGGCCGTCGCCATCACGGGCGGCGGGATCGCCTGCGTCCTCGCCGTCGGCGTCCTGGCCCTCTACGGACGCCGTTTCCGCCGGTACGACGCAAACAACCCCACTCCGTGAGGCTCCGGGCGGGTTTCACCCCGAAGTCACCCTCCTGACCTGGCGGTTGACCGCCACGGCACATAACCGCCAGGAATGAACGGAGTCAACTCCCGCCCCGGAGGCCAAGACTCCTCCCGGCACCCGGAAACACCCCCGACCCCGGGTCCGCGAGGAGTTCGTCGATGACGTCGAGGATCACCCCCTTCGGCAGAGGGAGAGCCGGGCTGTTCGCCGCCGGCATCTCCCTCGTGATGCTCTCGGCCGGGCAGACCGCCGCCGCGCCGGGCACCACCACCCCCGTACCCGCGACCTTCACCGGGGCCAAGGGCACGGGCACCACCGCCACCGTCACCCTCGTCACCGGAGACCGCGTCACCCTCACCGACCTCGGCGGCGGCAAGCAGACCGTCACCGTCGACCGGGCCGACGGCGCCACCGGCGCGATACGCAGCCAGATCGTCGACGGACGCGTCACGGTCGTTCCCGACGAGGCCGCCCCCTACGTGGCCTCCGGTGCGCTCGACCCCCGCCTCTTCGACGTCACCGGCCTCGTCGAGCAGGGCATCACCGGCGAACTGCCGCTGATCGTCACGTACGGAGCCAAGAGCGCCCGGGCCGCCGCCCCGGCCCCACGCGGGACCGAGACCGTCCGTGCCCTCCCCAGCGTCGGCGGCGCGGCCGTCACCGCCACCGACCCCGCCGCCTTCTGGCGCGGCTTCACCGCGCAGAAGACCCAGCGGGCCGCGACCGCCCCCGCCAAGGTCTGGCTCGACGGCAAGGTCGAGGCCGCCATGGCCGACTCCAACGCCCAGATCGGCACCCCGAAGGCCTGGGAGGCCGGGCTCACCGGCAAGGGCGTCAAGGTCGCCGTCCTCGACACCGGCGCCGACCTCGCCCACCCCGACCTCGGCGGCCGGGTCGCCGAGAGCAAGTCCTTCATCGAGGGCCAGGAGGTCGCCGACCGCAACGGCCACGGCACGCACGTCGCCTCCACCGTCGGCGGCAGCGGCGCGGGCTCCGACGGCAAGGAGAAGGGCGTCGCCCCCGGCGCCACCCTCGCCGTCGGCAAGGTCCTCAGCGACCAGGGCTCCGGCACCGAGTCGCAGATCATCGCCGGCATGGAGTGGGCCGCCAAGGACATCGACGCGAAGATCGTCTCGATGAGCCTCGGCTCCCGCGAACCCAGCGACGGCACCGACCCGATGGCCCAGGCCGTCAACACCCTCACCGCCGAGACCGGCGCCCTCTTCGTCATCGCCGCCGGAAACTCGGGAGCCCCCGGCTCCATCGGCTCGCCCGGCGCAGCCGACTCCGCGCTGACCATCGGCGCCGTCGACTCCGCCGACCGCGCCGCCTACTTCACGAGCCAGGGCCCCCGCTACGGCGACCAGGCCCTCAAGCCCGACCTCTCGGCCCCCGGCGTCGGCATCGTCGCCGCCCGCTCCCAGCTCGTCACCGGCAGCGGCCTCTACACCTCCATGAGCGGTACGTCGATGGCGACCCCGCACATCGCCGGCGTCGCCGCGCTGCTCGCCGAGCAGCACCCCGACTGGACCGGCGCCCAACTCAAGAACGCGCTCATGTCCTCGTCGAAGACGCTCGACGCCTCCTCGTACGCCCTCGGCGCCGGCCGGGTCGACGTCGCCGCCGCGATCTCCGCGAACGTCACCGCCACCGGCTCCGCCGACCTCGGCTTCGTCTCCTGGCCGTACGAGGAGAGCAAGCCGGTCACCAAGACCGTCACCTACACCAACTCCTCCGACACCCCCGTCGAGCTGAACCTCGCCGTCGAGGGCATGCCGGCCGGCGTCGCCGCCCTCGCCGACACCACCCTCACCGTCCCCGCCCACGGCTCCGCGAGCACCACCGTCACGGGCGACGGCACCAAGGCCCCCGTCGGCCAGTCCTCCGGCCGGATCACCGCCACCGCCGGCGGCACGTCCGTCGCGCACACCGCGCTCGGCCTGGTGAAGGAGGAGGAGCGCTACACCCTCACCGTCCACGTCAAGGACCGCGACGGCGCCCCCACCTCCGCGTACCTCGGCATGAAGAAGCTGGCCGAGGGCGCGCAGCCCTTCCCGGCGACCGTCGGCGAGTCCGGCACCGTCGAACTCCGCCTCAAGCCGGGCACGTACACCGTCGACACCTTCCTCGACGTGCGCGGCTCGCACGGCAAGGACTCCCTCGGCCTCGGCTTCCTCGCCTCGCCCGAGGTCGTCCTCGACCGCGACCGCGAGATCACCCTCGACGGACGGCAGCTCCGCGAGATCCGCGCCGAGGTCGACAAGCGGACCGAGACCCGGCAGCTCCTCATGGAGTACGACCGCAAGGCGAACGGGACCTCCTACACGGACGTCGTCCAGGTCCCGTTGACGTACGACTCGCTCTTCGCCGCGCCCACCGCGCCCGTCACGAACGGCACCTTCGAGTACCGGACCGTCTGGCGCCTCGGCAAGCCGATGGTGGAGGCGAGCGTCGACGGCGTCCGGCTCTCCGGCGCCACCGCGCAGGGCGGCGGAACCCTCCTCGAAGGCCGCCACCGCCTCGGCCTCGTCGACGCGGGCACCGGCACCCCCGCCGAGTACACGGGCAAGGACGCCACCGGCAAGGCCGTCCTCGTCCGGCTCACCGCCGGCGCCGACCCGAAGCAGCTCGCCCAGACCGCCCAGGACGCGGGCGCCAAGGCCCTGTTCGTCACCGACGACCAGCCCGGCCGGCTGATGAAGTACTTCGGCACCGCCGACTACGAGGACCGGCCGCTCGCCGTCGCCACCGTCAACACCGCCGACGCCCAGCGGCTCGCCGCCGGCGCGGCACACGGCAAGCGCGTCGAGGTGACCGGCACCCGCTTCACCCCGTACACGTACGACCTCTCCGAGGGCCACCCCCGCGCCATCGGCAAGGACCTGGTCTTCCGGCCCGACGAGGACGAACTGGCCACGATCAGCTCCACCTTCCACGCGCCGACCAAGCGCGCGGAGCTGGGCGGCGAGTTCCGCTACTCGATCACCGAGACCTTCCCGATCGGCTTCGGCTTCAAGGAGTGGATCGCCTTCCCCGTCGAGCGCACCGAGTACGTCTCCACCGGTACCGGCCAGCGCTGGCACGAGTCCGTCGACCTCGCAGACTCCCTGGAGGAGCGCGGCGGCACCCCGTCGTACCGGGGCGGCAGCCGTGTCGACCTCGACTGGTTCGGCCCCGTCTGGCACCCGTGGCTGGGCACCGGCCTCGGCTGGGGCCAGCAGCGCGTCGGCAACGACCTGCGCTTCAACACCCCCGGCTGGGGCGACTCGGGCACCGACCACACCGGCTTCGGCAACGTGTGGAACGACGACTCGATGACCCAGTTCACCGAGGTGTACGTCAACGGCACCCGCGTCGACCGCAAGATGAGCTCCGGCGCCTACGCCTGGGACGCCCCGGCCGAGGAGGCGACCTACAAGGTCGTCACCGACACCACGCTCGACCCGGCCCGCTGGCGGCTCGCGACCAAGGGCCACAGCGAGTGGACCTTCCGCTCGGCCGAGACCCCGTCGGACCGGATCACCTACCTGCCGATGCTCAACCTCGGCTTCGACCTGGACACCGACCTCAACGGCGACGTCCGGGCCGGCAGCCGGCTGTCCGTCCGGACCTTCGCGGAGTACGTGGAGGGCGCGGCCGGCACCGGCACGATCACCGGCGGCACCCTGGACGTCTCCTACGACGAGGGCAAGACCTGGACGAAGGTCGCCCTCAAGCCCTCGTGGCGCGGCGCTTCCTGGAGCGGTGAGCTGCGGATCCCGTCCGGGGCGGCCTCCGTCTCGCTGCGGGCGGGCGCGAGCGACGACCAGGGCGGCACGGTCACGCAGGAGCTGATCCGCGCGCTCGGCGTGAAGTAGTCACCACCTTGCAGGACGTGTGAGGCCGGACCTCGGTGAGCCGGGGCCCGGCCTCACACGTGCGCGACGCGCCTGGTCAACGAGGCGCCGGGAGCGCCTTCTTCAGGACCTTGCCCATGTCGTTGCGGGGGAGCGCGTCGAGGTAGCGCACCACCCGGGGCCGCTTGTGCGGGGCGAGCAGCCCCGCCACGTGGTCCGCGAGATCCGATTCCGTCGGCGGCTTCCCGGTGTCCGCCGGCACCACCCACGCCACGATCCGCTCGCCCAGGTCCGGGTCCGGCTCGCCCGTGACGGCCGCCTCCCGCACGCCGGGGTGGTCGAGGAGCGCGTTCTCTATCTCGCCCGCCCCGATCTTGTAGCCGCCGCTCTTGATCAGATCGGTCGCCTTGCGGCCCACGAGGCGCACCGCGCCGTCCGTCTCGCGGACCGCCATGTCGCCCGTGCGGAACCAGTCGCCGTCGAAGGCCGCCGCCGTCGCGTCCGGCCGGTTCAGATAGCCGGAGAAGAGGTTCGGGCCGCGGACCTGTACCTCGCCGACCGTCTCCGCGTCGTACCCGCCGAGCACGGAACCGTCCTCGTCCACCAGCCGCAGGCCGACGCCCGCGAGCGGGGTCCCGACCGTTCCCGGCCGGGGCTCGCCGCCCGGCCGCACACTCGTGTTCATGAGCGTCTCGGTCATCCCGTACCGCTCGACGACCGTCCGGCCCGTCGCCGCCGTGATCCGCTCGTGGTCGTGGACCGGCAGCGCCGCCGAACCCGAGACGAGGAGCCGCGCCCCCGCCAGCGCCTCCGCGAGCCGGGCGTCCTCGCCGAGGGCGTCCGCGACCCGGTGGTACATCGTCGGTACGCCGAACAGCATCGTGCCGCCGTCCCTCAGCTCCTTCGCCACGCCCTCCACCGAGAACGCGCCCAGGTGCCGGACCTCGCCGCCCCGCCTCAGCGGGCCCAGGATCCCGAGGATCAGGCCG